>DAOMFS010000004.1:58829-115384 GCA_035429925.1 Bacteroidia bacterium | reverse complement strand
GTGCGCTCCGAAGCCTTCATCAGCTTTCGGAAGGTGTAGCCGGTGCCGTCCGCGCCCTTGAAAGCGAGGCCCACGGTCTGCATGGAGCCGACCTCCCGCAGGGGAGTGAGGCCGCCGGCCTCGGTCTTCAGGTTCAGCACCGGAAGTTCGACCGGTGTGGTCCAGGCCCCGCGATAGCCCTCGCCGAACCAGAAGCGCCAGGACCCGACCCGGTTGAACAACTCGCCCGCCACCACCTTGCGGGTTTCCGCGATCGTCCTCGACGGGATCGAGGCCATCAGGGCCAGGGCGAGCCCGGCGCCGGCTCGGATCTTTCTCATCGAACTGTCTCCTCCGTCCCTGAGATGGCCTTCTCAGTCGATGCGACGAGCCGCCCGTGCTCGCGCAGCAGCATAACCCCGACCAGAATCGCGGCGGCCACGATCAGCATGTTGACCCGCGCGAAACCCGCGACCCCGCGCGGCAGCAGGTTCGTTCCCACGAAGACGAGCCCGGCCGCGAGCATGTCTCCGAAGCGCACGAAGAAGGTGTCGATCGCCTGCTTGGCCTTGTACTTCTCCTCCCGGGTGGTGGGCAGCCAGAGCATCTGCTTGGCCGTGTTCGTGATCGAGTAGTCCGTGGAGTTCTCTGCGATCTTGACGTAGAGCAGGGTGGATAGACCGGCGCCCACCGCGGCCGAGCCGTAGGCGAAGAAGGAGACGATGGGGAGCGCGAGCAGGACCCCCGTGAGGTCGAAGCGCTTGGCCAGGCGCGAGACCAGGAAGGCCTGGATCAGGATGGCCGCGATGTTGGTGAACAGGAAGTAGCGTCCGTAGAACGCGCCCAGGTAGGCCTGCTTATCGAACCCTGGGTCCATGGCCAGGCTCCTGTCCGCGTTCGCGACCGCCGCCTGGCCCAGGATGAACTCGCCGAGGGTGTTCACCAGATTGAGGAGCACCAGGAACAACGCCACCAGACGGAGGTAGGGGCTCTTCAGGATGAGGCCGAAGCCGTTGCCGCCCTTGATGGGCTCGGCCTGCGGCCGATTCGCGGCTTTCGCCATCCGATGCGCGACCACGCGATAGAGCGAGAGGTGGAGGAGCAGGATCGCGGCCGCGATCTCCATCAGGACGAACGGGCTCATGCCGAGTTCGAACAGCCACCCCGCGAGGGCCGCGCCCAGCGGCGCCCCCGCGGTGGAGCCGATGGCGATGAGGGGAAACAGCCGATCACCCTCGGCGCGGGTGTAGATCTCGTTGGCGTACGACCAGAACTGCGCGATGGTGGTCAGGCTGAGAAGCAACCGCTTGTTGCTGGATGAACTGAAAAAAAACGGAAAGGCAGAACTTGCTAAAACAAAAACCCTCGAACAATTCGCCATCAACCGCAACACCATGATGGCCTATATTGAAAATTTGAATTTCTGCAAAGTATATTTCATTTACAGCAACAGCAGCGACAGCCTTATGAACGGTGTCCGGCAAGGTATTTTTCTTGATACAAACCTAAACATTGATCCAGCTATACAACTAAAAGAAACCTTCTATCTTCTTGCTGAAAGAGACTACGGCTACAATTCAAGCATAGGCTTTGTGAAGGAAGACTCGGCGCGCATGGTGAAGGAAACAGGCACTGCAGTCAGGCAGATGGCTGTTGTACTGAAAAACAAATACGGTCATCAGCTCAAGACACCTTTTCCTTACCTGGTGAAAGAGAAGAATTTTATGGATGCGGACCTGGATTTCCCCATTCGGGTGGAAGAGAACGATTCGGGTATTAAAGCGCAGTTCCATGTAGACAGGACGTATTTCAGTGACCTGGCATCGGATCCAGAGGCACGTCACAAAAAGGCTGTAAAGCCAGCGGGACAGTTGAGGGTGGTACATGTTAAAAAACAATTCACTTACGAAAAAGTAGCCGAAGCGGTATCTATCCTGAATGAAGATCTTGAACGGTTCTACAACCAATCGCCCCGTATTGATGCGAAGCGATTAAATCCCGACTTCAGGCCCTTCCTGTACTAGTTGATAAGTAAATTTGCTGGCTTAATTCTTATCCGGAAAGTGGCCCATTCGGGCCAGCTGTTCAGTATGCTGCAGTTTCGTTGAATTTCCCTAACTTGGTGTAAAATTTAAGACAATGAAAAAAACATTGTTACTGGGCTTTTTGGTGATGTTCTTCTCCGGGGCCTATTCGCAGAGCGATACCCTTTATACCCGAAATCAGAAAAAAATCCCCTGCAAGATCACAGAAATAGGGGAATCGGAGATTAAATACAAATCTCCTGACAACCCTGATGGACCTGTCTATGTGATTGCAATAGACAAGGTGCTTAAGTATTCGCTTGCCATTGGCACTGTGGTGATGGTGAGACCGGATGAACTTTCGGTTGAAAATCAACATAGCGAGATCATGGGCAGGCGTTCGGTCATTAAGATATATCCCTTCTCTTTTGTGAATAACCAGATTACACTTGGCTATGAACAGGTGATTAAAATGGGAACCAATTTTGAAACAGAGCTGGGCTACATCAACAATTCCATTTCGCCAAACACAAGTGGGAATCAATTTTATACCAGTAACGGAAGCAAGGCCCACATGTCTGGTTTTTTCTTCAAACCCGGCATCAAATTCATGGTTGGCCAGGATTATTCCCTGAAGGGCATGAAGTATGCACATCCACTTAAAGGGCGTTATATACGCATAGACGCAGCACTGTCTTATATGAATTTTCAGGACACTTATGTTATGACAGCTCAGAATTTCGCGTACTCTCCTGCGCCCCCTTATATGACCACAATCACCACCACTTATCGTGAATCTGACATCAACACCCTCGCTTATGGAGCGATCATCAATTATGGCCGGCAGTTTATTCTGGGAAATGCCATAACAATGGATTATTATTTTGGAGTGGGTATTGCGGGTCAGGCCGATTCCAAGTCAAATGTTAAAACTTCAACCAAAACCGACATTCAAAATAACGGGTATTATAACCCGACTTATTATGTATATGGTTCAACAAATGATATTGGCAATCTCACCAATTATCATGGATTTTATCGCTGGCCAAGTGTAGGACTTTGTGCAAGCTTTGGATTCAGGATAGGCTTTTTGCTGCCTGAAAAGAAAAAGCCCCTGGAGCGTTAAACAAAAAAGCCTGTTCACACTTGAACAGGCTTTTTAATTTGTGATGCAGGCATCTAATTTTTCACAAGCTGCAATTCGTCGATGATGTTTTTGGCACCGCCTAGTTTATCAACCACAAACAGCAGGTAACGCACGTCAAGGCAAATGGTGCGGTTGAGGTCGGCGTCAAAAGCGATCTTGTGACTGAGGGCCTCATAATTCCCGTCAAAAGCCAATCCAATCAGTTCACCTTTTGCATTGATCACGGGTGAACCGGAATTGCCACCGGTGATGTCATTTGTTGTGATGAAGGTCACCACTACCTCGCCGCTTTTCTTATCGGCGTATTGTCCATAATCCTTTTTGGCAATCAGATCGATGAGTTCTTTTGGGGCATCAAACTCGTAATCTCCGGGTTTGTACTTTTCCATAACACCGCGCAAAGTGCACACTTCTTTATAATTCACGGCATCGCGGGGTGAATACGACTTTACATTCCCGTATGAAACGCGCATCGTAAAGTTTGCGTCCGGATAGAGCGTAGTGCCTTTCTTCATTTCCAGAATGCCTTTCTGATATTTGTTGTTCCAGGCAAAAGCATTGGCCATGTAATCCTTGTAGAACTTATCGTAGTTCTTATTGTAATTCTCAATAAAGGCCATAGCCGTTTTATAGGCCGGATCCTTGCGAAGAGCTGCCGTGTCGGGCTTATCCATAAAAGCTTTGAATGCCTCGTTGTTCAGGAACATGGTTTTGGCGAAAACATCTTTTGAAAATTTCCTGTATGCATCATCATTTTGCAGGTCACCATAAGTGGTGGCCAGCTCTGAGAAGAAGGCTCTTGGCTGTTGTTCAGCCACGATATCATTATGATACATGTGCAGCACCTGCGCCAGAATGTTCACGTCAGAAGCCTGGTTTTCGTCCTTCATAAATTTTTCCCGTGCGGTATTCAGACTGGTCAAGGCTTTCGTGATTTCCTGTTGTGCCGTAGTGGCCGTGCTGCTGAGGGCCGTTTCGAGGGCTTTGAACTGGGACGCAAAAGAGAGCAGAGGAGAACCGTAAATGCCTTCCAGCAAATACACCCTTCCTTTGGCATAAGGTGTCCAGGCATCATAGGTTGACCTGATGTTATTGAACAGGTTGTCGTATTCGCTCTTGCCTTTGGCCCAGGCTTCGAATGCGGCCTCGTCTTTTTGCTTACGGGCATACACATCGTGTTTGATGAGTTGTTTGCTTTCTCCGTCAAAGAACTTCCAGTAATTGGCAATACCAGCGTAAGAACTGGCGAGTTGAATTTTTACGGCAGGATCTTTCACCATTTCAGCCAACATGCATTTCAAACGCGCGTCGCGCAGATTTACAAGGCTGGGATTCTCCACATCAATTTTCAGTTTTACACCGAAAGAGGTTTCGTACCGGTTGGTGCCACCCGGATAACCAAAGATCATGGCATAATCACCGTCATTTAATCCTTTGATGGAAACGGGCAGGAAATGTTTGGGAACAAAGGGAACATTTTCTTTTTTGTAGTCGGATGAGGCTTTTCCATCAGCCGACATGTAAACCCTGAAAATGGAAAAATCACCTGTATGGCGTGGCCACTCCCAATTGTCTGTATCCCCGCCAAATTTGCCAATACTTTCGGGTGGAGTCCCAACCAGTCTGACATCTTTGTAGCGTTCATAGGTGAATTGCAGAAACTGGTTGCCTTTGAAGAAGCTGCTGATCCGCACCTCGTAATTTGTGCCTTCAGAAGCCTTGTCTGACATTTCTTTCAGGATGCCCGGAAGCCTGGAGAAATACTCTGAAGGCTTCAAGTCCTTTAATTTTGCCTGAACGTCTTCGGTGACGTCATCGATCTTCACCAGAAATTGCACGCTGAGTCCGGGACAGGCTATCTCTTCGTTCCTGTTTTTTGCCCAAAAACCATCGCGGAGGTAATTGTGTTCAACCGAGCTTGCCGAGGCAATGCTGCCATATCCGCAGTGGTGGTTGGTGAAAAGCAAGCCCTCTTTGCTCACGAGTTCTGCGGTACAGCCTCCACCAAAGATCACAATGGCATCTTTGATGCTGCTTTTATTCATACTATAAAGTTGCTCTTTGCTGAGTTTGAGTCCACGTTTCTGCATGTCAGCATAGGTTTTGTCACCAATGAGGTGCACCAGAAACATGCCTTCATCGGCTCTGAGCGCGAGTCCGTTCAGGAACAGGGTAATTAACAGAAGTTTACTGAGATTTTTCATGTGCATAAAATTAGGCTACAAAAATAACATTGAATTCGGAATGGCTGCCTGATTTGTGAGGAGCGGGAAATGGTCCTGATTAAGGTCCTATTCGGCTTGTGATTTCCTGATTCTCAGTGCCTAACAAATAACAAGGAGCGGCATTCTATTTAACAAAACTAATTGCTACTTTAGTTAGTTGATTCAAATTAACCCTAACCCGAGCCTTAGAAAAACCGCGTATGAGTACAAAAGCACTTACAGACCTGGAAATCGCCCAAAGCGCCAAAATCAGACACATTAATGAAATTGCCCAGAAACTTGGCATTACGCAGGACGATCTGGAGTACTATGGTAAGTATAAAGCCAAACTACCCCTTAGCCTCATCAATGAACAGAAGGTGGCACAAAGCAATCTCATCCTGGTAAGCGCCATTAATCCCACTCCTGCTGGTGAAGGTAAAACCACCGTTTCGATCGGGCTGACAGACGGCCTTAATAAAATCGGCAAAAAAGCTATGGTGGTCCTGCGTGAACCGTCTTTGGGTCCGGTATTTGGTATGAAAGGTGGAGCTGCAGGCGGCGGGTACTCCCAGGTGATTCCTATGGTGGACATCAATCTGCACTTCACCGGCGATTTTTCAGCCATTGAAAAAGCAAATAATCTGCTTGCCGCCTTGATCGACAACAATATCCAGAACAAGACGAACAATCTGAACATCGATCCCCGAACCATTGTGTGGAAACGTGTAATGGACATGAATGACCGCTCACTGCGTCACATCATCATTGGCATAGGCGGAACAGCCAATGGTATCCCCAGGGAAGCGGGGTTTAACATTACAGCTGCATCCGAAGTAATGGCCATTCTATGTCTCTCAAAGGACTTCGCGGACCTCAAAAAAAGATTGGGTAATATATTTATTGGATTTACATACGACAAGCGCCCTGTATTTGCCAGGGAGCTTAAGGCCGAAGGAGCCATGGCCATTTTGTTGAAAGATGCCATAAAACCCAATCTGGTACAAACACTTGAAGGGAATCCGGCCATTATACACTGCGGACCCTTTGCCAACATTGCCCAGGGAACCAACTCCATCATCGCCACCAAAACAGGCATGTCCCTTTGCGATTATGTGGTTACCGAAGCGGGGTTTGGCGCTGACCTCGGCGCAGAGAAATTCCTCGACATCAAATGCCCCGTCGGCGGCCTTAAACCAAAGGCCCTCGTACTTGTAGCCACCATACGGGCTTTGCGCCACCATGGTGGGGCAAAAAGCGAGGAATACAACACGCCCAACATGGCGTATATTCAAAAGGGATTCGAAAACCTCGAAAAACATATTGAGAATTGCAAAAAATTCGGATACACAGCCGTGGTAGCCTTAAATTACTTTCCCACCGATTCACAGGAAGAGATCGACTATGTGGTGCAGAAATGCCAGGCGCTTGGCGTAAAAGCCGTGATGTCCAAAGGCTGGGGTCAGGGCGGAGAAGGTACAAAAGAACTGGCCAAAGCTGTAGTAGAAGTGATTGAAAGCAAAAGCAACAGCTACAAGCAGCTGTATGATTGGAACCTTTCTATAGAAAACAAAATCAAAACCATAGCTACAGAAATTTACGGCGCTTCGGAAGTGACATACTCGCCAAAAGCCAAATCACAACTCAAGGAATTCGATAAACTGGGGGTGAATGGATTTCCGGTTTGTATGGCCAAAACACAAAAGTCATTTTCTGAAGACGAAAAAAAGGTTGGTCGACCGAGAGATTTCAAAATCAACATCCGCGAATTCGAGTTGGCCGCAGGCGCAGGCTTTGTTGTAGCTATTGTAGGCGAAATGATGCGTATGCCTGGTTTGCCTGCCATACCGGCATCCGAAGGCATGGATATCGATAACAACGGAACCATCACAGGATTATCCTGATGAGTGTAAAAAAATATAGCGCACGCGTGTTCAATGGTCTGAAATTTTCCGAAACGGAAGATATAGTTTCCGTTGAAGTTCCCCTGAGCATTTCTGTGAACGGCATCCCGTTTACAACCACTATGCAAACACCGGGCAACGAAAACAACCTGGTGCGCGGATTGTTATACACCGAAGGTATTTACCAGGATCTGGAAAATGAACCCTCTGTTCGCATAACATCAAAAGACCAGCATTCGAATACGGATGCGGTGGAAGTGAGTATACCACCCGGGAAAGTGCTCAAGAATTTCGCCAATACCCGTAACCTGTTATCGGCCTCCTCCTGTGGCATGTGTGGTAAAGCTGAATTCGAAGAAACCTCAGCCCCTGGCGTAAAGAAAAAAGACTTTCTCAGAGCCGAACTCGTGCCAAAGATGTTTGAAATGGTGAGTGCTGAACAGGGCAATTTTAAGCAGTCAGGCGGAACCCACGCAGCCGGGGCATTTACCATAAGCGGTGAATTACTCTGTGTTCAGGAGGATATCGGGCGGCACAATGCAGTTGACAAGGTGATAGGATGTTTACTCAACCAGGGGAGCCTTCATCTAGCCAAATGCCTTACCGTTAGCGGGAGAATTTCATTCGAGATCGTAAACAAGGTCAGGTCCGCGGGCATTCCGTTTCTCGCAGCCGTATCAGCACCTTCCAGCATGGCCATTGAAAAAGCACAGGAAGCGGGTATAAGCTTAATGGCCTTTTGCAGGGGATCCAAATTCACAGTTTATTCCAACGCCGAACAGGTACTCCAAACCGGAGTATTAAGTACCGAGCACAATACACCGAACCATGTCTAGTAACTTAAGCCATTTACTGGGCCGCAAAGGCCTCCATAAGAACCTCTTCGAAAATCTGGGGGACTCAGCTGCCACGCAGGGCACACCCGATGCCGCCACCATGGAAGCCCTGCGCCAGGAATTCCTGGTCGGGAAATCAACCGTTTATGGAACTGTTTCTTTCTATGATTTCCTTAAACCGGAAAACAGGGGCAAGAAGGTTTACCTCTGCAACGGGAGCGCCTGTATGACCGCTGGAACACAAGCGCAACTTAAAACAGAATTACTGAAGGAATTCAAACCGGAAGAGATCGGGGAAATGTGTTGCCTGGGACGCTGCCATGAAAATGCAGCTTTCCACCTCAACGGCAAAAATTACTCAGGCACTGATAAAACCAGACTCGGTAAAATCAAAACAGAACACACAAAAAGTGAAGAAACCTATCATACAGGCAGCAAAGGGGCTGGCATTCTCACCTCAGCTTATCCAGACGTGGCAACGTATTACAAATTATTTGAAAGCTGTTTGAAAAAAGATCCGCTTATCCTGCTAAATGAACTGAAGGATTCAGGATTGAGGGGAAGGGGAGGCGCGGGTTTTTCCATGGCTTTTAAGGTAGAGTCCTGTAGAAACGCAAGCGCTGATACAAAATTCATTGTATGCAATGCCGATGAAGGCGACCCTGGCGCTTACTCAGACCGCTATATCATGGAGCAGCGCCCCCACGCCTTGCTCATGGGAATGATGCTTGCCGGGTATATGGCGGGGGCAGAATGGGGGGTATTGTATATCCGCGGGGAGTATCCTGAATCTGTAAACATCATTTCCGCTTCGATCGAAGCACTGCACCATGCGAGGCTTTTAGGTAAAAACATCAAAGGCACTTCATTCAGTTTCGACTTCAAAGTGATAAAGGCACAAGGCGCTTACATTTGCGGTGAAGAAACGGCACTACTCTCTTCAATTGAAGGCCAGAGGCCGGAAGTTCGCATCAGACCGCCCTACCCAACCCAACAAGGCTTATTCAATAAGCCGACCGTAGTGAATAATGTTGAAACACTGGCCAATCTGCCCTTCATAATGGAAAAAGGAGGGAAACACTTTGCAGCAATCGGCACAACTAAATCCTCAGGCACCAAACTGCTTTCACTCGACAGCTTTTTTAAAAAGCCTGGAATTTATGAAGTGGATATGGGCACCCCTTTGGCCCATGTGATAAATGAACTGGGTGGCGGGTTCTCAAAGCCCGTGAAAGCCCTGCACATCGGCGGACCGCTCGGCGGACTGGTACCGGTTTCAAAGATCAAAGATCTTACAATTGATTTCGATTCTTTTTCAAAGGAAGGCTTTCTGCTTGGTCACGCATCCATTGTGTGTATTCCTGAAGGATTTCCGCTCATACAATATATAGCCCACTTGTTTCGCTTTACTGCGCATGAAAGTTGTGGCAAATGTTTTCCATGCCGGCTGGGCTCAACCAGAGGGTATGAACTTGCCGAAAAAGCGCAGGACGGACATTACAAAATCCCTCTTTCGCTTATGAATGACCTGCTGGAAACCATGGAGGCAGGCTCCCTTTGTGCGCTGGGCGGTGGCGTGCCATTGCCTGTAAAAAACGCCCTGAAGTATTTTAAACACGAACTCGATCCTTATTTTGAAAATTGCTGAACATGGAAACAATTGCTTATATCAATGGAAAAGCCTATGCAGCTCAAAAAGGAGAAAGCATACTCAGTTTTGTACGCCGCCACATGGGCAAAGACTTTGTGCCAACACTCTGCGACGCGCCAAACCTGGATCCTTTTGGCTCCTGCAGGGTTTGCAGTGTGGATGTAGCCCTCACGGAAAACGGGCCCTCAAAGGCACAGGCTTCCTGTCACACCCCCCTGATACCGAATTCCTACATTTCAACACACAGCGACCGCATACAGCGGTTAAGAAAGAATATTGTTGAACTTGTGCTGACAGATCACCCCTTGGACTGTCTGACCTGTGAAGTGAATAACAATTGCGAGTTGCAGAGCGTTGCCGCCAAAGTGGGCGTACGCGATGTGCGTTACCCTGAAGGCAAGAACCACCTGGACCGTAAAAAAGATCTGAGTCATCCTTACATGACATCTGATCTGTCTAAATGTATCAACTGTTTCCGCTGTGTGAGAGCCTGCGATGAGGTGCAGGGTGAGTTTGTATTGAGTATGGCTGGAAGAGGATTTGACAGTCACATCATCAAAAGCAATGAGCAGTCCTTTTTTGACTCAGATTGTGTAAGTTGCGGCGCCTGCGCTCAGGCCTGTCCGACTTCCGCTATCTCCGACGTGTTTGAGTCCAAATCCATTTCTGCAGATAAAAAGGTGCGTACTGTTTGTACTTACTGTGGTGTGGGTTGCAATCTCGAAGTGGCTGTTCTGAACGGGAAAGTCAAATCCATACAAGCACCATACAATGCCGAAGTAAATCAGGGTCATACCTGCCTGAAGGGCCGTTTCGCTTTTTCGTTTTACAACCACGGCGATCGCCTGCGCACGCCCCTTATCAGGAAAAACGGAGAACTGGAACCCGCCACCTGGGATGAGGCGTACGATTACATCGCTGACAAACTGACCAGCATTAAAGAACAACACGGACCAGATGCCATTGCGGGCATATCATCGGCACGCTGTACAAACGAAGAGAATTACCTCATGCAGAAGTTTATCCGTGCGGTAATCGGAACCAACAACATCGATTGTTGTGCGCGCGTGTGCCATTCACCAACAGCTCTTGGCATGCAGCGTTCCTTTGGAACAGGGGCCGCAACCAATTCGGTGGAAGACATAAAGTATACGGACTGCATTTTGGTGATCGGCGCAAACCCAACAGACGCCCACCCTGTTACCGGGGCTAAACTCAAACAACACGCCATAAAAGGAAAGACCACCATTGTGGTGGATCCGCGCCGCACAGAGATAGCGCGTTACGCGACCTATCATCTGCAACTCAAGCCCGGCACCAATGTGGCCCTTATAAACATGATGCTGTACTACATTGTGACGGAGAAGCTTGAAGACAAGGCGTTTATTGAACAACGGACAGAAGGTTACGCCCAGTTCTGTGAACAAATCCTGAAACTTGATATACTGGAAATGGAGCGCATCACAGGCGTAAAAAAAGAACTGGTGCGCGAAGCCACTCTGGCTTATGCCAAGGCGCCAAACGCCATGTCTTTTCATGGTTTGGGTGTGACAGAACATTCTCAGGGTTCATTCACTGTGATGCTGATCTCTGATCTCGCCATGATTACCGGTAACATCGGCAGAAGAGGCGTGGGGGTGAATCCCCTTCGCGGACAAAACAATGTGCAGGGTGCTGCGGATATGGGCTGCCAGCCACACCAGGGAGCAGGTTACTTGAATGCTTACGATCCAGAGATCAACAGGCACTATGAAGAATTTTATAAACGCAAAATTCCACTCGGCAAAGGACTCAAGATCCCTGAAATGTTTGATGCGTCCATTGACGGCAAGCTCAAAGCCCTCTGGCTGATGGGAGAAGATGTGGTGCAAACCGATCCCAATACCAATAAAGTGATTGCAGCCATGGAACACCTGGATCTTCTTGTTGTACAGGAATTGTTCATGACAGAAACTTCACGTTATGCCCATGTGGTATTACCGGGCGCCAGTTTCCTTGAAAAGAGCGGTACTTACACCAATGCTGAAAGGAGGATACAACGTGTGCAAAAAGTTGTTGAGCCGCTTGAAGGTACAAAAAGCGATGGTCAAATCATGGTTGACATCATGAACAAGATGGGTTATCCTCAACCAGAGTATCAACCCGATACAATGCTGGAAGAAATTTCTCAGATCGTTCCTTTCTTTGCCGGGGTTAAATGGGATGAATTGGGCGAAAACGGCAAGCAGTGGCCAGTTAAAAAAGATGGCCAGGATACTGAAATTCTGCACATCAGTGAATTTCAGAGAGGAAAAGGCAAGTTTCACTACTTTGATTACAACGAAACCAGGGAGATTGCGCAAAACGGAAAAGACTATCCGTACATCATCACCACCAACCGGGAACTAGAGCATTACAACTCTGGCACCATGACCAGAAGAACCGGAAATGTTGAGATTCTAACCGAAGATGTCTTGCTAATTCATCCGGACGACGCAAAGAAACACCTGATATTGGATGGTGATTTTGTGTGTGTTGAGTCGCCAAGGGGAAAAGTAGACATTAAGGCAAAGATTACGGATGAAGTTAAACCCGGCATACTCAGTACCACATTCCATTTTCCCGATCTCATGCTGAATGTGATCACAAGTAATGAACACGATTCCGAAGCCATGTGTCCGGAATACAAGGTGGTGGCTGTGAACATACGCAAAAGCAAAGGTCAGTTCAAACAAGCCGCCCTGGCAAAATAAACCCAATGCTGGTGAACGGGAAGATACGTGAGGCAGGACAAAAAGCAGAAGACCATTCAGCTGGTCCCTTGCTTGATCAGTTTGGCCGGGTTCACAACTACCTGAGAATTTCGCTTACCGAGCGTTGTAATCTTCGTTGCGCGTATTGTATGCCGGAGCAGGGACTTGAACTCAAGGCCCCTTCACATTTTATGAGTCAGGATGAGGTGATTGCTATCGCCTCGGTTTTTGTTCGCCTGGGTGTAAAAAAAATCCGCTTAACAGGCGGGGAACCATTGGTTAGAAAAGATGCTGCAGAAATCATTCAGGGCTTGTCGAGACTCCCTGTGGAAATCGCGGTTTCAAGCAATGGAATCCTGATCGACAAATACATGGATGTTTTCAGGAGATGTGGGATCAAATCACTCAACATCAGCCTGGATTCACTTCGGGAAGACCGGTTCAACACAATCACCAGACGGGATGAATTCAGAAAAGTGCTTTCCAACATTCAGCTCCTGATCGATGAGAAATTTCATGTAAAACTGAATGCCGTCATTATGAAAGGGGTGAACGAGGATGAGATCCTTGACTTTGTTGAGTTCACAAGGTTTAAGCCTCTGCATTACCGTTTTATTGAATTCATGCCTTTTAACGGGAACAAGTGGAACTGGAATAAAGGCGTATCCTTCCGTGAATTGCTAAACACCCTGGAAAAGGCCCACCCGGGCAAGGTTCAAAAGCTGGTTGACAAGGCAAATGACACTTCAAAAAGTTTCAGGATTGCGGGATACCTGGGTACTTTCGCGGTGATCTCTTCGGTTACCAATCCCTTTTGTGACACCTGTAACCGCCTGCGTTTAACTGCCGATGGTAAAATGAAGAACTGTCTTTTTTCAGGACAGGAAACAGACCTGCTTGGAGCTTTCAGAAAAGGAGAAGAGCTCGTCGAGCTGATCCGATCCAGTGTGTGGCATAAAAAATCAACCCGGGGCGGAATGAGCAGCTTCGAAGCGTTTTCTGATTCCACCTTGAATCAAAACAACCGCAGCATGATCACCATTGGCGGTTGATCAGTTGTTTTTTTCATGCTGGCCACCTTTTAAAATGGTGAAAACGTGCAAGACAGCCGGAAACAAAGCATCCATGGATTCTTCGGCACCACGGCTTGAACCTGGCAAAGTTAAAATCAAAGTGTCACCTATCATTCCGGAAACCCCCCTGGATAACATGGCATACGGCGTTCTGTTTTGGCCATAAGCCCTGGCCGCTTCCATGATGCCGGGTATTTCTCTGCTCAGCAGGGGCCTAATGGCCTCAGGACTCAGGTCGCGTTTGGAGAGCCCTGTGCCACCTGTAATAATAATCAAGTTGACTTTCTCGGCACACAAGGCCTGCACGGCATTCCGCAGGACATCGGTCTCATCTGGGACAATCCTGTAATCCACAACTTCAACCTGAAAAGACTTCAGTTTGTTCGAAATAATCTTACCGGCCATATCGGTTTTCTTCCCAGACGATACGGAGTCCGAACTCACAATCACGGCAGCTTTAATTTCAGGCAGCACCTTGTCCTTAAAATCGGATTTTCCGCCTTTTTTATCCAGCAGGCGTATGTTCAGAATTTCAATCCCTTTGTCGAGCGGTTTCAGCATGTCATAAACCGTAAGCGCAGCTACGGATGCACCATGCATAGCTTCCACTTCAACACCTGTTTTGTAAACCGTATGCACTTCTACTTCTATTCTGATGTTAAGGCCATCCGTGCTGAAACGTACGGCAGTAAATTCCACCGGCATGGGATGGCAGTCGGGTATCATGTCGCTGGTACGTTTCACAGCAAACAGTGCAGCCGTTTTGGCCATTTCAAACACATCGCCTTTGGGCACCTCCCGGTTAAGGAGCAATTTCATGGCTTCAGACTGGCTGAGCTTAACGGTGGCCTGTGCTGTGGCCAGGCGTTTGGTACTTGATTTATGGGTAATGTTGATCATAACTTAGGGTGCTACAAATTCACTTTCCAGCTGTGCGAATTATTATCATGCAATTCTTTACCCCAAATGGGGACTTCTTTCTTGATGGATTCAACTATTTCATGGCAGGCTTTTGTGGCGGCCTCCCGGTGCACTGATGAGGTGAATACAAACAGACAGATCTCTCCGCATTTCACTTCTCCAAGACTGTGGTAAATGTGCATGCACTCCAGGTTATACTGAGCAAAGGCCTTCTCTCTTATTTCACCGATTTTCTCTTCAGCCAATTCGGTGAACGCGGTGTATTCAATCGCTCTCACGGTGCTGTTTTGAACACTGTCTCTGCGAACCTGCCCGAGAAAAATTGAATGCGCGCCAATTTGATGTTTTACCGAGTGTTTTGAAATGCTATCTGCAATAAACTGAGGGCTAATAGGCCCTTGAACAAACACCGTATGTTTTTTCTTGTTTTTCACTGAATTTGTTTTTGTCTTTTCCATTCCAATAGACCTCCCTTTAAACTGTAAATATTTCTTTTATCACCTTGCTTATGCAATTCGCCGGCAAGTTTTAGACTTCTTGACCCGCTCTGACAGAGCAGGATCAGATTTTCAGGAACTTCAGCCGCCTTAATGAAATCTCCGAACCGGCTAAGTGGCACCCGAATGGTTTCCAGTTCTTCGGTTTCCGGTTGTTCATTTTCTTCGCGTATATCCAAGACAAGCACATTTTTCATCATGCGAAGTCGTTCAAATTCCTGAACAGAGATCTCCAGGTTGTTTTGGTTATTGCAGGACAAAGTGTAATCATAACTCTCAAGCTCAGTTTTGTTCCGGGGACCAGAAATGTTTCCCGAAGAATTTAAGGCCACCTCGTAAAAACGATTGGTTAAAACATTATAATTCACAAGTTGGCCATGAAGAGGCAGGCCCAAACCACAAATTATTTTTATGGCTTCTGCCGCCTGAAGATTGCCGATCAAACCAGGCAAAACACCCAACACGCCCTCTGAATTGCAATTCAACGTATCTCCGCTTTCCGGTGGTTTTGGCACAAGATGCCGGTAATTAAAGACGGGTTTATCTTTCAGGTGCAGATTAAACACACAAACCTGACCTTCATACCTGAACACGGCGCCGTAAACCATGGGTTTTTTTTGAAGCGCACTGACATCATTAATCAGAAAGCGGGTTTCGAAATTATCGCTGGCATCAATCACCAGGTCGTAATTGCTCAGGAGATCCCAGGCATTACCAGCATTAAAACGAATGGCATGTGGAATAATGTTCAGAGAAGGATTCAGGGCCAACAGCCGTTCAGTTGCAGCCTTGGCTTTTAATTTGCCACAGTCGCGCATTTCATATAATACCTGCCTTTGCAGATTGGAAAGTTCAACCACATCGTTGTCCACAACTCCGATGCAACCAACTCCAGCCGCGCAGAGGTACAAAAGTACAGGGCAGCCAAGCCCGCCTGCTCCAACCACCAGTACCTTTGCAGATTTCAGTTTAACCTGAGTTTCTTCGCCAAACGCATGCAGGCGTATTTGTGCTGAGTACCTTTCTTTATCTTCCTGAGAGAGCATAGTACATTATCCACCTGAAAAAGGCGGCATAAGGGCCAGAACATCACCTTCGTTCAGGGGTTTCGGGCCCTTGATCATTTTATTATTCAAAGCAACACTAAAGGATTTGTTTCGAAGGTCCGGATATTTGACCATTAAAATTTCCAGCAGTTCATCTGTATCTCTTGCCAGGTCTAGTCCTGCACTGCTATTGCCGGAGATCTCAGCCAGTTCTCCAAAAAAAAGCACTTCAATGCCCATGTTCCAATCTGATCAAAGCGTTCAAAAAATCGGTCTGCGTGTTCAGGTTGGTGAACAATTTATCATCAAACAAGGGATTGGAATCCACCCGGATCTCCTGAAAATTAAAGGTCTCAATCAGATCCTGAAGTTTCAGAATGCCATTTTTCATGTGCTTCTCCCAGGCTTTGGCACAAGCAGTGGAATAGACACCGAACAAGGGCTCCAGCTTCCCCTTGTACATTGGAATCGTTATATCGTATCCTGCCGAAGACTTGACCAGGAACTTGATCGCCGCGCTTTTTACAAAAGGCATGTCGCAGCTGATAACAAATATTTTCTCGTCGCTGCTGTGCGTTAGGGCTGCCTGAATGCCGCCTGCCGGACCATAGCCTTGGAGATTATCCCGCACGAGGTTGTAGCCGAAACGGGCGTATTCCTGATTGGAGCTTACAATACAGATGGTGTTCACGGCAGGTTTAATCCGGCTGATCACATGTTCGATCAGGCTTTTTTTCTGAAGTTCAAGCAAACCTTTGTCCTTGCCTATCCGGCTGCTTTTGCCTCCGGCAAGGATGTAGGCGTTCAGTTTTGAATTCGAATCACTCATGTTAATATCAATTTTACAGAAGCCAGAACCAGAACAAAGGCCAGAATTTTCCTGAGTACAAGTGCGCTGAGTTTGCCTGAGCCTAACCAGGCTCCGGCAAGGCCACCGGCAATAGCCACACCAAGCATCCAGAATGTCTGGTGTTCAGGATGAAAACCATGGATGCTGATGCCTGCCATTCCTGAAAGTGAATTTACGAAAATAAACAAGGCCGAAACAGCAGCAGTTTGTTTAACATCCGACCACTTGAGCAGCAGGAGCAATGGACTCAGCAGAATTCCCCCACCAATACCTATCATGCCTGACAACAAGCCAATTGCCCCACCAAACAGGAGAGAAAGCCCGAAACCTTTATGGATGTTTATCTGCCAGGTACCCATGCTCAGCCCAAACAAACGTATGGACGAGAAAAGCAGAAGGGCGGCAAGTATCATTTTATAAATCCCCGCGTCAAGTACGATCAGTCCGCCGATGAATGCGGCCGGCACCGAGGTGATGGCCAATGGCCAGAACAGGGACCATTGAAAATATCCTGCGCGGTAATACTGTACAAAGGCTATAAGTGAAACGGCCAGATTCAGCAAGAGGGCGGTTCCGCGCATTTGCTCTGGCGCAAATGAATAAAGACTCATAAGCGCAAGGTAGGCGCTTGCCCCGCCATGTCCCACCATAGCATACAGAAAGGCAAATACAAAAACGAGTGAATAAAAAAGCAATATGGAAGAGTCTGCAGGCATAACCGCAAAAAACCAAGGTAGAAAAAAGCCGGGAATCAGGCTTGAAAAAAATGAACCTTTACCAGCTCGCCTTTTTTCACCTCAGTACAATCTTCTTCCAACTCAATAAGGCAATTGGCCAGGGCGAAAGTATTCATGAGGTAGGATTCCTGGCCCTCAAGAGGCAGAACAAAGTGATCCTGAGCACGGGCTTTCAGGAAATGCGTTAGCCCCGGTTTCTTGGCGTAGCCAGAGGAAATTGGCAAATGCATGCAGTTTTGATAGGGTTCGGGGTAGCCCGTAAATTTTTTAAGTGCCGGAAGTATGTATTGATAATAGCATGTGAGCACGGCGGCTGGATTACCCGGAAGCGCAAAAACCAGTTTCTTGTCATGAGTCCCGAAAAACAGAGGCTTTCCGGGTTTCTGTTTTACTTTATGAAACACCTCTTTTACACCGCTGGCCTTGAGTGCTGGAACCACTAAGTCGTAATCGCCAACAGAAACACCCCCACTTAAAATAAGCACATCACTTTGAGCAAGCGCCTTCTCAATGGCATCCCGGATGGTAGATTCGATATCCGGCACAAAATGAATCGCTTCAGGCGCTATTCCGAATTGTTTAAGAACAGCACTTAAGCCGTAGGAATTGGATTCATAAATATGCCCTGCCTGAAGTCTTGTGCCAGGACGTTGAATCTCATTTCCTGTCATGATGAGGGAAATTTTTGGAAGCCTGAACACTTCAAGGCGATCAAAACCCAGGCTGGCGAGGTAGGCAAGCGCGCCAGGATTCAGGCAGGTGCCGGCCTTCAGGGCCAGATCACCCTGTCGACTCTGGGAGGCCCTGGGCCGAACATGCTGACCTGGTTTTAGAGGCGGATTTGTAATAACAACATTACGACCCGCTTGTTTAACGTTTTCCTGTGGCACCACGGTGTCGTAACCATCGGGAACAGGGGCGCCTGTAAAAATGCGCAAGGTGCTGCCCGGAAGGTGTTGAAGGGACAGATGCGTTCCGGCGGGAATTTCCTGCAAAAGCCTGAAAGACGAAAATTGTTCAAGGTCTTTGTAAAGGATGGCATAGCCATCCATGGCAGATTGATCAAAGGGCGGGGTGTCAATGGGGGCGAAAAGGTCATTGACACTTACACGTTCAACAGCTTCATAGAGGGGTATTATTTCCGTTCCAACACTAACGCATTTCTCCAGAACCAGTTCTTTGGCTTTGCTCACAGGGATCATGGGGTATTGATGGTTTTACAGAAATTATGTCCTCGGATGATTTTAATTTTTCCTAAGGTAAAGGCTTAAGTCTGATATTCCAATTTGAAGCTCTAATCAGCAAGTGTAAAATAAAAACATTCACATGGATTCCTTAACCCTGGAAAAAACCCTAAAGAGTTTAAGAAACAATATGTCGGAGCCTTATTCCTCCGAATAAAAAAGAAGCTTGTATGTTTCCTAGACTTTAAAGTTAACCGGCGGGGGTAATGATTCTGCCAAAGGCAGAATCATTGTTCCCTTGTACCCGAAAGAAGGGCGCAGAAGACCCTAATGGGTCTTCTGGCAAGATCGTGCGAGAGCATTGCCTGCTGCTTCGCAGCACATTTCCTTCACTACGCAAAAATTGAGCGAGCTCAATTTATTGCTTCGTTCGGAAATGAGAGAGGCAATTTTGGTCATCTGTGACTCCGGCGGGAGTCGAACCCACAACCAACAGAACCGGAATCTGTCATTCTATCCAGTTGAACTACGGAGCCTTGAGCCTGCAAATATACGGGCATATTTACACACAAAAAGATAATATTGTAGTAATTTTATCGTTTTCACCGGGGTTCTCCCCCTATTCATGAACAAAAGCCTTTTTATCCTGACACTCACTTTGGTCCTGAGCACCAGGGCTCAGGTGGGTCCTGGCACATGGAAAGACCACCTTAGTCTGAATTCATGCTTTTCGGTTAGCCGTCTCGGTACCTCCATATACGCCTGCAATTACACCGGGATGTTTTATCTCGATGAGATCGAAAAGGGTGCCCGAGCCCTGAATAAAATCAACGGCCTTTCTGATGTGGGCATCAAACTCCTCCGTGCCAACCCCTATAACGCCAAGCTCCTGGCCATTTACCAAAACTCCAATATCGACGTGCTTGACCTGAACAATCATGTCAGCAATTACCCCGACCTGAAATTAAAAACCTTTAACGGGCGTAAAATTGTGAACGAGGTGAGCTTCTATAAACACCTGGCCTACCTGGCCTGCGGCTTTGGCATTGTGCTGTTCGATACTGATAAACTGGAAATAAAGGACACCTATATCATCGGTCCTAACGGTTCTCAACTTGAAGTAAACCAGGTGGCTGTCGACGACTCACTGCTTGTAGCCGCTACCCCAAATGGCATTTACAGGATCAATTATCTGCTGAAATCGCCGAATAACTTCAACAACTGGAAAGCCGACACCATCAGTCTTCCCAAAGGACCCTTTTGCGGTGTGGCCAGGGTCGATAAAAAATTCATTGCAGCTTACTCTCCGTCATCTGAAGATGAGACCATAAAGGACAGCGACACACTGTATGTGTTTAACGGGACATTCTGGGCAAAATACCCGCCTACAGCAGCTTCTAAAACCAATGTCAAGAAAGTGGGCTGCGTGTATGGGGAAAACTTTTCCATTTGGGAAAAATTCGGACCCATGGTCCTGAATATAAATACCGGGATTATCCAGAATTACATCACAAGCTTTAATGGCGCATTTTTCAAACCCATGGACATGTACTTTGGAATAGATTCAGAAAAAAACATGTCCTATTGGGTGGCTGATTATGAGAATGGCCTTTTCCAAACATACAATTGCTGGCCCAATTACACACAAAACAAAGTGGAATTTAACGGCATCAACCGCAGCTTTGTGAACAGCATTGATGTGTTTAACGGTCAGGTCGGCATTTCGCCCTCTCATCCCGAAGACGCCGGAGGCACGAGCTATACCGACCAGGGCCTGAATATTCAACGCAAAGGTGAATGGAAATATCTATCACCGCTAAACCTTTCCAACAATGTGATAAAGGATATCACCTACGTGTATTTTGACCGCAAAAACAGCAAGCGCGTATGGGCATCCGGTTGGTTCGACGGGCTTCTTGAATACCAAAATGATACCCTGGTGAAGGTGTACAACAGTTCAAACTCCACTATGCCGCAGATCCTACCCGGTAATCCCCGCTGCACGGGACTGGATATGGATGAGGAAGGAAATCTTTGGATAGCCAACAGCGACGTAAAGAATTTTCTAAGCGTGCTTAAAACCAATGGACAATTTCAAAACTTCACATTCGATGGGGCGCGTTTCACCAGACGCATTCTGGTTGACAAGAATAAATATGTTTGGGCCATACACGAACGCGATGAGGGCATTACGGTATTCAACTCAAACAATTATCCGAGCCCAAATTTAAACGTGAATTTTAAAGTGTTGTCCAAAGCTGTTGGTAATGGCAATTTGGGAAGCAATTCCATTTATTCCATCGCGGAAGACAAATCGGGCAAGATCTGGGTTGGAACAGCTGAAGGGGTTCGGGTATTCTACAACCCCTCCAGCCTGTTCAGCGGATCGAATTTTGACGCGCAACCCATAAAAATTGTTGAAGACGGCATTGTAGAACTGCTGTTGGGAAACGAGATCGTAAGCGCCATAGTGGTTGACGGGGCCGATAACAAGTGGATGGGCACGCAAACAGGAGGGGTGTTTTGTTTCAGCCCGGATGGCACAAAACAGTTGCAGCATTTCACGATGGACAACAGTCCGCTTTATTCCAACACCATCCTGGACCTTAATTACGACGAGGTAACCGGGGATATTTTTATAGCCAGCGACATAGGCCTTCAGTCCTACCGCTCGGCCATTGTAGAGGGCTTTGATAATTTCGATGCTCTGTTTGCCTACCCTAACCCGGTACGACCGAATTATTCAGGTCACGTGTACATTCGCGGTTTACTGGATCAATCTGTTGTGAAGATCTGCGATGTGAGCGGTAATCTGGTGTGGGAGGCCAAATCAACAGGCGGACAGCTGGAGTGGCCCCTCAGCACACTTTCCGGCAGCAGGGTTACTTCGGGTGTATATGTGGTGTATGCAGCAACAAGCACCGGCGAACAAAAAGCCCTTACCAAAATTCTGGTCATGAACTGATGCGTATCTCCGCAAAGGCAATTATTCTGCAGAACATACAGCACGGCGACAACAAACGCATTCTGAAACTTTACACGCGCCATGAAGGTCTTTTAACCGTGAGCTTGCGTACCCTGCGAACATCAAAAAGCGGCATTTCCAAAGCATCTATACAGCCCATGAGTTTTATTGAGGCGGAGGTGCTTTACAGGGCAAACCGCGATATTCACCTGCTCACAGAAGCGCGCACGTATAAAGTACATGAGGGTTTGCGAAACGACATCGCGAAACTGGCCATCGCACAGTTTATACAGGATGTGCTGAATAAATCACTCCGGGAACATCAGGGAAATGAAGCCTTGTACGATTTCCTGGAAACCTGCTTTGACTTTCTTGATCACTCGGAAAAGGGATTCAGTAATCTGCATTTACACTTCATCATGGAGCTGAGCCATCACCTTGGCTTCGAACCTCAGAATAACAGGCATGAGAACGCGCCGTTTTTTGATTTCAGGGAAGGCCAGTTTGGTGCGGCTGAGCTGGTTTGGCCTCTGGGCCTGGCCAGAATGGAGTCGGAACTTCTTTCGGACCTCTTTAAACAGGGGCTCCTGAAAGCCACTTTGTCCCGACAGCAAAGACAGTTCTTTCTGGAATGCATGATGAATTATTTCGCTTTTCATGTGCCGGGTTTTGTTACCGTGAAAAGCCTAGAGGTGCTGAAGGAACTTTTTGAGGATCAGTAATCTTTGTAAGTGCTCCAGATACTGCTCTTTATTCCGAAATAGAAATAAGGATTCTGGAGTCTGTAGCCCTTTGTGTTTTCTTCAGATCTCTGGATATAAGCCGCTTCAAGCCTTAAGTTGAGCTCGGGGATCAGAAACCAGGTGCAGCGGAACTCGGCCTGGGCGACGGTATTCAGTACCCCTTGTGTGGTGTAGTGCCCATAATCGTAAGGTCTGGTGTTGTAACTCAGAAAAATATTCTGACCTACATTGGATTTTGCACTCAGACTATCCTTTCCGATTAACATGTACAAGCCCTGAACACGTATTTCCCAATTCTTCCTGCGGAGAGCGATAATGGATATCAATTCCTTGAAGTTAGCGCCATAAGGGTGAGCCAATGCCTGACCATAATGCGCATAATTTTGTTCCACCACCCCATGGGTGTAAGTATATGGCCTCACCTGGTTATATTCAAAACGCCACTTGAGTCCTTTGACGCCAAACGCGTTAATGTAATTGAATCCGACCTGCCAGGCCTGTTTGTTGGCCCACCAGCCGTTTTGCGCTTTAACTTCCTTGAAGTAGAATTCATCCAGGCCAAGCTGCCCGTAGAATTTAACGGTTTTGAACAGGGTAAGATTTAGGTTGAAACCAAGAAATGAATTGTCGGAAGAACCCAGGGCATATTCCTGGGGCCGCAGGAGAATAACGGGATTCAGATAATTCACGTCAAAGGTTCTCACCCCGTTTGTATCCGTCCCTTTCCAGATCACGTTTTCAAAAAAGCCAATCTGCAATTCCTTGATGATGTTGTAACTCAGATAATGAAAGCTGCCGTATTTGTTTTTAAACGCGCTTTTCACGCCATTCGCTGAAGTCACATCGAACATCCAGGTATACCACACATTATATTGAATCCTCCAAAAATTGGTGTTGATGGCGAAATAAGGCGTTGCTGGTCCAAAATCGCTATACAACACACTCCGGTAACCATCGCCTATAAAATGCTTGTCGCGCCCTGCCTGAAAATTGAAAATGCCTTTTTTTCCAGGGCTGTATGACACATACCCCTGCACGTCAGTGAAGGCGTATGAATTGGAGGCCCCGGGGTAAGCCTGACCAAATTCAGGAATCAAATTACGGCGTGAAACACTGGTGTCGAGAAAAAAGGGATAGGCGGCGTTACCTGCCAGAAGGGTTAAAGCACAGGTCAGGTTTTGGTTTAAATTAAATTTGGTGTGCAGACCTGCAACAACGGTACGTCTGAACTTCTTCTCCAGGGCATCATAGCCCCCTTCGAAATCAAGCAATGGCTGGAACTCAAAACTGCTGTGCTGACGCGAAATACTTGAACGCTGGATTTTTATTTCGAGTGGGCGCTTGTGAAAAGAGTAGGCTCTGAACGGCAGGAGAGAATCAGAGGCCTGGCGGTAGGTGCTGCTCAGGTAGGGCCTGAAAGAGGAGTGAAAGGAAACAGCAGGCTGGCTAATGCTCCAGAACTCAAATGCACTTTGAATATCCTGTTGCAGAAATGCGTTCCTCGACAAGGCATCTTCCTGAGCGCATAGCGGCCGGAACAGAAGAACCCCGATAAGGATACGAATGAAAGGCATTCTGGCAAAAGTACAGTTAATGCAAGTTTATGCCAATTCCTGCAAAGGGAGATGCGATCACAATAAAAAACCCGTGCCAAAAGGTACGGGTCTTTGAAAAGAATATGAGACATGTTTTTTTACCGCAATCTCAGGCTTTCATTTCGCTCAACACCTTGTTCATGCTGCGAACGGCTTCGGCACTTTTGTTGAATGCGGCCTGTTCTTCAGCATTGAGTTTATAATCCACTATTTTTTCCCAGCCGTTTTTGCCAATGATCACCGGTACGCCAAGGCAGATGTCTTTTTGGCCATATTCGCCATCAAGGTAAACGCAGCAGGGGAAAAGCTTTTTCTGGTCATTTACGATGCTGCTAACCAGCGCGGCTACAGAAGCGCCCGGGGCATACCAGGCGCTGGTGCCTAACATGGCCGTGAGTGTGGCGCCGCCCACCATGGTGTCAGCGGCAACTTTTTTCAGGGTTTCAGCATCGAGAAACTGCGACACGGGAACGCCGGTGTAAGAGGCAAGACGCGTTAAAGGAATCATGGTGGTGTCACCGTGTCCACCTACCACCACACCGCTGATGTCACTGGCGGGGGCGTTAAGGGCTACTGATAAATAATGTTTGAAGCGCGAACTGTCGAGGATGCCACCCATGCCGATGATCCTGTTTTTAGGCAGCTTGCTTTCTTTAAGGGCGAGATAGGTCATGGTATCCATTGGATTGCTCACCACAATGATCACTGCGTTTGGCGAGTGTTTCAAAACGTTTTCGGTAACGGTTTTTACAATACCGGCGTTGATACCGATCAGTTCTTCGCGGGTCATGCCGGGTTTGCGGGGTATACCGCTGGTGATCACCACCACCGCGCTGTTGGCGGTTTTGCTGTAATCATTCGTGCTGCCGCTGATGCGTGTATTGAAGCCGTTTAAGGTGGCTGTTTGCATGAGGTCGAGGGCTTTGCCCTCGGCAAAATTTTCTTTGATGTCGAGGATCACCACTTCGCTGGCAATGCGGTTCATGGCAATGTATTCGGCGCAGGAGGCACCTACATTTCCGGCGCCAATAACAGATACTTTCATGGGATTAAATTTTGGTAGGGCAAATTTACACTATTTCAATACACAAACATTCTGCATGATGAGAATCATCATGAGGACGGCAGGAGGTGTAAAAGGGGGTTTACTGACTTATTCTGGCTGCCAGGTTAAGCATGGTGGACTCCCGGAAATAATCACACATCACCTGCAAACCGGCAGGCAAGCCTTGTGATGTTTTACCACAGGGAACCGAAATAGCTGGAATTCCCGCAATGTTGGCTTGAACGGTAAAGATATCCTCGAGGTACATTTTGATGGGATCGGCAGAATTCTTTCCGAACTCAAAAGCCACTCCCGGTGTGGAGGGACTTAACAAGGCATCGTATGTCCGGAAGATCTCGAGGGTTTTATCCTGAATGATGCGCCGCACTTTCTGACCTTTGCTGTAGTAGGCATCATAATAGCCGGCGCTGAGTACAAAAGTGCCCAGCATGATACGGCGTTTCACTTCAGGCCCGAATCCTTCACTCCGCGATTTTTTATACGTGCTTTCAAGGTCTTTGCCTTTTTCGCTCCTGTGCCCGTAGTGTATTCCCGAAAAACGCGATAAGTTGGATGAGGCTTCTGCAGTGGTTAATACATAATATGTCGGCACCAGGTAATCGAGATAAGGAAAGGAAATGTAATCAACCTGGTGGCCTTGTTTTTTCAGTTCGTCCACACGGCTGAGAACAAGCTGTCTCACTTCAGGATCAATGCCTTCGGCGTCAACACACTCTTTGATCACGGCAATTTTATACGGCCTTGAATTACCAAGTTCCTGTACATAATTTCCCACTTTTTCTGATGAAGAGGTGTTGTCGTTCGCGTCTTTCCCGCTGATCACTTCCAGAATAAGCGCAGCATCTTTTACGGTATTGGTTATGGGGCCTATCTGATCAAAAGAAGAAGCGTAAGCTATCAGACCATATCGCGAAACCCTGCCGTAGGTGGGTTTTAGTCCTACTGTACCGGTAAAACTGGCCGGCTGGCGTATGGATCCGCCGGTATCGGAACCCAGGCTCACATGGCATAAACCTGCAGCAACCGCTACGGCTGCGCCTCCTGAAGATCCGCCCGGAACGCGCTTTTCATCCAGGGGATTCAGCACGTTTCCAAAAGCTGAGTTTTCGTTGCTGCTGCCCATGGCAAATTCATCACAATTCAAGCGGCCCAGAATAATGGCGTCTTCAGCCAGCAAGCGCTCTACAACGGTTGCAGAATAGAGCGATTCAAATCCCTGCAGAATTTTCGATGAGGCGCTCACCTTATGATTCTTATAGCAAATGTTGTCTTTCAGGCCCACCAGCACACCTGCAAGTTTACCGGCTTTAGCTTTCCGGAGGTTCTGATCTACAAGCTCCGCCTGTTTCAGGGCACTGATTTCGAACACCTCGAGAAAGGCATTAAGGTGTTTCCTGGCTTCAATAAATTTCAGGGCCGCTTTCACAAGGTCAACACAGGTGATCTTCGAGTTCTTCAGATCGGACTGGAGTTGCTCAATATCGCTGAATGTGTAGGCGCTCATGGTGTGATTAAAACAAGAAAAGCGTTACCTGCTCGAGAATAACGCCTGTCTGTTAAAATAAATAAAATTATTTTTTTTCGTTATCGTTTTCGTCAGATGTTCCGCGGCTGGCGTCTTTGAAGTCTTTAACGCCGCGCCCGAGTCCTTTCATGAGTTCGGGTATTTTTTTACCTCCGAACATCAGAAGAACAATGATCAGAATGATAATAATTTCCGGGGCGCCAATGCCACCGAGTATGCCTAAAATTAATGCTGAAACCATGCTAAAGAATTGGTATGCAAATGTAAGCAATTAAAGATGCAAACAAAGTCATTATTTAAGGTTCCTGATGGAACTTTGTTTATGAATGAAGTGATAGCCAGACAGGCGTTAAATTATGGTCCAGCCCTGTAGAATTTATAGGGAATTACACTAAATTTACCTGTTTATGAATAAGATGAAGCAAAGATTTTATTTGATTTGGAAACCGCTTCTCGGCTTACTTTTCCTGGTAAGCATGGGTAATGTACAGGCTCAGAAATGGGTGAGCATGTTGCAGGATACAGGGGCCAATTATTACGACATTGTAAAGGAATTTGACGCTTATTGGAAAGACAGGCCCTACGAGAGGGGCCATGGCTACAATGCTTTCAGGCGCTGGCAATGGTTTGTGGAGCCCAGGGTATATCCAAGCGGAAACATGAAGTTTGCGGCGCGCAATTATGCCCTTGAAGTGTATCAACAGGAGCTGGCTGCAGCCAGCCACCAGATGCCCGGTACAAGCAACATGCCATCATCGGCTGTGCAATCCACCCTGTCGAACTGGAGCGCTTTGGGACCAATTGGCAACAGCCAGGGATCAGGTTCCGGAGGGGAAGCCGGACGCATACAATGCATCATCACCAAACCGAACGATCCCAATGCCATTTACATCGGAGCCGCCGCCGGGGGCCTGTGGATGAGCAAGGACGGCGGGCTGACCTACACCACCACCACCGATCAGATTGCATCCTGTGGTGTGTCAGACATTGCCATGAGTATGCAAAACAACAATGTGATTTACATTTCAACAGGAGACAAAGATGCCGGTGATACACATTCAACAGGAGTTCTAAAGTCGATTGACGGCGGCCTTACCTGGAACCTTACCGGACTGGTTTGGCAGGCATCGCAGCAAAGAAGGATCTACAGGTTGCTTATTAATCCGCTTAATCCCAACACCCTGATTGCAGCCACTTCGGTTGGCGTATACCGCAGTCTTGATGCAGGTAACAACTGGAACCAGGTGCTGAACGGAAATTATGTGGACGCGGAATATAAACCCGGCGACACCACAACAGTGTATGTGGTTAGCGGCGGAGGTTTTTACCGCTCAACCAACGGCGGCAGCAGTTTTTCACCTATCAGCATTTCAGGTTCCATGTCAACCAATCGCTTGAGTATGGCAGTCACTCCTGCCAACAGCAACGTGATCTATATTCTGGCTTCGTCAAACAATAACGGTTTCGGTGGCCTTTACCGTTCAACCAATGGCGGAAATTCCTTCAGTCTGATGAGCTCCACACCCAATATTTTTGACTGGAGCACTAACGGTTCCGGTTCTGGTGGACAAGGCTGGTACGACATCGCCATTGACGCTTCACCCACCAATTCCAATGAAATTGTGGCGGGTGGGGTGAACAGCTGGAAATCCGCGAATGGAGGCACAAGCTGGACGCTGTTTACGCATTGGTACGGTGGCGGGGGAAGACCGCTTGTACACGCCGACCTGCATTGTGTGAAGTATTACAATGGTAGCACCATATTTCTGGGCACCGACGGTGGCATAGCCCGGAGCACCAACAACGGAAGCAGTTGGAGCAGCATCAATGGCAATATGAACATTGGGCAGATCTACAAACTGGGACTTGCCGCCAACACACCTTCAAAGATCGTGACCGGTCACCAGGATAATGGCTCCAACCTCATGAACGGCAGCACCTGGAATTTTGTGCTGGGAGGCGATGGCATGGATTGTTTTATAGATTGGAGCAACAACACCACAATCGTGGCTTCCAGCCAGTATGGCAACTTTGCCCGTTCATTCAACAATGGCGGATCATGGGTAAATATAACCAATGGCTTAAGCGGTACGGGCGCATGGGTATCACCTATTGTACAGGATCCCCAGTCGCCCAACGTTTATTACTGCGGATACCAGCAGGTTTTTAAATCCATCAATCAGGGTGTTTCCTGGCAGCAACTCGGAAGCATTGGCACGACCCTTGATGAAATTAAAGTATCACCAAGCAACACCAACATTATTTTTTGCAGCAGCGCCGGAGCGGTTTGGCGCAGCAACAGCGCCGGTTCGGCCTGGTCAAGCATAACCTCGGGCATGCCAACAGGTGCAGCACAGATCACCGATTTTGCTTTCGATAACCTGAATCCCAACAATGTGTACGTCACATTCTCGGGCTATTCTGCAGGCAATAAGGTTTTTGCAACACACAACGGTGGCGCAACCTGGACAAATTACTCCACCGGTTTGCCCAATATCCCTATCAATTGCATTGTGTACTCAAACACCTCACCCCAGGCCATGTATGTAGGCACCGACATCGGCGTATACTACCGCGAAGCCAGCATGAGCAGCTGGATACCATATTTTAATGGCCTGCCGAATGTGCCTGTGTTCGATATGGAAATCTATTATCCGGGAAACAAATTGCGGGCTGCCACATTTGGAAGGGGGGTTTGGGAGACGGATCTGTACAGCGATCCCTTATCACCACCTGTGGCAGGTTTCCAGACGGCTTTCAGCCCGGGATGCATCAATACAGCCCTTCAGTTTAACGATGTATCTTCCAACAATCCTAATGCCTGGAACTGGACTTTTGCCGGAGGTTCACCATCGGTGTCTTCGCTTCAAAACCCGCTCGTAACTTATACCGCAGCCGGAATTTACACAGTACAACTCAGCAGTTCTAATGGCAACGGTCCGAGTCAGGTTTACATTTCAACGGTAAATGTGGTTGGTAATCCAACTGCCACACCCATCAATGCATCGGTATGTATAGGACAATCCGGCATGATCGGGATCAACACCAACGCCATGCTGGCCACCTGGTCAAGTGGACAACAAGGATTGAGTGTGCAGGTGAGCGGCACGGTGAACACGGTTTACACCTACACAGCCTATCTTGGCGCCTGTTCCATCACAGGAAACGCCATCCTCTATGTTGATCCGCCTCCGCCCATTCCGGTTGTGCAAATCATGCCCGGGTATCTGGCCACTACTGTTTCAGCTTCCAGTTACCAATGGTATCTTAATGGGAGCGCGGTTCCCGGAGCCACATTGCCGATGTATACGCCACTTCAGCAGGGATATTACAGTGTCTGGGTCGGGAATGGCGGCTGTTTCAACTCTTCTGCTCCGGTTGAAATCCTCTTCACTGAATTGAAAGATTGGGCTGAACTGGCTTCAGGGCTTCAGATAGGCCCCAATCCTTTTTTGCAGGAAATAAACCTGAACTTTGTCAGGAATTATTCACGGCCTTTGAATCTGGAGATCTTCAACTCACTTGGTCAACTGGTGTATGGCAAACAACTGAACATGCAGAGCAATAAATCAATACGACTTGATTTGCCTGAATTGCCGGCTGGTTTTTATCAGGTCAGAATCAGCGATAAGAACTGGACAGCAACTTATAAATTGCTCAGGGAATAAGGATCAAACAAGACATTTATCAGGAGGCTTTTTTTTGATGGTTTGTTTAAAAATACCTAATCTTACAATCTCAAATCCGAGCCTCATGAGCACCAATTCTCCCCTGGATTACCTGCCCATCTTCATCATGTTCACCATCGCTGTCGGGTTTGCAATGGTGTCCTTGCTAGCCACGCATAAACTGGGTCCGCAACGTAAAACAAAAGTGAAGCTCGAAACCTTTGAGTGCGGCATTGAAACAAAGGGAAATGCCAGGGTGCCTTTTTCGATCAAGTATTTCCTGGTGGCCATACTTTTTGTGCTGTTCGACGTGGAGGTCATCTTCATGTATCCCTGGGCCGCAAATTATAAAGAACTTGGCTTGCTGGGTGTGATCGAGGTGTTCTCATTCATACTCCTGCTTTTGGTTGGTTTTTATTATATGATCTCCAAGAAGGCCCTCAAGTGGGAGGATTAACACTCTAAATCTGTTCAGATGAGCGATGTATTGAAACGCAGCAAACTTGAAGTAGCCAGGAAACCGGATGGATTAGAGGGTCCTGGTTTTTTTGCGACGCAGATCGATACGGTGATAGGTCTCGCAAGGGCTAATTCGCTATGGCCCCTTCCTTTTGCCACATCCTGCTGTGGCATTGAGTTTATGGCCACGATGGGATCACATTACGATCTGGCCCGATTTGGCATGGAACGCTTGAGTTTTTCACCCCGCCAGGCCGACCTGCTGATGGTTATGGGCACCATTGCAAAAAAAATGGGACCTACGCTTCGCCAGGTATACGAACAAATGGCTGAACCGCGCTGGGTGCTCAGTGTAGGGGCTTGTGCAAGCAGCGGAGGCATTTTCGATACCTATAGTGTACTGCAGGGAATTGACCGCATCATTCCGGTCGACGTTTATGTACCGGGTTGTCCCCCCCGGCCAGAACAAATCATAGATGGCATTCTCAAAATCCAGGAGTTGGCTAAGAACGAAACCGGGCGCAGACGATACAGTCCTGAGTACAAAAAATTACTCAACAGTTATGGCATTGAATAAGGTATGACAGAACTTCTGGCCAACATAGAGAAATACATCAATGAGCACTTTCACGGAGAACTCATTCGTGCCGAAACACTGTATGATTTTCCGGTTATCACCATACAGCACACGCACGCCCACAAAGTACTGAAGACCCTTAAAGAAGATCCGGAATGGAATTTCCATTTTCTAACCGATCTCACGGGCATGCAAACGGAAGACGAGAAGCATCTGGGGGTGATATACCACCTTCATAACATGCAGAAAAACATTCGCCTCCGTGTGAAAACGTTTTTCGACATCAATAAACCAGAGATCGAAACAGTTACTGACATTTGGCCGGCAGCGAACTGGATGGAACGTGAAACCTATGACTTTTTTGGCATTCGCTTCATCGGTCACCCGAACCTGAAGCGCATTCTTAACGTGGATGAAATGGATATTTACCCCTTACGCAAGGAATACCCACTGGAAGATCAGACGCGCGAGGACAAGGACGATAAAATGTTCGGACGCTAGATAACGGAACAGCATCTGCATATATGAAGATAACGGAAGAGCCGGGCAAGACCCACCACAAGCAGGAAGAAGAGAAGGAATATTCCATTCTTAACCTGGGACCGACGCACCCGGCAACGCATGGCATCTTTCAGAACGTACTGAAAATGGATGGCGAGATCATTCACGATGCCGTGCCAACCCTGGGCTATATTCACAGGGCTTTTGAAAAACTGGCTGAACGCAGACCCTATGCACAAATCACGCCTCTCACCGACCGCCTGAACTACTGCTCTTCTCCCATTAACAACATGGGCTGGCACATGACGGTGGAAAAACTCATCAAAGCCGAGATCCCGAAACGGGCCGAATACCTGCGGGTGATCATCATGGAACTTTCGCGTATTGCCGACCATATCATTTGCAACACCATCATTGGTCAGGATACCGGCGCCACAACAGGCTTTCTATACCTGTTTCAATACAGGGAACATATTTATGATATTTTTGAGAGCATTTGCGGGGCGAGGCTGACCACCAACATCTGCAGAATCGGCGGCTTTGACAGGGAATGGAGCAAGGTCACCTGGGAACGCATCAACCGGTTTCTGGTGGAATTTCCGCCGGCCCTCTCCGAATTCGCGAGCCTGCTTGAACGCAACCGCATCTTTATGGACCGCACCATCAAATGCGGCCCCATTACTGCTGAGAAAGCGCTTGAGTATAGCTTTACAGGTCCGAACCTGAGAGCGGCTGGTGTTGATTATGACGTAAGAGTAGCGACACCATATTCGTCGTATCAGGATTTTGATTTTATCATTCCGGTTGGAACCGCAGGCGACACCTACGATCGATTTATGGTTCGCCAGGAGGAAATGTGGCAATCGCTCAGCATTATTAAACAGGCTATTAAGAATATGCCCGAAGGGCCAACGCACGCGAATATTCCAGACTTCTTCCTTCCGCCAAAAGAACAGGTATACAACGACATGGAAGCCCTCATATACCATTTCAAGATTGTGATGGGAGAAACGGATGTGCCCAAAGGCGAGGTCTATCATTGTGTGGAAGGCGGAAATGGAGAACTGGGGTTTTATCTGATCAGTGATGGAGGCCGTACACCGTATCGCCTGCATTTCAGGAGACCTTGTTTTATTTATTACCAGGCGTATCCCGACATGATCAGGGGAGGATTGCTAAGCGACGCCATCATCACCATGAGCAGCATGAATGTGATTGCCGGTGAACTGGACGCGTAAACTTATGAGGGAGAAGAACTAAAGCATTACAAAAATGGGATCTCAGGTTCACGGAACACAGGAATTCAGCAAGAGCAGGCGCGCCGAACTTAAATTCAGCGACGAAGCCATGGCTACGGTAAAAAAGATCATGACGTATTACCCTGAAGGGAAACACAAATCGGCCCTGTTGCCAGTGCTGCACATTGCTCAGGCTGAATTCGGCGGGTGGCTCAGTCCTGAGGTGATGGATTATGTGGCAGCTGTGCTGAACATCAAGCCCATTGAGGTGTTTGAAGTGGCTTCCTTTTACACCATGTTTAACCTGAAGCCAGTTGGTAAATGCGTTCTCGAAGTATGTCAAACCAGTTCCTGCTGGCTGAACGGAGCAGAAGATATTGTTCAGTACATTGAAAAAAAGCTGGGGATTAAGGTGGGCGAAACCACCAAAGATGGTATGTTCACGCTAAAAGTAGCCGAATGTCTTGGATCCTGTGGTACTGCACCCATGCTTCAGTGCGGCGCCAGCTACCACGAGAACCTCAGTTATGAAAAAATTGACCGTTTGCTCGACGATTATCGCGCTTCCGGTAAAAGAAGAAATTATACCGATACAGATTATAAGAATACCCTGTAGCAAAACACGGCAAAAGCCATGGCGAAAAAACTTTTACTGCATAATGTTGACATTCCGGGGATCAATACCCTGGATGTATACAGAGCTCACGGGGGATACGCCTCAGTTGAAAAAGCCCTGAAAACCATGAGTCCCGATCAGGTAACCGATGAAGTGAAGCGTTCAGGTCTCAGGGGCAGGGGTGGAGCTGGATTTCCTACTGGCATGAAATGGAGCTTTTTGGCCAAACCGGAAGGTGTTCCGCGTTACCTGGTATGCAATGCCGATGAGTCGGAACCCGGCACGTTTAAAGACCGCTATCTGATGGAGAAAATTCCACATGCCCTGATCGAAGGCATGATCACCTCTTCATACGCACTTGGCGCCAGGCGGTCTTACATCTATATCCGAGGGGAATATTTTTATGTGTCCCGCATTCTTGAACAAGCCATTGCCGAAGCTTACGCGGCCGGCCTGCTGGGTGAGAATATCCTGGGCAGCGGATTTTCGCATGATTGTTATGTACAGGTTGGCGGAGGCGCATACATCTGTGGAGAGGAAACCGCCTTGCTCGAATCCCTGGAAGGCAAACGGGGTAATCCGCGCATTAAACCACCATTTCCGGCCGTTGCGGGCCTGTGGGGCTGCCCCACCGTGGTGAACAATGTAGAAACCATTGCTGCAGTATGCCCGATAGTAAACATGGGCGGTGATGAGTATGCAAAAATTGGCATAGGCAAATCCACCGGCACAAAACTGATCTCTGCTTCGGGTCATATCAACAAACCTGGTGTGTATGAGATCGAGCTGGGCATTCCTGTAGAAGAATTTATATACAGCGAGTCCTATTGCGGAGGTATTCGCAATGGTAAAAAGTTAAAAGCCGTTGTGGCAGGCGGTTCATCAGTGCCCATTTTGCCTGCCGATTTAATTCTTAAAACTGCAAAAGGCGAAGCCCGCCTGATGACTTACGAAAGTTTGTCAGACGGAGGCTTTGTGAGCGGCACCATGCTGGGATCAGGCGGATTCATTGTAATGGATGAAGACACCAGCATTGTGAAAAACCTTTTCACGTTTACCAGGTTCTACCATCACGAATCCTGCGGCCAGTGTTCTCCCTGCCGTGAAGGGACCGGCTGGATGGAAAAAGTGCTCAAGAAATTCCTCAACGGTACGGCTGATGAGAGCGATGTGGACCTGCTTTGGGATATTCAAAGCAAGATAGAAGGTAAAACCATTTGCCCTTTGGGTGAAGCTGCGGCCTGGCCAGTGGCGGCAGCCATCAGACATTTTAAAGAAGAATTTTTGGAGATTGCCAGGTCAAAGAAATTCAGCGATGTGAGTCATTATAACCGAATGCATAAAACCGTAGCCTAAATGAAAGTTACCATTGACGGCATAGAAATTGACGTACCAAAGGGCACTACCATACTTCAGGCGGCCCGGATGATAGGTCCCCATGTGGCACCGCCAACTATGTGCTATTATTCCAAGCTGAAGACCAGCGGGGGCTACTGCAGAACCTGCATTGTAAAAGTGACGCAGGGCAGTGCCGCCAACCCCAATCCCATGCCAAAGCCTGTTGCAAGCTGCCGCACCGAAGTGATGGATGGTATGGTGGTACAGAACATCAGCAGCCCCGAAGTAATTGAAGCCAGGAAAGGCGTGGTTGAATTCCTGCTTGTGAATCATCCACTTGATTGCCCTGTATGCGACCAGGCCGGCGAGTGCAAGCTCCAGGACCTTGGTTACGAACATGGCGCAGCCACAAGCAGGTATGAATTCAAACGCAGGGAATATGAGATGATTGATATAGGCGATCACATCAAACTGCACATGAATCGCTGCATCTTGTGTTATCGTTGTGTGAAGGTGGCCGAACAAATGACCGATGGACGTGTTCACGGTGTGATCAACCGGGGAGATGCGGCTGAAATATCTACCTACATCCAGCAGGCAATTGACAACGATTTTTCGGGTAATGTAATAGATGTTTGTCCCGTAGGCGCCTTAACCGACAGGACCTTCCGGTTCAAGCAAAGGGTATGGTTCACCAAACCCATGGATGCGCACCGCAAATGTGGCAAGTGTTCAGGCAAGACCCGAGTTTGGCTTAAAGGCGATGAAGTACTGAGGGTTACCGCGCGCAAAGACCAATGGGACGAGGTGGAGGAATTCATCTGTAACGAATGCAGGTTTGATCACAAAAAAACATCCGACTGGGTCATCGAAGGCCCTTCGCATATCAGCCGGCACTCGGTCATTTCGCAGAATCATTACGAACACCTGAACGAATTAAAACTGAAAGTACTCAAACAACAAAAAGCGCTGGGCTTTATGCCCATCGACAAGAAACCATAAGCACTGTAATCACATGGCCGAATTCATACTGTATAAATCCATCATCTGTGTGGTGATCTTTGCCATGTCACTCGGCATTGCGGCATACTCCACCTGGTGGGAACGCAAATTCGCGGGTCTGCTACAGGACCGCTGGGGGCCAAGCCGTGCGGGCTGGTGGGGTTTATTGCAGCCGCTTGCTGACGGCGGAAAAATGCTCTTCAAGGAAGAGATCATCCCCAACCTGTCTAACAAACTGCTTTTTGTACTCGCACCTGCGATCTTTATTATCACAGCCATTGTTGCCGGTGTTCTGATCCCCTGGGCTCCTGATCTCAAAATAGGCGAAACCTTTTACAGCATGCAGATTTCAGATGTGAACGTGGGTGTCATTTTTCTCCTGGGTGTTACTTCGATCGGCGTTTACGGGATCATGATCGGAGGCTGGGCTTCCAACAACAAATACTCTTTGCTTGGCGCGATAAGAGCTTCGGCTCAAATGATCTCCTATGAGATTGCCATGGGGATTTCCCTGATCGCATTGATCATTACCGCCGGAGGAAGCTTGAGTTTTGCTGAAATTGTAAAGGCTCAGGACGCGGGCCTGGCCAATGTGGTTTGGCAGCCCCTGGGATTCCTGATATTCTTTGTATGCGCCTTGGCAGAAACCAACCGCGCGCCTTTTGATCTGGCAGAATGTGAAACTGAACTGGTGGGAGGATATCATACAGAATACTCCGCCTTTAAGCTCGGACTTTTTCTCTTCGCTGAATACATCAACATGTTTGTGTCTTCCGCTGTGATGGCGGGATTTTATTTCGGTGGTTATAATTTTCCCTTCGCCTCAGAGCTTTACAAGGCCATGGGTCTGGAAGCCGGTTCAGGTTGGATCACCACCATTGGATTTCTGGTTTACTTTGTAAAAGTGCTTATTTTCATTTCAACTTTTATGTGGATTCGCTGGACCATTCCGCGCTTCCGCTACGATCAACTTATGAATCTTGGATGGAAGACCCTTTTACCGCTCTCTTTGTTAAATCTGGCCATCACCATGGTGGTTGAATATTTCAGAGGGAACCTGCATTTCTGAACATGAAACACATGGCATCCATAAACCACATGGCAACCTTCACAAGAGGACCACAACTATATACCCTTCTGATCACGACACTTCTAACCATTTTAAAACAGTATTCATGCAACTGACCAACAGGAGAAAAGTGGTTTCCAACAAGGAGCTTAGTTTTGTAGAGCAAATCTACCTGCCGGCCATTATCAAAGGCATGATCACCACATTCAGTCACTTGTTCAAGAAACGCCCCACCATCATGTACCCCGAACAAAAGCGTGAATATGCGCCGGTGTACCGTGGTCAACATGTTTTGAAACGTGATGAAAACGGAGCGGAACGCTGCACGGCATGCGGTATGTGCGCTGTAGCCTGTCCTGCAGAAGCTATTATCATGGAAAGCGCTGAACGTAAAAAAGGAGAAGAAGCCTTGTACAGGGAAGAAAAATACGCTGCAACCTATGAGATCAACATGTTGCGTTGCATTTTTTGCGGGCTTTGTGAAGAAGCCTGTCCCAAGGAAGCTATATTTTTAACCGACCGGCAGGTACCCACCGAATTCGAACGCGAGGATTTTGTTTATGGCAAAGACAAACTGGTTGAGAAACCCGGTCAGCCTGTAGACATCAGCAAGCGCCAAACGCCTCAGGTACTGGAATTCAAAAAGAAACCCGGACTGAAACACAATTTACTTTTTCAAAACAAACAATTGAAATAAAAGCGCTCTTGACCACGCGGCATTATATCATGTACTGTATGAGCTTCACACTTGTTTCAGCTTGTGTGAAAGAACACGCACTACCTGCGCGGATCAACATGGTTCAGGCCGCTCCTATGAAAGTTGATTACAGGCTCAAGTGGGCAGGGAAATATACCGGGCCAAACACCGACTGGCAATTTGTTATGGGACAAAACACAACCTGGATCGCCGATTCCAGCTTGGTGGATGAATACAGCCTTGACCCCAGTCAGGATTCGGTAATGCTATCGAAACATTTCGGAACCTTTACGGTTTCGGCCAATGGCAAGGCGGCTGTCACCGGCTGGAAGACATACAAGGCCCTGGTGTTCAGAAACGACAGTGTTTATTATACGTATTCCGATTGGTCGGCTTTGGGCGGATCTTTCGGGAATCACTATGATGCGAGTAAAAACAAGAATTAGTTGATATGTTAGGCTACACGGTAACACAATGGATTTTCGGCATTCTGGCTTTCCTGGCCATTCTATTCGCCCTTATGGTGGTCTTCACCCGCAACCCCATACATTCGGTTCTTTATCTGGTTCTCACCTTCTTCTGCATTGCAGGTCATTATCTGCTCCTGAACGCACAGTTTCTTGCCGTCGTGCACATCGCGGTTTACGCGGGAGCTATTATGGTGTTGTTCCTATTTGTGATAATGCTTTTGAATCTGAATGAGGACACAGAACCGCAGAAAACGGGATTATCCAAAGCCATCGCTGTGATTGTAGGTGGATTGTTTCTGCTGGTGATGGTGGGTGCGCTAAAGGGCGCCGATCAACTGGCCATTAATGCCAAGGGCCATCCTGACACAGGACTCATGCACCGACTCGGGCAAGTGCTTTTCCACGAGTACCTGTTCCCATTCGAGATCGTTTCCGTACTGCTTCTTTCGGCTCTGGTAGGCGCCATCATGATAGGTAAAAAAGACACAGAGGAACAAACTGACACGGTAAAATAAACGCGCACATGATCAACGGAATATCAATCAATATGTACCTGATGTTAAGCACGGTGCTGTTCATTATTGGGGCGGTAGGCGTGATGGCGAGGCGAAACACCATCATTCTCTTTATGTGCATCGAGCTTATGCTGAACGCAGTGAACCTTTTGCTGGTGGCTTTCAGTACCCTCCATGCCGATACCAGCGGCCAGGTGTTTGTGTTTTTTATCATGGCGGTAGCAGCATCAGAAGTGGCTGTTGGACTGGCTATCCTGAGTATGGTGTACCGTAACACCAAGAGTATTGATTCCGAATTGCTAAGCAAATTAAAACACTAAGCGGTATATGAACAATCTGATCATCCTTCTTCCCGTTTTCCCGCTGCTGGGTTTTTTGGTCAACGCCTTTTTTGGAAAAAAACTGAACAAACAAATCAGCGGTCTTGTGGCCTCCTTGTCGGTGTTTTGTTCTTTCGCAGCGGCAGTAGCGGTGTTTATTCAACTTCAAAACACCGAGGCGCATGCTGTAACTGTAAATGTGTTCTCCTGGATCAATTCAGGCAGTCTCAGCATTCCATTCGAATATCTTGTAGATCCGCTCTCATCGGTGTTTCTGCTCATCATCACTGGCGTAGGATTTTTGATCCACGTGTATTCCATCGGGTACATGGCACACGATGAGGGGTTCGCACGGTTTTTCGCTTATCTGAACCTCTTCGTGTTTTTCATGCTGCTCCTGGTTATGGGTAACAATTATCTGGTGATGTTTGTGGGCTGGGAAGGTGTTGGGCTTTGTTCTTATCTTCTGATTGGGTTTTGGTTTAAAAACACAGATTACAACAATGCGGCCCGTAAGGCTTTTGTGATGAACCGCATCGGTGACCTGGGTTTCTTGTTGGGTGTGATTCTGATATTCCTCACCTATGGCAGCATCAGTTTTCAGGATGTGTTTCCCAATGCCGGCACGGTATCAACGGGTACGGTGACAAGTATAGCCCTCCTGTTATTCATTGGGGCCATGGGTAAAAGCGCACAGATCCCCCTATACACCTGGCTGCCCGACGCCATGGCAGGCCCTACACCGGTTTCCGCTCTGATTCATGCCGCAACAATGGTTACGGCGGGCATCTATATGGTTGCCCGATCCAATGTGTTTTATTCCATCAGCCACGTTGCCAGCGAAACGGTGGCCATTATTGGCCTTGCGACCGCGCTTTTTGCCGCAACGATAGGCTTGCTGCAGAACGATATCAAAAAAATACTGGCCTACTCAACAGTTTCGCAGTTAGGCCTGATGTTTTTGGGATTAGGCGTAGGGGCATACAGTTCATCGGTGTTTCATGTTACGACACACGCTTTTTTTAAAGCCCTCTTGTTTCTCGGAGCAGGTTCGGTGATACATGCCATGGGAGGTGAGCAGGACATCCGTAAAATGGGTGGACTGAAAGGCAAGATCAGAATCACCTTTCTCACCATGTTTACGGGTACCATAGCCATCTCAGGTATTCCGCCTTTTTCGGGCTTTTTCAGTAAGGACGAGATACTGGCTCACAGTTATGAGCACAACAAAGTATATTGGGTATTGGGCATGATAGCTTCCATGCTCACCGCATTTTACATGTTCCGCATGCTCTTCCTCACATTTTATGGCAGATTCAGAGGCAGCGCGGCCCAAGAACATCACCTGCACGAATCGCCTCCCAGCATGACCATTCCCCTGATAGTACTGGCTGCCTTATCGGTTTTAGGCGGTGTGTTGGGCATGCCTGAAATTTGGGGCATGAACAACTGGATGCATCATTTTCTTGAACCGGTGATCCTAAGACAGGTTCCCTCCACTTTGTCTCATGAAACCGAATGGACATTAATGGCCCTGGCCGTAACAGCCGCCCTGGCTGTCATATATCTGACCTATATGATTTACCGCCGTTATGGTATTACGCCGGCATTGCGGGAAGAAGAACTTAAGCCATGGCAAAAACTGCTGTACCACAAGTATTATGTGGATGAACTCTATGAAGCACTTGTGCGCAAGCCGCTCGACGCACTTGCTGTAGTGTTTCACAAATTCATTGACCTTCAGGTGATCGATACCATTGTGAATGGTGTTGGTGGATTTGTAAAAAGCACAGGTTCCGCGATAAGACTCATTCAAAATGGTCACATCAGCTTGTACGTGGTGAGTATGGCGCTTGGCCTGATTGGAATTGTGTTATTAACCTTTTTAGTATAATGCTGAAGATATGCTGACTGCAGCCCTGATAGCTTTACCCTTGCTGGCCTCCCTGATTTTGTTTACTACAAAAGGCCGGAACGCGGGTCGCTTAGCCTTGTTTTTTTCAATCCTTGAGTTTGCACTGGCTGTTGGGGCCTTTATGCAATTCAGGAACAATCCGGGATCTGAAGTATTACGCTTCAACGCCGTTTGGGTGTCTTCCCTCAACATCCACTTCGAAATTGCTATCGATGCCTTGAGTTTGTTGTTGGTGTTGCTCAGCACTTTTCTGGTTCCCCTCATCATTCTTTCATCCTTCAGCAAGGATCAGGAACACAGCGGCAGCTTCTACGGACTCATTTTGCTAATGCAGATGGCGCTCGTGGGTGTATTTGTTGCCAACGATGGTTTTCTGTTTTATGTGTTCTGGGAGCTAGCCCTCATTCCGGTTTACTTCATCTGTCTGTTATGGGGCGGAGAACACAGGGGCCAGATCACCTTTAAATTCTTTGTGTATACCCTGTTTGGATCACTCTTTATGCTCATTGGCCTCATTTACTTATACAGTCACAGCAATGCGGGGGGACACCATTCCTGGCAGATCAACGATTTATATGCAGCAGGAAAAAGCCTCAATGCCCAGCAACAATCGGCTGTGTTCTGGCTTATTTTCATAGCCTTTGCCATCAAAATGCCCATTATACCCTTCCACACCTGGCAACCCGACACCTATGTTGTTGCGCCAACCCAGGGCACCATGCTGCTTTCAGGCATTATGCTTAAAATGGCTACGTTCGGAGCCATTCGCTGGCTCCTGCCCATGGTGCCAATTGGCCTGGCTGAGTGGGGGCCAACGGCCATTGCCCTTTCTGTCACAGGAATCGTTTACGCTTCCCTGATTGCGATGGCACAAAAAGATTTTAAAAGACTTATCGCCTATTCATCAATTGCGCACGTTGGACTCATTTCAGCGGGTATTCTGACATGCACACAACAGGGCATACAAGGTGCTATCATGCAAATGCTTGCTCACGGTGTGAACGTGGTGGGATTGTTCCTGATTGCTGATATCCTTATGAAGCACACAGGCACGCGTGACATCACCAGGCTTGGGGGTATACGAAGCATGAATGGTAATTTTTCTGTGCTTTTCCTCATCATTCTTTTGGGTGCAGTGGCCCTGCCGCTTACCAACGGCTTTGTCGGGGAATTTCTGCTCATCAATGGCGTGTATCAGTATGGCATGTGGACAGCAGTGTTTGCCGGACTCAGCGTCATCCTCGGCGCTGTTTATATGCTCCGGTCATACCAGGGCATAATGCTGGGTGAACGCAAAGATTCAAATATCGCATTTGGCCCTCTAGATTCGGCAGAGAAAACAGTCCTGATCGTGATTTGTATCACCGTGATCCTTTTCGGCGTTTACCCGAAACCACTGAACGATATCGCAGATCAGGCTACCAGGGAGATCATCATGCGACTTAAATAACACAGGAAATTCAGACATATGAAAGGATTATTAATTGTTAGCGGACTTGGGATTTTGGCCATGTTGGCCCAGGTTCTGAATTTCAAAAAGCTGCTTCTGCCTCTGGTGCTATTGGGCCTGCTTGCCGCCCTAGGATTGAACGCCCTGGAGTGGAGCAACACCATGGAGATTCCATATTTCAACAACATGATCAATTTTGACAAACCCGCCCTTGCGTTCTCCGGCATTATTTTGCTGGTTTCGGTTTTGTGGTTTGTAGTGGCCCAGTCTTATTTCAAAACAGGCGAACACATGGTTGATCATTTTGCCTTGGTGCTCTTCGCCCTGGTTGGCGCCCTGATGTTGACAGCGTTTAAAAACATGGCGACGCTGTTTCTGGGCATTGAGATCCTGAGCGTACCCATGTATGTACTCGCAGCCAGCAAAAAGAGTGATGTGCGAAGCAATGAAGCCGGCTTTAAATATCTTATCATGGGATCGTTTGCCAGCGGCATACTTCTGTTTGGCATTGCCCTGGTTTATGGTGCAAGCGGCAGCTTCGACCTTGCTGCCATAAGATCCTACATTCAGAATAGCAGTGACTTACCCATGTTCTTTTACCTTGGCGTGATGTTTATTTTGATCGCCATGTGTTTCAAGGTTGCCGCTGCGCCTTTCCATTTCTGGGCCCCGGATGTTTACGAAGGGTCTCCCACAATGATTACGGCACTCATGAGTACAGTGGTGAAAACAGCGGCCTTCGCAGCTTTTATGCGCCTGTACCTGATCGGATTCGCCGAACTGGTTAACCTCTGGGCGGGTACTCTTTCAGTCATCATTGCCCTCTCGCTTATCGTTTCGAATTTCACAGCCGCCATGCAAAGCTCGGTGAAACGCATGCTGGCCTATTCCAGTATCAGCCACGCGGCGTTTATGCTCATGGTGATCCTGGCCAACCAGCGAAGTAACATTTCAATAGATGCGTTGGTGTATTATTCCCTGGCATACTCGGTCGGAAGTCTTGGTGCTTTTGCCATATTGTTTCATGTAGGCCAGGGCAAGAACGATTCTTATGCAGTGTTCAATGGCCTTTCCAAACGCAATCCCTTTCTGGCTTTTTGCATGGCGGTGGCCATGCTTTCTCTGGCTGGCATACCCGTAACGGCAGGATTTTTCGCGAAATACTTTGTGTTCACTACAATGATCGGTACCAGCTATAAATGGCTGTTGATCCTGGCGGTGCTGACGTCCGCAATTGGAGCCTACTATTATTTAAAAGTGATCATTGCCATGTATTTCAGTCATCCCGAACACAAGGAAAGCATCAATGTTGAGAGATCACATCAGGTTGTGATCACACTGAGTATGGTGCTCACGCTTATTCTGGGTCTTGTGCCGGGTCTTGTAGCCGAGATGTTCAGGTTCTGAAACACCCGGGTATTCGTAAACCAAGGCTTTACGTTTCGTTTTTTCACAATCAGGGATTGATGCATTCTACCTTTACAGGCAGAGGATACAGCTCAGTGGTCGTAAGCTTCCTTAACGTATTTTTCCATGCCAGGATCAAGAGGATTGATGAAGCCAAGACCGATTGAAATGAATATAGTTTCAGTCAGGTGATGCGGCATGGTATCGAGCTTAAAGGATTCCGGTTCCAGAGAAAAACCAAAACTCACTTTATATCGGTTATACACACTGTTGGTTTGTCCGTAGTTCAGTTGGCTGTTCTCCGTAGTAAATATTGAAATTTCAACAGGCTGGCTTTCCCACACCTGATTCATGTATACTTCGGCATTCACCTTAAACGTTTTGGCATTGCTGTTGCTGAGGGGTGGAAACTCTTCCTTGCGGAGTGGTGCCTTGAAATAGAGATACTTGTCCTTCAGGTCATCCAACCAGATGTCCATGCTGTCCACTCCGGTGCGCAAAGCGTTGAACTCCAGCTTGAGATAGAATGAATTTTTTGATTCATCATAAAACAGATAAGATGCACTGTTGCTGGAGGAACACTCCCGGTTGTTCATGCAGGTTCTAACTCCCGCCACAGATGAGATGATGCTTTGTGCCTGTGAACCAAAGCCTAGCAAAGACAACAGGATTATCCAGCCTGATCTCAAAGTCTTCTGAACAAATTTTTGATGTATTCCGGCGTGGCGATCTCTTTATAGTTGTCCCCAAAAGCGTGATGCCACATGAAGGGAAGATTGATGCTCACGGCAACCATTTGTGACAGGGTGTTTTCATCCCAGTTCTTGCTGAGACCCTGAGGCAGTTGTATCTGATGCCTTTTGAGCATTTGTCTGAATTCCCCCACACCTTCCGGGTAAATGTCTTCCAGGTGCTGAAAGATGATACAGTTCGCGTAACAATGCCGGGTGCCGCGTATTTTAGACAAACCATAACTTAAAGCATGGCAAACACCCACTTCACTATAAGTTAAACTAAGGCCGCCCATGAGAGAGGCCACCATCAGTTTATCGTCGTTTTCTGCAAGTTGTCCCGAACCTTCATAGAGGTACACCTCACGGCAAAGTTTCAGAGCCTGATCGCCGTATGCAAGGCTGAAAGCGTTGTTGCGTATGCCATAATGCGACTCGATGCAATGAATGTATGTGTCCATGCCGGTATAAAACCACAGATCTTTAGGCACACTAGAAATTAATTCAGGGTCAAGGATAACCTGGTTAAATACAGTCCAGTCGCATTTGAGTCCGAGTTTTTTTTCGGGACCGGTGAGTACCGCGGTCATCGAAACTTCTGCTCCTGTGCCGCTTAATGTAGGAATGCCAAGGTGGTACACACCCGGGTTTTTCACCAGGTTCAATCCCTGATACCGTGTCGACGATCCCTCGTTGGTTAGCATAAGAGACAGGGCCTTGGCAATATCCATGATGCTTCCTCCACCTATACCAACCACGCCGCTGGGCAGTCCCTTTGTTGTCAGGATCTCGTCCCTCATGCCATCAATCTGTTCGGTGCTCGGTTCATGCTGGTCAACATCAATAAAGTAAACCAGGTCACCCGGTTTGGTCTGAAGCTTCTGGCTAAGGGCTTTGTCTTTAAAGTAATTGTCAACCACAAAAACAAAATAGTGTTGGTTGTTTTGCCGTTGAGGTTCTATGGTTTCGGCAAGTTGTGAAAAGGATCCCCGTCCATAGGTAACCTTATCAATGTTCTTGAAATTTTTGTGTTGCATACGATCGGTTTTCAGGATCCCATAGCCTCTTTGTAGAGTTCTTCAGCCCTCGACCAGTTCACCAGCGACCACCAGTTTTTAATGTAGTCTACCCGTTTATTCTGGTATTTGAGGTAATACGCATGTTCCCAAACATCTAGGGCTAGAACCGGGATGCCTTTAACCCTGGCCACATCCATCAGGGGATTGTCCTGGTTAGGTGTTGTACAGATCTGAATCTTTTTTTCGGCGTCAACAATCAGCCAGCACCAACCACTGCCAAAAATCTTGAGCGCCTGATCGCTGAATTCGGTTCTGAATTTTTCAAAACTGCCAAAGGTGTTTTTGATCGCGGCATAAAGTTGTCCTGTGGCTTCGTTATTCTCGTTAGGAACAGGCGCTTTCATCAACACCCAGAACAGGGAATGGTTATAGTGCCCGCCACCGTTGTTTCGAATAGAGGGGTCGAGTGTAGACACATTTAGAAATAGGGCCTTCAATGCTGTACTGCCTTTGTAATTTTCAAGAGCCTTGTTCAACTTATCCACGTAAGCCTGGTGGTGCTTGTCGTGGTGCAGTGTCATGGTTTCTTTGTCGATCATGGGTTCCAGGGCATTATACGCGTAAGGGAGCGGGGGCAGTGAGAATGCCGGTCGGTCTTGCAAAGCGCCTGTGAATTGTTCCAATTGGCCCAGGTTTTCTTTACCCAGCATACCAGATGCCAAACCGCTCAAGCCCAGGAGGGCACTGATCCGGATAAAATCTCGTCTTGGATGTTCCATGTTAAAACTGTACTAAAAGTTGGTTTTTTTCTACTGCTGTACCTTTGCTAATGGCAACTTTCTTGATTATACCATCAGACGGAGACTTCAGAATATTCTCCATTTTCATGGCTTCGAGCACCAGTATGGCGTCTCCTTTTTTCACGGTATCGCCATCCTTAACCAGCACATTGAGTACCATACCGGGCATAGGCGCCTTGATGTCGTTTGCCTTTTTTTGGTTGATCTCATCCAGGCCAAGACTGTGTAACAACTCATCGTATTTATCGCGGAGCTTAACCTGAACCCGTTTGGCATTTATCCTCAGCTGTAGTGTTTTGTCTTCAGGGTTTAAACGGAGCAATTCAATACTCAGAGACTGTTGACCCAGGATAAGGTGGTATTCATATGAACTGATGCGCAGAAGATCCCCCTTATAACTTTTTCCATTGATTGAAGCCTTAAGTTTACCCCCCTTAAGTGTAAAACTGCAGGTCAGGGAAGCATTGCCGTTGATTAAAGCTGTGAACATGTGTATAAAAGTACTACTTATTAAAGAAAAAACCCCTTCGTTAGGGAAGGGGTTTGAAGCAAGCGTTTCAGCAGTTATTTCTTGGTAAACTCGCCCATGCGGTTGTCAAAATTGATGAAGTAAGAGCCCTTCGGCAAATTGCTAACATCCACCTTGTTTCCATATCCCTTTTTGACAATGTTACCGTACTGATCATAAATCTCGTACATGGTTTCCAGAGCTTTATCGGGACTTGCTTTGATGAAAAAAGAAAGGTCCTTGGTGGTTTTAAGTGGTGTGAAATCAATCTCAGGAACATCGCTTACAAACTCCACAGCCTTGCTCAGCCGGGGCTGTCCGCTGTAATCTGTCTGGCGTACCCTAAGCATGTTCTTGCCGCTGTGGGGCGATACTTTGAAGGAATATTCATTGCTGGTTGGTGTACCGGCGCCTTCCACTTCGCCTACTTTCACCCACTTGTTCCAGCGGAATTGCTCAACAATAAAGCTGAGTTTGCCTGTCTCGGACTTGGTGGTCCATTTCAGGGTGCCGTCTTTATCAGCGCTCATGCTGATAACCTCAAAGGTGCTTTTGGGTTTAAGTACTTCGGGGTTTAGTATTTTGGGTTTGCAGCCATCCTTGTGAAAGATTTGTACAACCACTTTATCACCGATATTGAGTTTATGGGGCTTGAAATCGATCTCAAAGGCGCTGGAGGTAACCTCATCGGTAGTAATGTTGCCGTTAACTTTGACCTCAGTCACACAAAATCCGACACCACTGCTAGACGCAAAGGGATTCTGAACATAAAGCACTTTACCCTGGTAATTTCCTTCTAAAATGATCACATTATTCCCCTGGGCCGAAATCAGACCGATTTCAGACAAAAGGGCAAAAAATATCGACAGAAGATTTTTCATTCCGGACGAAAAAAATCCTAACATGCAATATTATAATCTAATTTCTGAATTACAAAATAATACCGCTGAAATGTACGATTTATTTTGATAATAATGAGGACTTTAGCTAACTTATCCGGCTGCATTCGCCAAAGAAATCAACATCCGCCTATTGGTTCATTTCAAACTGCCTGGAACAGGCTCCGCATCGAATTTTTGTATTTTTATCTGATTCATGAGAGCCTGCAAACTGGCGCTTCTTGTGTGTGTACTGCTTTTGAGCTTCAGCAGCAGGGCTCAATACACCATCAGCGGCAAAGTATATTCAATTGAAGGCAAAGAGGCCATGCCTTTTGTGCCGGTTTTTATCAAAGGGACAGCTTACTTTGCCCAAACGGACTTTGATGGTAATTACATCATTCGGGCTGCACATCCGGGTGACTCTGTTGTGGCCATGTATGTTGGTTACGAGCGTATGGCGCGGGCGATCAATAAAAACCAGACAGTACAAACCATCAATTTTCCGCTGAAACAGATCTCGGGCACAGCTTTGGAAGAAGTTGAGATCATTGCGGGCGAAAACCCGGCACACCGCATCATCCGGAATTGCGTGAAGAAAAAGGACAGAAACAACAGGTCAAGCCTCGAGGCCTATGAATACGAAGTTTACAATAAACTGGAATTCGACTTGAACAGGATTCCAAAGGATATGAAGGGACGAAAAGCCCTGAAGTCGATAGAATTTGTGTTCGATAATGTGGATAGCACCTTTAGTTCAGAGCGACCCTCGCTGCCATTTTTTATGGTAGAGAACCTTTCAAATTTCTATTACAAACGCAACCCCCCCCGCAAAAAGGAAGTGGTTATTGCCAGCAAGATCACCGGAATTGAGAATTCCAGCGTGTCGCAGGTGCTTGGAGACATGTACCAGAACATCAACATCTATGATAACAATGTGCTGATATTCAATAAGCAGTTGCCGAGTCCAATTAGTGAAAACGGCTTCTTCTATTATAAATATTATCTTCAGGATAGTGCTTTTGACGGGAATAAATTCATCTATCACCTCACATTCAAGCCTAAGCGCAGCCAGGAACTCAGCTTTTCAGGCAATGTGTGGATAGCCGATACAACCTGGGGGATCAAACGCCTGGAAATGAGTTTACCCAAGGATGCCAACATCAATTTCATTAATACGGCCAATGTGATCCAGGAATTCGACTACATTGATAGCAACTGGACCATGACCCGCGACAGGCTGGTAGTGGATTTCGCGCCAACGAAAAAAGCAGTTGGCTTTTATGGCAGAAAAACCAGTTCGTATAAAAAGATTCTCATCAATCATCCCAAGGATGAATCATTTTACGAATTCGCGGATAAGATAGAAGTGGATCCGGAAGCGACACACAAAACCGAAGAGTACTGGAATGAACACCGGCACGACAGCCTTACACAAAGGGAAAAGAAGATCATAAAACTGGTTGATACCATTCAAAGTTTGCCTGTGTATAAAACATGGGTTGATATTTTTTATCTGGTCATGACCGGGTACAAGCAGTATAACAATTTTGAAATCGGACCGTATTCAAACATGATCTCGTATAACCAGATTGAAGGTTTGCGTCTGCGATTTGGTGGCCGTACCAGCGAGAAATTCAGCAAATGGTATGAACTGAATGGCTATGTGGCGTATGGTCTAAAAGATGAAAAATGGAAATACTCTCTTGGATTCAAAAGTTTTTTAAGCAAGAGCCCTAGCCGGCAGATTGTTGGAATCACCTATAAGGGCGACAATGAAATCCTTGGCCAAAGTGTGAACGGGTATTCTCAGGACAACGTGCTGATAGCTTTGTTCAGAACTAATCCGCTGACCAATATGACCCGAGTCAATCAGGCTTCGGCTTATTTTGAAAGGGAGTGGTTTCCGGGGTGTATTTCGCGCTTCACGCTAATAGGCCGGGAGTTTACGGCCCTTGGAAGCAACAAGTATTTATACTATCAGGAAAATGGCAGCATTGGCGAGTACGAAACCATCAACAACACCGAATTCAGGTTCAACCTGCGCTTTGCCTGGAAAGAAAAATATGTTGGCGAGGGATTTACCCGTTTGTCTATCGGCACTACTTATCCCATTGTTCAGCTTATTTATGCCAAGGCTTTGCAGAACGCCTTCAAGGGGGCTTACAACTATCACAAACTTGGCATCAAAGTGGAAGATCGTTTCCGGATCACGCCCATATTGGGATATACGGATTATATTTTTGAAGCCGGCAAGATCTGGGGTGTATTACCGTATGTACTGATGGAGTTGCACGGGGGTAATGAAACATATATTTACGACCCTATGGCCTATAACATGATGAAGTATTATGAATTTGCCAGCGATAAATTTGTATCCCTTGGTTTATTTCACCATTTCGAAGGCTTGTTTTTCAATAAGATCCCCTTGCTGAAGAAACTGAAATTGCGCGAAGTGGCAACCTTCAAGGGCGTGTGGGGATCGGTGAACGATGTGAACCGCAGTGTGCTGATCTTTCCGAGTACCTTGTCTGATCTGAACAAGTCGCCTTATCTCGAAGCCAGCCTTGGCGTGGAGAATATATTCAAGATATTCAGGATAGATGCCTTTTGGAGATTAAATTATTTATTCCCGAATCCAAAGGATAACTTTGGCATCAGGTTCGGATTCCAGTTAATGTTATAGCATGATCCTAAGAAGCGAGAATCTTGTCAAAAAATACAGGAACCGTACGGTTGCCAACAAGGTGTCTATTCAGGTTAGTCAGGGCGAAATTGTTGGTCTCCTGGGCCCAAACGGAGCCGGCAAAACCACGTCATTTTACATGATCGTGGGCATGGTGAAGCCCAATAGCGGCAGAATTTTTCTGGATGACATCGACATTACAGGAGAGCCTATGTACAGACGGGCTCAGCTCGGCATCGGGTATCTGCCACAGGAAGCCTCAGTGTTCAGAAAACTTAGTATAGAAGACAATCTCTATGCCATACTTGAGATGACCAAACTTACCCGGAAAGAACAGGAAATGAAGGCAGAGAGACTTCTTGATGAATTCGCCCTGCAGCACGTGCGTAAAAATCTCGGCGACCAGCTAAGCGGGGGAGAACGAAGAAGAACGGAAATAGCCAGGGCACTCGCAACCGATCCCAAATTCATACTGCTCGACGAACCCTTTGCTGGCGTTGACCCTATTGCGGTTGAAGATATACAACAGGTTGTCATGAAGCTGAAAAGTAAAAACATAGGTATTCTGATCACCGACCACAATGTGCATGAAACACTCAGCATCACAGACCGATCTTACCTGCTCTATTCGGGCAGCGTCATTAAAAGCGGTACAGCTGAGGAACTCGCCAACGATGAGCAAGTTCGAAGGGTATATCTTGGTCAGAATTTTGAACTGAGAAAATGACCCGGGACCTGGTTTTTGCATCGTCTAACCCGAACAAGATCAATGAAATTAAAGCCCTGATTTCGGACCAATTCAGGATACTGGGATTACAGGATTTGGGAATACGTGATGATATTCCGGAAACGGGCAGCACCCTGCCAGAAAACGCCCTGCTAAAAGCACAATATGTTTCAGACTGGCTGCGAAAACGGGATCGGGATATGCCGGTGTTTGCCGACGACAGTGGTCTTGAAGTAATGGCTCTGAATGGCGCACCCGGCGTTTACAGCGCACGTTACGCCGGCACAGCGAAGGACGATAAAGCCAACAACAGAAAGTTGCTTTTTGATATGCAAAATACAAGCAAGCGCCAGGCTAGGTTTGTAACGGTAGTGGCTTTACTTGTGAATCAAAAAAAATATTTCTTTGAGGGCGAGGTAAAAGGCACTATTGCGTATGAGCCACGAGGCGCAAGCGGCTTTGGCTATGACCCCCTCTTTATTCCGCGTGGTTATCGCAGCACTTTCGCTGAATTGGGTCCGGAAGTTAAAAACAGCATCAGCCACCGCTCACGTGCCATACATAAATTAATCACATTTCTGAAGATATATTATGGTATTCAGCCATAATGTTGACTCGGATGACACGAACAGGTCGGAAATTGAATGGTTGCAGTCTAATCTATGCCCTAACCAAGTCATTCTGCAAATCTTACCTGGTCTCCCATTCTTTCCAGTCCATCTCATCACCATTTAAGATGTTCAGATAGGAGCGGTAACGTTCCGGGCTTACCTGGTCATTTTGCACGGCTTCTATCACTGCACATTTTGGCTCGTTCACGTGAAGACAATTGTTGAATTTGCATTGCTGCATCAGGGCGCGGATCTCGGGAAAATAATGCCCCACTTCTTCTTTTTTCATGTCAACCAGCCCGAGTTCCTTGATCCCGGGCGAATCAATGATGTATCCCCCAAAGTCAAGCTCATGCAGTTCGGCAAACGTGGTGGTGTGTACGCCTTTATTGTGTGCCTGTGAAAGTTCTCCGGTTTTTAGATCAAGTCCGGGCTGAAGACTGTTGATGAATGTAGATTTGCCCGCTCCTGAATGACCAGCCACCAATGTTGTTTTGTCTTTCAACAGATTCTTCAGCACAGACACCGAATTTGCGTCAAGACTGTTTATCTCGTAACATGCATAACCGGCTTTGGTATAGATATCAATGTATTCTTTTTGAATTGACCTGAGGTCCTCATTCAGCAGATCCAGTTTATTGAATACAAGGATAGCCGGTATGCGATAGGCCTCGGCGGTTACCAGAAAGCGATCGATAAAACCGAGGCTGGTTCGCGGAAATATGAGAGATATCAGTAAAAGGGCCTGGTCGAGATTGCTGGCAAGGATGTGTACCTGTTTGCTTAGGTTGATGGACCGTCTGATGATGTAATTGCTTCTGGGATAAATTTCGGAGAGCACCGGTTCACCATCGGCACTTATCTCCAGCTCAACATGATCGCCCACAGCCACGGGATTCGTACTTTTCCGGTCCTGTAAACGCAGTTTACCTTTCAGGCTGCAGTCAAAAATTTTACCATCAGCTTTTACAAGGTAACGACTGCCAGTGGATTTCATCACCAGTCCTTTCATGCTGCGAGCGAAAATACAAATTTAAGTGTAGCCTTCTGTTCATAAGATTTAACGCCGTTCCGGGCATTAATTAGTAATTTTGTGCGGTTAAAAAACAAGCCGTATTACACTATGAAAGAGGTATACATTGTGTCTGCAGTGAGGACTCCGATGGGAGCTTTTGGCGGAACACTGGCCGCTGAACCGGCCACAAAATTAGGCGCAGTTGCCATCAGGGGAGCCATGGACAGAATTAAACTGGATGGCAGCCTGGTGAATGAAGTGATCATGGGCGTTGTGCTCCAGGCCAATCTTGGTCAGGCTCCGGCCAGGCAAGCGGCCCGCTATGCCGGCTTGCCGGATCATGTGGTGGCAACAACCCTTAACAAGGTTTGCGCAAGCGGCATGAAAGCCATCGCTATGGCTGCTCAAAGTATAATGCTTGGCGACAACGATATTGTGATTGCCGGAGGAATGGAAAACATGAGCATGGTGCCCTACTACGCTGAAAACAACCGCTGGGGTGCAAAGTACGGCCACACCAGTTTGGTTGACGGACTGGCCAAGGACGGCCTCATGGATGTTTACAGTAATCAGGCCATGGGCAATTGTGCGGAGATCTGTGCAAGAGACATGAAAATCTCGCGGGAAGAACAGGATGCATTTGCCATTTCCTCTTACAAAAAAGCCGCGGAAGCCTGGGCTGGTGGAAAGTTTAAAGACGAAATAGTTCCGGTGAAGGTGAAAACCAAAAAAGAAGAGATAGAATTTGCCGAGGACGAAGAGTATAAAAACGTAAAATTTGATAAGATTCCGACTTTAAAACCGGCCTTTCAGAAAGATGGAACAGTAACTGCGGCAAATGCCAGTACCATGAACGACGGTGCGGCCGCTGTAGTGCTGATGAGTAAGGAAAAGGCAGATGAACTCGGCATTAAACCGCTTGCCAAAATCAGGTCATTTGCCGATGCGGAACAAAGTCCGGAGTGGTTTACCACTTCACCCAGCAAGGCTTTACCTAAGGCTGTGAAGAAGGCGGGATTAGAGATGAAAGACATCAGTTATTTTGAGTTGCACGAAGCTTTCAGTGTAGTTGGAATAGCCAACACCCGCCTGATGAATCTGGATCCCGCGAAGGTAAATATACACGGAGGTGCTGTGGCACTTGGTCACCCTCTCGGCGCCAGCGGCGCCAGAATTGTGGTAGGTTTGGTGCATATTTTACGTCAGAATAAAGCCCGCTATGGTGCGGCCGGGGCCTGTAACGGCGGTGGCGGAGCCAGCGCCATGGTAATAGAAAGTGTTGCCTGAAAAAACCCCTATTAATTGCAATGCCCCATTCATCCGGAGCGGGGCTTTTCTTATTTTTGTGCCGCTCTGCACAACTCATTGAACCAATAATCCTATAATTCCATCCGAAAATGAAATCAACCGCCTTAACCAATCTGCACATATCGCTCGGCGCAAAAATGGTGCCCTTTGCAGGGTTTAACATGCCAGTTTCCTATAAAGGACTGAATGAAGAACACAACTGTGTGCGCAACCATGTTGGTGTTTTCGACGTGAGCCACATGGGCGAATTCATGCTGAAAGGTAAACAAGCCATTGATCTGATTCAAAAAGTCACCAGTAACGATGCTTCGGTTCTTACCGATGGAAAGGCCCAGTATTCCTGTTTTCCGAACGATAAGGGCGGAATTGTGGACGACCTGATTGTTTACCGAATGGATCAGGACACGTATATGCTGGTGGTGAACGCCGGAAACATTGATAAAGACTGGGCCTGGCTTCAAAAGTACAACACCTTTGGTGTGGAGATGAAAAACATTTCGGACCAAACCTCATTGCTTGCAATTCAGGGACCACAGGCCATGGCAACATTGCAGAAACTAAGTTCAGTAGATCTCTCAGCCATCCCTTACTACGGCTTCGCCAGGGCAAAGTTCAACGGCATTGACAATGTGATTATCAGCAATACTGGTTACACGGGAGCTGGAGGGTTTGAGTTGTATTTTGAGAACGCTTACGCTGAATCTATGTGGAAAGCTATTTTCGAAGCCGGAAAGGAATTTGGCATTCAACCGATCGGCCTTGGTGCAAGGGATACCTTGCGTTTGGAGATGGGATTTTGTTTGTATGGCAATGATATTGATGACAATACCTCACCAATTGAAGCAGGATTGGGATGGATCACCAAATTCACCAAGGATTTTGTGAACAGAACCGCCATAGAACAGCAAAAACAACAGGGCGTAAGCAAAAAACTGGTTGGCTTCGAAATGCTCGAGAGAGGCATACCACGCCATGATTACCCGATTGCAGATGCCCAGGGCAAAGTGATAGGCAAGGTCACTTCTGGTACCCAATCCCCCAGTCTGAACAAGGCCATTGGCCTGGGATATGTGGAAACCGCCTATTCGAAGGTGGATTCAGAGATCTTTGTGATCATACGCGATAAGCCCATTAAGGCAAAAGTCACCAGGATACCCTTTTTAAAGAAGTAAAAAACGGTATTTAATGTATTCGTGCTGCATGATTGGTGTGTTCATCGAAAAAAAGCAAATAGGACCCGATCTGTTTTCAAAATATTTTATATTTGAACTTCCATGAAAACCAGTCCCTGCCTGATAGTGATCGTGTGCCTGGTCTTTTTACGCATGCCTGCCCAATCCTGGGAGTTGAATCCTATCAATGGAAAGGATACGATCAACAAGGTTGATCTCGAAGGAAAGAAGCAGCAAAAGTGGATTTTATTCGGCAAACACAAACCCGGAACCTGTTATGATGTGAAGCAAAAGGCCGAAGAAGGTGCCTATAAGGACAATAAAAAAGTAAACATCTGGCTGGAATATTATTGTAACGGGAACATGAAAAGCAAGTTGAGCTTCAACAATGGCAGGCCCGATGGTTATGCGCAGATGTTCCATGAAAACGGCAAGATCAGTGAAGAAGGTACCTGGAAGAATAACCGCTGGGTGGGTAATTACAAACTGTATTATGATAACGGGCAGGTGCAGCACGAATTTGTATTCAACGCAACTGGTAAACGTGAAGGCCCCCAGAAGTACTTTTACGACAACGGACAGGTGGCCATTGAGGGTAATTTTGCCAATGGCAAGGAAAGCGGGCTCATCAAAGAATACTACGAGAACGGGGATGTTAAAGCCGAAAAGAATTTTATGGATGGGAACGTAGATGTCACAAGCATCAAGGAATATGAACCCAAAAAGCCCATTGTGAAGCGCTCTGAAAACCCGGCAGAAAACGCACCGCCGCTCAAGGTAAAAGAAGATGAACGCCCCAACGAAGCAGCAAAGGGCGGCAATACAAAGGGTCCAATGGTCTTAAACGGGCAATATACCCTGTACAACAAAAACAAACAGATCTCAAAAGATGGCGTATTCAAAGATAACCGCTTCATAGAAGGCAAAGCTTATATCTATAATGAAAATGGAATCCTGGTCAGGATCGCCGTGTACAAGGATGGATTCTATGTGGGTGACACCCAAATAGAGAATTAATTCCATTAAAATTCAGAAAATTACTTACATTTGTGTCCTCAAAATTTGGGGGTTTAGCTCAGCTGGCTAGAGCGCTTGCATGGCATGCAAGAGGTCACCGGTTCGACTCCGGTAATCTCCACCATAAAGCAGAAAGCCCCATACGTGAAATAGCGTAGGGGC
>DAOMFS010000004.1:0-58729 GCA_035429925.1 Bacteroidia bacterium | reverse complement strand
CTCTTGCCCGGGAGAATGAGATCAAAAAGAAGAAAAGCCGCCGGTACATTGAATGGCTGATTGGGCAAAGGCAGGGTTAGCTCAGCTGGTCCCGCCGTATGGCGGGACGCTTGCATGGCATGTCCCGCCGCATGGCGGGAGTCACCGCCCCGAAGGATTTCGGGGTCCGGTAATCTCCACCATAAAGCAGAAAGCCCCATACGTGAAATAGCGTAGGGGCTTTTGATTTTAAGAAGTGTTATGAAGCGATGAAAAGGCTTGAATTCTGGCTCATGAGACGACTGGCGAAATAACAGAATGTCAATTTCATATTGTGTATATATTTTGTATTCAGTTAGTCTGGATAAATACTATACCGGTCAAACTGATGATATCGGGAAGCGACTTGGATCACACAAATCGGGCATATCGCCTTATACATCAAAGGCAAAGGACTGGGGACTAGTTTATACAGAGCAGTTTTCGAGCAGAAAGGAAGCTCTTGCCCGGGAGAATGAGATCAAAAAGAAGAAAAGCCGCCGGTACATTGAATGTCTGATTGGGCAAAGGCAGGGCGTGGCTTCTGTTTCATTTCATAAGGCTCGACCAATTCCCAAACGTCAAAATCCCTGACAAATCTTCATAAACAGCATTCGCCAGATATCACTACAAATAACACCGCAAGTCAGAATAAGCCATTGGTTAACATTATTGAAGTTTATCGCTTTCAGCTCCCGTCGGCTTAACTATAGCATAGTCTTTCGCTTGTTTTTATATTTGATATTTTAGTCATGATTATGAAAAAAGAAATATCAGCAAAGGATCAGTCTAAACTCCTCTTCAATCTGGAGAAGCGCTTTGAGAAGAATATGGCGCGTCACAAAATGATAACCTGGGAAGAGGTGCTGACGAGGTTGACAGGTAATTCCGGCAAACTATGGTCTTTGTTCCAAATGGAGGAAACAGGCGGTGAACCTGATGTGGTCGGAGTAGATAAAAAAACGGGGGAGTTCATATTCATTGATTGCTCGGCAGAGAGTCCTCCTGGGCGGCGCAGTTGTTGCTACGATAAGGCGGCACTGGATGCACGTAAAGAGCACAAACCTAAATCCAGTGCTGTGGAGGCCGCTGCTTCTATGGGTGCAAGATTGCTTACTGAAGTAGAATACAGGGGCCTGCAGGTTCTTGGAATATTTGATGCCAAAACATCCAGTTGGGTGCAAACACCGGTTGAGATCAGAGAATTGGGTGGGGCTCTTTTTTGCGACAGGCGTTTTAATCAGGTCTTTGTTTACCACAATGGGGCCGAATCGTACTACGCAGCCAGGGGATTCAGAGCATCTCTCAGGGTTTAAAAATGTTTTTTCCAGGCTTGATTCGGGGCTAGAGAAACAGATCCATTCGCAATGATTTTACACAAGCCTAAGGAAAAAGACATTCGCCCGGCTGATGACCTTGCCCATGGGTTTGATAAAAATCATATTTCCCTGATATTCCGGAACTTTGAGTGATGCGGCCTGACCTGCACTCTGCATTTTTTTGTAAATTTGCTCCCCTAAAATCCCTGTATTACCATGAGTCAAGACAAGTTTGTTAACCGTCATAATGGTCCGCGCGGACAAGAGATCAGTGCCATGCTCAGCAAAATTGGCGTATCAAGCATCAGCGAGCTGATAGATCAAACCGTTCCATCAAACATACGCCTTAAAAATCCCCTCAAGATTGCACCGGCCATGAGTGAATTTGAATACAGCAAACACCTCAAAGCGCTGGGAAAAAAGAATAAGGTTTTTCGCTCCTACATTGGTTTGGGTTATTACAACACTATATTGCCCGCTGTTATTCAGCGCAATGTATTGGAGAATCCGGGCTGGTACACGGCCTACACCCCTTATCAGGCTGAAATTGCTCAGGGACGCCTGGAGGCCATTCTTAATTTTCAAACCATGGTAATGGACCTTTGTGCCATGCCAATTGCCAACGCTTCCCTGCTCGATGAAGCCACAGCGGCTGCTGAAGCGGTTTTTATGTTTCACAACAACCGCAACAAGGAAAAAGTGAAAGCCAACGCGCACAAATTCTTTGTTTCCGACACTTGTTTTCCCCAAACCATAGATGTGATTAAAACCCGCTCTGAACCCATGGGAATTGAAGTGGTTGTTGGCAAGAGCTCAGCGTTTAAGTTTGATGAAGCGTATTTTGGTGTACTCTTGCAGTACCCTGATATCAACGGTGAAATCGAAAACCATAGCGCTTTTGCAAATTCCTGCAAACAAAATGGCATACAACTGGCAGTGGCAAGCGACCTTATGGCTCTGGCCCTGATCACTCCCCCCGGAGAATGGGGGGCTGACTGTGTGGTGGGTAACTCCCAGCGCTTTGGTGTTCCCCTGGGATATGGGGGTCCTCACGCCGCATTTTTTGCCTGCCGTGAAGAGTACAAAAGACTTATTCCGGGTCGCATTATCGGTGTTTCCCAGGATTCACAAGGGAATGCTGCTCTGCGCATGGCCCTTCAAACCCGCGAACAACATATCAAACGCGACAAGGCCACCTCAAACATCTGTACAGCCCAGGCTCTTCTGGCCATTATGGCCAGCATGTATGCTGTGTATCATGGCCAGGCTGGGATTAGGAACATAGCTACAAATATTCACGATACAAGCTATACCCTGGCTGAGGAGTTGAAAAAACTTGGTTATGTGATCAAAACCAGAACCTATTTCGATACCATAGTTGTTGAAGCCGACAGCAAAACAATCATACCAGGCGCTGAAAAAAGGGAAATCAACTTCAGGCGCGTAGATGAGAAGCACATCGGTATTTCGCTTGATCAAACAACGGGTCTTGATGATCTCAACGACATCCTGAGCGTGTTCGCTGAAGCAAAAGGCAAGACACACACAGCTATCAAATCCCTTTCCGCTTCCAGTCTGATCAGTACATCTTCACAGAACAGGCGATCGGCCTTTCTCACGCACCCTGTTTTCAACTCTTATCACAGTGAAAGCGAAATGATGCGTTACATCAAACGCCTGGAGAACAAGGATCTTTCTCTGGTACATTCCATGATCTCTCTGGGATCCTGTACCATGAAACTGAACGCTGCTTCTGAACTCCTTCCACTCACCTGGCCTGAGTTTGCTTCCATTCATCCCTTTGTGCCTGCCGAGCAAGCAGCAGGTTATCATGAGCTGATTGAACAGCTGAATAAAGACCTTTCTGAGATCACAGGTTTTGCACGGATGAGTTTTCAGCCCAATTCAGGCGCACAGGGAGAATATGCCGGTTTAATGGTGATCCGTGCCTACCATATTGCCCAGGGAAGTGCGAACCGTAATATTGTTCTGATCCCTTCTTCTGCGCATGGTACCAATCCGGCCAGCGCCGCCATGGCAGGCATGCAGATTGTCGTAACCAAATGCGACAACAAAGGAAATATTGATCTGGTCGACCTAAAGGAAAAAGCCGAGCTGCACAAGGCAAACCTGTCCTGCCTGATGGTGACTTACCCGTCAACACACGGTGTTTATGAAGAAGCCATTACCGACATTACCAGGATCATCCATGATAACGGCGGATTGGTTTATATGGATGGGGCCAACATGAACGCTCAGGTAGGTCTGACTTCTCCGGGCAATATCGGCGCGGATGTATGTCACTTAAACCTTCATAAAACATTTGCCATTCCGCATGGTGGAGGTGGTCCGGGCATGGGACCAATTGGTGTGGTTGAAAAACTGGTTCCCTATTTGCCATCACACCCTATTGTAAATACCAGTGGCGCACAAGGTATCACAGCTGTTTCAGCGGCTCCATTCGGCAGCGCGCTGATACTGCTAATCTCTTATGGCTATATCAAAATGCTTGGTGCAGATGGTTTGAAACAGGCAACTGAAACAGCTATTCTGAATGCCAATTACATGAAAGAGGTGTTGAAGGACCACTACAAGATTCTTTACACAGGTAAGAATGGACGTTGCGCCCATGAAATGATACTCGATTGCAACGACTTTAAAATGGCAAGCGGGGTAGAAGTGGCTGATATGGCTAAACGTCTCATGGATTATGGATTCCATGCCCCAACAGTGGCTTTCCCTGTTGTAAACACTTTAATGGTAGAACCCACAGAATCCGAATCCAAAGCAGAACTCGACCGTTTTTGCGAAGCCATGATCAGCATTCGCAGGGAAATTCGCGCCATTGAAGAAGGACAAGCGGATAAGAACGACAACCTTCTTAAAAATGCTCCACACACCGGAAAAATGGTAGTAAGTGATAAGTGGAATAAGCCATATAGCCGCGAACAAGCTGCATATCCGCTTCATTGGGTGCGAGAAAACAAGTTTTGGCCAAGTGTAGGCCGCGTTGACAATGCCTATGGCGACAGAAACCTGGTTTGCTCCTGTGTACCGATTGAAGCATACGCCGAAGAAGCGGTAACAGCCTGACGAACGAAGGCCTTTCGAAATCCGAAAGGCCTTTTTTCAATACGGTCTTGAAGGCACAAGCTCCAGTTTTGTTTTATATTCGAGGAACGGTTTTTCAAGGAAGCGGTACGATAAGATGGCCGCAACTGTTGTAAAGGCCAGTGAATAAAACAGACCGGCGTGTTCCCAAACATTTGTAGCCGGGTACAACACAACCAGGTAACCGGCAAAAACATTTCCCAACATGTGGTAAAGGTACAAACCATAGGATCTTTTGCCCAGGAATACCAAAACAGGATGGGAGAAAATGAATTTAAGAACCGGGTGGTGGAGAACCGCCAGGAGAGTAAAAGCGCTGGACAGGCCCGTGAACAAATAGGTAAAAAAAAGCAGCTGTGATATCATCTCTACACCCGGGAACGCAATCAGAATATAAAGACTAATTATCGCTGCAAGCAGAAAAATCCAGCCTTTGGTTTGTTTTACCGCCTTTCCGGAATACGCCAAGCCCATGCCAAGTCCTGCCAGAATGGATTCAAAGTGCGTGAAGGGCAATGTCCAGACGGCAACTTCGCTGAAACCTTCGGCGATGCCAAAAAACCGAATAGCCGAACCGAGCAGAAACATCATCCCCATAAAAATCCATCTCCACAGTGGATTTAACTTGTGCAGAAAAAGCAATAGTACAGGAAGCAGAAGATAAAACTGTTCTTCATAACTGATGGTCCACAAATGGGTAACACAGGGCAGGGAATTGTAATCATGAAGGGCTGTCACAACATTGTCGCTGAAGCTGAGGAGCCCTGCAAGTCTGTATCCTTCCAGGTCCTGCCAGTTTCGTTTGTCCACAAAAAAGTAAACCAGAAGCGACAAGGCAATCATCAGATAATAAGGCGGCCAGATCCTTAAGATCCGCCTCAGATAAAAATTTTTGAAACACAGGCCTTGTGTGTTTTCGAGTTCAAGTTTTAAAAGCCTTGTAAGCAGGAAGGCAGAGAGCACGAAAAACACTTCAACACCAAACCAGCCTTTTTCATGAAGAATTTCAAGAATTCCTGAATTTAATCCGGGGCGGTGATGAAAGAAAACCAGAAGGAATGCCAAAAATCTTAAACCATCCAATTCAGGCAGGTAAAATCGCTTTTGTTCAACGGATATTTCTGTTGCCGTTTGCAAGGTAAACCCTGTTCCAAGTGTAAAGAAAAAAGCTGGAATTTTCAGAATCAGAAAAGTAATGGATAAAATGATCCCTTAAAAAAGGGTCATTTTACTTTTATTCGTCCTTTGACGATGAAGGAATTTGGGAACTCTGTCTGAATTTTTTTGAGTGCTTCAAATGCTTGAAGCTTGGTTTTGAAATCACCCACCAGCACAACAAAATTAGGTTGCTGATATTCCTCGTATGGCGTGTACTCTTCGAACTTGCTTGCAAATTTGGCACGCACCGACCTGGCTTTATCGCGATCTACGCTGAAATGAATTTTGATGCGGTAACCTTCTTGCTCTCCATCCGTTAAGCGATGGTATTCAGCTTTTTTATCGACCAGCTGCTCCACTTTTGTTTCCGTGCTCAGGCCCTCCTGAGCGAACAATGTGGAACCACCCCAGAGTGTTACAAAAATCAGAAGAAAGATACGATGAGCCCTGGCAAACTGCATGCACCAAAGGTATACTTTAATTCAAAGTCGGTATGGCAAATATTGCTAAATTTGCTTTTGCTTGAATTTAAAATGATGGATAAATTTTCATACCTGGGTAATGCTGATGTGAATGCAATGGAAGAGCTTTTCAGGCAATACCAGAAAGACCCTGGCTCGGTTGATCCCAGCTGGAAGGATTTTTTCAGGGGATTTGAATTCTCAAGAACTTCTTTTGAAGGCAAAACCGGAGAGAGCCTGCCGGAAAATGTAATAAAGGAATTCAAAGTGATCAACCTCATCAACGGGTACAGACAAAGGGGTCATTTGTTTACGCTTACAAATCCGGTTAGGGAACGCCGCAGGCATCAACCCGATCTTTCGCTTGAGAATTTCGGACTAAATGAAAAAGATCTTGACACAGTCTTCCAGGCGGGCAGCGAGATTGGCATTGGTGCTGCAACACTGCGCGATATTGTGGCTTTTCTGAAACAAACATATTGCCAGAGCATTGGTGTTGAATACCTTTATGTCAGGCAGCCTGATGTGGTGGAATGGTTACGTGCACGAATGGAATCGTCGCGCAATACACCGGCATACACGAAAGCCGAAAAGATTGAGATTCTCAGAAAAGTAACTAAGGCTGTTGTTTTTGAAAATTTTCTTCACACCAAGTTTGTCGGACAGAAAAGGTTTTCTCTTGAAGGGGCTGAAGCCGTTATACCGGCCATTAACTCACTGATGGAGAAAGGTGCGGACATGGGCATAAAGGAATATGTAATTGCCATGGCTCACAGAGGCCGTTTAAACATGCTCACCAACATCATGAAGAAGCCATATGTGGATGTTTTCACTGAATTTGAAGGACGACCCAGTGAAGATGCTATGTTTGACGGGGATGTGAAATACCATATGGGATATTCATCGGATCAGCTCAGTGAAAATGGTCATATGGTTCACATGAGCCTGACCCCGAATCCCTCTCACCTCGAAACGGTAGCCCCGGTTTCACAGGGTATTCTGCGATCCAAAATAGACCATCATCACCAGGGTGATTTTTCCAGGGCCTGCCCGGTGATCATTCATGGCGACGCTGCCATTGCCGGTCAGGGCATAGTGTATGAAGTAGTGCAGATGAGCCAGCTGGACGCATACAAAACCGGAGGCACTGTACACTTTGTGATCAACAATCAGGTTGGATTCACTACCAATTACATTGACGCACGTTCTTCTACATACTGCACCGATGTGGCCAAAGTGGTCTTAAGTCCGGTTTTTCATGTGAACGGAGACGATGTAGAAGCTTTGAGTTTTGCGTCTGAGCTGGCCATGGAATTCCGTCAGACTTTTCACAGGGACGTGTTTATTGATGTGCTGTGTTACCGCAAACACGGTCATAATGAGGGAGACGAACCGCGCTTCACGCAACCCATTTTATACAAGGCCATCGCGGCTCACAAAAACCCTAAAGAAATATATGTTGCCAAACTGATCTCAGAAAACCCTGAATTTGCTGCCATTGCCAAAGACATCGAAGACAAATTCAAAGCCGAACTTGAAAAGGATCTTGAACAGGCTAAAAAAGCATCCAATGTAAAAATGGCCTCATACCTCGAAGGCGACTGGAAAGGAGTTAAGATGTCAGGGGCAAAAGATTTTGATCAGTCCCCGGCAACCGCTATCAGTAAAGACATGTTTCTTGACCTGGCCGGACGCATCACCACACTGCCTGCGAGCAAAAAAATGTTCAGCAAGATCCAGAAAGTCTTCAACGACCGCAAGGCCATGATCACAGGTAACAATTACGATTGGGCCATGGGCGAATTGATGGCTTACGCTTCTCTGCTACAGGAAGGGCATCAGGTCAGATTCAGCGGTCAAGATGTGGAGAGGGGTACGTTTTCACATCGTCACGCGGTGGTAAAAGTAGAAGACAGTGAAGAAGAATATACCCCCCTGAGCAATTTGGGTACCAAAGCAAAATTTGAGATTTACAATTCCCTGCTCAGCGAATATGGTGTGCTCGGTTTTGAATATGGTTATGCCTTTGCCTCGCCCAATACGCTTACGATATGGGAAGCTCAGTTCGGAGATTTTTTCAACGGGGCACAGATCATCATCGACCAGTATCTCACCTCAGCCGAATACAAGTGGAGGCGCATGAATGGTCTGGTTGTGCTTCTTCCTCATGGATATGAAGGGCAAGGACCGGAACACTCAAGTGCAAGGATAGAACGGTTCTTGCAAGCTTGCGCCGAAAACAACATTCAGGTGGTGAATGCAACCACACCGGCACAGCAGTTTCACGTACTGCGCAGGCAACTCAAAAGGGAATTCCGCAAACCCCTGGTCTGCTTCACACCTAAAAAACTGCTTCGGTACCCTGCTTGTGTAAGTGCTCTGAATGAATTCACCGAAGGCGGATTCAGAGAGATTATAGATGACAACAGCGATCCGGCTAAAGTAAGCCGTCTGGTTTTCTGTTCAGGTAAGATTTACTATGATATTCATGAACGTCGAGAAAAAGAAGGAGCCGGCGACATGGCCATTATCCGTCTCGAACAATTGTACCCTTTCCCGCATGTTCAGATCAATGCGGTTCTGAAGAAATACAACAAGGCAAAAGCCCATTACTTTGTTCAGGAAGAGCCCGAAAACATGGGCCCCTGGCGTTTTGTTGACAAGAACCTGAGACAACTTAATCTAATCTATATCGGGCGAGATGAGGCCGCCAGTCCCGCAACCGGTTTTGCAAAACGTCACAATGACGAGCACGAAGAACTGATGAGCGCTTTGTTCGTGAAAGTTCCCGTAAAATAATTTTAATTATACGCTATGGCAATTATAGAATTAAAAGTACCAAGCCCGGGTGAATCCATTACCGAAGTGGTTATTGCGCGCTGGATAAGAAACAGCGGTGATGTGGTGCAGAAAGACGAAGTGCTGGCTGAGATCGACTCCGACAAAGCCACCTTAACCCTCAATGCAGAAGAGGCTGGAAAGATAGAAGTGCTGGCAGCCGAAGGAGACACAGTAAAAGTAGGTCAGGTGGTCGTGAAGATAGACACCTCGGTGAAGCCGGATGCTTCGGCACCTGCCCCAAAACCAGAACCGAAAAAGGAGGAGCTTAAAAAGGAAACACCCGTCGCTGCACCTAAAACAGAAAACCCGAAGCAGGACAGCGCATCCAAAACCTATGCAAGTGGATTGGCCAGCCCGGCTGCCGGAAAAATCATGGCTGAAAGCGGCATCACTTCGGCTCAGGTTAATGGCAGCGGAAAAGCCGGACGTATAACCAAGCAGGACGTGTTATCGGCCATGTCAGCCGGCATACCCTCAGCTGCAGCCGTGCTGAGCAATAGCTGGCAAGGCGGACGTGAGAAGGAGAAGGTGAAAATGACCTCCCTGCGAAAAACCGTTTCAAAACGCCTGGTTGCAGTGAAGAACGAAACCGCCATGCTCACCACATTTAACGAGGTTGATATGAGCGCCATTTATGCCATCCGCGCAAAGTACAAAGACAAGTTCAAGGAGACCTATGGAAGCTCAATTGGTTTCATGAGCTTTTTCACAAAGGCTGTCACCGAAGCCCTCTATCATTTCCCGGCTGTGAATGCTATGATTGATGGTGAAGAGATCATTTACAACAAGTATTGCGACATCGGAATTGCTGTTAGTGCACCTAAAGGACTTATGGTGCCCGTTCTGCGCAATGCCGAACTCATGAGCCTTTCGCAAATAGAAGCAGGCATTAAGGAACTTGCTATCAAAGCCCGCGACGGCAAACTGACTATTCCTGAGATGGAAGGCGGTACATTTACCATTACAAATGGGGGTGTGTTCGGCTCTATGATGAGTACACCGATCATCAACCCGCCTCAAAGCGCCATACTTGGCATGCACAATGTGGTGGAAAGACCCATGGCCGTGAACGGACAGGTTGTGATCCGTCCCATGATGTATGTGGCCCTGAGCTATGATCACCGCATCATTGACGGAAGGGAAAGCGTAGGATTTCTGGTGAAAGTGAAGGAGATGCTTGAGGACCCTTCAAAGATGTTATTTGGCGGTAAGAATCCTGAGGAGGTTCTTCTCGGGCTTTGAATTTCTTCTGCTTTGTCTACTAACTTCAGGGCTTAAAGGTCACTTTACTTTCCATCGTTCAAGTTTTGGGATGCCCTTTGTAAAAAAGCCCGCTATAAATCCCGGAAATCCCATTTCCTTCATTTTGCCTTTCACAAAATCCTGCATTTGCTGAACGGTCCAGTTATCATCCTTGAATTTTCCGCTCTCATAGCAGTAACTGCAATACATGGTGCTTTTTGAGGCATCGGCATTTGTGCCTCCACCCTTAGGATCTTTTTTCAGCGGCATACCGCAACTCTGACAAACTTTATACACCTTTTCCATACGCTCAGTTAGAACCATAAATGTAAAGAAGAAAGCATGAATTTGTTAGGCATTTTTAAAATCACTTCGCCGGAGGCCATAGATGAGTTCGTCATCAAATCTGCCATGCTTAAAAAAACCATCTTTTATCCTCGCCTCCAGCACAAAGCCGCAATTTTCAAGCAGTTTTTGTGATGCCTTGTTGCTGCCGAATGGGCGGGCGAAAAGACGTTCGATTTCAAAATGCCGGAATGCGTAAGGGATGATAAGGTGTAATGCAGCGCTGGTGATGCCTTTGTTCCAGTAGGCTTCGGACAACCAGTATCCAATCTCGGCGTTCCGGCTTTGAATATCTTTTTGCGGGTGAATACCTATTCCACCACAAGCTGAACCATCCACTTCAATAGCGAACAAGCGCATGGGATCATCCTGACTGGCCAATCCAATGAATTTAACAGCCGCATCAAGTGTGTATGGATGTGGAAAAGTGTCGGCCATAAACCGGGCGACATTTAGGTTATTGGCGTGCAAGACCAATTGTTCAGCGTCTCCCGGATGCCAGGCTCTGATGCGAATATCAGATGAATTATCCATAAACAGAATAAATGTACACGAATTTTCGGCTGAAAGTGTGGAAAAATAGAGGGTATAAAACGGTATTTGAATTTTCGGAATGAGGCTTAATTGGCTACATTCGGGTAAGACATTACAATTGACGACCGGCTTGAATTATAAAAAGCTAAAAAGAATTGTTCTTAGAATCACGCTGGGCGTAGTGTTGCTTCTAACGGTTTTAACAGGTCTGGCTTTTTTACTGATCAGTATATACAGTTCTGAGATCCGGAACAACATTCACGATAAGGTAAGGGATCAGTTTAGCCTTGAATTGCGGATCGAAAAGGTGCAATTGTCTCTCTTCAGCAACTGGCCGCATGCCACCATTGCTTTGAAGAATGTAAAAGTCAGCAGCATACTTTACACGGGCCCTAAAGAAAATTTTCTGAACGCGGGGGCCATTTACCTCTCATTTAATCTCAGAAAATTAATGCATGGCCAAATCAGCATAAAGCAGGTTTCTTTGAAAAATGCCAGGATCGTACTCCGGAAACTAAAGGATGGAAGCCGGAATTTTGAAATGAAGAAACAACAAACAGACACTTCAACGGCTTCAGGTGGCTTGAATCTTGAAACAGAAAAAGTCGTTGTCCGGAACACGGAACTTGTTTTTGTGAATGAGCAGAAGAAACAACGCTTCCATCTTAATCTCATAAACGTACTTGCCAGCCTGAGACACCAGGAAGAGGGCTTTCAGGCGAAAGTCAATGCTGAGGTTTATGTTGGAGGACTTGTTTTCAAAAGCAACAAAGGCGCATTTTTCAGGAACAGCAATGTAAAACTGCAACTCGATCTGATGCATGATAAGGTGAATAAACGTTTGTGTGTACATCCTCCGTCGAAGGTGGAAATTGAAAAACGCTTCTATAATGTGATGTGTTTATTGAATTATCAGGAAGATCCTATGTTGTTCATCGGCATCTCTGCCCAGGAAGCAGATCTTGTTAAGGTTTCCAAAGTACTCAATCCAAAAATTCAAAAAGTACTGAACAATTTTCATGTATCAAAACCACTGAAGGCAAATGTATTACTCGGCATGACACTCGGCCAGGGACGAGAACCTATTGTGCTTCTCAAGGCGCAAACGCTCAACAACAGCATGACCATTGGAAACAGCAAGGTGCCGTATTCAAACCTTTCATTTGAGGCGAGTATCGTTAGTCTTTCTTCCGACAGAAAATCCGGTGACGGAGATTCTGCTATGATCCGTTTCAGTCGGGTCAGCGGAAACGTATACGATTTCCCCTTTACCACTTCGGTTTTGGTGAAAGGACTTCGTGACTCAAAGATCTTTATAGAAGCCGGGGTTAAGATCCCTGCGGAAAAAGTGCATTTTGATTTCGCGCGTAAACTGAATCTCAAAGGGGAGTGTATAGTTCACATCAAATATTTGGGCCCGGCGAATAAACTTAACAAAAGCCAGTTTTTAAGTGAGAACATGAAGTTACAGGCTCAGCTCTGGCTTAAAAACCTGTATTTCCAGCCAAAGGAAAACCCTTATTTTTTCAGGCTTAACGGAACTGCATGGCTCAACAACAAACAGCTCAGCTTTAAAAAACTGGATGTGTATACAAATGGAGGTAAGTTAAGCGTTTCCGGACAGGTCGACAATTTTATTCCATATTTCCTTGGTTTGAAACCTGGTCTGCGGTCGAAACTTGATATCAGTAGCAGGTTTTTCGATTTTGGCACTTACATGCAGGCTAATGCGCAAAAAAGTCATGTCGTTTCAGCCCGCAAAAAAATGGAGCAAAAAGCCATGATGAAGGACGATGATTTTGTGGTTCAACTCAATTTCAACGCAGAACATTTCTCACTTAAAAAGCTGAAAGCGCAGAGCACAAGCATCCGGGCCGAATACACGAGGCAGGTGCTTTACCTGAACACCATTCAGATGGCCCTGAGCGGAGGTACCCTTAAGGCCAGGGCCAAGCTGGATCATTGGGAACACCTGAGTTCGGATATTGATATAAACAATGTTGACATCAGTGATCTCTTTAAACAGGCTGATAATTTTGGACAGAAGTCCATTAATCCCGAAAACATTTCAGGTAAACTTTTTCTGAAAGGAAACTTTAATGCCAGGCTCGACGAAAACAAGCAACTTGTTGGCGAAAGCCTGAGAAGTGACATCAGTCTTAAGCTGATTGATGGTCACCTCCTTAATTTTGAACCCATGCAAAACATCAGCAAACATATTTTCAGAAACAGGGATTTTAAGGATATAGCTTTTTCTGAAATAAACGAAACATTCATACTCAAAGGGCAGTCCATGAAGATTGAGGAAATGGAACTGGCTTCGAATGTGATGAACATGTATGTGAGCGGGGTTTACAGTTTCAATAACTTGTCCTGCATCAATCTTCTGATTCCCTGGAATAACCTGAGGCACAGAGGCAAGGACTATGTAGTAAAGACCTCGGGGGTGAGCGCTGAAGACACTAAAGGTGTGAGGCTTTATTTTGAAGGGCCGCCGGGTAAAATGAAATTGATGATGGGGCGTTGCAGCCCTGTTTTTTAAAAAGGTTCAGCGAAAAAGCTCCTCGAGTAATTCTGGCGTGGAGCTGTTGGGCCGATTGATCCTCATCAATTCACAAATGCTGGGCGCAATTTGAGTGATGTTGTGCCGCCGCATGCTTTCACCACCCTGAATGGCATTCCCGTAGAACAACAAGGGAATGTGGGTGTCATAATCATATGAGCTGCCGTGCGTTGTGCCTTTTTCGGCGTATTCCATCCATCCGGGCTTGAGCACATAACACACATTTCCGCTCAACTGGTTGTTGAAGCCGTTTTGGACTAAGGTTCTGGGGTCGTTATCGGGAAAGCCATTGTACCGAAGTATTCTGGAAGGATAGGCTTCAGCCATTCCGGGTGTAGTCAAAATAAATGCACAAAGTTTTTCCTCCAGTGCATCTTTATCGAAACGCGCCACTTCGATTCGTTTTTCGTTCAGGAAAACCTGGTCGTTACACACGCCGGTCACCAGATTGCTATCGCCGTATACCGAAAGAAAGTATTTACGAATATCCCGAAGCAACTTTGTTTCCCGGCTGTATCCACCAGGAATTTTCCATTCGTTCATTTGCATCGGCACTTCGGCTGCGCCATGATCGGCAGTTAAGAACACTAGGTATTGGCCTTTACCCACCTCTTTGTCAAGGCGGTTGAGCAGGTCCTCCAGGTCCTTGTCGAGACGCAGATAAGTGTCCTCCATCTCCACGGAACGGGGACCGTATGCATGGCCTATGTAATCGGTGCTGGAAAAACTCAGGCAAAGCAAATCAGGCGTATCGTCCTTGCCCAATTCCTCTTTTACGAGGCACTCCAGCGCGAGGTCTTTCACCAGGCTGTTACCAAAAGGTGTGAACCGGATGATTGAAAAATCACCTTTCTCAATAAAACTTTTGTATTCATAAGGAAACACGGGAAAGTCTTTTCTGTTTGGAACAGCTTCGTATTTGTTTTCATCTGAACAGGAAGCGGAGTATGTTTCAATCGGATAAAGTGTTGACCACCATTTTTCGAGATACTGTCTGGGTAAACGTTCATCGTTGAAGTTTTTAAGCCATCGGGGCAAATCTGCCAGATACCAGGATGAAGAGCAGAATTCGCCGGTCGCATCATCCATCCAGAACGCGCCGTCGGCCGCGTGCCCTGCGGGCAATATGGCGCTCCTGTCTTTCAGCGATATGCTATACACCTTTGATCTGCCATTGGAGCTGAGCTTCAATTCATCGCTGATGGTGCTGCTTAACAGCAATCTTGGCGAAGCCATGCCACTGCGGCCTCTAGAACCAACTGGTTTTACCAGGCTGTCCTGAACGCAACCCGTTTTAACCGCGCTGTTTTTCTGGAACCATTCGTTAGCAATGATGCCGTGTTGCCTGGGGGTTGTGCCGGTATATATGCTGGCATGGCCCGGTCCGGTATAAGTGGGAATATAATTGTAATGTGTGTTTCTGAAGTAAAAGCCCTGGTTAACCAGGCGTTTGAATCCTCCGTTGCCAAATCGGTTCCAGTACCGGTAAATGTATTCATTCCGCATTTGATCGACCACTATACCTACTGTAAGCCTGAGATGCCTTGCTGCCGGGGACTTGCCCTGAGCCAGAAAGGAGACATTCAGTAAAAGACTAAAGCATAAGGTCACAAGGTGTGTAGCGATCTTCATATCAGTCGAGTTTTTGGAAAATGGAATTGTTGCTTTTGAATTCCGGCACAAGCTCTTTCATGCCCTGAACAATAAGCTCATTATTCTGTGTATCAAAAGAGCGGATCAGGTCGTCAACAATACCCTGTACCCTGGAAAATTCGTATTCCCTCACTTTTCCGATCAGGATCTGTGAATGGTGAGTGGGTAAAGTGTTTTCACTGTTCGCCAGAAGTTCTTCATAAAGCTTTTCACCCGGTCTTAATCCGGTGTAAACAATGTTAATGTCACGACCTTCTTTTAGCCCTGAAAGCTGAATCATTTTGCGGGCCAGATCTACAATTTTTATGGACGGCCCCATATCAAACACAAAAATTTCACCACCCTTGCCCATAGCGGCGGCTTCCAGCACCAATTGACTGGCTTCAGGTATGGTCATGAAATAACGGGTGATCTCAGGGTGCGTGATGGTTATGGGTCCGCCTTGTTCAATCTGACGCTTAAATCGCGGAATCACCGAACCATTGCTTCCAAGCACATTTCCAAAACGCGTGGTGATGAATTTGGTTGAAGAGTGTTTGCCCATACTTTGGATGTAGATTTCCGCAATGCGTTTGCTGGCACCCATTACGTTCGTTGGATTAACGGCCTTGTCGGTGCTTACAAATACAAATCGCTCGGCGTGGTGTTGATGCGATAAATCAGAAACAATTTTGGTTCCCAGGATATTGGTGAGTATGGATTCAGACGGATTGTGTTCCATCATAGGAACATGTTTGTATGCCGCGGCATGAAACACAATTTGGGGCCTGAATGTCCTGAATACATTCTGCATCCTCTCGCGGTTTCTCACATCGGCTATTACCACTTCAAAAGGTATGCTTGTTCCGGAATCCTTAAACTCGAGTTCAAGTTCATACAAGGGGCTTTCAGCCTGATCGAGCAGAAATATTGAACCGGGCTTATATTTCATACACTGCCTGGCGAGCTCGCTGCCAATACTTCCGGCGGCTCCGGTAATTAAAATGTTCTTGCCCTGCAACTGGCCGGCTATCATCTCGTTATCCAGAAGGATGGGATCCCGCTCCAGAAGATCCTCAATCCGGATACTTCGTATCTGATTAAAACTGAGTTCACCGTTGATCCAGCGATTTGCAGGAGGCACATGGAGCACCTTCACGCCGTTTGCCAGGCAGATATCTGTAATGTCATTTATTTTCCGGCTGCTGATCTGCTGAATGGAAATGATAACCACCTCTACAGCATTTTCCTTAATAATGGAGTCAAGCTTTTCGGGTTTGTAAACAAAGGTGCCTTCAAGACTCCTGCCATGTTTCTTTGCATCGTCATCTATAAATCCAATGACTCTGTACTTAAGTGAAGCGTCCCGGTCAAGGGTATGCTTGGTGATCATACCACCTTCGCCTGCACCATAAATAAGTACATTGTTCTTTTCTTTACTGGGGTTCTTAATCTCTGAATAGAGTGCCTTTACGGTTAGACGGCTGCTGATCAGGAAAAACAAACTCACAAAGGTGTCAATGATGATCACCGAGTTTGGGATATAGTAGTAACCCAGTATAAATGCCAGAGAAACCAGATTTAGAGCGAAAATGAAAAGACTTCCGCTCAGGATCACGTAAAAGATTCTCACGGTATCCCGTGAACTGGTATATCTTACCACGCCTTTATAAGTTTTGGAAATCGCGAAGGAAAGCATGCGAACCCCAAGCACAAGCGCATAATCGTATGGCAACAAGGCGGCATCGGTTGCCGGAATGGAACTGAAATCAAACCTGAGTAGAAATGCCAGCGTGAGGGAAGCTGCACATGCAATGGTGTCGATGATTAGGATTGACCAGCGCGGCAGGTTATACTTCCAAAACAAGCTGAACAATCTGTACATAGCAAGGTAAAAGTACCTTTTTTTTCGGGGATTGGCCGCGTTGGAGAGGACAGTAATCAACTGGCTTCGGTTAATGTAAACGAACCATTGGCACTTTTAGTTTAAGCATGCTATTCCCCTTACAGCGCTGAAAAATTTTACGAGGAGGTGTGTATACCGGTAATGTTTATATTTGAATGCATGTCAGCGGAAAGCCAAAATGGATTGATCCCCATTCGCATGAGTTCGGGGATTCTCATTATTCTGCTCGCTGTATTTTTTGTTTTTCACCTTGCTGTACTCAGCGGCTTGTTGCCTGAGCAACTGGTTTGGGGTGGACGTGAATACACCAGGACACAGTTTGTGAGTATGGAAATATTTGCTTCCCTGGTGACCTTATCCATGATTTGGATTCTGGCTCAGACCATACACTGGTTTCTCCCTGTCTTGTCCGACAAAAGCTTAAGGTGGGCTTTACGCCTGATGACAGTCTGGTTTGTACTGAACACAGCCGGCAATCTGCTATCGGTTAACCCGCTTGAACGCTGCTTCTTTTCAGGCTTAACGGCCCTTTTCGCCTTATTGTGCCTGAATACGCTGCTGCAGTTCAAAATCAGGGACCGTTAAACGGAAACATCTTGCGGGTGGCCTGCATCATGCCGTGGTTCATGATCAGGAGATTAAATGATAAAGCCAAATGCGATTACAGAACGCAACATTTAATGATTTATTCGTTCGGCGCAGACCTTGCCTTGGCGTGATGATAGTGCTATTATGAGGGTAGCGCGATTAAGTCTGGTAAAATGGCCAGGCGTTTATTTTTGAGTGGCGGGCATTCGTCTTTCAATACGATTGTTCCTGTATACGAGTGTCTCAACAATGCGGCCGGTACTGTCGTAATAGACCCAGGTGCTATCGACCAGATCGTTTTTATAAAAGCCTGAATACCGCAATTTCCCGTTTTCATAATAGGTAAGGTTAGGGCCATGGCGCAAACCTTTATCAAAGTGCAGTTCACTCCAGAGAAGACCGCTTGGATAAAAACTCATCCACTGCCCGTGTCTTTCGCCAAAGCGAAATGTTCCGCGGTACTTAACTATCCCATTGGGATATTTATCGACATATTCGCCGCTGTAATTGCTGTCAGGCGGCAAGATCAAAAGCGGATTAAGTTTTTTGAGGGAGTCGGCGTATTCTTTCTGGCGCAACCTTGACAGGGAATCGCTTACTCTTTTTTGTGCTTCATCCTGTTCCTTTCCTGAACCTGAACCTTCGGAACAGGCACTGAGTAAAAGAATCAGGGCAGAGCTGACGAGAATGTGTTTTACGTTCATTTAGTGTTTCCGTTCAATTGCGTATACGAGTAATCTTTCCATGCTGTTTCGCGAGGCGTTTGAGGGCAATTCGTGAAGCAAGGTGAGCGCCTTGTGTTTGTATTCTTGCATCACTTTGTTGGCATAAGGTATTCCGCCTTTTTCAATCACAAAATCAATTACCTTTCTTACCGCTTCACTTTCTTCATTGTGATTTTTAATAAGATTGATGATCCTGCGTTTTTCAACCCAGGTAGAATGATTGAGTGCGTAAATGAGGGGGAGGGTCATTTTCTTTTCCTTGATGTCGATCCCCGTTGGTTTACCGATATCCTCACCATTTCCGAAATCAAATAAATCATCTTTGATCTGGAACGCAATGCCTGTAAGCAAACCAAATTCATGCGCCTTGCTGATGGTTTGGGCATTGCTCGTAACTGATGCTGTGCCAGCTGCACAACAAGCCGCGATCAAGGCTGCGGTTTTTTTGGTGATGATATCAAAATATATGTCTTCTGAAATATCGAGTCTGCGGGCCTTTTCAATCTGAAGCAATTCACCTTCACTCATTTCCCTCACAGCCCGGCTCATGATCTTTAGCAAATGAAAATCGTTGTTATCGAGTGAAAGCAGTAGGCCCTTGGACAGCAGGAAATCCCCGATCAATACAGCAATTTTGTTTTTCCAGAGCGCGTTCACGCTGAAAAAACCTCTTCTTTCATTGCTGTCGTCCACCACATCGTCGTGCACCAGTGTAGCCGTATGCAGCAGTTCAATAAGAGCCGCAGCACGATGGGTGCTGTCGTTAATCTCCCCATTCATCTGAGCAGAGAGAAAGACAAACATGGGTCTGATCTGTTTTCCTTTTCGTTTTACAATGTACGAGGTGATTTTATCCAGCAGGGGCACGGAGCTTTGCATGGCCTCCTTGAATTTTCCTTCGAAGGCCGCCATGTGATCCTTAACGGGTAGCTTTATTTCTTCAATGGTCTTCGACACCCCGGGCTAAGATACTTTTTATTTCAATTCAGGTGAAATCAGGGTGTTTTTATTGGCCAGCTGGCCGCAGGCGGCGTCAATGTCCTTCCCCCTGCTGTGGCGCAGGTTGCAAATGATGCCCTTGGCCTGTATATAATCAGTAAATCGTTTCAGATTCCCTTTCTCGCTCTTGCTGAATGAGGTTCCCGGCACACTGTTGTATTCAATGATATTTACTTTGCTTTTGACCCGCCGGCAAAATGCAACCAGGTCTTTCGCGTCTTCAAGGCTGTCGTTGAATTCATTAAAGGCAATGTACTCCAGTGTTGGTCGTGTGCCGGTTTTTGAGGTAAAGTAGTTGAGGGCATTGGCCAGGGCTTCTAAGTTGTTGCTCTCATTGATCGGCATGATTTTATTGCGCTTTTCATCACTGGCCGCATGAAGGGAAAGCGCGAGGTTGAATTTCACCCCATCGTCTCCCAGTTTGATTATCATTTTGGCTACTCCAGCTGTTGAAACCGTAATTCTTTTGGGCGACATGCCCAGACCATCGGGTGATGAGATCTTTTGTACAGAGTCCATCACCTCCTTATAATTCAAAAGAGGCTCGCCCATTCCCATATATACGATGTTGGTAAGCGGGGCCTGGTACTTTTCCATTGCCGTTTTTTTAACCAGAACCACCTGGTCGAATATTTCATCGGCATTGAGGTTTCGCATGCGTTTAAGTTTTCCGGTAGCGCAAAACGAGCAACTCAGGCTGCATCCCACCTGAGAGGAAATACAGGCTGTCATCCGTGTGCCATGTGGAATAAGCACGCTCTCCACAACAAAATCATCGTGCAAGCGCATGGCGCATTTGATGGTCTTGTCCTGACTGATCTGCAATTCGTGAATTTCCACAGCCCGTATTTCAAAATTCTCCTCAAGATGATCACGGAATTTTTTGGGAAGGTTGCTCATGTCAGAGAACCTGGTGGCCCTTTTGGCCCATAACCAATCGTATACCTGGCGGGCTCTGAATTCAGGCTCACCGATATCCCGGAACCTTTGTGTGAGTTCGAGGGCACTCAGGCTGCGTATGTCGGTTTTACTCATGAGTTGAGCCGACAAAGATACCCAATCCCGGGGAGAAATCCCTACATTTGGCGGATGCGATTTCTACAGGCTGAGCAACTGTTTAACGGCGTGAACTTCGAAAAGGAAGTCGCTGTAATGGTATTAAATGACGCCCAGGAATTTGTTGAATTCATCAGGGTAGACGAGATTGACGAGGGCAGGGTGGAAAAGCACAAAGGCTGTATCACCCCGGGTTTCCTGAATGCCCATTGTCATCTTGAGTTGAGCCACCTCAAGGGTAAAATACCCGAAGGCACCGGACTAACAGGCTTTGCAAAGCACATTATGGGTCTCCGGCAGACCTTCTCTGAAGCTGAAATCCTTGAGCACATGAAAGACGCTGATGCTGCCATGTGGGAACTCGGCATTGTAGCCGTAGGAGACATCTGCAATCTGCCAAACAGTTTTAAACTAAAGGCCGATAGCCGTATTCGATACCACAGTTTTGTGGAACTCATCTCCCTTCACCCGGCCATGGCACAAGCTACGTTTGAGCAGGGAAAGGAACTCCTGAACCAGCTTCAATATTATGGGCTTCAAGGAAGTCTTGTCCCGCACGCGCCTTACAGTGTGTCGGAAGACCTGATGCGGCTTCTTGCAAATGAAGCTGTTCAGAACAGCAGGATGATTAGCATACACAACCAGGAAAGCCGGGATGAAACTGCCTTTCTGATGGGTGAACCCGGTGGCATACGGGACCTCTATGCCTTTCTGAACATTGATATTTCCTGGTACAGGGCACCGGTTAAATCTGGGCTTAGTTACCTTGGGCAACTGATGCCCGAATCGCTCAGCCTGTTTGTACACAATACCTTTTCAACAGAAAAGGACGTGGACCTGGGTCGGAACATGGGCGCATTCTGGTGTTTTTGCCCTCAGGCAAACTATTATATTGAACGTACACAGCCCCGATTTGATTTGTTCAAGGATGTGGAAACAAAGTGTTGTTTTGGCACAGACAGCCTGGCCAGTAACCACAAATTGGATTTGCTTGCGGAAGCAAACATGCTGGCGCAGAACAGTTCACAATTCAGTCTGGAATCCATACTCTCCATGTTAACCACCAATGCGGCCAAAGCGCTGGGCTTGCAGGATCAACTCGGAACATTTATCAAGGGAAAAAACACCGGATTGAACCTGCTACAATTCAATGACAAAGACATTCGTTTCATTAAAAAGCTAAGCTGAAAACCATGTTGTACATCAAGACCTTTTGTTTTAATGCCTTTCAGCAAAACTCCTATCTTCTTTATACCGAGGCAGGCGAGGCTGTACTGATAGATGCCGGCAATTCAAACAATGCCGAGAACCAGACGCTGAAGCAATTTGTTGAGGACAAACAACTGAACCTGAAACACCTCCTGCTGACACATGCCCATATTGATCACGTGTTGGGAAATCGCTTTGTTTACGATACGTGGAAACTCCTGCCACAGGTACATGAAGCCGATCTTTTTTTGGTTCAGGCCATGGAAAAAACAGCAGCCATCTATGGCCTGAACTGTGAACCTTCGCCCCTGCCTGAAAAATACCTGCAGGATGGTCAGGTCATACAATTGGGCAACTATAGGCTGGAGTGTATCCACACACCCGGACATTCACCGGGAAGCATAGCCTTTTACAATCCACAAAACAAACTGCTTATCAGCGGTGATGTCTTGTTCAGAGAAAGTATAGGGAGAACGGATCTTCCCAAAGGTGACCACGCTACGCTCCTCTCCTCTATCCGTGATAAACTGTTTTCTTTAGGTGATGAAGTGAAAGTGTATTGCGGGCACGGTCCTTCTACAACCCTGGCGCATGAGAAAACGCATAATCCTTTCCTTCATTAAGACCTCTATCCCCACATGATCTCTGCGCCTTATCCGGTTAAGTCATTTTCTATTGCTCTGCTGTTGTGGTTTTCTCAGGCCATTGGCCAAAATGCCGACAGCCTGTACCGGAAAGAAAAGTTGCCATTTGACCGAAAGGAAGAGATTATTTACCATGGTAAGCGTTATGCCATACACAACAACTACCTCAGTCTGGGCGCGGGTTTTCTGTCTACCAGCCTCCGGTTCGATGTTCAGAAAACCATAGGAGCAGATTACCAGTTTCACATTCGGCGGCAGCAGTTTCAGGTAGGCGCAATGATGAGTGGGGAGGAGTTCTTCAGCAACAATAATGTTCAGGCACACATTGGCTATGGATTGCGGAAAGAAAGCCTCAGCGCAAACTACGCCATATTCGTGGGTCCGACTTATTTTTCAGGCGTAGCCGGGATGGTAGGTTCTCCGCCTGACTTTTACACAGGTTTTGGTATGTATTTTTCAGTGCAGGCCACAATCAAGATATTTTATGATATAGGCCTGGGGGCTGAACTGTTCGGGGAGATCAATTACAAACAAAGTATAATGGGCATAAAGTTCATCGCCTTTTTTTCAGGGGCATACAGGGGACCTAAACGACAATACAACCCCAATGTGAGATCCGAGCGTGGACACTGAAAGGTATATAGTGGTGGGTAATGGACTGGCGGCCCAGGTTTTGGCACACCAACTCATCGAGTACCAGATTCCATTCAGACTAATCGGGAAAAAGGAACTCAGTTCAAGTTCGAGAATAGCCGCAGGGATATGGAACCCCCTTGTGTTCAAACGCATGACCTCAAGCTGGATGGCCGGGGAACTGATCAGGGAACTCCATTTATTTTACCGAACCTGTGAGCAACGCATGAACCGGACATTTCTCCACAACAGAATTCTGATCAGGCCTTTCACCGAAGAGCAGGAAAAACAACTCTGGCTTAAACGGGCTCAAAACGAACTTTCGGCATTTATTCGTCCTGAAATTCACACCAAAGTTCCGCAGGAATTCTCAGACTGCAGTATACCAAACGGGTATGGCCTTGTGGAGCAGTGCGGAAATCTTAACCTGAGGGATTTTCTGGAAAGCGGTGACCGTTATTTTTCGGAGCATTTGCAGCAGGAACAGTTTGATCATCACCAACTCCTGGTAAGAAGTGATCACATTCAATACAAAAGCATCCGGGCCAAGGGCATCATATTTTGTGAAGGCCACCTGGTTTCAGACAACCCTTTTTTTTCATGGTTGCCCATGAAACCCGTTAAAGGGGAATTGATGCGGGTGAAAATTCCGGGTTTGAATTTTGGTAAGGGCCTGCTGAACAAGAACGGATTTCTGATGGACCTAGAAGCAGAAGATTTTCTCTGCGGCGCCACTTATGACTGGGATGATCTTAACGATTGCACTACGGCCAGGGGCCTGGCCGAACTAAAAGCAAAACTGGAAAACATGTTCAAGGGGGAATATAACATCACAGCCCGGTTTGCAGGTGTAAGGCCCTCAAGTATAGACCGTCGGCCAATACTGGGCTCGCATCCACGTTACGGGAACGTTTATGTGTTCAACGGTCTGGGAGCTAAGGGGGTAATGCTTGCCCCGTATTTTGCCCGAAAATTTGTACATTTCCTATTGAAAAAGGATAGCTTGCCTGCAGAAGTTGATGTGCAGCGGTTTTATCAAAACTATGCCGATAAAAAAACATAAACTACGCCTGTTGGGGCGCCACGAGTATGTTGATTTTCCAAATCTGAATCTGATGGGCATGGAAGCCAAAATCGATACCGGCGCTTACACCTCTTCCCTGCACTGCGAAAGCATTGAACTGAAAACCGAAAACGGCCAAAACGTACTTTATTTCACGCTCGAACAGGACCAGCACCTTCCGCACCGCTTCGAAGATTACGAAGTGAGAAAGATCAAAAATTCATTCGGAGAAATGGAAGAACGTTTCGTAATAAAAACACCTGTACACATAGGGCATCGCACAATATTGTCCTCTATTTCCCTGTCCAACCGCGACAACATGAAATATCCGGTACTCATCGGGAGGCGCATTCTCAAGGGCAGATTTCTGATCGACGTAAACGCAGTGCACAGTGGCGGGGTACCGCTTAAACGATTAAAACACCTTTTCTTTTAAAGCAGAGTTATGAAAATTGCTATTCTCTCGCGCGACAAGAACCTGTATTCAACCCGTCGCCTTATCGAAGCCGGTGAAAAAAGAGGTCACGACATGGTTTTGCTCGACCACATGAAATGTGTTCTTATTATTGAGCAGGGCAGGCCTCACATTTATTTCAATGGAAAAGAAATAACCGGGGTGAATGCCGTAATACCTCGCATTGGGGCTTCCGCAACATTTTACGGATCCGCTGTGGTAAGGCAATTCGAAATGATGAAGATCTTCACGGCCGTGGAATCACAGGCCCTTGTGCGTTCGCGCGACAAACTCCGCACACTTCAGATCCTCGCCCGTTCGGGCATAGGCATTCCAAAAACGGCGTTTGCCGCGTCCCCCAAAGACAAAGATATCGACAGCCTGATCGACAATATCGGTGGTGCTCCCTGCGTGGTGAAACTTCTCGAAGGCACACAGGGCATAGGTGTTATACTAGCCGACAATCACAAGGCGGCGAAAAGTGTGATAGAGGCATTTCTTAAACTGGAGGCGCATATGCTGGTACAGGAGTTTATTTCTGAAGCTAAAGGGGCTGACATCAGGGCATTTGTGGTGGACGGACAAGTTGTAGGAGCCATGAAACGACAAGCCCGGGAAGGGGAATTCAGAAGCAATTTGCACCGCGGCGGAACCTCCATGGTGGTTCAGCTTAGTCCTGAAGAACGGGCAGCCGCGGTAAAAGCGGTTAAAAAGCTTGGGCTTGGCATTGCGGGGGTTGACCTGCTTCAGTCGCAAAGAGGCCCTCTGGTGATGGAGGTGAATTCTTCACCCGGTCTTGAAGGCATAGAGGGCGCTACCGGAGTGGATATCGCGGGTAAGATCATCGAGTATGTTGAGCGAAACGAGTTCAATAAACCTGGGGAATAATGTCTATGCAGGAACCGATCAGCATCAACAAACAGATTATTTATCCGGGTGAGAGCCGTACGGTCATTCTGAATTCGTATGAGCTGCATACCAAAACCAAACTCGAAATTCCAGTGCATGTAAATCACGCTATAGAACGCGGTCCAGCGCTATTATTAAGTGCGGGAATGCATGGTGAAGAAACCAATGGTATAGAAATCATCCGCAAAGTTATTTCCAGAAACGAGGTTGTGAACCTAAAACGCGGCACCCTCATCGCCATCCCGGTGATCAATGTCATTTCCTTCCTTTATGGCAGCCGCGATCTGCCTGACGGCCGGGACCTCAACCGCTGTTTCCCGGGATCAAAAAAGGGATCGATCGGGAGCCGGATAGCGTATGACCTGATGAAACACATTCTGCCACTGATCGATTTCGGCATTGATTTTCATACCGGCGGAGCCCGCATAAACAACTACCCGCAAATCCGTTGCGTATTTAATTTTCACGATAACCTTGAGATTGCCAAACGATTTTCGGCGCCACTAATTGTAGACAGCGTTTACCGGGAAGGAACATTCAGAAAAGAAGCCGCCAAGAAAGACAAACCCATACTTGTTTTTGAAGGCGGTGAGAGCATGCGTTTTGATTATCTGGCCATAAACGAAGGTGTAAACGGTTGTATGCGTCTTATGCATTCGTACCATATGATAGATTTCGATCTGCCCCCTAACCCGTCAGTGAAAATCAGAAAAGACACCTGGGTCAGAGCAAACAGCAGCGGGCTTTTTCACATGAAGGCCAGCAACGGTGCCCATGTACTCAGCAACGATTTGCTCGGCGTGATTCTAAATCCCTTTGGCGAAACAGAGGAAAAAATAGTGTCACCGGTTGACGGTTACATTGTTGGAATAAACAACCAGCCTGTGGTGAACCAGGGAGATGCCCTTATCCACATAGGCATGGAAGAGGAGCCGGAGTGACAAATAAAGCGTAATTTTGTGACATGAATAATCACCTGGATCTTTCCGACTACGTGATCATCGCCTTTATTGCAGTGGTATTTGCGGGTGGCGCCATCGTGGTTTACAGGTTCATGAGAGGAAAATTTTAAGCATGGGAACACAGGCATTCATCTTATTTCTTAACCTGGGCGGGGGTGAAGTTGTACTGGTACTTTTTGTGATCCTGCTTCTGTTCGGAGGCAAGGGCATACCAAGCGTGGCTAAAGCCCTGGGCAAAGGCATCAGGGAATTCAAAGACGCAACCAACGGCATACAAAGAGATATTCAGCAAAGCACAGGCCATCTGACGGATGAGATCAAGGAACAGGTCAGAGAGGTCAAAAAGGAGCTGGAGAACTAACCTTGCTTGCTCTGAGCAAATGCTGAAACGCTCCTACAGATTAGTCACACTCTGGTTTTTACTCCTTACACCTTTTATTTATTTTTCTCAGGATACCAGTATTATCACGGTAAGAAAGCCGGACGAGCAGTTTTTCTTTTATCAGGCAGGGGAGGAATCGGACCGTATTTCCAAAAACTCGCACGATGTATTTGTTTTGATTTGCGGCGACAAGCTCAAGAAGGACTTGGTCTTTCTTACGGAAAACGCCCGGCTGCTTCTATCGGAAAAAGACAGTCTGGTGAGGTTACAGTATCTGCCAGGTTTAAAATACGAAGCCTGGTATGCAAAAGAAGATCAGGGTTCAGGCTTTGCAAATGAGAGCATCTGGGTTTTTCAGTCATACCTGAATGGTACAAGCAATCTTGACCGAAAATCGGTAAGAATCCGAGTGCTGAATAAAAAGAAGGATGAACTCTGGATAGAGAATGTTTTTCTGTTCACCGACTAAATGCGCTTGATCAGTTCCCGCACCAGCAAAGAGATCTTTGGTTCCTGCTGAGATGCAACCAGCAAGACCTCTTCGTGCGTAATCTTTTGAACGTAACCCTCGTGTCCAAGATCAGTCACAATGCTTACGCCGAAGACCCGAAGTCCGGCATGGCGGGCCACAATCACTTCTGGTACCGTACTCATGCCAACCATGTCGGCCCCTATACTTCTGAGGTACTTGTATTCCGCGGGCGTCTCAAAACAAGGCCCTGTAAGTCCGGCATAAACGCCTTCGCTTACTTCAATACCATTTTCCCTGGCCACCTGGTGTGCTAATCCGATATATTCATGGTCATAAGCTTCGCTCATATCTGGAAAACGGGGCCCTAACAACTCGATATTCTTTCCGATCAGGGGATTATCCGGAAACAAATTGATGTGATCATTGATCAGGACAATTTCGCCTACCTTATAAGTAGGGTTCATACCGCCGCAGGCATTGCTCACAAAAAGACTTCGTATCCCGAGGGCCTTAAGCACCCGTACAGGAAAAGTGATCTCTTTCATGGAATACCCTTCGTAATAATGAAAACGGCCCTGCATGGCAGCTACCTTTTTTCCGCCCAGCTCACCAAAAATGAGTTTACCGGTATGGCCTTCAACCGTACTGGCTGCAAAACCCGGAATTTCGCTGTAAGGAATGATGAATTCAACTATGATCTCTTTCACCAATCCTCCGAGCCCGCTGCCAAGTATAATGCCTACTTCTGGTCTGAATTTGCGTGTTTTCTCAAGTATACTTCTCGTACTGAATTCGATTTGTTCTAACATATTTCAAGATTAGTTCATTAAACTCCTGCTCCTTGTCTTTAAAGCTCACCTCTACGGGCAGAATAAAAATATTCATGCGGCTTACAATTTGCCAGATTCGAGGATGCTTAAGACGCATCAGATCTTTTTCAGTGGTTACGAGAATTTTATTTCCACCTTCAAAACTCTGGTAGAAACGCTCAATATCTTCGAGGTCTTTTTCCTGATATTCATGATGGTCAGGAAAGGGCAGATGCCTTAACTCACTGGCATATTCCTTCAGATAATTGGTCATGGTTGATGCGTTTGCAATACCGGCGAAGGATATCACAAGGTACCGGAAGAGTTCGTTCAGCGTGTCCATCTTTTTTGCAGGATCATTGATGGCATACAATTCACCATACTTAAGGTAACTGAAAAACACCCTTTGGTGCGCCCGTGGATTGATGTCTTTGATGATAGTTCTGATCTCTACAGGGCTTGTTTTATCTGGTGTTTTGCTGATCACAATAATGTCGGCACGTTGCACGCCGCTCCTGAATTCGCGAAGTGTGCCAGCAGGCAACATCATGTCGTTGAAATACAAATTGTAATAATCGCTGATGAGGATATTTAGGCCACAGCGCAGAGACCGGTGCTGAAAAGCATCATCGAGCAGAATGAGTCTGGGTGGAGGTTCGAGTTTCAGCAAATGCCTTATGCCACTTACTCTGTTCGCATCAACGGCTACATCAACCGGGTATTTGCTTTTAAAAATCAGAGGCTCATCTCCAATATCATCGGAACTGCTCTCACTGCCGGCGAGTATGTATCCCGATGTTTTGCGTTTGTAGCCCCTGCTCAGTGTGGCAATCCGGATGTTTTCATGCAGTAAAAGCCTGATCAGGTATTCGATCATTGGTGTTTTACCGGCTCCACCAACGGCCAGGTTGCCAACTGCAATGGTATGAACGTCAAAACGGTGAACTTTCAGGATGTGCCAGTCGTAAAGCCTGTTCCTAACAAGCGTCACCAGACCGTAGAGCAATGCCAATGGCGATAGTAGGATTTTCAGCCCGGTGTTCATACAGGCTAAATATGATCATTTTTTTTGAAAACGGAAAACCCAGGCCCGATGACTCTTATCACCTCGGCTCGGCTTCGCTGAATTCCTGTAAACCCAACAAGGGCTGGCCGGGGTCGAATTTCACAACCGGAAAATCCGAACCACCTTTGTAATAGTTGATCTCCAGAACAGAACTGCCATCCCAGTTGTTCACGGCATCTTTGCTCATGTTTACAATATTCCGAAGGCAGGAATTGATGGTTTTTTGTTTGACCTTTGCCTTGTTGGTTTTGGTGTTCCAGCGAAAGTAAACCAGCTTGGTTTCTTTACCTGAGTTGCAGCCAGGATTATCGTCAGTTACCTTGGTAAAAGCATCCACAAACACCAGTACATAGGTGCTGTCGCCCATTGTGCTCTCATATATTTTTTTAAAAACTTCAGGGTCTTTGCAAAGTGAGTCATTCACACAGTAATTCAACACGGTGTCTTTACTCAGCAGATTAAAACAAAGCCTATACCGTTCGGTTTTGGCTTTGGGTTTTTTGGTATATACCAGAAACTGACGGGGAACCTCCGGCTCTTTGTTTTTCGCAACAGTTTGCAAGCTGTCGTAATAAGCCGTACTGTCGGTACCTTCCCACGATTTCAGCTGTCCATATGGGTCGCTGGCAGGAGCCTTCTCCTTGGGTTTTTTAGTCTGAGCCATTCCCATAAAGGAGCATAGCAACAAACAATAAACAACACTCTTTTGCATGGATTAAAGATAGGGATTAAATCAAGATCAGAAAAAACCGGACTCAACTGCTTTAATGGCCTTTTCCACCATCAGATCTTCTGACTCCTTACCAAACTCTACTTTCATATTATGCCCGAACACCAATGCTATGGCCTGACACATACCTGCCTTAAAACCTCCCCTCATTTCTTTCACAATCTGGAATGTGGTTTTGCCCGTTTCCCTGTCAATTAATTTCATCAGCAATCTACCCTGGTTTACGGTAAGTGCCCGGAGTTCTTTTTCAAATTGTGCCCTGAGGTCAAGCTCACATTGTCTTGTAAAAGCTTTTTTCAGGTTCTTGTCCTGAAGGTGTTCAAGTACCTTGTCGTATTCTTTGAGTTTGGCAGAAGCCAGGATGGCGTAGGGGTATACCACCTTCACATTGTATTTCAGCCTGGTCCAGATCTCATATTGTCGCCTGGAGGAGAATAATGGCCGCGCGCACACATCCACACAGCCAAGATCCACCACAGGCAAGGTATCCTGGTTCAATATTTCCGCCCGGAGGCGTAGACCTTTCGGAGGACTTTGGGTGATGTCGTAACGCAGGTCCTGGGCCAGCAGCCCCGTTGAAATACTGAAAAATGCTGTTATAAGCGCGGGTAGTAAGGTTGAATAGATATGTAAAATCCAGACCAGCATTTGTCCCTTAGTTTTCTTTCGCCATCACACCAGGCGCACGCAAACCTGACTCAGCGGAGGCGATTTCGTGTCCAATTGCTTTTGTTCACGTGTGATGCTGATTCGGTCTTCGTATTCCGGCTCTGATCGCTGAATACCAGGGAGGCCCCCAGCGCAGCTGATTCCTGATCTTCGAACTGATCCTGAAAGACCGTTCCGCCACCGAAATACTTCTGAATGAAACCTGTATCGAATTGTCCGCTCACAAAGGCCTGGTGTTTCAATACGAATTTACAAAATTCCAGTGTAGTTTCCACGCCCACAATGGTGTAATCGTCAATGGCACGGATCATTTTTTCAATGGCCTCTTTCCGGTCTTTTCCGTGCACGATGAGCTTCGAGATCATGGGATCGTAATAAATGGGTATGTCCATGCCTTGCTCAAAACTGTCGTCAACTCTTACGCCGGGACCACCGGGGGTTTTATATACCAGTAATTTACCGATGTCGGGTAAAAAATTATTGGCAGGGTCTTCAGCACACACCCTCACTTCAATGGCATGTCCGTTGATGTGAAGATCTTTTTGTGTGAAACTCAGCTTTTCGTTTCGCGCCACCCGTATTTGTTCTTTTACCAGGTCAAGTCCGGTGATCATTTCGGTTACCGGGTGCTCAACCTGAAGGCGTGTATTCATTTCCAGAAAGTAAAAATTGAGCTGGTCGTCGACTAGAAATTCTACGGTGCCGGCCCCGCTGTAATGGCAGGCTTTGGCAACATCCACCGCACATTTGCCCATTCGCTCGCGCAGCTCGGGACTTAACACACTGCTTGGCGCCTCTTCGATGAGTTTCTGGTGACGGCGTTGTATACTGCATTCTCTTTCGAACAGGTATACACAGTTTCCATGGTTGTCCGCCAAAATCTGAATTTCGATATGGCGCGGACGGCTGGCATAACGTTCAATAAAAACGGCGCCATTTCCAAAGGCTGAAATGGCTTCGCTTACAGCCATTTTCATCTGTTCTTCCAGTTCCGATTCCTGGTGCACGAGGCGCATGCCTTTACCGCCTCCGCCTGCGCTGGCTTTTATCAGCAAAGGAAAACCAACTTCGCGTGCTACCTGAATGGCTTCCTTTACATCGCTGATGGCGCCTTCAGAACCAGGAATCATGGGCACTTTGAATTTTTTAGCAGTGGCCTTTGCGCTAAGTTTATCGCCCATCATCTCCATGCTTTCAGCAGCCGGACCAATAAATGTAATACCGGCAGATTTTACTTTCCGGGCAAAATCAGCATTCTCACTCAGAAATCCGTATCCCGGGTGAATGGCGTCAACATTCAATGACTTGCAGATAGCGATGATTTTGTCGCCCTGCAGATAAGATTGGGAACTTGGTGGCGGACCAATACATACCGCTTCATCGGCGTACCGCACAAACAAAGCGTTGCGGTCGGCCTCTGAATATACGGCCACGGTTTTGATGCCCATTTCCCGGGCACTGCGCATAATGCGAAGGGCTATTTCGCCCCGGTTAGCGATTAATATTTTTTGCATAAAAGAAGTAAACTTTAAAGGTAAAGAATATTGAACGTCAGGGCATCGTCTGGCTGAATTCTTTTTTCCTAAATTCGGTTCGCGATGTTCTTCTACCTTTCCAAGTTATTGGCCTTTGTTCTCTCACCTATGATGTGGGCTTTCGCGTTATTGCTACTGGCTTTATTTGGCAGAAATAAGATCAGGGCCAGAAAGTTTCTCATTGCAGGCATAGTGGTACTTTATCTTTGCTCCAATTCATTTCTGGTAGATGAGTGTTATCGGGCATGGGAACCTGTGACCCGTGATTATGTTATGGTAAAAGGGGAGTACGAGGGGGCTATTGTATTGGGTGGTATTGGGGATATAGATCTAAGACGACAAAAAATTAATTTTGGAAACGCAGCCGACCGTCTTTTCCAGGTATTGCCTTTGTATCACCAAGGCTACATCAAAAGGATATTGTTCAGCGGTGGTTCAGGCAGCATAGAGTTTCCTGAAAAAAAGGAAGGGAAATTTGTGAAGAGTTATCTTTTATCCATACACATTCCCGATTCCGCTCTCCTCATCGACGCCGAGAGCCGCAACACATTTCAAAACGCGGTGAACACCAAGGCCATCATCGACAGTTTACATATTCAAGGTAAATGGCTGCTCGTCACTTCCTCTTCGCACATGCCCAGGGCTATTGCCATTTTCAAAAAAGCGGGTTTCAAAAATCTGGATCCGTTCATCACAAACCGCCACAGCGGAAACAGACGTTTCACCCCCGACCATCTTCTTTTGCCAAACCCCGGCGCCATGTTTTCACTTCAAAACCTGATTCACGAATGGGTGGGTTACCTGGTGTATAAAGTTCGGGGATATGCCTGAGATCAGCGAGGACCTGCTTCAATTCATCTGGGAGCATAAGCTTCTTCTGCCTGCACCCTTGTTCACCGTATCCGGCAAGAGCCTCAGCATTCTGAATTCCGGGTCCCGAAACCCGGACTCTGGTCCGGATTTTTTCAACGCCTCAATACTTTTTGAAGGGGTCCGTCTGGCCGGAAACATTGAGTTGCATGTAAAAAGCTCGGACTGGCTAAGACATGGTCATCAGAATGACAAGGCATATGAAAAAATAATCCTGCATGTGGTTTTTGAACATGACCAAATCATCAGGCAGAATGAAGAGAACCATGTGGAGGTGCTTGAGCTGAAAAGGTACATCAGCCCTTCCGTTCTGAAAAACTACACCTCAGGTCTTGAATTCAGACTCAACTTACCCTGCCGGAAACTTCTGCCCGGTCTCAGGTCCGAGGTGTTTAGAGCATGGCTTGATCGTTTGAGCGCGGAACGTCTGGAGGAGAAGGTTGGTAAGCTGGAGGACTTGTTTCAGTCGGCAGACCAGCATTTCACCCAGTGTTTCTATATTCTTTTACTGAGGAGTTTTGGAATGAGCGTTAATGCGCTTCCATTTGAAATGCTGGCCAGGCAATTGCCACTCCGCATTCTGCTTCGCCACGCCAACGAACCCTTACAGCTGGAGGCCCTGCTAATGGGGTGTTCGGGAATGCTCGAAGAGGTATACGAAGAGGATCATCCGCGACGACTTCAGAACGAGTTTGCCTTTCTGAGTTCTAAATACGGCTTAATAAGGCTGGAGAAAGGCCTGTTTAAATATTCCAGAATGAGGCCTTCCAATTTTCCGGATCTCCGGTTGGCACAGTTTGCCGCGCTGCTGCATGCCCGACCGGATTTTATTCAGGCTCCGCTTAAACTGAAAAGCGCAGATGAATTTATAGACATGTTTGAGGTTCATCCTGGCACGTATTGGACAAGTCACTACAGGCTCGGCCTTAAAAGTAAACATGTGAAAGCTGAGCCCGGACGACAGCTGGCGGAGTCCATACTGATAAACAGCCTGGTTCCGTTTTACTTCTTTTACGCCGGGAAGAAATCAGAACCCCGGTACAGGGAACTCGCGCTGGCCTTTCTGGCCTCCTGCGCCTTCGAACAGAACCGTAAAACCGCTTTGTTTTCGGGTCAGCAAAGTGTTTTAAAGTCGGCCATTCAAAGTCAGGCCTGCATCAGGCTGTACGATGAGTATTGCAGTAAAAAAAGATGCTTTAATTGTGAAGCCGGCAGACACATGCTGAAAGGACAGTAAAATTTTCTAACTTCGTTGCATGATCACACGCATTACCCGTTGGTTTGAACAGCAGGCATTCGGTGTTTGCGAATGGCTGGGCGAAAAACTTGGCATCAACACCAACACCGTGAGGATGTATTTTATTTACTTGTCTTTTTTCACCTTTGGAAGCCCGGTGATCATTTACTTCATTCTCGCGTTTTTTCTCGAAAACAAAAAATACTTCAAGCCTTTTTTCCCGCGTAAGCGCCCAAGCGTGTGGGATATTGATTAGGTTGTTTGTTGAAGCTGCTCCCAAAATTCTGCTGCTCTCCGGGTATGCGGAATGACAATTGTACCACCCACGATATTGGCCACAGCAAAAACCTCATAGAGTTCCGCGGTAGTGCATTTCAGTTCGTAACACTTTCCGAGATGGTATTTGATGCAATCGTCGCAACGTAAGACCATACTCGCCACCAGGCCCAGCATCTCTTTGGTTTTTACATCAAGGGCGCCTTCGGCGTAAGTTTGGGTATCCAGATTAAAAAGCCGCTTGATCACCAAATTATCCTTGTCCAGGATCAGATCGTTCATTTTTGAACGGTACGCGTTGAATTCTTTAACCGGGTCATGCATAGGGTATAGAATTAAGTTTCCTGATTTTGTTTGCGAATAGTCCAGGCCGACACAAAAACACTAATCTCGTATAGCATATACATTGGCACTGCAACCACCATTTGTGAGGTAACGTCGGGACTTGGAGTGATGACGGCTGCCGCGATCAATATCACAATAACGGCGTGTTTACGGTATTTGCGCATGAATTGCGGGCTGAGAAGGGTCATTCGGGTAAGAAAATGTACCAGTACAGGCATTTCGAAAATGATACCTGATACCAGGGTCATGGTGCTGATAAGCGAAACGTAGTCGTCAAATGTATTGTTGGTTTGTACAATACCGCTTGAAGAAACCTGATATGATACCAGGAAGTTGTAGCTCATGGGAAAGAGAAGAAAGTATCCGAATGAAATGCCGATGAGAAAAAGCACAGAGGCAATCACAACGAATATTTTTACAGGACCAACTTCCTTGTCTTTTAATGCCGGGCGTACAAATTTCCAGAGTTCCCAAAGCAGAAAAGGAAAGCCAAGGATAAGACCGCAGAGGAAAGAGATCCACATGTGGTTAAAGAACTGTTCTGAGGCGCTGAGTGTTTGAAGGTGAGGCGGGCGAACAGTAATACACATCACGTCTCCAGCTCCAATCTGATGGCCAAGGGCACACAAAGCGCGATAGGACAAAAAGTTCTGCTGAAGAGGTCCAAAAATTACGGTGTCAAATACAAAGTCATTAAATACGAAAGCCGAAACCGCCAGCACTGCTATCACCAGAGCACTCCTGACCAGGTGCCAGCGCAATTCTTCAAGATGCCCAAGAAAGGACATTTCAGCGCCGGATCCGGATGTTTTTGAGCTAAAGAGGGCCATTTAACAGGACAGCAAATTTAGCCTAAAACCCAGTGATTGCAAATCATTCCAGAATTCAGGGTAGGATTTGTTTACCACTTCGGGATCCTCAACAATGAGGCCCGGGTAATGAATGCTCAGTGGCGCGAAACTCATGGCAAGGCGGTGATCCTGAAAGGTATCCACCTGAACAGGCGATGCAAACGGGGTAAGGCTTCGCGCATCAAACACAAACGTATCTGGTGTTGTTTGGGGGTTTATTCCGAATTTTCGGAAATCCGAACAAAGGGCATCCAGTCTGCGGCTTTCCTTGAGCTGTAAGGTCTTCAGTCCTGCCAGGCGCGTGTCAAGTTTTAAGGCCATGCAAGTGCAGGCTACTGTCATGGCTATATCCGGGCAGTCAACAAAGTTGTATTCAAATTCCGAATGGGCTTTTCCTTTCTGCTGAAGGTGCAATATTTCGCCATTAAACTGACTACTCACACCTAGATTTTCATATAGCGCGGGTAAAACGGCATCAGCCTGAAGGCTCTGTTTGCTGAGTCCGGCGAGTTGAATTTCCGAATTCTGCATGAGGGCGCAGAGGCTGAACCAATAGGACGCCGAGGACCAATCGGACTCAACACTGATGTGCTTTGTGCCTGAAAGAAGCGGAGGCTTTGCCGAAACCCTGATTTTTTGTGCAGAGTGTTCAACATCCGCACCAAGATACTTCATCAGTTCTACCGTCATCCGGATATAAGGCAGTGAAACCGGTTTGGATTGCAGGTCAAGTTCAAGGCCATTGTTGAGCAAGGGAGCTATCATGAGCAAGGCTGTGATGAACTGGCTGCTGGTACCGGCGTGGATTGAAAGTTTGCCTCCGAATAATTTCCGGCCTCTTATGCGTAGTGGAGCCTTCTGGGAAGCACCCAGGTATTCTATTTCTGCTCCCAGTTCGCGTAAAGCTTCAACCAGTTCGGTAACGGGTCTTTCATTCAGGCGGTCGGAGCCGCCAATCTCCCACTCACCCTCTCTTGTACTGAGGTAGGCTGTGAGAAAGCGAAATACTGTACCGGCCTGTTTCACATGAATTTTAGCGCCGGATCCTGCTCGTATCTGTTCCAGGGCTTGTTGGAGAACCAAAGTGTCTTCCGAACGCGAAAGATGGCTGATGCTGAATGACCCATTGAAGACTTCACGCAGAATAAGCAGGCGGTTGCTGATGCTTTTGGATCCCCCTGGGTTCAGGACACAGCTGTTGAGTCGCTCAGGAGGATGGATCTGTATGCCGGTCATGGTCAGGGATAGGCTTCCAGGGCTTTGACGATCTGTTTTTCGGTGACTTCCACATCAAAGCGGCAGGAACCGATTCCCGTCAGTAGGGAAAAGAAGAATTTTCCTTTCTGATTCTTTTTGTCTTGTCTAAGTTTTTGAAGGATTTCTTCGTGATCAAATGGAATGAGGTTCATGGGACCGAATGTGTTGATGAGGCGTTCGTTGATGCTGTGGTGGTCTTTTGCGCTGATTAGTTTTTTCTGCATGGAAATATGGCTTTCGAGCATCATACCGGTACACACGGCAGCACCGTGCAAAAGATCTTCCCCTTCTTCGAGCACAAGGGCTTCAATGGCGTGACCCAGGCTATGGCCGAAATTCAGGATCTTCCTTTCTGCTTTGTCAAAAGGGTCCTTCAGTACCACCTTGTTCTTCAGTTCAAGGGCTCGGAAAATAAAGGCGCTGGGATCTTTTACCTGAGAGAGTTTGCTGAGACCAAGCCACATTTTTTTATCGGCGATGAGCGCCATTTTAAATACCTCTACCCAGCCATTGAGCACCTGTCGTTCATCCAATGAATTTAGAAATGGAGGGCACACAAAAACGGCTTCAGGCTGGTTCACGGTGCCAAGACTGTTTTTAATTCCGGCAAAATCAACCGCATTTTTACCGCCCAGGCAGGCATCGGCCATAGCCAGAAGTGTGGTGGGGATGTGAATAAACGGAATGCCGCGCTTATATAGTGAGGCGATAAAACCACCCATGTCGCTGATTACGCCTCCACCCAGGTTAATGAACAGACAGTGCCGGTCAGCCCCCTGCTCAAGTAGTGTTTCCCAAACCCCTTCGCAGGTAACAAGGTTCTTGTTTTGTTCGCCGCTTTCCACTTCGAGCAGGTCGGCAGCAGCAAGCGCCGGGCACTGCAATATAAGATCTGGCAGGCAATGCTGCATGCTGTTTTCATCCCCGAAGATAAAACAGCGGCTGAACGTTCTTTTTTTAAGAAAGGTTTTAAGTGCCGAAATAGAGTCGGCACCAAAATAAAGTGTGAACCCTTTGGAGTGAATACTTTTCATGGTTTACCGAAATTAGGAATATAAAGCGAGTTTATGAATTCAGCCAATTCCGAATCAACAGTTCGCCGAACTCAGATAAAACAGATTCAGGATGAAACTGTACACCGTACACAGGCAATGTACTGTGTTCAATGGCCATGATGCAGTTTTCCCCATCCCTGGCACTGATGTTCAACACATCCGGCACATCCCCTTCATTTACCACCCAGGAGTGGTAGCGGCCAACCATGAACTGTGTAGGACAGGACCTGAATAAAACACTACCTGGTTCTGGCAGCACATGCCTGGCCTGGCCGTGACAGACGGTTTGAAGATTTCGAAGGGAAGCACCGTAGTATTCCGCTATGGCTTGCATGCCAAGACAAATACCCAGGAGGGGAAGCTCTGGCGGACGAAGACGCAGCACGTCTATCATCCGGCCCGCACTGGATGGCAGGCCAGGCCCAGGAGAAAGTACAATGCCGGCATAGTGGTTCAGGTTTTGTACATCCACGCGATCATTTGTGATCACTTCAACTTCAAGAGGGCTTACCTTTTCGATGAGGTGCGAAAGGTTGTATGTGAAACTGTCGTAATTGTCAAGCAAGAGTATCTTATTCATGACCGGCAGATGTAAAAGTACTGAGAAAGAATAAAAAAGGCGGTCTTAAACCGCCTTATGACAATTGATTTAGAATAGGATCAGTTTCCCAGATCTTCAAAATTTACGTCAGTGGAATTGTTTTCGCCCGACTCGATATGATCAATAACCGGGGCATTATCGCGGATGTGCTGAATGGCTTCATTTAAACCATCGATGAATTTCTCAAAATCCTCCTTGTATAGAAAAATCTTGTGCTTTTCATAAGTGAATTTACCATCGTTACCGAAACGTTTCTTGCTTTCTGTAATGGTAAGGTAATAATCGTTACCTCTGGTACTTTTCACGTCAAAAAAATAAGTACGCTTGCCGGCTCTCACCGGTTTTGAAAACAAATCGCCTCTGTCGTTTTTTTCATTCTCGTCTGACATATCCTGTAGTTTGATTTGAGCAAATATTATTAAAAATTCCTTTGTTTCGCAGCCGGGCCGATAATTTAACAATACGGCGCCCCGGTCTTTACGAACTTGTCTCGCGCTCTGGTTCTGGTTTGAATCATGAATTTTCTTTCGGAGGATGGGCCACTGCCTGTTTACAGGCGTCAAACATTTTTTGAACGGCGGCTTTTCCCGGCGCTTTGATATCAGGCCTCAACAGGTCCTGGAAACTGTAATCCTGTCCGGCGATTTTAAGATTCATAAGAAAATGGTATTCCGGTTCGGTGATCGCGCTTTCCCAGAATATGGCATTGGGCTCATCTGTCAGGAATGATGTGAGTTTGTTCACCTCATCGCTTTTTATATCCGAGCGTTTCATATCCAGATCTGCCGACTGCTCATAGATGCTGAGGGCAAAGGCGTTGCCGGCCATGATGTTTAAAGCGCCGGAAGGGTCTTCTTCAATGCGAAGCGGGTTTTTGGATGTATCGGGTACAAACAGTGAAAATGGTTTGCCGTAGTTTGATAAGCTGATGATGCACATGCCTTCGGGCGCAACAGGTGATTCACTTTTTTTAATGCCGCAGGACAGAAGTGCCGTAAACAGCAAAACAGATGCCGAAGCAGAAAACCAAAGTTTCAATGCACGGCCTGAATTCAGATATATGGGATATAACATGGTTAATGGTTTTTTTAAAAGACAGGTAAATATAATTCAATTTCATTGAACCTGTTCTCACACGGGCGGCTGGGGCGGGCATAAAAAAACCCCGCTGGGCGGGGTTAAGCGTGTGAGCTGAAAAAAACAAAAAGCCCCGCTTAGCGGGGCCTTTATTACTTCTTCTTCTTAGCAGCTTTCTTAGCAGCTTTTTTAGGAGCGGCTTTCTTAGTTGCTTTTTTGGTCGCTTTCTTAGCAGCTTTTTTAGGAGCGGCTTTTTTGGTTGCTTTTTTTGCCATGGTTTCTTGTTTTTGAGATTTGTTGATACGAAGTAAATAAATAAATTATTCTTCTCTAGTTCTTAAGGTTTTATTTTTTCAACATCAATTTGTTGAAATTGTTAATAGCGTAATTGATTTCAAAAGAACGTTCAGCAGGATGAGCACAGCGAAGACTAATGTGCTATGATGCTTTGAAAGCATTGATTTTACAGGTATTCCCAAAGCACATCATTTTTTTAACCAGGTTATTTGTTATTTAGCAACATACCCGATTCGTTTTGATGCAGAAATGGTGTTAGTCTGTAAAACGGATTTCTTCTTCTATTTCCCAGTCTGAAATTACTTTTATCGTCTTGGGATATAGAAAAACAGCTTCCGGTTGCAACTTTTTGAAGAGTTGACCACTGTCCCATTTCGCGTTGTTGTTGTTGTCAAAGATGATCCTCACTCTGTAATTACCAGGCTGAAGTCCTGTAAATACAAGGCTCTTGCTATTACTGGAAGCCAGTGGAAGAAAGAAGCTTTGTTCTCTGTATACCTGGTCTTTTTCGTTGAGCAATTGAACGAGGTAGGCTTGTTTTTTGTTGAGCACGAGGATTAAACCAAGTTGTCCCAGATCTTTGGCGCTTTGCTGGGTGAAACGGAAGGTGCAGGTATCGTTTCGCTGACCAAATGCGTCTTGAAACATGGATGTGTCGAGATGAATTCTGTAAGCGTTACCGCCAATTAAGTCAGCCTTCAGTTCCAGTTCACGGGGATTCAGCCAACGCCTTGTACAGGGCAGCCGCAAATTGGATGTGTCTTTTTGGAATTCAAAAACCAGAACTTTGTCTGAGGCAAAAAGGGTATCCATCCAGGTGATGAACCTCAGGCGTGGGTATACACCAAGAGGAATCTGCTGATTTTGGGTATTCATGGTGATAAAGGAGAATTTTCTTTTTTTCAGACTTTTTTTCGGGAGTGCAACAAGCAGGGTGTCCTGTTCTTTCTTGTCCCTGAACTGAACCAGCAGCCTTAAACTATCGCTCACCTCGCGGTAATAAAGGCTCATGGTATCGAGAGGTTCAGTATGGTCTGGTATGTAAATGTTATTCTCCAGAGCCGGATCGTATGCTTTCACCAGGGCCTGGCTGCGTTTATTGAACAGTATTTTCAGGAGTCCATAATAAGGCGTAAGGGTTTTTTTGACATAGGATTTCGGGGGATCCTGTTTAAACAGTTTGAATTCAAGCGCAGAATCATGAGGCAGAACCAGGTCCTCATTCAGAAATCCGATCTTTTCATTGTCCTGATCATACAACAAGTTTTTATCCTCATCGCTGATGGCGTAAGTTCTGTATGTGCCCGGCGGAAGATGTCCGATATTAAAAGCGCCTGAAGCATCGGTGTGGGTGATGTACTCAGGTGTCTCCTTAAAGGGCAAACTATCGCTGAGATTTTTACCGGGGTATAATCCAACAAGTATGTTGTTTAATGGAGCGTTGTTCCCCGCATCAACCACCTTGCCGCTGAATTGCATTGAATCAATATGATCTCCGGTTGAGAAAATGTACTCAAAGTTCTTCAGGGTGTTTCCTTCGTGCATATCAGCGATAGAAGCCCCGAAATAGAATCGGTATGTGGTGTTGGGTTTAAGTTCCGTGGTGTCGATCAGAACTTTCACTGTTTTACCATCGGCAAACACCTCAGGCCTGGTTTTTAAGGCCGGGGTAATAAGCATCTGGTTACTGAGATCCTTTACCTGAACAAATTCATCAAAACGGAACAGAATCTGATGCCCGTGAAAATTTGTGCTAAGTGGTTCAGGACGGGCGCTGAGCAAAACTGGTGGCGTCCTGTCGCGCTGACCTCCGGTAAGCGGATTGATCTGCGCGCAGCGCTGAAACAGTAAAACCGCAAAGAACATGAAGGGTATACAGTGAAAGCGCCTGAACATTTTTACTTTTGTAAAAGTAAGGACAATAATTAAGCTCCCCGAAACAAATCACGTGCATTCATATTATATAGGCATTATCCGGAAACTGACTTTGTACAAGATGTACAATCTTGTGAAATTATATTTCGGCTTTCAGTTTTCCAGGATCAGTGGCAAAGCCTGGCAACCAGCCTATCCCTTCTCCATCAGCATTGAGCCAACCACATCCTGTAATCTCAGGTGTCCGCAATGCCCGAGTGGGCTAAGGCAGTTCACACGCCCAACCGGTATGCTGCAAAAAGAGTTCTTTTTGAAACTTCTTCCTCAGTTCATTAAATACCTGCATGGCATAACGTTTTATTTCCAGGGAGAACCTTACCTGAACCCCGACTTTACCGAAATGGTACGTTTGGCCAATGCAAATGGCATCTACACGAGCACCAGCACCAATGCACACTATCTCAGTCCTGATACCGCGAGGCAAACGGTTGAAAGCGGGCTCGACCAGCTGGTGATCTCGATTGATGGCGGTAAACAGGAGACGTATTCAACATATCGTGTGGGCGGGCAGTTCAACAAAGTATTGGAAGGCACGCGCAATATTATTGAGCAAAAAAAGGCCCTTGGAAGGTCTCATCCTCATGTGGTGTGGCAATTCATAGTGTTCAGGCACAATCAGGATGAAATTCAGAAGATCAAAGCACTTGGCAAAAAAATGGGTGTGAACGAAGTCCGCATCAAGACGGCTCAGGTATATGATTTTGAAAACAGCTCAGAATGGATACCGGATCAGGAAAAGTATTCCCGTTACACAAAAACCAGCTCAGGCACCTACAGGATCAAGAACAAGTTGCTAAATCAATGCTGGCGCATGTGGCAGGCTTGCGTGATCACCTGGGACGGTAAAGTGGTACCCTGTTGTTTCGACAAGGATGCCAGACACCAATTGGGCAATTTGAACACAGAATCATTTTCCTCGGTTTGGTTTTCTGAACCTTACAATGCGTTTCGCGGCGCTATTCTTAAAGGCCGGAATAACATTGACATCTGCAACAATTGCACAGAAGGCACAAGGGTATTTGCCTAGGGTGATTCAGATGACGGGGAATCAAACCGTTTAAATGCAGGAAACAGCCTTATTGAGGCTTTAACCTATCCAGACCTTTATTCCTCGTGAAGGAAGATCTTGTGAAACAAGTCGTGGTGTTTCTGAAGGATTATTTTTCGGCGCAGGCTTAGCTTGGGGGTGATCTCTCCTTTTTCGATGGTCCAGGTTTCAAACACCAGCTGCTGGCGTTTTACCTGTTCAAATGGAGCAAGGCCCGAATTCACTTTTTTCACGTGCTCCTGAATGATTTTTTTCAGTTCCTCGTGGTGCATCATGTCCGCGTCGTTGCTCCAGTTTATCTGCCGGGTTTTGCAGTATTCTTTAAAGGCTGAAAGGGAAGGCACAATAAAAGCGGACACAAATTTCTGGTTCTCGCCAATAACCATGCACTGTTCGATGAATTTACTCTCTTTGAGTTTATTCTCTATCAGTACGGGTGAAATGTATTTGCCGGCTGAATTCTTAAAGATCTCTTTTTTGCGGTCGGTTATCTTCAGAAACCTGCCTTCTACCATGGTGCCCACGTCTCCGGTGTGAAACCAACCTTCTGCGTCAATCACCTCTGTGGTGGCTTCTTGGTTCTTATAATAGCCCATCATGACACTTGGGCCCTTAACCAAAATTTCACCGTCTTCCTCAGCTATCTTTACTACGGAGTTTTCAACCACTAGACCCACAGTACCAAACATGCGACGATGTTCTTCGATGCGGTTCACCGCAACCACAACACAGGTTTCTGTAAGGCCATAACCCTGCAACAGGTTCAATCCGGCGCAGTAAAATATCCTTTCAATTCGCGGATTGAGCGCGGCTCCGCCACTCACAATTATGACAATTTCGCCGCCCACGGCTTCACGCCATTTTTTATACACCAGCTTGTCAGCTATTTTCCTTTGCACTTCGTACCAGGCCCCATTGGCACCTTTCAGCTCAAAGCGCTCTGCCAGCTGAAGGCTCCAGTCAAATATTTTACGTTTTACACCTTTGAGTTCTTCACCTTTGGCGCAGATCTTTTCAAGCACTTTTTCGAGAATGCGGGGAACGGCTACAAAAAGCTGTGGATGGATCTCCCGGCAATTTTCGCCAATGGTCTCAAAATTCTCGGCGTAATATATGCTCACATGTTTATAGAGATATAACGTACTCAGAAAACGTTCGTACACATGATTCAGGGGCAAAAAACTAAGGGCTTTCCACTCGGGGGTAAAGGGCGCAATGTTTTCGCAGATTTTTACATTGCTGAGCATATTATAATGTGAAAGCATGACCCCTTTGGGCTGACCCGTGGTACCCGAAGTGTAAAGCAAAGTGAAGAGATCACCCGGCTTGATGGAGTCTTTAATAGAACGGATTCGGTCTGCATCAAGATACGATTTGCCTTTTTCTAGAAAGTCCTCAAATGAAATGCAATTTTCGTGTGAGCCGAAGGATACAACCTGTTCGAGGTGCTTCAGTTCGGGTTTGAGTTTCTGAATTTTAAGTGCTCCGGCTCTGTCAGAAACAAAGATCATGCGCGCCTCACAGTGGTTCAGAATATATTTCAGGTCTTCATCGTTTATGGTGGGGAAAATGGGAGCCGTGGTGATGTTTACCTGTTGAGAACCAAAATCGACAAAATTCCACTGGGGTGAGTTGCCGGCCAGCAAAGCCACCTTGTCGCCACTGTTAAGGCCATAATGCAGCAGGGCCGAACTCACCCAGTTCACATGGTTTAAAAAATCTGAGGTACTATAGCGTTGCCATTGTTTATTGACCTTTGCGCTGAGAATATCGGGTTTCGGATAAGTCTGAAGTTTGTCGAGGATGTCGAATACGCGTGTTACTTCCATTTCTCTAAATTGAACGATTTTTACAAGAATTCAAAACCAGTTGGAAGTAAGAAATATGTACCTTTGTCGGATTTAGAAGAGATGATCGTAATTACAGGCGCAGCCGGGTTTATTGGCAGTTGTTTACTTTCCAAATTTAACCAGGAGGGAGTGCACAATCTGGTAATAGTTGACGATTTCAGCCAGCACGAAAAAGACCGGAATTACACTCTGAAGAGGTTCTATCAAAAAATTGAGCGGCGCGATTTCATCGCCTGGTTCGAGAAGCACGCCGAAGTTGTAGAGCAGGTGATACACATTGGGGCCAGAACCGACACCACAGAATTCAATGTTGAACTGTTCAATGAACTCAACCTGAATTACAGCAAATCCATCTGGACAATTTGCAGCAAAAGGCAAATCCCGCTTATCTATGCTTCTTCAGCCGCCACGTACGGCCTGGGAGAGTATGGATACGATGATGATGAAAGCAAGATCCCCTTGCTGAAACCGCTAAATCCTTATGGGGACAGCAAAAACGATTTTGACAAGTGGGCACTGGTTCAGAACAACAAGCCCCCTCACTGGTACGGTCTGAAGTTTTTTAACGTGTACGGTCCCAACGAATACCATAAAGGCCGAATGGCTTCAGTTATATTCCATGCTTTTCATCAGATTCAGAAAACCGGAGAAGTGAAACTTTTCCGCTCACACCACAAGGATTACAAAGACGGGGAACAACTCCGTGATTTTGTATATGTGAAAGATGTGGTGAATGTGATCTGGTTCCTTTATAGGAATTCACCCTCAAATGGCATTTACAATCTGGGAAGCGGAAAGGCGCGAACCTTTCTCGACCTTGCAAAATCCACCTTTTCCGCCTTGAACAAAGAAGCGGTCATTGAATTTATTGATACACCGGTAGACATTCGTGACAAGTACCAATACTTTACCGAAGCAAGGATGCAGAAACTCCTGAATGCCGGTTATCACAAAGCTTTTACATCCCTGGAAGAAGGCGTAAACGAGTATGTAAACACCTATCTCCTCAAAGGAGAATACTACTAGGAAGGTTGGACGGGTTAATAAGCTGGGAAGCCGGTACATTTCTCCTGAGACGGAAGTACGGCTTTAATCTTTGTCCCAGATCACCTCACTGAAATTTTGATTAAAGGCAAAGGTGATGTAAGCTGTGAATCCGAAATTAAATATCAGCAAGTGAAAAAAAGCCGCTACCCTGAATCCGCTAAAATACCCCACATGTTCATCGAGGCTGATAAATGCTGTAGGCAGGCAAAGGGTTAGGATAAGCGTAAAAATGCAAACACAGATCACCAGGTTTTCAAATTTTCTGAGGGGCCAGTTAAACAGACTACGGTTCCATTTATAGGCTGTGCCCCAGCGGTGAATAAGGTAATAATTGTCGCGATTTGTCTTTGCCAGGAGCAGGCACTCTTTTCCGGTATGATTTGAGAAGGACTGGGAGGTGCCCAGGAGTTTGAAGTGTTTCAGGTTTTTCCGGAATCGATAATTCAGATATTGTATTCTGTCCTGAGCTTCTTCGGGTATGTCCGGTTTATAATGTTCACTGTCTAGAAAGCGTAGGCGGTAATGAGAACACAAGGTTCTGATCTCTGCAAGTGTAAACACGTGTTCGTGGTCAAGATCCTCCTCATCCAGCAACTCGTTGTTCAGAAAATAAGTTTGTAAATTCTGCAGAATGTTCTTGTCAGAAAGCAAATCCTGTCGCAGAATGTCCCTGACCTCTTTCACCAGGTATTCGCCGCCAAGCATTTGTCTGCGCTTGATCTGGAGCAACTCCTTTTGAATGTCTACTTCCTGGAACACGACTTGAATTCTTTTCCCCTGAGGTTAAGGTACAAAAAGTAATTTAATCGCGGCCTTTGTTCCATTTGTCAGTTAAGGCGCGTCATTGTACAAAAGTTCAGCTGGTCTTTATTACTGTTAGAATATACAGGTCACCAATCCGGTTAAAAGGCCAGAGGTGCCGGGTTTTGGATTCCAGAAACTTCAGAAGAGCAAAGGTTTTTGGCCAGGCCTTTGGAAATTCACTTTTATACGTGGGTGGAAGAAAACAGCCAAGGGATTTTAAGGCGACACGCTTGTAATGGGCCCCAAAGCAATTTTGTATATATGAGGCGGAATAATAATAAGTGGTGAAATAGTTCCCTTCTATTTTTGACACAGCACCTTGTTTTTTGAAGCGGCGGAAAGCATAGCTGAATCGCCCTTTCAGTGCAGCGCCCATTTCCCACAGGCAAATGGGCCCAATCAACACGAGGTGCACCATGGCACCTGTTTCCAGTAAATGATCCAGTTGATGTATCACGGTATGAATATGCGGGCTGCAATTCAAACCTCCAAAATTCGAAAAGACGTGTCTGAAGGGCTTTTCAGGCTTAATGTCGCTTAAGCTGTGGAAAGAGCATTGTTGAACCGTGAGGGATTTAGGTGCACCTGATTTTGCCAGTTTTTGTCTCAACTGATCGAGCATGCCCAATGAATTATCTGTGGCGTGTACCAGGGCGCCCTGCTCAGAAAAATAAATGGCGTCAAGTCCGGTACCACAATTTAATTCGAGTAAGCTGTCTGATTTTCGCAGATACTGCATGACGTGGTCTCTGACGATGTCACGGTACAACACCTCCATGGGATTTTGTGTGGTGATGGTGTCGAATTCTCCGGATTGGGCATCAAAAGCACGGTTAACGAGGTGCTCCTGTGCGGCTTGCGAGGATGGGTCTTGCATCATCACTTTAATTTTCCATGGTTTTCAAGATACTGGCCTCGGGCTCCAGCTTCAACATCTTTTTCCCTAAACGAAATTGTTTGTAACGGTAATAGGGCCCCAGAAGCGCCCTGCGCCCAAGCCTGCCCTTCCGGAACATGTTGGTAGATTGTCTGGCCCTGAACGAATAATGTACAAAACGCTGTAACACCCTGTAAAATTCAGGATCATAACTGCTTTTGAACATCAGGGCCAGATCGTCGGAGTGATTCCAGTTTTGTTTTTGAACAAGTTCAGATTTAACGCGCTCATAAAACCGGGTGCCCGGCAGGGGATAAGAAACAGAGATTCCGATATCATCGGGTTGCAGCTCTTCAACCATGTTCAGCGTTGCTTTTATATCATGCATGGTTTCGCCGATATAACCGAATTGTAAAAAGAAACAGGCCTTAATGCCGTGCTTGCTCAGGAGTTCTGTGGCGGACTTGATCTGCTCCACACGAGTGCCCTTTTCCATGGCGTCGAGAATTTTCTGAGATCCGCTTTCGGCGCCCATCCATACTTCTTCGCAACCCGACGCAGCCAGGTCAGCAACCACCCCTTCCTCCAAGAGATCAGCCCGACTTTGAATTTTGTACCGGAACTTCAAGTGCAGATCAGCTACGGCTTGTCTGAATTCCTTCACCCAACCTGGTTTCAATCCAAAGATATCATCGGCAAACCACAGGTGATCAAATTTAAAGTGTTTCTGTAATCTGGCGATTTGTTCAGCACACGATCTGGCCGAATGTGAATTGTATCGGTTGCCGTATATTGGTTTGGCGCACCAGTTGCATTTGTATGGACAACCTCTTGTACTCACAAAATTAATTGAGAAGTAAGACTGGTGTTTCATCCAGGTGGACCGGTAGGGCTGTATATCTATCAAATCCCAAGCGGGTTCAGGCAATTCATCGAGATTCCTGATCACAGTTCTGTTTTTGTTTTTTTTCAGATGGCCCTGGTTAAAATAAACTAGACCATCAATGGATTCAAATTCAGGATTTGGACTGCATTCAAGGGTTGATACAAGTTCAAGAAGTGTTTGTTCTGCTTCCCCGATGATCACAAACTCGGCCCCATGTTCAACATACAGTTCGGCATGATCGCTTGCGTCTGATGAGGAAACCGCTGTTCGGATTCCTGAATCCCTTGCCATCCTGAGCATTTGAAAAGCGGCTTCACGCATATTGGTGAGGCACATCTTGGTCAGGTAATTGAATCCGTCATCGTATATAACAAAAAAATCGGGTTTGAAATTTATGAAGGCTTTTTCGATCTCGAGCGGTGAACGGGCAAATTGTATATCTGCGAGCGACACCTCGTGTCCCGCGTTTCGTAAGCAGGCTGCCGCGTAAAGGGGGGCCAGGGGCGGGTAGGGTTTATGCGTCTGGAGTTGTTTCGGATCCAGGTGAAGAAAATAAGAGTGACTGAACAAAACCCTCATTCGGCCGATGAGCTGTTAACCACCGATAAGCGGTGTTTGAGTTCGCGAAGTACTTTGTTTTGAAAACCACGTGGATGGTGTTTGGACACGTTCTTACGGCTTCTTAAATTAAGGTCGAAGTCTTCCCGGCTGAAATCTTCAAATTTTCTTTCCCAGGTACTGAGTGTAAGTTTGAAAAACTGTCTATCCAGGAAATCGCCGAACTGTCCACGGCAGAATAATTCAATCAGACCTGAAATCCACTTCAGGGGTTTTCTCCTGAACAGAAATCTGGTGTCGGTCCCATTCGAATTGGGGAGAAAGGTCTTAACCCAGGAATTGGCATGGAGGAATCGCTGAAAGAGCACCGGGTTGCTTACAGGCAGGAGTGTTGAAATTTCACAGGCTACAAAAGCGTTATGATCCGGAATTTCGAGATGATCGCCGCTGATAAGATAATTTACACAGAAGTATTTTTTGGAATTAAGCAGAAAAATTTTCTTGAACGCTATCAGCAGGCTTCGGCATAACCACAAGCGCCCTGGTGCGGTAATCACAAAATAATCCACATCCCCATCCTTTTCGAGCAGTCCTTTTGAACAGGAACCTGAAATGGCCACAGATTCCACAAAAGGAAAACGGGCAACAAAGCGGGCGAAATTACGGATGGTGCCTCTCTTTTTGGCGAAGAGATTTTCAGCAGCCTGTCTTTTGTTTATACAGGAGGCATCTCTGCCTCGAAGAAAATAATAGGGTCCTTTCTGCTGAATCAGGTTCTTGTTCATTAAGGCTTCCAGGGCGAAAGGCACCTGAGCAGCGTCAATAGGCAGACCGGAAAAACGCAGAACTTCATCCGTTTTGAGCGGGTATTCAAACACATCAAAATAACACAGGCAGCTGTACACCGCGTGAAGCTCAGGGCTCAGTTGTATGATAGGGCTGTCTTTTGTTAGCATAAACCTGTATTAAAATCCTAATAAGGAAGTAACGCTGTTCAGTTTCGCATCCGCATGACCTGTTCAACTGAATGGGTATAACGGGAAAAGGATGGGAAAAACCCTCACAGGGGTACTCAGTCCAATTTACAAAATTTTCTCATACAATTGAAGGAATTATTTGACCTTTATTCACAGGCCTGATCATCAAATTTATAATGTTTGTTGCATCAGTGCATTATTTTTATATTTTAGTGATTCATAAAATCTTCAATTCCCCAATATGATTTCTGAATCAGAGCAAATGGCCGACCTGTCCGCTATTATCCGTTTTATCCGAAAGCATTACAAATCTTTATTGCTTTACAGTGTATGCGGAGCCCTGGCGGGTTTTACGCTCAGCTTGTTTATTCAAAAGGAATACACTTCCCAGGCTGTGGTATTTCCACCTTCATCCACATCTATCGACAACAGCATAGAATTTCCGAATTTTGGGTACGACGTTGAGGCCGATCGTCTGATTCAAATCCTGCACTCTCAGGAGATCCGCGATTCGGTTACAAAACGCTTTGATTTGCTTAAAGTGTTCGATATTGACTCTACCGAGGCGGACTGGCTGGACAAACTGAACAAAAAGTATTTTAAAAACATACGTTTTGAACGCGGCACCAGCATGTCTGTGATGATCACGGCCAAAGCCTGTGATCCGGAACTTGCGGCCGGAATGGTGAACTACATCCTTCATCTGACTGACAGGCTAAGGGAAAAAATCTATAAAACCAATATCAACACGGCATATACCAGCGCGCTCAGGGATTACGCACTTCAACGCAGCAAACTTGACTCCGCCGAAAAGCGCCTGATCGCTGATCTGCAAAGCAACAAACTGAGCAGTCTGCTCATGATGCTGCCCGACGCGCAGATTGCTGTTGACTTTGAAAAACTAAGCGCCTCGGGGATCAGCAGCAGCAACATGTCGCTTGGTCCTGAGATCATGGCCTTCAAGGAAATTTACGAACTCACCAGAGAGTTCAAAACCCGGTATATTAAAATCAAAAAATCATTCGACAATCCCATACCCAAACTTTACGTCATCAATTATGCCGAACCAAACTACAAAAAGGTGTTTCCTTCTTACAGTTTAAATGCCTTGCTGGGAGCCTTGAGCGGATTATTCCTTGCATTCCTGTTCGCCTTGTTCAAACCAAATCATGACTGGGCATAAACCCTTTTCTGTTTTACTTGCACCTTACCTTCCGCGGGTGCTTGCGGCCGCCCTGCTGGTCTTTTATCTGCTGAATCATTTTGCATCACTGCCGGCTCAGGCTTCGGGAATAATGCTTGTCTTTATGGTAAGCCTGCTGGGGGTGTTCGTGTTGTGTTACAAACAACACCTGCTGAGTTTTCTGGCCTTATTTGTTCCCTTGTCCACTTCAACACCGGTTTTTGAAAGTTCTAACATCAGCCTTCCGACCGAACCCATTTGTTTATTGCTGACCGCGTTTTTCATCACCAAAGTCATACTGGGACGAAAACTTCCCCTTCGCTTTCTTAAACATCCGCTTAGCCTCCTGATTCTCGCGGACCTGCTTTGGCTTTTTATCAGTGCCTGCACCAGCCAGATGCCGGAGGTTTCGTTCAAACGCCTCATCATTCGTACTTGTTATTACACCGCTTTTTATTATTTCTACAGCGAATTGTTTTCCGCGGATATCCAGAATATCAGGCGCATTTTCCTTTACTATACGCTGGGAATGGTTTTGCCGGTGGTGTTGACGGTGTATAAACATTCTACGATAGGTTTCATCACCATAGGCTCAGAAAAATTATCAGAACCCTATTATTACGACCACACCATATATGGTGCTTGCCTGGCATTTTACCTGCCGTTTACCGCAGAGCTGGTTTTAAAAACCCGGGCCGGACGTTTGAGGGTTCTGTACATGGCACTTCTGGGCCTGCTGTTTGTTGCGCTTTTGTTTTCATACTCAAGGGCGGCCTGGCTGGGATTGCTGGTGGCATTGGGCGCCTTTACCATTCTTAGATACAAGGTGAAACTCCGTTATCTGGCTGCTTTGGCCATACTTGCACTTCTGGGCGTTTGGACTTACTGGCCGGAGCTTTCCGCAAAACTGCAAGGGAACAAACAGCAGAGTCACTCCAACGAAATCGGCACACATTTTAAATCCATTTCCAATATCAATACCGACGTGTCGAACAGGGAGAGGATAAACCGCTGGAAGTGCGCCATACGCATGTTCCGCGACAAACCTGTTTTTGGATTTGGACCGGGCACCTACCAGTTTTACTATGGCCAATATCAGCAACGCGCCGACCTCACCCGCATCAGCACCTTTACCGGCAACAAGGGGCACGCGCATTCTGAGTACCTGAATTACCTCAGTGAAACTGGACTCCCGGGTTTGCTTATTTTTCTGGCGCTGATGATCGTGGCCTTGTGCAAAAGTATACGCTTGCTCCGGTATAGCGGCAATCCAGAGATCAGGCAAATCGGGGCTTTCCTGTTCATGGGTCTGGTGACCTATTGTGTGCACGCCTGCTTTAACGGATTTCTTGAATTTGATAAGGTGGCTTTTCCGGTATTCACATCACTGGCAGCCATAGTTGCCCTCGATAAAAAAGATGCCAAGTCAGGCGAAAAACCGAGCTGACCCCATGACCAGGAATCTTTTGCCATGCTGCGCTGAGATCAGCTATTACAGGGAAAAGGCGTCTGATTTCGACAACCTGGTCAGGCGGCACGAAGGCAGTCTCCTGCTATTACAAGGCATCAGTAAGCGATACAGAACCCATTCATATAAATTCGCCTGTTTTTCCGGGGACTTTGTTTTTTCAAATGTACAAGTGCATGTGACTGGTCGTAAACCCCGCAAATGGGTCCCGGCTTTCCGCACCCACAAACGCATCAGGGCGCAAGACCCTGACCTGGTGTGGGTACATGGCCTGGGCAATATCATTCAAGTTTTGCATTTGAGATGGACGCTCGGCCGGAAAACAAAACTGATTGTGCAGCACCATGGCGAGCGGCGCGGATCTGCGCTTAAACGCGCCTTGCTTAAATTCTGTTCGATTTACGTGGACGCCTTTCTTTTCACATCCGATGAGATGGCAGCGAATCTAGGTCTGGACAGAAAAAAAGTTCATGAGTTGATGGAAGGTTCGACCAGCATGAAGGCCATTGCCAAAACAGTTGCCAGAGCAAGCCTGAACATTCCTCAGGAATGCCTGGTATACCTCTGGGTTGGGCGTTTGATCAACCTGAAAAACCCGCTTTTTTTTCTCAGGGTATTCAAAGCCTTTGCCAAACAAAACCCCATGATCAGATTGTACCTCTTGTATACTGACGACACTTTACTTAAGGAATCAAAATCCCTTTGCGGCGATCATGCCAACATTGTTTTTGTGGGTCGGATACCGCATGCAAACATGGCGTCCTGGTATAGCATGGCTGATTATTTTGTATCGGCTTCGCTTCACGAAGGCAGTGGATACGCGCTCTGTGAGGCTATGGCCTGTCACCTGCCGCCCCTTGTGCCATCTATTCCCTCTTTCCGTTTTATGACAAATGAAGGCACTTGCGCACTGTTATATGAGTCGCAAAATGAAAACAGCTTAAGATCTGCTCTCGAGCATTCAAGGCAAATAAACAGAACTGAATTACAGGAAAAAGTGAGAGCACAATTCGAGGCCAGATTAAGTTATCAGGCCCTTGCAAAGGAACTCATATCATTTTTTGCTTCCTTGTAAGAGGTTTACCAACTGTTGGGCTGTTTGATCCGTATTGTAAATCAACCTGCTTTGCGGTTTCCAGGTGGATTGCAAAACTTTTCTACACTGGGCATAAAACGCCCCGTAATCGGTAGCTGTATGAATATCAACGATGTTTTCGGTGAAGGGGCTGAATGTTGTGACCACCTTGCAGCCGGCGTACAGCGCTTCCAGACACACCGTGGAGAAGCCTTCGAACTCTGATGGATGCACGAGGATCCTTGACCTGAACATGTGTTGCAATACAGCCTCATGGGATAATTCTCCCCAGAGGCGAATATGCTCCTTCAATCCCAGGGCCTCTATGTCCTTCTGCAGTTCGGATTTCATGGGGCCGGTTCCGATCATGTCGCAAACCGGACTAAGACCATCTTGCTTCAGGTCTCCAATCAGCCTGAGAATCCATTCAGGATGTTTCAGTGGAATAAGGGAACCCACAAAAAGCAAATCGCAAGTACGGGGCAGGTTTTCATAGGGCGGCAAGACCTGAAGATTCAGTGCGTTGTGCAGGATAGCTTCCACATGTATACCAAAATTTGATTCGGCATGCTGTTTAGAAAAGGAGGAGATGGCCACAAAACGTGTACTGCGTGGAATAAAACGCATGTAATGATTCTCTTTGCGGGTATCCTGTCCAACCATCCAGCACACATGCTGAAGGCCGTGCTGGTGGCTGAAGAGTCCGGCCACGAGCGCGGCATCTGTGGCTAAAAAACTGAACAAAGGAATCCCCCTGTTTTTTTTGTAAAGGTTCTTCAGCAGAAACCAGGTTCGGGCAAAGAGAAAAATCCGGCTGAGGCCTTTGCGGTTGGCTCCGCCCAGAGCGTGCACAGTTGTGCCGTGCCAGAGATAGGTCTTTTTTTCGAAAGGATAATGCATGGCAAGCACCTCGAGTTGAACAGAGGGTATGTCTTGCAAGGCCCTTACAAGCATCTGAAGGGCCACCAGGCAGGTGGAATCTGATTCGTCTTTAGGGAATCCCGGACTGATGATTATTAGTTTCTGGGTGGCGTTCATCTGCAACACAATCTGCTCCGGATTAATGTTCATCCGTGCAAGGGCTATGAGAAATATTATTCAACACGGAGATTCCGGAGCAACAAGATAAAGATTCCTGTCATTCGTTTCCGGGGATTCAGTAAATTGTACATAAATTGAATTAGTGATCAGGTAACCCATGAACCCAGATGCCTTAAATCGTTTTGAATGGCGAGACGGTGTATATGTTGCGCCAGGGGCCCCTGAACGCTTTGCCGATTTCGGCGCACATTACCTCGCGCTTCGCGAAAAGGAGGGACAGATTGCCAGCCTGGAGCAGATCCGAAAATTGCCAGAGGTGGACCTAATTCATCCGGACTATAAGCACTGGCAAATCCGTAAAAAGAGTATAGATCGTTTTCTACACTACCTTTCTCAAAAAAAAGGCCATCTGGACATACTGGATGTGGGATGCGGAAATGGTTTTTTCACGCAACGCATGCAGCAGCAGGGACATCACCTGAGTGGAATCGATGCCCACTTTTATGAACTCAGGCAGGCGACGAGAGCCTTCCCCGATTCCGGAATCAAGTGGTATTTTGCCGATATATTGCAGGACGAATTGCCAGGCGAGCCCTTTGACCTCATCACCTTTTGTGCCTCATTCCATTATTTCAGAAACCCCAAACTTCTTTTGGAGCGTTGTTTGACAATGCTAAGAGAGGGAGGGGAAATTCACATTATAGACAGTCCCTTTTACAACAAGAATGATTTGGAAGGCGCGAAAGAAAGAAGTAAAGCTTATTTTCAGAACAAGGGTGAGGAAGCCATGGTTGAATATTTCCATCACAACAGCTTTAACGTGCTTGATGGATTCGATATTCGCATGCTTTATAAGCCGAGCGGATTATTGAAGGGCCTTTTGGTGAGAGAGTCTCCCATGCCCTGGTTCATGATCAAACATAAAAACTCAATTTTTTGAAAGTTAAGCAGATAATTTTACTGACAATATCAGGAACGCTTTTTCGTCTGGTGTTTGCCTGGCAGAGCCATATCTGGAATATGGCACATGACCAGATTGTTTGGTCGTTGAGCCTGCAGGACATGGTGAGCAACTCAGACTTTGATTACAAGCATCTCATCCATTATCCCTATGAAGGCGGCACCGTTCCCATTTCACTTCTTGCGCTTCTTTTTATTCCATTTTTAAGTTTTGTCAAATCCCTCAGCGCAGCTGCCCTGGTTTGTGATACCCTTATCCGGTATCTGCAAATTCGTATCGCAGAAAGAATATTCGGAGCCACAACTGCATTCTGGTTTGCCTGCTGGACCATACTGGCGGTTCCGGAAATGTTGCCCTGGGGCACTTCGTTTTTCGGTCTGCACTATGTCAATTCTATTGTTTTATTCCTTTTCCTGTACGCCTGTGTACGACAAGAATCAAAACTAACAAGACCAGTTCGTCTGGCCCTGGTTGCCGGTTTGGGAATTGTATTCTCTTACCACAACATCATCCTCTTACCTGCGTATCTGATCTGGCTGCTAATGCAGGAATCTACACTGCGTCAAAAAGCCCGTGATTACATGCTCTTTCTGCTTACCATGTTACCGATACTGGCGCTGCACGGATTGGTGCGTGTTTTTGCTGACCCTGGCTTTCACCTAGAGGAGCTCGCTCTTATCTCGCCGCGCGACGAATCCTGGCGTGAAAGTTTTCAGCACGGCTTCGTCAACTTTGTTTCAGCCTGGTATCAGGCCCTCCCGGCTTCCTTCCTGGTGTCTGCTGGGAATCTCATGTCCTCTTCTGCCCAGCGCTGGCTGGTATTTGCATTTCTGGTGGCCGCCCTCGCAGTTTTATTTCTGAACCGGGATAAAAACCCCGGAACCCTCCTTGCCGGACTCATTATTTTGTTCTTCATGGCATCTTATGCTTTCAGTATCTTTTTCACCGACAGGATAGATGTCAAAACCTTTTACCTGTACCGTCACTTCAGTTATGTGATACCCTTGATAGTGCTTCTGGCCTTGCATGTTTACAAGAACATTCCAGGGATTCATGCTTTCATGAGGGGTGGATTCATCTTGTTTTGCGGTTTTTTTTCTGTTTTGTACACCTTGCAATTCAACCGTATCCCCGAACCCGAATACAAAATTGCGGGCTGGATTCTCGCACGCAAATATGGTGACGACGTATCAATGCTTAACCGCATCAGGTCTGTAGCGCCCGAAAAACACCACAACGAGCTCAGCTATGGTTATGGCTGGGGAATGGCGGCTCACCTCCTCAGGGACAAAACGGAGCAAGACACAACAGCAGTAACAACGCTCTGTAGACTCTACCGGCAATTCCCCGAAGCACAAAAGCCATTGGTGGAAGAAGGGATACGATTCGCTTTTCTGGACTGGGTCACGCCCACCCTGGAACCACAGTTACTAAATAAGTTTGAGGCGTGTAAAGACAAGCCTCAGCACCAGACGAACTGACTATTTAACACTATTCCCGGAAAACAAAAGCAGGCTTTTAATATCTTGCCGGATTCTTATGAAATTGAACAAGAACATCCTGTCTTTGGTCTCGGTCATGCTGATTGCACTGAGCGGCCCGGCTTTTATCGTTTTAAGCAGCAATGGTATTTCGGGGCACACAGGATCTCCCGGTGAAAGCACTTGTGCTGCTTGCCATGGCGGCGGAAGCAGCGCGGCGACTGATGTGAGTATCAGCGCGACTCCTTCTTTCAGCAACAACGAGTTTGTACCGGGTACCACCTATACCCTGGGGGTTACCGTAAGTGCAGCGGGATTCAGCAAATTCGGATTTGATTGTGAGATCCTCAATGGCTTGAATACCAACTCCGGTTTGATGCAGGTAGCAGGCAGTGGTGTAAAATTTCTCAATTCAGGATCAAGAAAAAACGCCGTACACACTACAGCGAAAGCGGGGAGCGGCAATGCAACTTTCAATTTTCAGTGGGTAGCCCCCAGTGTTGACACGCTCGCCACGGTATATGTTTGCGGCAATGCCGTGAACGGCAACAACAGCACATCAGGTGATTTACCCCTGCTCATGAGTCCCCTTCAGTTAAAAGCAGCGGCTCCTCCGCCAGACACCAACCAGTATGTATCGGTGAATGAACAGACCATGACACAGGTTTCCTTTTACATCTCTCCAAATCCAGCCAGAGACCTGGTTAGCGTGTCGTACAATTTATCTGACAGGCAAGAACTGGCCATTCAGTTGTGCGAACTCAGCGGAAAACTTATCAGGCAGATCGAACTGGGGGATCAGGCTCAGGGTAATTACAATAAAACTATATCTCTCGATGGATTGTCCGGAGGGGTTTATTTTATTAAACTTCTGGACAAGCAACATATCAAAAAGCAAGAATTGCTCATTATACAATGATTTCCAGTTAGAATTTTTCAATTGGCAGAACGGAATTCTAATAGAAGGATTTAGATCTGCAAATTAAGATAGCTTACCTTATTCCCAATGAAGTTCAGCGTTTCAGAAGTTTAAAGCCAATTTCACGGCCCTGACCCTGAAACATGGCCAGGTTGATCCAAAACCAGGCAAATTGTTCCATAAGTTCAAACTTATCGTTTCCGCCGATGGGGTAACATTCGGCAAAGCCGGCGTCTTTGGCCAATTGTATGGCAGCCGCTTTTCCCTTTACGCTGTCGCCTGCAACAAACAGGTCGAGTGCGTTATCGCCATAATGCGGATTAAGCATGTTGTTGTAACCTGTGGTATTGAAACACTTCACCACATCACGACTCGTTGTGTTGGCCAGTATAGCATCGGCGGTATTTCGGAATCCCTGCGGGCCCCGTCCCATCACAACATTCATAGCATCTATGATAATTTTTCCATTTGTATCGCCCAGCTGTTTCACCACCTCCACACATACCGGAGCCGGCACGGAAAGTAGTATGAGCTCACTCTGCTCAACGGCTTTTTCAACAGTGCTGAATTTGTCTTCACCAATCTCCACAGCTAGCTTCATGTTTTTATCACTCAAAGGAAGCCTGGCTCCAACCCTTACAGCGTGACCAGCCTCTATCCATTTTTTTGCAAGGCTTCCGCCCACATGTCCCGAACCGATGATAGCAATATTCATAAG
>DAOMFS010000003.1:68194-146283 GCA_035429925.1 Bacteroidia bacterium | reverse complement strand
TGTTCCAGCCATCATAAAAAAAATAAGCAGGAGACAGCATAGCCAGCATGACCAGGTTTTTGAGAATGGCCTGAAGCGGCGACATGACCAGATGTTCGCCAAAACAGGCGCAATTGCCTGTGTTACCACGAACAGCAATCTGTATAAGAAGGTAAACGATAAAGAAAAGCAGCAAAAATGCGGCCAGCGGAAGTGTGAAGTTCTTAAGTCGGAACTGACTGATCAACAACACGCCTGTAAAAAATTCAAGGGCAATCATGAATCTTGCCGCTATGGGAGCGGTATACCAGTTCGCCAGGCCACTTTCAACAAAGGTAAATTCAAAGGTCTCTATTACGGGATAAAGTTTTGTGTATCCTGAATAGATGAACACCAGGCCCACAAGCACATTGGTGAGTATGAGAGCAATTCTGAAAATGACTTTCATGCCTTGCAAAACTATCAAAATATCAGGTTCGCCCCCGGAGGTATAAAATAAAAATCCCCCCACTTGCGGTGGGGGGATTTAAGTAAGGTTTTGAACCTGTATTATTTTACTTCTTCAAAATCCACGTCGGTAACATTTTCGGTGTTCGAGGAGCCTGCATTTTGCTGTTGCTGCTGACCTGCCCCGGCGCCGTTGTTTTCAGGCTGACCCTGATTTGCCTTGTACATGTCTTCGCTGGCAGCGGACCAGGCTGCATTGAGGTTGGTCAATGCAGTGCCGATCTTCTGAATGTCTTTAGCCGCATGAGCTGCTTTAAGTTCATTCAGTGCGCTCTCAATGCTGCTTTTCTTTTCAGCCGGAATTTTATCCCCGTATTCCTTGAGTTGTTTTTCCGACTGGAATACCATGGCATCGGCTTCGTTTAGCTTCTCTATTTCTTCCTTGGCCTTTTTATCGGATTCAGCATTCAATTCCGCTTCGCGTTTCATGCGATCGATTTCTTCCTGGCTGAGTCCGCTTTTAGCCTCAATTCGGATGTTGTGGGATTTACCTGTAGCCTTGTCTTTGGCGCTCACGTTCAATATGCCATTGGCATCAATATCGAATGTTACTTCGATCTGAGGCACGCCACGAGGTGCAGGAGGTATACCATCAAGGTTGAACTCGCCTAATTTGCGGTTGTCACGAGCCATGGGGCGTTCGCCCTGGTACACCACAATCTGTACAGAAGGCTGGTTGTCGGCCGCTGTACTGAAATCCTGTGATTTTTTGGTTGGAATGGTGGTATTGGACTCAATGAGTTTTGTGAATACGCCACCCATCGTTTCAATGCCCAGAGAAAGCGGCGTTACATCCAGAAGCAATACATCTTTTACTTCTCCGGTAAGAACACCTCCCTGAATTGCCGCACCAAGGGCCACCACTTCATCGGGGTTAACACTTTTGTTAGGGGCTTTGCCAAAGAATTTCTCTACAGCTGCCTGTATGGCTGGGATGCGGGTTGAACCGCCAACCAGAATGATCTCATTGATATCGGATGGGCTCAATCCTGCATTCTTTAAGGCCGAACGACAGGGTTCAATGGTACGCTGAATCAGGCTGTCGGCCAACTGTTCAAACTTGGCGCGTGAAAGATTCTTTACAAGGTGTTTTGGAATGCCATTCACCGGCATGATATAGGGCAGGTTGATCTCGGTGCTGGTTGAGTTAGACAGTTCGATCTTGGCTTTCTCTGCGGCTTCCTTCAGACGTTGCAGGGCCATGGGATCCTGACGCAGATCCAGACCTTCGTCTTTTTTGAATTCATCTGCCAGCCAGTCAATGATCACCTGGTCAAAATCATCACCACCAAGGTGCGTGTCACCATCTGTGCTTTTCACTTCAAATACGCCATCGCCCAGTTCCAGAACCGAAACGTCATGCGTTCCGCCACCACAGTCAAACACCACAATCTTCATTTCCTTGCTCTTTTTATCAAGGCCATAGGCCAAAGCGGCGGCAGTAGGTTCGTTGATGATACGCTTAACCTTTAAACCCGCAATTTCACCGGCTTCTTTAGTAGCCTGACGCTGGGCATCGTTAAAATACGCCGGAACTGTAATCACAGCCTCGGTCACTTCAGTTCCCAGATAGTCTTCAGCAGTCTTTTTCATTTTCTGAAGAATGATCGCCGAAATCTCCTGGGGGGTATATTTGCGGTCACCTATTTCTACACGGGGGGTATTGTTTTCACCTTTTACCACATTATAAGGTACCCTTGCAACTTCAAGTCCAACTTCATCGAAAGTATGGCCCATAAAACGCTTGATCGAATAAACGGTTTTCTTGGGGTTGGTGATGGCCTGGCGTTTTGCAGGATCACCCACTTTGCGCTCGCCTCCTTCAACAAAGGCTACAACGGAAGGAGTGGTTCTTTTGCCTTCGTTGTTGGCTATCACCACCGGCTCGTTGCCTTCCATTACGGAAACACAGCTGTTGGTCGTTCCCAAGTCTATTCCTATAATTTTTCCCATTGCTATTAAGTTTTGTCTCTGATTCTCAATAAATATGCCAAAGGGGGTGGTGGAATATCCTCTGCCAGACTGTCATTTATGCTGGGATTTCTCAGGCTAATATGGCGGCAAATTGGCCACAGGCCTTAATCTTGTCAGTTGGCCTAACGGCAGCCCGGTTTGCTCAAGGAAGCGGTGTAAAACTGATACTGACAGGTGGCCGGATTGTAGGCAAATTCTGAAATAAAGGTATTGGATATGCTTTTCTCAACTGTTACGCTTGTTCTGAAGGAAAATATGCCCATAGCCGCCCGTTTATCGAAATTGCTGTAGATGGGTTTGGTTTGGGATATGTTCAGGGAGGGCTTGGCGTATTCAAGGTAATCAAGGTACTCCTGGGTGGAGGTATAAATAAAAAACTGGATTTTGTACATTTTTCGTCCCAGAAGCCCCGAAACAGCTGTTGATTTGGATAAGGCAAGACCGGCAGCATTAAAAAGGTCCTTTCCCTTGAACACATTCAGTAAAAAACCATTGTTAGGACCGCCAATATTGATATCCTTTTGATAGAGGTTGTTAAAAGGGTAATCCAGGGCCCTGTCGATCCGGTTTCCGTTTCCGAGTGAATCGTAGTAGTGTAAGCGGATCACAAACTGATACAGCTTGGCTTCGTTTGGAGAATAGCGTATGGTATAGCTTGTGTTTTGGCCGCTGTAATCAATATAATTGTCGTCGTTTGCCGCAGAACCGGGAGGAACCGGATAATAAATTGGCACAAAAGGTCTATAGGTATTCAAAATACTCAGTGGAGCCAGTGAGGTATCCCTTGCTGTGAAGACATTACCGGTGTGCAGATTCTTTACAGTAAGCAGATAAGGTTCCCGGGTTTTTAATTTTGCGCTGCTCACATATACACGCTGATTCGGATTAAAAGCCCCCTCAGCGGTTTTCACCAGGGAATCGTGAAAAAGATTTACATTGCCTTTTGAATCGGTGAGCGTCACTTCAAGCTGACCTTCCGGATAATTGATAGAATCTGCCACCTGCGCCATCTGGTTGGCATCCCCCTCGCCAAGGAAAACCTTGTTGATGCGGATCATCTGGATGTTATCATCCGGGTTGAGTACGGCGTAAATACTGGGAATCTCCTTGTAAGGGGCGTTGAGTTCAAGTTTGTCCTTACACCCGGTATTGGCTATTAGCACCACCAGTGAGCAGAAACCTATGAGGCCCGGAAATTTCATCCGCCAAAGATAAGTCAAATTCATGAAGTGAAACGGGCTTTCAACCGAAGGTGCATTTCCCTGTATAAAGTACCGAATCCCGGGTACAAATGGTCATCGAAGCTTCTTTCGTGATACACACTCACAAAATTACCACCGCTTGACTCAATATCATTCGCCATCTCGTCCACTGTTGCCAGTATCTCGTCCTGCGTTCGTTTGGTGTGAATAGAATACGCACCGTCCATCAAACAAAAAGGAACCAGTTTAAAATCCGTTTCACGCTCTCTTTCAAAGTCATAATAGTTGAACACGAAACTGGTGCCTGCCCTGAAACCCGGCACATCGGAATAACCCATGCTGAAGTCGGCTCTGAATCCTTTCTGTGAAAGCATATGGGGCGTGCGTCGTACATCAAATCGTAAAAAATGCTGGCGTGAAAAAATGGGAACGGCGTTCAGGACTTCGGTCATTCTTCTCGTTTCCTTTCCCAGTTGTTCCTGATCGTTTAAGGTCTCATAAGAAGGATGCAATCCTATACTCAATGGGTAATCATTCAGTCTGCTGATGATCTCCTGAAAGGCCCCAGAGTCAGGATCCAGGCTTCTGTCATATCGTGTGCCGCTTCTCATCAGAAAAAAGAATACAAGTGGAATGTTATGCCTTGCGCAAAACTCAGATACCGTATCATAAATATCAAAGGGATCAGAGATCTTTCCCCTGAGCACGGCCAGGCGCCGGCCTAAACCATAAAAGTCGCCTTTCAGCAGGTCTTTGAAGCCAGCCCCAGCCACCCTCAAAAAGGACTTATGCCGGTATGCATACACATTATCCACATCTATTGTGCTCAGCAGGCCCGCTTTTTTCCTGTACAAATGGAGTCCCTGAAAATGCTTTTCCAGTTCAGACCTGAATTCCTGGACACAGAGATCGATCAGCGGTCTTTGCTGTAAACCATATCTGAACAGAATACTGTTTCTGACCGTGAATCTGCCGTGTTCATCCTTGTTGTGGTCCTGCCATTCTTCATAACGTGAAATAAAATAAAAGACCATGGAAAACAGATCGTATTCAATCTGAAAGCCCGGATTTGCAGTACCACACACAAAGGCCCTCAATAAAGGCTTCACTTCAACAAGTTCAGTTGAATTCTTCCGCAGACCATTCTCAAACAACAGGCCTTCAACAGGTATTCGGAACGAAGAAGGAATGGACCTGCCTGAATAGTTGATGATCGGGCCTGTGTGGGTTTTCAGCTCATCAGAAGATAGTGCAATCTGGTAAGGGCTTTGGAATACCTTTCTGAAAATGAAGTTACATGTGAAAACCAGCCGCTCCGATAACTGGTCGGTCACGATCATAAACTCAGGATTTCCCTGATGCAGGCCAGGGTTGAGGAGTTCGTTTAATAAGGCGTTCTCCTTCATTTTGTATAGGATGACTGATGCATACTGAAAAGTGTTTCCGGTGAGATCACTTTTCTTTCATGTTCACATAGTACAGGTTGCAGCGGGGTCGGAGGTCGCCCTTATTCATACCATGCAACACCACCCGATTCTGGTACTGGTCACGGTGCAGGACTTTGGGCATTGAAGGGTCGGTCACCACAAGGTGAAATCCATGATTCACCCGGCTTCCTCTCATCACCAACTGGGCGAAACGGGCTATATCAAAAACATACCGTTTGGCGCTGTTGTCATAAACCCCATTGTAACGGCTCAGGTTGCTTACATTGTAACTGTGTGCACTGAGACTTTCATTCCCATTTTCGTCAAGCGGTATAAGGCAAAGGATTGGCGGTGCCTCATACTTGCCGTCGGCGGAGCTGGGAAGAAAGGATTCATCCACGTTAAAAATGACTTCAGCCCGGTTCACTGAAATGTAGCTTGAATCTGCGCTGTTCTTTGAAATGGGAATATTCACCTTTGCTATGGTGCATGCCAGTCCTTTCAAAAACACACTTTCATTACCCTTGGCAGTATCGCCTTTTAATTGCCCGGTGAGCAGATAATGTCCTCCCTGCATGGCCTGGTATTTCACAGTGTTGTACCTGACGGCATCATCACCATTAAACGTGAAGCGGAAACTTTTTATTTCACTTTGTTTAGGGCCTACTTTGTATTTCAGGTACAAACCACTCAGACTTGAGCTCAGGTCAAAACGGGTAATGATTCCCGGATTGCTTGATGGGTTAAGCTGAGAGCTTGCTGAACTGATGTAGAAACCCTTGTACTTAGCCTGAAATGTCGCGTTATCCACCAGGTATTGCGGGTTCTTTAGTATGTCGCTGGCAAATAAGGAATCAACAGGAATGCGAATCACAACTTTGGCATCGAGGGTGGTATAACTTCCTGTATAAGCTGCCACAACACTGTTTGTATTGTGGAGGCCCATATTGTTTGAATAATAAATGCGGTCCTGTGATAAAGCGGAATCCAGCGTGTAAACTGAATAGTTAAGAATACTGGATGCCAGACCCATGTACTCCACCTCGTAAGCTTGCAGTACGATCTCTGATGAAATGAGAACGGCTGTGTCACCAAATGATAGATTGCTTACACTGATATTGGGATTTACGTACAACCCAACATCGGTTCTGCCGAAACTGGCATCCTGAATGCTACCCAGAAATTTCAGATCGTCGTTGAAGGATAAAATAGAATCGACGGCCTGCGTGTAAATGCTCACGGGTTTCAGCTCCTTCACGTTGGCGTGAAGGATATCGTATTCGGGCTGAACCTCAAGACCCAGCGGATGGCTTTCCTTTTTGCAGGATAATACAAGCACCAGGATGCTTCCTATGAATAATATGTAGGGCCTTGTTTTCAAACTTTAACGCGCAAAAATACTGCTTTCTGGAAACGGATGAGGGTCAGGGAATATTATATCATAAAAAAACCCCGGTGTGCCGGGGTTTTGGATAAAGGCTTATAGTTTTAACTCAGAATATTGGCTTCTTCCAGAATTTCATCGTAAAACTCATTAAAAGCGTCGATGTATTCCAATTCATTTTTGAATGGAAGGAAAGCCTTACCCGATTTTTTGATGCATTTTTCAAGCTCAGGGTTTATTTTTTCACTGGCTTGTATCACGCCATCAGCATACTCGATGGACTGCTTGATCAGGTTCATGCAGTTGGCCTCTTCTGAAATATGCTTGATGTCTTTTTTGTTGAATCCATCGAAATTGAGTTTGTCGATGAATTTTTTGTTGAGTGCTTTGGGGAATTCGTCTTCATACAAAGAAACCACCACTTTGGTATCGGCAAAAAGCGGATCTTCCTGGTAGTATTTCTTGATGTACAGGGGCATCAGTGAAGTGAACCAACCGTGACAATGGATGATATCGGGCTGCCAGCCCAGTTTCTTAACCGTTTCGGCTACGCCTCTTACAAAGAACATGGCCCGCTCATCGTTGTCGTCAAAATGTTTCCCGTTACCCTTGTCAACCAGGGTAGCTTTTCGTCCGAAATACTCTTCGTTGTCTATAAAATACACCTGCATCCGGGCGGTGGGAATGCTGGCCACCTTGATGATCAGAGGATGATCCACATCGTTTATAACGAGATTCATGCCGGAGAGACGGATAACCTCGTGGAGCTGGTGCCGCCTTTCGTTAATGGAACCGTATTTGGGCATAAATGTGCGGATTTCTTTTCCGCGTTCCTGAATCCCCTGAGGGAGTTTCCTGGCTATTTTGCCAATCTGAGTTTCGTCTAAATACGGTGTGATGTCTTGAGAAACGAAAAGGACCCTTGCTTTCTTCATACAGATAAATCTCCTTTTAATAAAGTATACAAAATTAATAAAATTTCCGGCACATTTCAAAGTAAATTGTAGCTTTATGACCTTATCCCATGCTAATCATCCGAACGGGTCAGGACTTGCAGATGCAGGTTAACTTGCTTAAAAACAAGGGGTTGAAAATTGGATTTGTGCCTACCATGGGGGCACTTCATCCCGGGCACCTTTCTCTGGTGAAAACAAGCCTTACAAAGTGCGACATTACAGTGTGCAGCATCTTTGTAAACCCCCGGCAGTTCAATGATCCCGAGGATCTCAAACGTTATCCCCGGACCCCGGAAAAGGATCAGGCCATGCTGGAAAAAGCCAAGTGCCATATCTTATTCGTCCCCGAGGCTGATGAATTGTATACTGACCATGAAAACGAGCAATACCAGTTCGGGGAACTGGATAAGGTTCTGGAGGGCAGGCATCGTCCCGGTCATTTTAATGGCGTAGCCCAGGTTTTGAAGCGTTTTTTTACGCTTGTTCAACCGGATCTGGCTTTTTTCGGCCAGAAGGATTATCAGCAATTGCTGGTGGTAAAAGCCCTGGTGAAACAACTTAAAATCCCTGTGCAAATAATAGCCTGTCCGATTGAGCGGGAGCAGGACGGACTGGCCATGAGTTCGCGCAACACCTTGCTTAGTCCGGCGGAAAGGATACTTGCATCAGGTATTCCGGAGATGATGCAAAAAAGCCTCAATGTCCTGAAGAAACAGGGGATTAAGGAGGCAAAAGATTTCGTCTTTAAGGAGGTAAGCCGGTTTCCTGAAATGAAACTGGATTATTTTGAGATTTGCGAACCGGAAACACTGGTGCCCCTTCAGACATACCTTTCAAACCAAACCGCCGTTGCCTTGATCGCCGTGTATGTGGGCAAGGTGCGCCTCATCGACAACATAGTGCTTTCTGCCCAGGTATTAAAAGTGTAATTTTGCCCTCCATTCTCTAAAACCAATGTCCACCTTAAATCAGATTAAACCCGAAGACGCCTTTAAAACCATCATATCACACGCCAAGGAATACGGCTTTATTTTTCCCAGCAGTGAGATCTACGATGGCCTTGGCGCAGTTTACGATTATGGTCAGCTCGGCGCCGAGCTGAAAAAGAACATTCGTGAGTATTGGTGGAAAGCTATGGTTCAGCTCAACCCGAATATTGTAGGCATTGATTCTGCCATTTTTATGCATCCCACGGTCTGGAAAGCGAGCGGGCATGTGGACGCCTTTAACGACCCACTGATCGACAACAAAGACAGCAAGAAACGATACCGTGCCGACGTTCTCATTGAAGAGCACATTGCCAAGATTGAAGAGAAGATTACCAAAGAAATTGAGAAGGCGGCCAAACGTTTTCCTGATTTTGATGAAAAGCTTTTTAGAACGACCAATGCCAGAATTCTCGAATACAGCAAGAAGATCAGCGAAATTGAAGATCGTTTCAAACGGGCCCTGAATGAAAATAATCTCAACGAGGTAAGACAAATCATCATCGACCTTGAAATTGTTTGTCCTGTTAGCGGTAGCCGCAACTGGACTGAGGTCAGACAATTTAATCTCATGTTCAGCACAAGCATGGGTTCTGTATCGGAGGACGCCAATACCATTTACCTCAGACCAGAAACGGCCCAGGGCATATTTGTGAATTACCTCAATGTGCAGAAAACCGGAAGGATGAAAATACCTTTCGGAATAGCGCAAACAGGTAAGGCCTTCAGAAATGAAATCGTGGCCAGGCAATTCATTTTCAGAATGCGTGAATTTGAACAGATGGAAATGCAGTTTTTTGTACGCCCGGGTACTGAAATGGAGTGGTACGAATACTGGAAGTCGAGCAGGTTAAAATGGCATCTCTCCCTTGGGCTGGGTGCTGAGAAATACCGGTTTCACGATCATGTGAAGCTGGCCCACTATGCAAACGCGGCCTGTGATATAGAACACCGTTTCCCTTTTGGCTTCAAGGAGCTGGAAGGCATACATTCGCGAACTGATTTTGACCTGAAACAACACGAAGCTTTTTCCGGTAAGAAAATACAATATTTCGATCCTGAATTGAATCAGAGTTATGTACCCTATGTCGTGGAAACCTCAGTCGGGCTCGACAGGCTCTTCCTCTCTGTTTTGTCTTCTTCCCTGAAAGAGGAACAGCTTGATGGCGGAGACAGCAGGACCCTGCTCAGTCTTCCTCCTGCCCTTGCACCATACAAAGCCGCCATTCTCCCTTTGGTCAAAAAAGACGGATTACCTGAACTCGCCGAGAAAATTTACAGGGCCCATAAGTTTGACCATCAGTTGCAGATGGATGAAAAAGACACCATAGGCAAACGCTACAGAAGGCAAGACGCGATTGGTACGCCGTTTTGTTTCACTGCAGATCATCAAAGCCTGGAAGATGGCACCGTAACAGTACGGCACCGGGACTCCATGAAACAGGAAAGGATTTCCATAGAGAGCATAGGTGCATTTCTTGAACGGGAGGTAAGTCTCAAAAGCCTGCTTAATCAGCTTTAGTAAGCGGAACACTCAGGAGAATTTGGCGGCAATTTGGGCTGCCGTTTCTTCGAATTCTTCTTTGGAAAATTTCAATTTGTTATTTCTGAAATCACAATCACTCATGGTGTTTATCGGAATCAGATGAACATGCGCATGAGGCACCTCCAACCCGATCACCTGCATGGATACACGCCGGCAAGGAACAGCTGCCCTGACAGCCAGGGCAACGCGGTGCGTAAAATGCATCAGCTGATTGTAATCCTGAGAACTCAGATCAAAAAGATAGTCGGTTTCCTTTTTAGGTATAACCAGGCTATGCCCGCGTTTCAGGGGAAATACATCCAGAAAGGCCAGGTGCAAATCGTCTTCTGCTATTTTGTAAGAAGGAATTTCTCCTGCGACGATTCGGGAAAAAATACTCGACATGATCAGATGGAAATGGCTGTGATTTCAAAAGTGACACGTCCGGCCGGCACCTGAACATCAACCTTTTCACCTACCTTCTTCCCCAGCAAGGCCTTACCTATGGGAGAATCAACCGAAATTTTACCGCTTTTAAGATCCGCTTCATTCTGAGCCACCAACGTGTATTTCATATTGGCGCCATTGCTAAGGTTTTTAATGCTCACCGTGGTGAGAATACTGGCCTTGCTCAGATCCAGTTTAGAATTGTCTACGATTCGGGCGTTGGCAATTATTTCCTCCAACTTGGCAATTTTGAGTTCGAGCAGTCCCTGGGCCTCCCGGGCGGCGTCGTATTCCGCGTTTTCGCTCAGGTCGCCTTTGTCACGGGCATCGGCAATGGCCTGGGTAGCCGCCTTGCGTTCCTTTGTCTTTAATTGGTGTAACTCATCCCTGAGTTTTTGCAAACCCTCTTCCGTATAATACCCGATTTGTTGTGCCATGACTCAGTTTTAAATAGCAAAGAATCCCGAACTTGTCGGGACTCTCAGCATACACAAAAATATTGATTTTTATAGATTTATACGAAATCCGAAGTTGTGCACTCCGCTAAAAGGTTCTGTGAAACGGTAAGAATAATCGAGTGCAACGGTAGACTTTTTATCGTTAAAGGGTACTTCAAAGGTTAATCCCATGGCCGGGCCGGTAAACACGGTTCTCCTGTCTGAGGCATTCATGATTCCCTTTTCAAAGTAGTAACCGGCTCTGAACATGAGCATTTCTTTCCAGGCGTATTCCAGACCGAATAAATAATTGTCGTATGTAAAGGAATTAGAGGTAAATGTGCCGTCCAGTGATAGGCGATGGTCTTTTGATACACCTGCGCTGTCTTTTGTAAGGAAAAAGTCGTACGATAAACCAATGTTCACGAGGGCGGGTAATTCAAAGTTAGCCGAACGGTTCTGAAGGGTCATTTCATAAGTGCCGCTTTGCGCATGGGTTTGCGCCTGTGTGCTGAGACCGTCGCCTTTGTAGCTCATTTTGGGTCCCCAGTTCTTCAGTGCGATACCAACGTGAATGTTGTCGTATTTTCCGGTGTGATACTGAATTCCGGCATCCAGAGCAATTCCTCTTGCATTAACATTGGGGATTTGTTCTGAAATGAGTTTCACATTTATCCCGCCATAGATGTTATCAGAAAACATTTTGGCATAAGACATGCTGATATTATAAAAGGTGGGGTTAAAAGTTCCCAGGCCTCCTTCAGGCATGTCTTCGGTGGTTACTTCGATTTTTCCGGCGTTGATGGCCACTACACCTAAACCAAAGGTGCCGGTTTCGCCAACCCCCTGGGTTAGACCAAAACTGTTGATGAAAATATCAGTACCCTGCAACCAATTGGCATGATTGAAAATAAGTTCGGTTTTGCGGGTATAAGCGGTACCTGCCACATTCAGGAACTGGCCTTCAAGGCCTTTCACCCTTGCCGAATTGGCACCGACCATACCGGAATTACGCGAATAGGGATTGATAAGCAACTGGCTGGCGCCCGCCTGACCCACACGTTCAGGATTTCCACCAAACGTTGCTGTGGTATTCAGCATCACCAGTGAAAGTCCGATATATTTTAGATTTCTATTCATAAACTTCGCTGCTTAATAGGTTAATAACTAGTTACGTCAAGTGGTCGCATAACACCGAACCATTTCACAATTTTCTCTCCTATGCCGGGTGCGTCGATGTGGAAAATGTATAGTCCACTGGCCACAGAAATGTTATTCTGGTTTTTGAGATCCCATTCTTCATACGGTACCCGTTTCGACTTGCGGTTGTTGTCGGTTCCCGCAATGTACAGATCTTCCTGACCGCTTACATCGCGTTTAATGGTGCGGATCAGTGTGCCGTTCATTGAGAAAATTCTCACGGTACACTTGTTGGGCAGATTGGTAATCCTGACCTTATTGTCGGTTCGGTTCACTTCATATGCGGAGGAACCGTAATAAGGATTAGGTACAACCCTTATCTGATCCAGAGCGTTCTCGAGTGTAGTGCTTTGGTTGTACAAGGTTGCAATGTCGCTGGTATTGAAAGTGTACAGCGGGAAGTTGTTGTTTTCGGCTCCGGTCTTAATATGCGTGGTCAGCAGGGAAGGGTTATTCACACTGATCAGTTTATTCAGGGAGGAATAAGGTTGATTTCCGGCAATATTGGCTATGCCGTTAAATCCGTAACGATAAGGTTTGCTCACGTTGATCTGCATCCTTACATCTGAAGGCATGTTCGCAGGATCCTTCGCTTCGAATTCGAAGTTGCTTTTCACAATAGGCATCGATACCCACATGATGTCACGTTCCAACGCATTAAAAGGCGCAAGACCGTTTCCATTCATACCCGAGGGTTTTGATTTCACTTCTGTGGTGAAATAGTTCAAAAGGGTAAAAATGATTCGTTTGCCTTCATCGTATGATCCAACGCCGTAGGGCTGACCTACAAATTCATTTTCCCAGTCAAAAATAGGCGTGGGGTTCTGGTAAAATTTAGATTCTACAGTGTTTCCGGCGAAAACGTAAACAAAATGCTTGCCGCCGAATGCGAAGGGATAAGGGTAATGCACATTGGAAGTTGGATTCCAAACCATGTCATCCCCGTTGTTTTCCTTCTGATAACTGTCTTCTCCAAATGCCATGTTCAGGCGCTCACCCGTTTCAATGTTGATGGCATACCCGGGGAACCAACCCATGCCGGTTGTGGATGTCAGGGCGGCTTCAGCCGTGTTACATCCTGGCGAACCATAGGCCTTCCCTTGTTTGTCAACCGAAGCCTGGTTCCTGGCTGAGAAGAATATCGCGTTGCCAACACTCAGCTGAGATTTTTCCTGCATTTCCAGAACAGCGCAACGCGTCCATTTGCTCTTGTCTTTGGTATATACAACCAGAACGCTGCTGAGTTTACGCAGGTCCGTATTGCCATCCTGGCTGGGGGAACTACTTGTATTTTGGCTGGCGTAATCCTTTGTGAGTTTGGTATCCTGAGCCCAGGCCTTGCCGTTGAAACCTGGTCCGCAGAATATCCTCGCCGGGTTGCCGCCTGAACTTGGGAATACCGAATAATAGGAAGCACAAAGCGGGTAAGGTGCCCAGGTTTTGTTCAGTATGTTTCCGTATTGTTTGGCAGGATCGTAAAAGGCCGCCACATCGGTACCGGATTTACTGTAATAAGCATCTTCAAATCCGGCTGTTTTTGAACTACCGGATAAAATCCAGTTCAGCGGGTTTTCACCGTCAACATCCGGAATTGGATTTAGCCAGTTGCTTGCGCCATTCTCATAGCTTATGCTGGCACCAATGTAGGATCCTTCAGCGGGACCTTTGTATTCCGAAGTGAGTGAAACAAAATCCGTGAACTTGTTCACATCTTCTCCCGGATCAGCAACTTGTGTGATTTTCACAGAAAAGCCCAGATCCTGGAAAAAATATTCATTACCCACCCGGATAGATTGGAATAAAGTGTCTTTAAAATTCGCGCTGGCTGTGTTGGTGCTTGGTGTAGGATCATTGGGATGATAACGTCTGTTTGTACCTAAATCAATAAGTTCCCAACTGCAATTGTCCGCATTAAGGGTGGCAATCGTTCCGGTATAGGTAACCGCTGCTGTACCTGTGCTGCGGATCATCGCGTTATTGCTTGCAGTAGGTGAACTGCCAATTTCGGGTGTAGCCTTGTTCACAACATTGTGTATGAACCTGAATTTGAACTCTGAACTTTTAACATTCAAAGGATCTACCACTTTAATGTTCAGCGGACCTTGGGCATTCTGATAAGTGATCTGTTCCACAAAATTATTGGCTACAATGGCATTCTCAGATTCACGCGTAAGTGACAGAATGTTTCCGCCGTTTCCTTGTCCTTCAACACGTGTAATCTTTGGTCCGAAGCCATACACTGATTGCATTACCGTGCCGTCCTTTTCATTTTCAGTCATGTGGGGTATTCCGGAGGCGCGTTTGAATTTACGTCCTTCCAGATATGGCCTTTTCTGACCAAGGAAATTACCTTCAGGGTTGGTGGAAGGCGAAACGTCCTGCACATAAGGCAGGTATTCATTCCAGGCATAAGCTACAGCGAGGAAATAATATGTTTTGTTGTTTATCAATTTCCTGTTTTCAGTTGTGGAGAAGGCATCGTTTGTGATCCTGAATGTGCTTGAAATACCTTTGTTTGCGCCTTCCACTTTTACCTTAGGTACCAATGCACCAATGGAATTATCAACTTCATAATTCACTATACGGCTTACATTATTCTTAAGGTCGCACTGGAATACAGGAATGGCTTTTGTTCTGTCGTCGAGGTCAGTTGAAGACACATTATCACCAACCACCTGGTATACGATGTACCCCTCAAAATAATAGTTCTTGTCAGGATTACTCAGACCGGGAATAGGAGAAGTTGGGTCAGAAATGATAGAGATATCTTCTTCCTTATAGTCGTTGTTGAATTGCTTGTAGTTGTTTGACTTTCCTTTCTGGTTGGTGAGGTAGAAGATCAGTTCGTTACCCAGTTCCTGAATGGTCATATCCGGCGCTTCAGGACCATCGAGCAATTTAAAACAATTGTCGAACAGCGCCTGAGCCTTATCGTCGGCATTGTAAAGTAATTCAAGGGAAGCAATATTTCCACCCTTTGTCGGGCTTTGAGCCCAGGGCATACCAAAGGTAATGTCGTTTACTGCGCCGGGTTTTAATGTGAATGGACCGGCAGACTGGAGGAATCGTCTGTCACCGGGCAGATTTCCGGAAGCTTTTTCCGTCCAACCGGTATTGGTCACAGGATTACCGTCGTATACAAATGTGGCAGGCTGAGTGCCGCCGTAAGCATTACCTCCGAATGTAAACGGCGAACCGTCTTTCCAGAAGCCTGTCATGTAATTGTAATAATGTATGGCTATGTCCGGGTTAGTGGTTTGAGAAGGGAAGGCCCCGATGTTGTTGTTGTAGTAAGTGAACCTCGACATCTGAATGGTTTCGCCCGGTTCATCTATACCGGTGAGTTCGCCAGGGTAGCGCGGTGGCCGCCCGCTGTCAAAGTCATTGTCAATTCCGTCATTGGGGTCAGCCAAAGGACCTTTAAAGAAGTCGCAACCCAGAGCGGGAGGAAAATCTCCGTAGCCATTTGTACCGAAAAGTGTTTCGTCGAAAGGATCAGCATTATAAATGTAACCAAGCCCCCTGGACACATCGCAACCAACATAGTCATCGAGGTAATATCCCAGGTCAGGATCATTCCATACTGTAAAATAGGTGCTTCCCAACTGGAAGGAAGAGCGGTTGATCACTTCATAACTGTAAAACGTCATGTTGTTGATCTCGTCGTTGGTTTTGAAACCAAAAGCCTGGGCCCTCACTTCCACACCAATAGGTACACCCTGTGTTTCTGTATGAATACCGCCATTGTCATTGAATACCCAGAAGAGGGTCAAATCACCATAGAGCTTGGTTTTGCAAAATCCAAGGTTGTCCTTTTCAGCACGGTTCTGAACGTCGTAAGCCGGATAGTCACCTGATGTGGGATCATAAAATCCATCGGCGTTCACATCCACATATGGGGCAAGGCGACGTCCCTGACGTTTGCTCACATCACCATTACCTGGCCAGTTCATGATGTTAGAGGTTGGAGCAGTGCCATTCACAAAGTTGTCAACCTCTAAACGTGTGATGGTATAGATCTGGTCGTATTTCAAACATTCGGCCTGGTCGGCAGAAGCATTTGTGGTATCAAGCGGACCTGGCCAAAAATCAATGCCGTTTTGGCGGTAGGTCATGGCGGCAACTTTTAATTGTCCGCCGGCGTCGAGACCACCTAACCAGATTGAACCACCGAAACAAGAGCAGGCGCCTACATTACGGTTACTCACAGCAGGCACATAATAATATGCGTTACCGTTACCGTTAAGGTCCCACCACATATCGCCACCGCTGTAAACAATGGTTCTGACGTTGTTCACCCAAAGTTCTTTACTGGCCTTTGGTGCCGCACAGGAAGCCATCACTTTTCCGGAAGCCATAGATGAGAAGCTGTTCCCGGAACGTTTTTCACTGGCTGCCTTTTCGCGGGACATAAAAGGCGTGCTGATCAAAGCGGCAAGTGTTAGAATGACAAATCTTTTCATGGTATATAATTCCTCTTACTGTTTAAAAATTAAATAACAAACCGATGCGAATCTGGCGCGGTAAGTTGTAGTTGCCTGGTTGGTTCAGTCGTATGCTGTATAGATCGGTAAAGGAAGCCGCACTATTAGCCTGGGCAATGGCTGCCTGGGCCTGAGTGGACGAGAGGTATCCGTCATCGTCTGGTGTTCCGGTAAAGTTGTAAACGTTTATAACGTTACGCGTGTTAAACAGGTTCAGGACCTGGAGATACACGTTCAGGTTTGCACGTTTGCGGCTGTCCGATTCTTCTCTGCCCCAGGTGAGATCGATGTTTTTGTCGATACGAAGGTTGGTACGGAAATTCCAGGGTTTAGAAGAACCGTTGATCTGACCATCGATGGCTGAACGCGCGTTGCCACCCTGGGTTGGCACAGCAGTACTCCAGCGTGTATAAGGTGTACCTGAACCCAGCAGGAAGGACAGGTTAAAGCCCATGTCTTCAAACACATTTATTTTTTTCTCGTTCTTGCGGGTGATGACCCAGCCGCGGTAATCCTTTTTGCGACCGAAACGGTAATCGTAATTCAGAACAAAGCTGTGACGCTGATCAAAATCAAGAGGCATTAATACCCTCAGGTTAGGCTGACCACTGCTGGCCAAATTGGCTCCTGAATTGGTGTTCGACCCTGAACCTTCAGCGAACTGCAATGTGTAGTTCAGATTGATCCTTGAGCCACCAGACCTTCTGAAGTCAAATTCGGCAGACAAACCTTTTACAGTTGAGAAGTCGATGTTGTCATACATGATGTAGTTCTTGGGGTATGCGCCCACAATTGTTCTCTGGTTGATGAGGTTTCTGTTTTCCTTATAGAATGCCGCAATTCGCAACATGGCGTTTTTTCTTTCGTTAAGTACCTGTTGGAATCCGAACTCGTAATCAATGGTCCTTTGCATTTTCTGGTTCGGGTTTGTGATCAATGGCGCGGTTGAGGTAGCGTTCAGATAATAATACTCAAGTGGCTGCAGCTGTATATTGGTAGGTCGTTGAACCAGCATGTCGTAGTGCGCGAAAAAGTCTGCCACGTCAGAGATTGGGAAGGAGAAGCCCAGACGGGGTTGAGGAATGATCTCTGCCTTGTAGGTTGTAAAGCCCCCCACAGACATTTTCTTGTCGTAATTGGCGTAGTCCTTGTAGAGGGGAATGGGACGGCCGTCAGAAGAGGCAATGGTGTTAGGGTCAGATATTTCAGCGCCTTCTGCATTGTACCATTTGTCGCCTTCACGGAATCCGGTAATGGCAATCGGTGATTTGCCACCGCCTGGATTTTGAGCCACATAAACGGCGGCATCTTTTGAAATGTTGCCAGGTATGTGGTCGGTGAATCCTGCAGGAAGATTCTCCAATGACCCAAGGTCGCCAACTCTGGCCAGGTCATGCAAGGCGTATTTGTCCTTAAGTACCGGTTGGTTGGCATCAAAGCGGTCAATACGCAAGCCCACCAGAAACTTTACATCTTTAAAGTCGAACTTGTCCATAATGTAGGCCGCCGAGTAAATGGGTTTGTATGTTCCGGTTGTAAACAGGTTGTAAGTACCGGTTGCGTCCTTATCATTCAAAAATTTATCGATGGAAGTGGTTTGCCTTGATGCTTCCGTTTTCTTTCCGGTGTGGTCATATCCGAAGAATGACACCAGGTTGGCATCACCAGTGGTTCCCAGCAAATCATCGGCACTGAACATATCGATGCTGAAGGTGGAAGGATCCATTGCGTCGGTATTTACGAAACCTGTGTAATTCTTGGGTAAGCCAAGTTTCTCAAGCAGCTTGACAGAGAACTGAGACTGTTTGTCACCTTCATACAAATAATCGAAATAATAATATGGTATCAGGCCGGAGAACTGTTCATTATAAATTGGATGAGAAACATCAAGTTGAGTTGTGTGCGCATTCGCCAGAAGCCTCATCCTGGTCCAGAGCGCAGTGGCTGAAAGGCCATAACTGCTAATGAAACGCTGATCTATTTCAAAGCCAACCGAGAGGGCGTGTTTCTTGATATCGGTATTAAAACTGGTGGCTACCCTAAATGTGTTTTGCTGTGCCTTTTGAAAAACAGCAGGATAGGTACCGAAGTTGAAATACAAATCGTTGTAGATCGTACCAGGCCTCATACCGTTCAGCAGACCGTTGTTTCCCTGAATATAGTTCATGGACAGGTTGTTCGGATTGGTCTGACTAACCAGGTATGTTGTGAAAAGAGAAGCATCAGGATTAATGGTACCGGGTGTATATTTCACCGGAAGCTCCTGACGGCCGGTATAAGTGTAGGCATTCACTGCCTGTCCGTTCATGTTGTAGTCTTCAACGTACTGGTAGTTGTAAGCAAAATTCTCATCGAGAAATGTCCGGTCGAACTTACCTATGTAACCGTAGTTAAAATAGTTCTGATGCTGAAATGGGCTTTCTGTTTTTGTGAATATGCTTTCATAACTCGTCAAAAACTTCAGATAAGAATTGCTGAGCAAGGACTGTGTTTTTTCCTTGTCTGCGTTCGGGTTTCCGAATTTCTGGGTCCATGACAATTGCCCGCGATAAGTGTTTGTGCTGCTCTTGGAGTGATTCACAGAGTTGAAGATTTGACTCAGGCCGTTGGTCGCATAATTGAAGTTATCGCGCAAGTCCACAAATCCACCCAGTGAAAAAATGGAGTTGTTGTTTGGCTGAAAATCCAGTTTGCCGCTTAAGGCCAGCGACCTTGATGAAACGTTTGGTCTGAATTTCTGTGTGTACATGTCGTTTTTGGTCACAAACTCGGATGTACGCACAAATCCGGTGCCTGAGCGGGAAGGTGTCAGAGGCTGGTCCTTTAATTGCTGTAATTTGTCATCATTCAGGATATAAATGTCAGGAAACGGGGGTGAAGGTTCTTTGATATAATTTCCTTGACCCGAAATAAAGTAACCGAGCACTGTGCGCTCTGAGGTGGAGTCGCGTTTCTTGTAAATGGGTCCGCCAAAACTGAAACCAAGTGAATTGTATTTGTAAGGGTCGGTAAGCTGGGATGAAATAATTTCAATCGCCCCGAAATGAGTGGCCTGAGGTCCGCGTGTGGTGATGGAAATGGCCCCGGAAGTAAAGTCGCCCATATTGGCCGGGGCGCCACCTGTGATCACGTTGAGTTGTTCGATGGATTGCTGTGGCAGGTTGGGAGAGCCGAAAACCTTCACCCCGTCAACAAAGTAAGTGGTGTTGGTTGCGCGGCCGCCGCGTACGTTGAGTTCTTTTCCTTCGTCGGACTGGTAAACACCTGCGGTGGTAGCCGCAACGGAATTGATGTCTTTTGTGGCCAGGTTCTGATAATCTTCGCGGGTAACGGTTTGTCCGGATTTTGTATCCGGATCAATGAGTGGTACAAGGTAGGTGACCACATCAATTTCGTCGAGCTTGGTTCCTTCTCCGCTTGAAAGTCCAATGGTTACGTAGGCTGTTTTACCTTCACCAACCACAACGTCCTTAACTTCGGTGGCCTGGTATCCTACAAAAACACCTTTCACATCGTATTTGCCTGGCGTAAGTGGTTTTATGAATGCTTCTCCATCCATGTTGGTAGTGGCCACGCCAACCTGCACACCATTACGGTATGCAACCACGTTTGCGAAAGGAATAGGCTCCTTTGTAGCCTTATCCTGTAAGGTCACCTTTATGGCACCGTTATCACTTTGTGAAAAACCGGAAAAACCACAGCAAACGATCAAAACAAGGAATAAGTAGAATCTCTTCATATAGTGTTAAATTACCTTAAAACAATCAAGTTCGTCAAAGCCTTAAATTTAGATACCCTTATTGGCCCCACCAAAAAAAAATGTCTTGTTTTTATTAATATAATGGTTTTCAACCGATTAAACTTGACATTTTACCACTCACACCACAAATGGCTAAACAAATTTAAGGTGGACTCATTTAGCTAAAATTAACAGCTTCTGATTTGGTCTCTTAAGTTTGATAAGTGGTTTCACACAAGGCTTAATTGGCCCCTGACAATCATCGTTTCAGGCGATTGTACCAGCGTTTGAGGAAAAATTCGCGTTTGTTCGCATTGATGCGGTTCGACTTTTTGCGGCTGGCTGACATGCGTTTCCGCACGGCCTTGGTTTGAATGCGTTTATGGTGCTTTTTGATGGCTTTACGCTCTGCTCTTTCCAGTTTCCGTTTTTCTCTTCTTTCCTGCCTCAACCTGCGGTTGCTTTTGAGTTCTTCCCGCATGGTTTTCTCCCGGGGGCCGGTACCCTTCTCCTGTGCAAAGGCCATCACGGAACCTGACATGCAAAATGTTGCGATCAGAAGCAGGATTTTTTGGCGAACACTCATTTGGCATAATGAACCACCTCCACACCAAAGCGCCTCAGAAAATCCACACCTTCCTCGGTCTTGAGGTCCTTTAATTTGGCATAACTGTTTCTGTAGTACACTTTTTTGATACCCACCGTAAAGATGACCCTCGCGCAGGCTATGCAGGGAGAAAGTGTCACATACAGTGTACAGCCTTGTAAACCAATATTGTTTCGGGCTGCATACAAAATGGCGTTTTGTTCGGCATGCAGAGCCAGTGAACAGCTGCCCTTGCTGTCTCGAGGGCACCCTTCTCCAGGAAATTCAATGTCGCAATTGTGTGTACCGGACGGTGGTCCGTTGTAGCCAAGTGAAACAATTCGGGTGTCTTTGGTAAGTACCGCACCCACCTGGGCTTTAACGCAGTGCGAGCGGTTGGCCAGTGTTTCGGCCAGGTCCATATAAATATCGTCGAACGAGGGTCGGCTCATGATTCAAATGTAATTAATTCCGGATTGAAACTCAGGCGATCAAAGTGCTTCGCTTACAACTTCCTTCACATGATCCGGGAGCAGACGTTTAAGCAGGGCTTCAATGCCGGCTTTCAGTGTCATGGTGCTGCTGGGGCATCCGCTGCAGCTTCCTCTGAGCTGTACCACAACTTTTCCGTCGACCAATTCCTTGAATGTGATCAGCCCTCCATCCTGTTCAACAGCAGGCCTGATATACTGTTCCAGTACTTCGATAATTTTATTTTCCACTTCATTTTGTGGAGCGCTATGTTGAGTGTTTACCTGAAGTGTATCGTTGAAAGTAGAGTCTTTAGGTACGGCCTGTTCAGGTAATTTGCTGATCACAGGCTTGTTTGCGTTCATATAAGACGTGAGAAAAGTGCGGAGTTCATCGCGAACATCTTCCCATTCTGTATTATCGTGACGGGTTACTGTAACGAAATTAGAGGCGAAGAAAACCCGTTTTACAAAGGGAAAAGAAAAAAGCTGCAAGGCCAGGGGTGCATCTTTGGCTGTAGCAGCCGATTCATAATCGGCGCTGGCGCCGCTTACCAGTAACAATTTGTTCGCCACAAATTTTAAACTGTTCGGGTTAGGCGTTTCTTCAGCGTAAAAAATAAAGGGAATGTCCTGTATGGTCATGATTAGAATTAACAGGACGAAGTTACGCTTTAGATTTTGATTACTTTTAAAGCTGGAAGCAGATGCATCAACAAACAGATTATCTGGTTATTGGTTCGGGCATAGCCGGACTCAGTTTTGCGCTCAAAGCCGCTGAAACCGGCAAGGTAGTGATCATTACCAAGAGCAATGAAGACGAGAGCAACACCAAGTACGCACAGGGCGGGATCGCAGCTGTGTGGCATCATGCCGACAGTATAGAGAAGCATATACAGGATACCCTGGTGGCCGGTGCAGGCTTGTGTGATGAAACTGTGGTACGCATGGTGGTAACTGAGGGAACCATCAGGGTGAAGGAGTTGATCGAGCTCGGCACTCAATTTGACAAGGATGAGCAAGGCCAGTACGATCTTGCCCGTGAAGGTGGACACAGCGAGCACAGGATACTTCATCACAAGGACATAACTGGGTTTGAAATTGAAAGGGCCTTATTGAAAAAAATTCACACACATCCTAACATCACTGTACACGATCACTATTATGCCATAGATATTCTTACCCAGCATCATTTGGGTGAAACAGTAAAATCCACCACACCAGGCATAGCCTGTTTCGGCGCTTACATCTTGAATACCACAAATGGAAACGTGGAGACCATACTGTCAAGGATCACCGTAATGGCGACCGGCGGAATAGGTCAGGTGTATTCCACAACCACCAATCCCCTGATCGCAACTGGCGATGGAATTGCTATGGTTTACAGGGCCAAGGGAAAAGTAAGGGACATGGAATTTGTGCAATTCCATCCCACCTCACTCTATCATCCAGCCGAAAGACCCAGTTTTCTTATTACGGAAGCCCTCAGAGGATTTGGAGCTGTGCTGAAGACACAGGATAACTATGAATTCATGCACAAATATGATACCCGTGGTTCTCTCGCACCTCGTGATATCGTATCCAGGGCTATTGACAATGAAATGAAAAGTCGGGGTGAAGATTTTGTGTACCTCGATTGCAGACATCTGGACAGAAAGGGTTTCATTGACCACTTCCCCAATATTTATAATAAATGTATGAGCCTTGGCATTGATCCGTTTATTCAGATGATTCCTGTGGTTCCAGCGCAACATTATGTTTGCGGTGGCATTTTGGTGGATGAATACGCGAGAAGCAGCATAAGGAACCTTTTTGCTGTCGGAGAATGTGCCTGCACCGGACTGCATGGTGCCAACCGACTGGCGAGCAATTCACTTCTGGAAGCCGTAGTGTACGCACACCGTGCTTTTGAACAAGCCAGTAACGACATGCCCTTTTCTGACTTTCAAAACACTATTCCGGAATGGGATACTGAAGGTACCGAACACGCTGAAGAAATGATTCTGATCACACAATCGCGCAAGGAAGTGCAGCAGATCATGTCGAATTATGTGGGTATTGTGCGCAGTACACTCCGCCTGAAAAGAGCATTCGACAGGCTGGAAATTCTATACCGGGAAAATGAAACCCTTTATGACAAGACGACCATCACGTTGTCCTTATCCGAATTACGCAACCTGATCTGCATCGGTTATCTCATCATTAAACACGCTATTGAAAGAAAAGAAAGCGCTGGCCTGCATTATCTGGTTGATTACAGAAAAAAAAGTCTGGTCTGAATAACTGTAATTTTTGTTACCTTTAATCAAAGCGTATAGAGGTATTCACTAAATCTTCTGAACATGAAACTGAATGCTACTTTTTTCCAGGCGCTCATTGCCGTCTTTTTTTTCAACTCAAAACTTTCTGCTCAATGCGGTACCAACGCGGCAGGTGGTTCATCTTCCAACATGTTTACCCAGATTCGCAACGCCACTAATCCTGTTGCAGCAGACAAAAACCTGAACACGGTTGTGTTTATTCACCGCAACAACGCAGGTAACTTTGGCGGCAACTCCGGACAATTGCGTTACGATGTGTCGGTAAACGGCGGCAGCACGTGGACCAACGACCAGGGCGTTCTGAATCCTTTAATTTCAAGTTACGCCCGCTATCCCAATGTTGTGATACACAATCCCACTAATAATATCAATCCTGCGAACGCTTACCTGGGGTACATGGCCGCTACCATCAATTCAGTGAGTTCTGCCTGGAACGGCGTTGTTACAGGTGTTCGCCAGTTGAGTGGCGCCGGGAATACCGAAAATTACAACCAACCCATTTTGTCACCCCAGCTTATACCCCATTCTGTCTTGAAAGGCGCGCCAGGCGTATACTGGGGAGTTGACGCCTATTTCAACGGAACGGTAATCACCGGATTTGCGATTTACAAAGGATTGTGGAACCCAAGCAACAACGATATTCAGTGGAGTACGAATTTCAGCGTCACGCCCGGATTTGTGAGCAACACCTCCATTTCAGATTATAATATCGCGTTCGATCCAAGCGGCACCTATGGCTGGTTTAGTTTCCTCAGCCGCCTGAGTCCTGGACCTGCAAACAGTTCATATTACCCTGTGTTTTACAAAACCACAAATGGCGGGCAAACCTGGACAGGACCTTATCAGGTGGATCTGGGTCAATTTACCTGCATCACCACCAACATCAATCTTCCTAATGTAGCCAGCACCAATTTTGAGCATGATCTTGTTGTGGATGTTTACGGCAATCCGCACATGCTCACAACGGTTTGTTCGGGTAACAACGCGTATGCCGTGGTGTATGGGGCCTGGCACCACATGTTCGACATCACCCAGGTTAATGGTGTGTGGGCAGCTTATGATATTGCCAACGTACAGGCAGGACGGGGGACTTTTGGCACGTCGCCTAACACCGCGAGTATGGATATGGCACCTCAGGCGGCACGTAGCGCCGACGGCACAAAATTGTTTTTCACCTGGTCAGACAATCTGACTTACGCACTGGGCGCGTCAAACCTGAATCCAAATCTTTTCGGAAAAGCCTTTAATGTTGTGAACAATACCTGGACAGGCATCAAGGATTTCAGTTCTTGCAATGTGGCCACAAACGGGAAGATCTTCTTCCCTCACGTTGCGCCGGAAGTCCTTGAGCCTTCGGTGAACCTTTACAAAGTCGCGGCTGTGTACGCTGAGTTCACAGCGGGTACAGATCCCGCGTTAACCGCCAATTTCAGGTTTCTCGACAACATCACATTTTCTTCCTCAGAATTTACAGTAGCCAATCCAAGTTCTGTGGTTAACATCGTTCCAGCCGGACCGCTCCTGTTATGCCCAAACAGCAGCATCACCATTGGCATTTCCGGAAATTACGGTGAGGTACTCTGGAGTAATGGTTCAACTGCGGGCACACTCTCGATCGGTACCAGCACCAATACCATATATACTGTAGCCGCGCAGGTTGGATGTTATGTGGGGCTCGATACCATTGCCGTTTCTAACATGAGCATCTCAAGCGCTGTAAGCAATTCCAGTATCTGCCAGTATGATACCACTTATCTTACTGTCAGCGGCAACGCCTTCACCTACACCTGGAACCCCGGTGCAGTGAGTTCTACCGTGGCTGGTGTTTCCCCAACGGTAAATACAGTGTATACCGTATCAGCCGCCGGAAGCAACAATTGTATCTTCACCCAAACGCTTGCGGTCACAGTGTTTTCACTTCCTGTGCTCAGCATAGCCGGTCAGGATAGTGTGTGTAAGGGAAGTTCTCTCAGTCTCACCGTTTCAGGAGCCAGCACCTACAGTTGGAGCCATGGTGCTGTCGGCAATATTTCCACCACCACGCCCACTGCAAACACCACGTATACCGTTTACGGAGCAGATGTGAATTTGTGTAAAAACACCCAGACCATAACCATCAGTGTGGTAAACCTGCCCACTGTGAACGTGGTGAGTTCACGCAGCGTGATCTGCAGAGGAGAAAGTTGCACCTTAACAGTAATTGGTGCCAATTCATACAGCTGGAGCAGTTTGGGTAGCAGTTCAACACAGGTGGTGGTTTCGCCAAGCACAACCAGCACGTATTCAGTGACGGGAACAAACACATTTGGTTGCGTTTCTACAGCTTTATTCACGCAGTCCGTTGCTTTGTGCACAGGCTTAAACGAAACGGGGCAGATCCATTCCCAAATACTGATCTGGCCCAATCCAAATCAAGGGGACTTTGCACTGATGTCTGGTTCGGATGCGGTATTTGGTCTCTATGATCAGTTGGGCCAAATGATCCTTCATGTTGAGTTAAACAGCAGCAATGCGCATAAAGTTCAAATAAGCCAACTTCCGGTTGGTGTCTATTATCTGGTGCCGGAAATGTATATGGAAACCAAGGCTCTGAAAATCATTGTAAACCGCTGAATATTATTTCATTCCGGGGAACGCTGATATACCTGAGGACTTGCATGGTGAGTGCTTTTGCGAAAAAAATTATCTTTGTCCACTCAATACACGTTCAGGATGGGAAGAATTTTTGAAACCAGGAAAGCCACCATGTTCAAACGCTACGCCAAGATGGCCAAAGCGTTCACCAAAATCGGGCGGGATATTGTTATCGCGGTTAAACTCGGAGGACCCCATCCGGAATCCAACCCCCGGTTGAGGATGGTCATTCAGAACGCCAAGGCCGTTAACATGCCTAAAACCAATGTGGAAGCGGCGATCAAACGGGCAAGTGAAAAAGATTCAAGTAATTATGAGGAAGTTGTATATGAGGGTTACGCCCCTTTTGGTGTGCCTGTTCTGGTAGAATGTACAACGAACAATCCCACAAGAACGGTAGCCAGTGTGCGCATGTATTTCAGCAGAGCCAACGGCGCGCTGGGAACCAACGGTTCAGTTAGCTTTATGTTCGAACATGTTGTGCTTTTCAAAATTGATGCGGCCAACCTCAACAAGGACGATCTTGAGTTGGAGCTAATAGACTTTGGTCTTGAAGACATCAACGAGGACACCGAACACCACCAGTTCATCATTCAAACCAAATTTGTGGACTTCGGCAAAATGCAGTCGGCTCTTGAGGAACGCAAACTGAATGTGATCGAAACCAGCAAAATATATATTCCGACCACCACAAAAGAATTGCCCCCCGATCAGGAAGCCGAAGTCATGGCCATGATCGAAAAAATGGAAGAAGACGACGATATTCAGGCTGTATACCATAACCTCGCCTGAAGTTTGGAAAAACAATGGAAAATACTACCTCCCGGAAACGAATCTACGCTTCAAAGTATTCAGTCGCAACTTCATGTAGACCGTAAAATTGCGCTCTTGCTCTCGCATCGCGGGATAAATAGTTTTGAAGAGGCCCGTCATTTTTTTCGACCAGATCTGAGCCAACTGCACGACCCCTTTCAGATGAAAGATATGGATAAGGCTGTGCGGCGTATTCTCCATGCCATATCATCCGGTGAAAAGATTCTGGTTTATGGCGATTATGATGTAGACGGCACAACTGCGGTAAGTGTGGTTTACAGTTTCCTGAAAAACCATTGTCCCAATCTGGAATATTATATACCCGACCGTTATAAGGAAGGATATGGCATCTCCTTCAGTGGCATTGATTATGCTAAGGCACATGGGTTCAATCTTGTAATCGCTCTGGATTGCGGCATCAAAGCGCTTGATAAAATTTCTTATGCCCGTGAACGTGAAATTGATTTTATTATTTGTGATCACCACCTTCCGGGAACCCACCTGCCTGAAGCGATAGCCATACTTGATCCCAAACAGGAGGATTGCCCATATCCCTACAAAGAACTCAGCGGCGCGGGAATAGGTTTTAAACTCATTCAAGCCCTGAGTCAAAAACTTGGCAGTCCGGCTGAATTGTGTTACGAATACCTCGACCTTGTTGCCACCAGTATTGCCGCCGACATTGTTCCTATTACCGGTGAGAACCGCGTCCTTGCCTTTTTTGGACTCGAACAGATCAACAAACAACCCCGCCCGGGTATTAAAGCGCTTCTGGCCCTGAATCAACTCAAATCTCCGGTGAGCATTCACACCCTGGTATTTGTGCTGGGGCCCCGTATCAATGCGGCAGGCAGAATAGAACATGGCAGCAAGGCTGTGGAACTGCTTATCAGTAACAACGACACCGAAGCCTCTGCTTATGCCGCTGCCATAAACGAAACGAATAACCAGCGCCGTGACCTTGATCTTGGCAACACAACTGAAGCCGTTGAACTTCTCGAAAGTGATCTTGCAATCGACAGCAAACGTACCACCGTGCTATTTAACGAGAACTGGCATAAGGGTGTGATCGGTATAGTTGCCTCCAGATTGATAGAAAAGTATTACAGGCCAACCATCATACTCACGGAGAGCGAAGGTAAAATCAGCGGAAGCGCCAGAAGCGTCAAAGAATTCGATATTTATTCGGCAATTGAAAAGTGCAGCGACCTGCTGGATCAGTTTGGCGGACACAAATTCGCTGCCGGTCTCACCCTGAAGAGAGAGAATATCGAAGCCTTTCGCGAAAAATTTGAAACAGTAGTTGCCCAGAGCATAACCGAAGACCAGCTTATTCCCAAAATTGAAATCGAATCAGAACTCGAGTTTCACGAAATCACAGATAAATTTCTGCGTATACTGAGGCAATTTGCTCCACATGGTCCCGAAAACATGACACCTGTATTTTATGCCCGCCAGGTTTTCGACACCGGCTGGGGTCAGGTTTTCGGCAACAATCATCTTAAACTCGAGTTGTTTCAGGCTTCGAATCCCCTGATGCGGTTCCATTCCATCGCTTATGATAAGGGCGATTTTATCCCCTTTTTCCAGAAAAAAGTGCCCATGGATATTGCCTTTAAAATTCATGAAAACACCTTTAAAGGTGTCACAAGTATTCAACTGGTGATTGAGGACTTCAAAGTGAGCCAGGAAAATTGAGGTGGTTCTTTCCTGCCATAACTTACCTTTCTGTGTATAAATGATGTATCGGACTGAACACGATTTATGGCGTTCAAATAGTATTTTTACTTCGTGTTCACAAGGCTTGGGATACAACTGAAAACACATGCGCTCTTATATCTTGCGCTGGGACTCGCTTTACTGGTGTTTTACCGCTTACTGGGCTACGGGCATATCAGCTGGGACGATCCTGAAATGGTATTCAGAAACAAAGCAGTGAAGGGTTTTGATGTGCATGCCCTTTTAACAGGGCATTATGTCGGCAATTACCTTCCGGTCACCATGCTGCTACATGCGTTAAACTGGATCTTATTCGGCACCAACGATGGTGGTCATCACGCGGTCAATATTCTGCTTCACCTCGCCAATGGTGTATTGGTTTATCAGATCACACTGAAGTTGTTTCAGCATAGGTCACTGGCTGGATTCTGTGTTCTAATTTTTCTTCTGCATCCCTTGCAACTCGAAAGTGTCTGCTGGATCAGTGAGATGAAAAACACCCTTTCAGCCTTCTTTTTTTTCGCTTCACTATTGACATACCTGCGCTACCTTGAGCAAAAGCGTGGTACAGAATACCTGCTTTGTTTTGTTCTTTTTATCGCCGCGTGTCTGAGCAAGTCATCCGCCGTTATACTGCCACTTTGTTTGCTTTGCCTTGATGTATTTCTCAAAAAAGATATCCATTGGTCCTTTATCCTGAACAAGACACCCTTTTTCCTGTTGTCCGTTTTTTTCGGCCTTGTTAATCTGAAGACACAGGCGGCTGATCTCTTTATCAATTACTCGCATGCCTTTCCTTATTACGAAAGGCTGGGTTACGCAGGATTCGCGCTACTGAAATACGTTGGAATGTTTCTGATTCCGGTTAACCTGAGCGTGCTTTACCCCTATCCCGCTCAGAAAATTTCCGCACTTGTTATTGGATACATATTTTTATCCGCTCTTCTTTTACTTTTGATCATTCTCTTTCGCAGAAGGAACTACCATTTGATTGCCTTGATTTTTCTTTGTCTCAGCAATCTGGTCCTTGTTCTTCAATTCATTCCTTTTGGCGAGGTTTTGTACGCAGACAGATACATGTATGTGCCTCTTGTTTTTTTTACGCTCCTTGGGTTAAATTTTCTTAGGGGCATTTACCAGTCATTAAATTATCCTGCGATCGGAATTGCCCTCATCTTGGCTGTATTATCACATGCCCGTTTAAATGTATGGAAAAGCAGTGTGTATCTGTACAGTGACATTTTGAAGAAATTTCCCAACTCTTTTGTTGCCCTGAACAGTCTTGGCGCCGAGCTAATGCTCCAAAATGAAGACCAAAGGGCACTTGAGGTTTTAAACAAGTCCATCAGGGTTTCTCCGCAGAATTACAAAGGGTACTATAACAAAGGGTTGCTCCTGCTGAAAACCCAAAAGCCATTGGAAGCCATTTCGAGTTTCAACCGGTCCATAGCCCTTTACGATTATCCAAAAGCTTATGTTGGAAGGGCTTCGGCTTACTTCATGCGTCAGGATTTTTCCAAGGCAATGGCCGACGCTAATTATGTGCTTCAAAAAGATCCGTCACAGGCAAAGGCCTATTTTATTCTGGGCAATTGTTTCAACAGTCTGAATCAGGTGGATTCCGCCATTGCGAATTACACGAGGGGTATCGAGCTCGTGAATGACGATGCTGATTTTTATTTCAAGCGGGGCATTGCATATGGTAAAAAACAAGCGTTTAATGCCTGTTACGCCGATCTGAACCAATGCATTGAGCTGAACCCTGTGCATTCAGAAGCTTATTACTGGCGTGGTGTTGCCAAACTGAATCTTGGTTTGAAACCTTGCGACGATTTCAGGGAAGCAGCCAAAAACAACAGCGAAGCCGCGATTCAGGCATATTCTAAATATTGCCATTAGGCAAAACACAAAAAGCTGATTCAGTTTTTTTTCAGCTTTTGAATAAGATTACGCCGTATTATCCCATGCAATCTGAAAGCGAGTGAAACCGCAACAAGGGCAAGGGCGGTCAGCAGTGCAAACCAGATTCCTGAGGTTTTGAGATGAACCTTGTACGCCAGTAACCAGGCCATAGGAATTCCCACAATCCAATATGCTATCAGGGTTACAAAGGTGGGCACTTTTACATCCTGCAAACCTCTGAGCACGCCTATCATGGTAACCTGCAATCCATCAAACAACTGGAACATGGCGGCTATTACAAGCAGCTTTGAGCAAATCGCGATAATTTCCGATTCCCGGCTGAAGGCAAGCGGCAGCACAGATGCACCCAGCAAAAACAGAATAGCGAAGCAACCCATGACGACCAGCACCAGCTGAACAGCCGCAAAGGAAGCCCTTTTCACGGCAGTCCAGTTCTTTTGCGCAAAAAACATACCACACCTTATAGTAGCAGCGCTGCTGATACCGCTGCTGAACATATATGTGAAAGCCGAAAGGTTCAAGGCTATACCATGCGCATCCAGGTGTTCTTTACCGAATGTGCCGGCCATTAATCCCGCAATTGAAAACGCGGCCACCTCAAACGTGAATTGCAAACCCGAATTGAATCCTATTCTGCAAAGGTCTGCGAGATCTTTCCGGTTGATTTTCACCTTGAAAAAGTACCCACGTATTTCGGCACTCACTTCCGATTTGAATGCGATCCAAAGAAATGTCAATCCCATCAGACATCGCGCAATAAATGTAGCCCAGGCCGATCCCATATAGCCCATTTCAGGCAGACCAGCAGCACCATTGATCAGAGCATAATTCAATATTACATTCAGCGCATTACCCCCTATGGAGATATACAGTGCGATGCGTGTGTTGCTCAGTCCTTCAAAATATTGTTTTCCGGTAAAGAACAGGGAAACGGGCACTATAGAAAATATCAGAACATTAAAAAAAGGAATTGCCAGGGTGATCACTTCCGGTTCCTGCCTGAGCAGGTGAAAATACCCTGAAGCCAGAAAAAGGACAATGAAACTAATGAGCGCTATACCCAGATTGAGTATGAGAGAATTCTTGAACAGGGAGGCGCGATTCCGGGGATCATTCTTTTCCTTTGCCCCTGTTACAAGCGGGGTTGAGGCGTAACTGAAGCCAATCGTGAACACAAGGATCAGCGTATACAAATTGTTCGAGAAAACACCTGCAGCCTGCTCAAGTGGACCAATGCCGCCCAGAAACAGGTTGTCTACAATGCCGGTAACGATGTGACCTACTTGAGTGAGCACAAGGGGCCAGGCCAGTGAAATGGTTTCGCGGGTATGTGTTCTCAGGTCCAGAACTGCAATATTACACCAAGTTTTGCACACGGCGCTTTCTCCGCCGGCATAATTCCAGCGGGGTTTCCTAATTTCGCCGACATGAACTTTGATGCTAAACAACTTGAGGTGCTTTGTGAAGAAGTCATAAAATGTGCCCGAAAAGCGGCGAACTTCATCCGCGAAGAAAGAACAGTTTTCAGGTACGAGAAAGCTGAACAAAAAGGTTTGAACGACCTGGTCAGTTATGTCGACAGGGTAGCTGAAGACATGCTCATCCAAGCGCTGAAGCCCCTTTTGCCTGAAGCCGGCTTTCTTGTTGAGGAGAATACACTGTTTGTAAAAAATGAATACAATTGGATCATTGATCCGCTTGATGGCACAACCAATTTTGTTCACGGCATACCGTGTTACGCGGTGAGCATTGCGCTTGAAAGGAAGGGGGAAGTGCTGCTGGGTGTAGTGCACGAAGTGAGCCGGGATGAGTGTTTCAGTGCGGTGACTGGCATGGGAGCATTCCTCAATGCCAGGCCTATAGGGGTATCGGCACGTGGCAAGTTGTCGGAAAGTTTAATCGCGACAGGGTTTCCAATCTACAATTTCGACCGGCTGAATGCCTACCTCAACACTTTGCAACACCTGATGCGGCATACCCAGGGAATCCGCCGAATAGGATCCGCCGCTACCGATCTCTGTTATCTGGCTTGCGGGCGGGTTGACGCCTTTTTTGAATACAACCTGAACCCCTGGGATGTGGCAGCCGGAGCCTGTATTGTTAAAGAGGCAGGTGGACTTATTGAAGATTTCAGTGCCGGGCAGGACTGGTTATACGGAAAAGAGATCTGTGCGGGAAATCCATATCTGTTCAGTGAATTTAAATCAGTGATCGGCCAATTTATGGGTGCTAAATTTTGATTCAAGACAATTTGCCAAAGCTCAGCATAGCCCACTCTGCTTCATGGTCTGAACCCAGAAACACCAGACCGGAACTTTCGGCTTTCAGCCTGAGTTCATCACAATCCGTTGTAAAAAACCCACTGAGAAAGAGGCTGGCGTTTTTCGTCATACGCCTGACATAAAGCGGCATATCACGAATCAGTACATTTTTATTGATGTTGGCGAATATCATATCAAATGGAGCCAGCTGATCCAGTGTAGCCGCATCACCTTTTATGATCGTGATCTGAGGGCAATTATTATTCATGCAATTTTCCAGGCTGTTCTCCACGCTCCACTCATCTGTATCTATTCCTGTCACTTGTGAGGCGCCCAGTTTCGAGGATAGTATGGCCAGAATACCAGTTCCACAACCCATATCTAATACACGTTTCCCTTTTAAATCAGTGGCCAGGATTGCTTTGCACATAAGTCTTGTGGTTTGATGGTGGCCGGTACCAAAACTCATTTTGGGCATGATCACAATCTCCTGTGCATAACCATGTCCGGCTTCATGAAATGGCGCTCTGATCAGAAGTTCCTGTCCCACTTTAACCGGATCAAAGTTCTTTTCCCATTCCTGATTCCAGTTGGTGTTTTCAATTTTTTCTATACGAAAGGTGTATTTGAAATCTTCAAAACTATAGTCTTCAGGATTAAAAGCAGGTGGTTCAGAGCTCTTGATGTAAGCGCTGAAACCATTATCATTCTGGTCAAAACTTTCAAAGCCCAGTGTTGACAAATGCGCGATTAAGATTTCAGAGCCGGGTTGAATCGGTTCCACAGTAAAATTATAGCAGAAATAGGCCATCAGAAAGAGGCCATTATTTTACAGAACTCATCGGCTTTGAGGCTGGCACCTCCAATAAGACCACCATCCACATCCGGACAGGAAAAGAGTTCTTTCGCGTTCTGGGCATTGCAACTGCCTCCATACAGGATATTCGTGTTATCTGACAGGTTTGTTGAGTACAAATCCGACAGAACTTTCCTCACATGGGCGTGCATGGATTGGGCTTGTTCGGGACTCGCTGTTTCACCCGTGCCAATGGCCCATACCGGTTCATAGGCCAGCACCAGGTTTGTAAGCTGCTCGGGCGTGAAACCGGAAAGCACATCAGTGATCTGGGTTTTTACAAGCTGGAAATGATTGCCGGCGCGCCGGTCGCTCAACTGTTCGCCAAAACAAAAGATAACCTTAAGGCCTGAGGCTAAAGCCTGCTGGATTTTTCCTCTGAGTTCTTTAGGCTGCTCGTTAAAATACTGTCTTCTTTCGCTGTGTCCCACAATCACATAAGAGGCACCGCATGAACGAATCATGTCAGCTGAAACTTCACCGGTATAAGCACCCCTGGCTTGTGCACTGCAATTCTGTGCACCCGCTTTAAAATTATTGGCCTCTTGAATTAAAGCGCATACCTCAGTTAAAAACGGAAAGGGTGGAAAAAGCAGGTTAAGTGTATCCCCCGAGTGATCACAGTTTAATAAGATGGCCCGAACGAGCTCCGTGGCTTCAGTTCTAGTGCAATTCATCTTCCAGTTTCCGGCAACAATTTTTTGTCTTTTCATGACTTAATGTATTCTGACCCTGGGGTCAAGTATTCCGTAAATAATATCCACCACAATATTCATCACAACAAAAATAAGAGCGAAAACCAATGTGGCACCCATCACCAGAGGAAGGTCGTTATTATTCAGGGCTTCTACAACAGCATATCCAATTCCCTTCCAGTTAAAAATTTTTTCAACAAATACTGCACCTGCCAGCAAGCCCGCAAGCCATCCCGAAATTGCGGTAACCACAGGGTTCATGGCGTTTTTCAATGCATGCCTGAAGATGACCAGTCGTTCTGATAAACCTTTGGCTCTTGCGGTACGAATATAATCCTGAGTCATCACCTCCAGCAGAGATGTTCTTGTGAGTTGAATGATGATGCTTAGTGGACGCAGACCAAGCGTGATGGCGGGTAAAACGAGGTTCCTGAGTTGCACACTTTTCCCTTCCCACACATCAAGTTCATAGAAACTGCCTGATGGGCTCAGGCCAGTGAAGTCGCCTAACACATAGCCGAAAAGCCAGGCCAGAAGCAGGCCCACAAAAAAAGAGGGCGCACTCATTCCGATGAAGGTAGAAAGTATAAATACACTTCTGTCAAAAAAAGAATCTTTTCTCATGGCGGAAATCACCCCCAAAAAAATACCCAGTAAAGCCGAAAAAACAACAGCCGTTAATGCCAGCACCGCCGTTTCTGGCAGCGTGTCACCAATAATTTCAGATATTTCGCGTTTTGAGATGTAGCTCTTACGCAGATAAGGAAATTTAAACACAAAGGCGTGCGATCCAAAGGTAAATAGCGGTGTCCAGCTGTATTTCGAGGGATCGAGATACCAGAAACGCTGTTCAGACTTAAGGCTGTGCACCGAAAGCGGAGAAAGATCGTTCAGGTAATTAAGGTATTGTTCAGACAGGGGTTTATCGGTGCCCAGATCCCTGTGTATGGCGTCAATGGCCTCTTTGCTGGCACGTTGGCCAAGGATGACACCTGCTGGGTCACCCGGAATCACATTAAAAAGCAGAAAAATAACACTCACCACGCCGAACAGAACCAGAAAAGCGTAAGCGGTTTTTTTTAAAATATAGCTGAACACTGCGGAGGGAGTGGAGTAAAACCGCTAATTTAAATATTTATATTTATCCGTTGAATCGTATAGCAGGATCCACAAGGATTCACGATCACGAACCTTATTGATGCAGAACAGATTCATACTTGTGCTCTTTCTGATTCTACACGGTCTTTTTCGGCTACAGGCGCAAAAAACAGGACTGGTGCTCAGCGGTGGGGGTGCCAGCGGGCTTTCCCATATAGGGGTACTTAAGGCACTGGAAGAAGAAGGCATTCCTATTGATTATGTCTGTGGTTCATCATTCGGTGGTCTAGTAGCCGCCTTTTACGCTGTGGGCTACAGTCCTGATGAAATTCAGGCGATTGTCACGCATCCTAATTTCCTTTCCAGCACCAAAGGTGAATTGCCTCCGAAATACCAGTTCAGTTTCTGGAAGCGAAACGATTATGCATCCTGGTTCACCCTGAAATATAATTTCGGAAACAATTATATTCAGAATATTCCGACCAACATGATCAATTCCATACCCATTGATTATTACCTGATGGAATCCCTCTCACCTGCGGCCTGCAGGCGGGGAAATAATTTTGACAGCCTGTTTGTACCGTTCCGCTGTATTGCATCTGACATAGAGGATAAAAAAAGTGTGATCTTCCGGAAAGGCGACCTGGCCAGGGCTGTAAGGGCCGGGATGAGTTATCCCTTTTACATCCGGCCAATCATAATCGATGACAAGCTGCTTTTTGACGGAGGACTCTACAACAACTTTCCCAGCGATGTATTGCTTAAGGATTTTAACCCGGACTATATCATTGGTTCGAATGTGGCGGAGAAAAACCCCAGACCAGATGACGAAAACATTTATCTTCAGTTACGCAACCTGCTGATGACCCAAACCAACTTTAAGCCGGTTTGTGAGAATGGTATAATCATTGAACCCTGGAACGATGTGGGTACATTCAGTTTTGAGCAGGTTCAAAGGTTGATTGACAGCGGTTATGCCGCTACAAAAAGAAGAATTCCCGAGATCAGGGCAAGTGTTCAGAAACGCGCCGACAGCACCTCACTTCGTAGCCGGAGACAGATTTATGCCGATTACAGGAATACAAAAAACACTTCTTTTCATCAACTGAACATCAGGGGATTTAACCATAAACAGGATCATTACATCCAAAAAAGTGTTTTCTTCAGAAACGAATATTTTACATTGAACGTATTGAGACGCCGGTTTTTCAGGCTCAGCAGCAATGACAAGATCAAAAATCTTTTTCCCTCCGCCAGCATCGACAGCAGCGGCAAATTTGTCCTTGAGCTGGAAGGAAAACCCGAAAAACCATTTTTTATTGACATTGGCGCCATCATCTCCAACCGTCCCATCAGTGAAGGTTTTCTGAGCATGCAGTACAATTACCTGGGCCGTATTGGATTCAGCGCATACATCAACGGGTACATTGGCAAACTCTATTCAGGTTCCATGTCAAAACTGCGATTTGATATCCCGGGAAGGATACCTTTTTTCATTGAACCCTCTTTCACATACTCTCGCTGGGATTACTTCAACAGCAGCATCCTGTTTTACGATCTTCAAACACCGCCATACCTCATACAGGAGGACCAGTACGCTGAGCTCAGATCAGGGGTGCCTATGGGAAATCAATCAGAAGTTGACCTGGCAGGCGGCATCACCCAATGGAAAAACGAATACTATCAAACCGATCAGTTCACCAAGGCAGATACCTCAGATGTTACGTATTTTGATTATTTCTACCTACAAGGTAATTACCAGATGAACACCCTAAACCGGAAAATGTATCCTTCTGAAGGTCGCCTGATCAATTTCAGGGCACGTTACCTCCAGGGCAGGGAAAGTTACTACCCAGGGAACACCAGTCACGACACCCTGAGTTTTAAGAATGTGGCGCGCAAACCATGGTTTCAGATGAAACTTACGGTAGACAATTACATACACACCGCGCGTCGACTTAAACTTGGATTATTCGGCGAGGCAGTGTATTCTAACCAGGACTTTTTCAGTAATTACGAATCTACAATATTGTCAGCTCCCGCATTTAATCCTACACCCGAGAGTCAAACATTTTTCATGGACAGGTACAGAGCCTACAACTATCTGGCTGCTGGTTGCAAGATCATTACAACCCCGGCGAATGGACTGGATGTGCGTATTGAAGGTTATGTGTTTCAGCCGATCAGAAGTATTGTGGAAAATAAACAGGGGAAGGCTGAATTTACAACGCCATTTCTTTACCGCTATTTTTCAGGTATGGCAGCCCTTGTTTACAACAGTGCCATCGGTCCAATCAGTGTTAGTGTGAATTATTATGAACAACCTGAAAACCCATTCACTTTTTTCTTCCACATCGGTTATATAATATTCAACCGAAAATCAATCGATTAATCCATTTCAGTTCAGTTAAGCGCTATTTGAATGATTTTGCAACAAAGCCCGGACATCAGGAAATCGAATGGCTTTAGGGAATTTCAAAAAAAAAACGTTTCTGTTGAAACGGTTAAAAGTTCTATTGTCAATCAGAATTCATCTTCATTGAAGAAGAAATCATCTTTTGTGGGATAATCCGGCCAGATTTCTTCTATGCTTTCGTAGATCTCACCCTCATCCTCCATCTCCTGAAGGTTTTCGATCACTTCCATAGGTGCTCCGCTTCGCATGGCATAATCTATCAATTCGTCTTTTGAAGCCGGCCAGGGTGCATCCTCGAGCCAGCTTGCCAATTCCAGTGTCCAGTACATAAATTTCCGGCTAAGCGTTGTTTACTTTTAATGTCCTGCAAAAGAAAAAAAATTTTCCGAAACACAAAAGTTTAATGTGAAAAATAAAGTCTTCGAAACACAGGCTTAAATAGCTGTTTTTCAAGTGTTTACGGAATTGACAGGTTAGCTGCTTCTCCGGTACCCGAAATATATAAGCTGCATTTAAGCTTATTTGAGTTTATCCAGAAAAGCGTCGGCCACTTTACGGGCCCAGGCAAAAGGCTGAATGTTGTTGTTTCTCGACAAGTCCGCGATCTCTCTCATGCTTTTGAGCACCATGGGATCTCTGAATATTTGTTTTCTGATTTCTTCTTCCAGTGCCGTATTAAAGAGACTTAATTGTTGTTGCTTTCGTTTGCTTTGAAAGTTGCCGTTTTGTATGCCGGCTTGTTTATATTCTTCTATCATTTCCAGCACTTCTTTCATGCCCAATCCGCTTTGGCTGGAGCATATCAGCGAGCGGGGTGTCCAACCGCCTGCCGTAGTCTGAAACAGGTGAAGGGCCTGCGCATATTCTGAGCGGGCTATTTTACTTTTCTCAAGGTTATCCCCGTCGGCTTTGGTGATCACCAGGGCATCGGCCATTTCCATAATGCCTCTTTTAATACCTTGAAGTTCGTCGCCTGCTCCAGCGAGCATCAGGAGTAGAAAAAAATCGGTGAACCCGCTCACGGCGACCTCGCTCTGACCAACACCAACTGTTTCAATGATAATGAAATCGTAACCTGCTGCTTCACAGAGCAACATGCTTTCATAAGTGCTGCGTGTCACCCCTCCAAGCGTTCCTCCGCTTGGAGAAGGTCGTATATAAACATCCGGTCTGGCCGAGAGTTCGGTCATTCTGGTTTTATCCCCCAGAATGCTGCCCTTTGTCCTGCTGCTGGTCGGATCAACCGCCAGTACGGCCAGCCTGTGGCCTTTATTAAGTAAGAGTTGTCCGAACTTTTCGATAAAACTGCTTTTGCCAACACCGGGAACACCGGTGATGCCCAAACGGAACGACTGACCCGTTTTATGAATGATGCCATCAATGATCTTTGAAGCCAGTACCTGGTGTTCGATATTCAGTGATTCGGTGAGTGTAATGGCCTTGCTGAGCAGAACCACGTCTCCCTGAAGTATGCCTTCTATATAATGCGAAGCGTTCAGAACCGTCATAATTATTCGAAGCGGAGGTGTTTCACAGAAACACCTTTGTTTTGCAATTCCTGAAGGGAATCAAGTCCAATTTTCAGATGTTGCCCAACAAAATCAGTGGTAACCTTTTGATCGCTTGATTCGGTTTTCACACCTTCGGCGACCATGGGTTGATCAGTCACAAGCAAAAGAGCGCCCGTCGGTATACCGTTGGCGAATCCCACGGTGAAAATAGTTGCCGTTTCCATGTCAATGGCCATGGTTCGAAGCGAGCGAAGATAATCCTTGAATTCATCATCATGTTCCCACACCCTGCGATTGGTGGTGTACACGGTACCCGTCCAGTAATCCAGACTGTGCAGGCGAATGGTATACGAAATGGCTTTCTGTAAGCTGAAGGCGGGTAACGCAGGCACTTCTGCAGGAAGGTAATCATTGCTGGTGCCTTCACCCCGGATGGCCGCTATGGGCAATATCAGGTCGCCGATCTGATTTTTCTTTTTCAAACCTCCGCATTTGCCAAGGAACAATACAGCTTTTGGCGTGATGGCTGTCAGTAAATCCATGATGGTTGCGGCGCTTGCACTCCCCATGCCGAAATGAATGATGCTGATGTTGTTTGCCGTAGCGCTCAGCATGGGTTTGTCTTTTCCTTTGACGTCCACTTTGTTTTGTTCAGCAAATAGGTAAACGTAATTGGTGAAATTCACAAGTATGATATATTGACCGAATTCATTGATCCCGACTCCTGTGTAACGTGGCAGCCAGTTGTTCACGATCTCCTCTTTTGTCTTCATAATCCCTCCCCCGGTATGATGCCGGTTTCAATTAATGTAAATATATTTATTTTTTCTTGTGAGCAGCCCATTGAAATACCCATCCTTCGACATCCGGCTCAAAAAAAGCGGTGAACAGCATCTGGTATTTGATCCTGTTCGAAAGTCCTGGTGCATTCTCAATCCTGAAGAATGGGTCCGACAACATATTCTGCATTTTCTTATCCATGTGAAAAAATATCCAGCTTCGGGTATTGCTGTTGAAAAACAAATTCAGCTGAACGGCCAGCTAAAGCGCTTTGATATTTTGGTTTATCGTCAGGTGCAACCCCTGATTCTGATTGAGTGCAAGGCCCCATATATAACGCTTGATAACAGTGTGGTTGAACAGGCCTTGCGCTATAATCTGGTGCTTAAAGCAGAATTTGTGATGGTAAGCAACGGCATAAGCGATGCTGTATTCAGGGGAAATCAGCGGATTGAAGGTTTACCAGATTTTCCGGCTTAGGCAGTTCAGTTGTTCAGCATAACCGGCATAACCAGCATAAGAATGTCTTCCGCCGTATTTGAGTTGTTGCCAGGCAGAATGATGCCAGCTCTGTTTGGTGCACTCATCTCAAGTATGATTTCATCGCAATCCAGATTGCTGACCATGTCCATCAGGAAACGGGAATTGAATCCTATTTCCATATCCTCTCCAACATAAGTGCAAATCAGGGTTTCATGTCCCTCGTTGGCAAAATCAAGATCCTCAGCACTGATCCTGAGCTGGCTGCCCGCAACTTTGATCCTGATCTGGTGGGTGGCTTTGTTGGAGAACACGCTCACGCGTTTCAGCGCACCCAGGAAGGACTCACGGTCAACAGTGAGTTTGTTCGGATTTTGTTTGGGTATGACTGCCTCATAATTCGGATATTTTCCGTCGATCAACCTGCAAACCAGATTCACATTTCCAAAACTGAACAAGGCATTTATTTTGTTGAATTCCACTTTCACGGCATCATCCACACCAGTGAGAAGGGTCTTTAGCACATTCAGGGGTTTCTTAGGCATGATGAAGGAAGCGCTGGTGCCTGCTTTGGCATCGTTTCGCGTATAGCGCACAAGTTTGTGTGCATCTGTGGCTACAAATATGGAATTGTTCTCCGTAAACTGGCAGTACACACCACTCATTACCGGCCTCAGGTCATCATTGCCTGCGGCAAAAATTGTTTTATTGATCGCGTTAAACAACACGTCGCTCTTGATCACAAATGAGGTTTGAGAGTCAAGTTCCGGCATCTTCGGGAACTCTTCTCCGTTCTGACCCGAAATGTTGTAATCACCTGTTTCGGTTTTTAGTTTAACGCTGTGTTTGTTCTTGTCAACAATAAAGGAAATGGGTTGTTCTGGCAGGTTGGCTAAAGCATCCATCAGTGTTTTGGCCGGAATGGCAATACTTCCGCTCGAACCAGACTCTATCTTCATGGATGAAGTGATCGTGGTCTCCATGTCGCTGGCCGACATCACCAGTTCGTTTTTGTTCAGTTCAAACAAAAAACAGTCCAGAATGGGTATTGAACTGTTTGTGTTGAGTACCCCTCCTATCGCTTTGAGGTGTTTTAATAAAACGGAAGCCGAAACAACAAAATTCATAGGATTGATTTTAATGAGCTAAATTAACCTAAGCCCAAAAATTAAAGGGAAATGCCAGGCGTAGTTTTACACTACTTTTTAACAGAATTCGCAGGTCTGAAATAAGACGGGGTGATCAGCAATTTCCCAAACACAAAATATTGCACAAGGGCCCACTCTCTGCCCTGATCAAAATTCATATAACACCGGTCAGGGTCGTAGCGAAACACTGTGCCCAATTCAGGATTCACTTCTCCGCCAAATGCTTTCCGGTAAAAATAAAAGCGCTTTTCGCCCTTGTTCAGGGTCTGGATTCGAATGCTTGCGAATGCCCCGGCCCTGAGTAAGGAATCCTGGAGTTTTTTCTCCTTCCCGCTCAGCAGCACTTCATAGGATATGTTCTGAAAATAGATCAGGTACTGTCGCATCCTGGCCATATCAAAATTCAGTTCCTTGCCTCCAAGTGTTTTGAGTTTAAAACTGCTGCTGTTAATGAAACTGATCTCGAACGAAGAATCAGGCTGGGCACCGATCTGTTCAACCTGTATGCTTTTCAGCTCAGGTGGTGTAAAATTGATCACCAGTCTGTCGCGCCACTCATTCTCACGGGTGATGAAACGGGGCTGCAGAAAGCCCCGGAAACCCGGAATGATGCAAATGTAGGGGTCGGAGAAATTTTCTTCTGATCCGGGTTTTGTCAGAAGCATGTAACTGCCTTCTGAATCCGATGGCTCATGACCAACATAATATTGTTTGATTTTCTCATTGCCCTTGTAGATCTCCACTTTCACAGCATTCGATGACATGAAGCGCAATACATTTTCCCGCGCTTGTCTGGGAACGGGCATTTTCACTTCAACCAGGCGAATCGCTTCAAGTATGTTCAAAATGGCTTCGCTTCTGCATCTGAATTTGCCGCCAACATACCAGCCATCCGCTTTTCTCTCCACACTGGCACTGTTCCCTTCTTTGTCGGCAAGAAAGATCCTGGTTATCGCGGCCGTATCTGTCAGCTTAAAGGCTCTGTCATTCTTGCTCACCGTGCTCATTCGTGAGCCCGAATAGTAAAAATACACAGCCAGGCCAGCCAGTGCAACCAGAATGATCAAGAGAACAGGGGTGTTGCGCTTCATGCCAATCAGCGGTACTCGCGCTTGGCGTCGAAAAGAGCGCTGGCCATCATGTTGTAACGGAGCGAAATTTCAAGTCCGCCACCTGATACATTTGTCGCGGCACGATAACCTGAAATATTGAAGTCGTTGGAAATGCCAACCGAGAAATTTCCGATGTCCGCAATCAACCTGGCGGCTATGGCATCTTTTCTGCGGTAATAAAGTCCAAAGCCAAGGGAATTCTGTGATCTCTTACTGGTAATTTTGGTTCCCGTTTTCATACGGAACTTGATATCTGAACCAAATATCAGATTTTGATTTTTCCCTTGTGTCTGATACACAAACATAGGTGTCAGTGAAAAACGGGTGTCTTCCAGATCAATGTTGGATTGTATGGAGTAGACCATTCGGACCGGCAGTTCGAATTTGGAACCTGCTCCATATTCCTGAGTGGGTGTATTCAAATGAAAGGCACCTATTCCGAATTTTACCGATGTGGCATCGTTATAATCCTGGTCGTATTTGACCTTGCTGATCTCGTATGCCATGCCAAATCCCAGATCCAGTGTCGTGTACTGTCTGTATGGGATCTCCCCGCTGACAGTAGATTCATCGAAGGAATTACCATTGAATTGAGACTCATAACGAAGTTTTGAATAATCGGCATTGGTGCTCACGGATCCAAAAGCCAAACCGAGACTGAAAGCGCTGCCTCTTCCAACCTTCACGATCGCACTCGCATTCAGTAAAGCAGAAGTGGTGCTGAGTTTGGCGGCGCCAGCCTGATCTTTAAAGATCGTCATGCCAAGTCCCATGTAGGCACTGCGCTTCTTTGAGCGAAAAAGGCCTCCGTCAACTGAAACGCCCATGGTCTGATATGCATTATTCATGGCCGCCCATTGGTTCCTGTAATTGATCACGCCTCTGAAATATCCATTAAAAAAGCCGGTATTGGCAGGGTTCAGATAAAGAGGTGTCTCACTCAGCTGTGAGAAATGTATATCCTGGCCCTTGCCTGTATTAAACAACAAGGTGAATACCAACACCGCGCAAATCGTGTAGTTTAACTTCATAGGCCTGTTCTGGTTTTGTGGCATAACTGAATTCATATCGTCCTTCTGGGTCTCTGTCCTGTTTGGTTTTGTTTTATCTGGTAAGGGTCACATTCCCCTTCTGGATCTTATTTTCTCCGTCAACGGTTTTGTACTTGATCACATAGGCATACACACCTGTAATGGCTGGACCGCCTTTATAAGTTCCATCCCAGCCCGTCTGCGGTGAAGTGCTGCGGAACACTTCTTCTCCCCATCTGCTCCAAATGGTCATTTCATATTCTGAAGTGAAATTAGCACTGCCTAGGGGTTTGAAAATGTCATTCAGACCATCTCCATTGGGTGTAAATCCATTGGGCACGTTTGAATTCTCTCCACTTCCGGAAATATCCCTGGTTTTATCGGTGAAAACGGCTACAACCTCTTCCCTGGAATTAAAACTGTATGTCACAGAGTCTTTGGTGAGCGGGTCCTTGGTATTTTGCGGATTTACAAATTCCCAATGATCGAATACAAAAGCGGTGCTGCTGGGAACAGCCTGGAATGTGAGTTTGGTGGAATAATATGAACCGGTCCAAATGTAGTTCGGCAGAAGCTCAGAATTCAGTTTGACCTTTCCGGCTGAACTGTCTGGCCTGACGTCAACTGTGATTTCAAACGGACCAACCATGCCGTAGCAATTGGGTTTGTTGAAATAGTTGGCCACAACATAACAGCGGCTTTCAATGATCTTTCTAAGATGCACCATATTTGAATCCCAGCATTTTGAATCCGGTTCAATCACCGTACCGAATAATAAACCGGTTGCGGGGTCGGTGTGGTACTTCATTTCCTTAGAATACAGGGTTTGAATGGCATCAAAATGCTTCAGAATATTCTCGCATTTCAATGGTCCATTGAGCAGATCCTGGTAACGGTTTTTGTAGGCCAGTTGGAAATCAGGGTTACCCGTGGTCGGATTCATCAGGGCATTTAAGATCACCGCGTGTGAATTGCCGCGAAGCGGACTGACTGTGTTCGTAGTGGCATTCGCGTAGATTGAACAGGGCGAAATGTTGGGATTGTTGAAATAGAACGTATTGGTTTGTACAGCGGTGTAATTGAATACGGTTGGGGCGTTCCAGAGGTAATAATGCCATTTGCCTCCGGGGAAATTGCTCTTGCCTCCTCTGGCGTAAGCCACATTGTAATTCCAGAGGTCACTGTTCATGCCGTAACTGTTCATCACCATGTAGTCGATAAAACTTTCCTTATCCAGTTCCTGCATGAGTTTGTTATAGTTCACCGCGTTCTTAAGCGGCTTGCCCATGGTGATGTATTCGTTGTAAATTTTAGCGTCGAAATCATTGTTGAAGTTCGAGCTGGTGCCGTCCTGATAGGACACTGTACCATCGGTATTGTGGTAAAAGGCCAGGGTCAAAGAGTCCAGGGGTTGCCCATGGTAATAATTCTCGTAATACTTGTCGTACACCTCCCGGAGATCATACACCCCGTAATACTTACCGTTCACAAAGGTGATCACTGGCTTGATGTGCAGCGGATTCACGTTGATGTTGTATTTGGCAGCAATGGACTGGAATAACACGTCACGCAAGCCAGTCCCTTCTGTTACGTTTGGCGCGGGGGGATTGAGTGGAGAATTACTTTCAATGTCGCCAGATTTCAGGTGAAGAGTTGGAAAATTAGTTCGTGTTGAAGTGCCCAGAAGATCCACGTTGAACACATTGCCCTCAAAGCCGCAACCAAAGCCCATGCGGTCATCTATGGAAATGTACATGCCTCTTTGCTTGGTGAGCCAGGATTCGTTGATGGGTCGGCTAATGGTAGCATAGCCTTCCGAAACCTGTTTGTTCTTGTCGTAATATTCAGCGTGAATGGTGGGAGAAAATGCGCCTGAGGTCTGGAACCAGTTTGGAGCTTCAATTGCAAGAGAAACTACACCAAAATCAGAACTGAAAGCATTGTGGTCGGGATCAATAAAATAGGTGTTGGTTTCGCAAAAACTGGGCAGGTAATTCTGGTTGCAGGTGGGAATTGGTTTTGGCACGGCAATCGCTCTTACAATTGTAGTGAGGGCCATGGTCAGGAGACCTGATGTCCCATTTATGGAATCCGGATACAGTGTAGTTCCGGGACTCCCCGGTACAGGGTAAGACCCGTTGGTTGTGTAGTAAATATTAAAGCAGGAAAAGGCACTGTCGTAAGCCAGGGTGTTGTCGAGCTTAAAATAACAGATAGGCGTTGTGCCGCTAATGTAGAATCCTCCGGCGTTGAATTTAGGGTCGGAGCTGGGTGTGGGCGGAGGAGAGGTCACCATTCTTGGTGTTGGGCAGTAGTCAATGTAATTGTTCACCAGGGGATTTGGAAGCAGGAAGGAATGCGAGGTATAAAGTCTCCAGGCTCCTACCCCAATGTTTGCCGGATCTACGCGACCCCGGGTATGGCCTCCCGCTGTTTTCTGTATGAAAATGGAATCCCGAACCACCCCCTGATCAGTAGAAAGGATCAGCCATTCGTTCCTGCATTGTTCCAGGGTAAAATTGGTGTGGAACTCTCCGTTTTTCTGGGTATTGCGGCCTGAGAGCCAAACAGGCTTGAGCTCCCCTACCTGGAGTATGAAATTGGCTGGAAACTTCCATTTGAACAGGTTGTTGCGGTCGTTGCTGAGGTAATAACTGGCCAGGCTTACGCTGGAAGTATGGGCATTGCGCAGTTCCACCCAGTCACTGGGGGCACCGAAAGCGTCGTTCGGGCCACCGATATTGGAGGCCGAGTATTCATTGAGCAGGATATCAACCTGGGACTGTGCCTTGGCATAATTGAAAAATCCGGCGAAAAACAGTGATACAGAAAAGAAGAACAACTTTGATCTCGTCATCATAGAATAGGCTTCGGGTTGAGTCATGAATGTAACTTTCAAATATACATAAATCCTGCTGTAAATCTAAAAAAATGATAAAAACCCCCCGCCAATATTATCCAATCTGAATTGTTAATTCCCGCGGTAAAAGCCTAACTTTGCCCTTCGGCAGTATGAGCGATAAGATTCACCACGAATGCGGAGTTACCCTCATCAGGTTGCTCAAACCCATAGACTATTACAAGGAAAAATACGGCTCAGCCCGTTACGGCTTACACAAGCTCTACCAGATCATGGAAAAGATGATCAACAGGGGACAGGATGGAGCCGGAGTGGCCACCATCAAGCTGGATTCAGAACCAGGGACCAGTTACCTGGAGCGTCTGAGGTCCATTGAGAACAAGGCCACACAGGACATCTTCAACAAAATCAACAACCACTTTGTCCAGGCCCAGAAAAGGCATCCTGAAGAATACAAAAAAGCCCAGTGGCAAAAGGCGAATATTCCCTTTCTGGGAGAGCTCCTGCTGGGTCATCTGCGTTACGGTACCTTTGGCAAGAACGGCGTACAAAGCTGCCATCCCTTTACCCGTAAAAACAACTGGATGAGCCGGAATCTGGTGGTAGCCGGCAATTTCAACCTCACCAATGTGGATGAGCTTTTCACGCATTTGCTTGAACTGGGCCAGCATCCTATCGAAAAAGCCGACACCATCACCGTGATGGAAAAGATCGGCCACTTCCTGGACAAGGAAAACGACAGGCTGTTCAAGAAATACAAAGAACAGAACGAAAAAAACTATGAGATCAGCAAGCTCATTCAGGAGCATCTGGATGTGGCCTCCATTCTGAGAGAGAGCAGCAAAAAGTGGGATGGCGGTTATGTGATGTGCGGAATGATAGGACATGGAGACGCTTTTGTATTGCGTGATCCCAACGGCATAAGGCCTGCGTATTATTACAGAGACGAAGAAATTATTGTGGTGGCAAGTGAAAGACCAGTCATACAAACCGTGCTGAATGTGCCTTTCAGCGAAGTACAGGAAGTCAAACCCGGTCACGCACTCATAATTAAAAAGAACGGTTCATTCAGCGAAGAGCAGATTATAGAACCGGAAAAACGACTGTCCTGCTCCTTTGAACGCATTTATTTTTCACGATCCAACGATGCTGAAATTTACCACGAGCGTATGAATCTTGGTCGTTTGCTTACAGCTCAGGTACTCAAATCTGTGAACAACGACATGGAGAACACGGTCTTCAGTTACATACCGAATACCGCCGAAATTGCGTTCAGCGGGCTGGTTGAAGGCTTGCGCGATTACCTTAATCCATGGAAAGTCGCCGCCATCGCCAAACTTGGGGCCAATCCCAGGGAAGAGGATGTGTTGAAGATCATCGGCAAAAAGGCCCGGGTCCACAAGATCATTCACAAAGACGCCAAACAACGCACTTTTATTACAAACGACGAAAGCCGCGACAGCCTGGTGAATCTGGTGTACGATATCACCTACGGAACCATACGACCTGGCCTTGACAACCTGGTCGTACTCGACGACAGCATTGTACGTGGTACAACGCTAAAACAAAGCATACTCCGTATTCTCGACAGACTCAACCCAAAGAAGATAGTTGTGGTGAGTTCTGCCCCTCAGATCCGTTATCCCGATTGTTACGGCATCGACATGGCTGTTCTGAATCGTTTCGTGGCCTTTGAAGCCGCCATCAGCATGTTAAGGGAAAGTGGAAGGGAATCTTACATCCGTTCTGTATACGAACGCACTCTGGAGGAATTGCAAAAACCAAAAGAAGAACAGCAGAACCTCGTGAAGGAAATTTATGCCCCCTTCAGTGCCGATGAAATCTCAGACAAGATTTCGAAACTCATCCGGCCAAAGGACCTCAAATCCGAATTGCAGATCATTTACCAGAATCTTGAAAATCTACATGAAGCTTGCCCTAATAATGCCGGTGATTGGTACTTCAGCGGGAATTACCCAACACCAGGCGGAAACAAAGTAAGCAACCAGTCCTTTGTGAATTATATAGAGGGCAATAACAAGAGAGCTTACTGATCAGTTTTCTTCTATCACCACAATAGAACCCAGCCCATCAATCTGTATGGTTCTCATTCCCCCGCCCTTTCCAGGAATACTAAAGGAAGCATTAAAATGTTTTTTGGATTTGGAAACACAGTTTACGGTGTAATCACCCTTTTTGATCTTTTGGGCTTCAGTGGTGGTTTTAACTTCAATGTTTCTGAATACGATGTTCGCAGGATCAATACGAACCGAATCTATGGGTTCCAGGTAATAGTTCGTGAAGCGTAAATCATAACCCTTATCGCAGGCGTAAAATGAAATGAAGAGAGTTAGAATAAAGACTATTCGCAAAGATTTTATCATCAGAATTTCCGCTGCAATTCGCGTTCTGTATCTTTCTTTTTGATGTCCTCCCGCTTGTCAAAGGCTTTTTTTCCCTTTGCCAGTGCCAGGTTCAGCTTGGCATAACCTTTTTCGCTCAGAAAAAGTTTTGTCGGCACTATGGTTAAACCCTGTTCCTTCACCTTACGCTGCCATTTGCTGATCTCATGCCGGTTCAGCAGAAGTTTTCTTTCCCGCATGGGTTCGTGGCTGAAGAATGATGCATTTTCGTATTCACTGATATGCAGATTGCGTACATACAATTCGTTTCCTTTGAACACGCAATAGCTGTCAGCAAGACCCGCTTTTCCCGACCGGATGGATTTGATCTCGGTGCCCTTCAGCTGTATGCCGGCTACCAGGGTTTCCAGAATCTGGTAATCAAACCTGGCTTTCCGGTTCTCGATATTTACAGTATTGCTTAATTTCACAGCCGGGTAAAGTTACTATAAATGCAGGACATAATACTGATTGCCGCCGGAGCCGCTGATATCCCATTGATCGCAGACCTGGCCAGACTTATCTGGAGGCAGCATTATACCGATATCATTGGCGAAAATCAGATTGCCTACATGTTGCAAAAAATGTACAGTTCTGAAAGTCTGCTGGAACAGATCAGCGAAAAGCAAAACCGGTTTTTCATCATTCAGGACGGGCAAATCACCTTGGGGTTTATTTCCATCATACAGGAGAATAACACGGATTGGTTTCTGTCCAAATTTTACATCAACCAAAACTTCGCCAGGAAGGGGATTGGCAGCAGCGTTTTCAAAAACATTCTCGAGGGTCTTGACCCGACTCGTATTAAACTCACGGTGAACCGTCAAAACTTTAAAGCCATAAACTTTTATTTTAAGTTGGGATTCCGCATACAATCCGTAGCCGATTTTGACATTGGGCAGGGTTATTTTATGAACGATTTTGTGATGGTCTGGCAAAAGACATGAATAGGATTTCCAAGCGCCTGACCTTACGCTTTCAGAAGGATTTTACTTCGCTCTGCCTTACCTTCTTACCCAAACAATTCTTGTCCTGGGTTTTGTAAGGCTGCTGATTACGTTTAACTTCGCCGGTACAAGCGAATGGCTTGCAGGCTGGTACTGTAAAAACTCAGGAAACGCGAACGCAAAAAATTGGTAAGCAAACGGATGGAAAAGGTTTTTGTCACCGGGCCTGATGGCCTCCTAGGTAATCATGTTGTTCGGGACCTGATCAGGCGAGGTTACAGCGTGGTGGCCATGGTGCAAACCGGTCGAAAGGCTCCGAGCCTGGAGGGCCTCGGCCTGGAAGTGGTCTTCGGCGAAATTACGAACAAAGCGGAAGTCACAGCGCTTTCAGCGGGTTGCAAGTACTTCATTCACATTGCCGCCATCACCGATGTATGGCCCAGTAAGGGCGATAAATATTTCCGGGTGAATGTCGGCGGAACAGCCAATGCTGTGAGCGCGGCATTGAAGAACAAGGTGGCGCGGTTTATACATATCGGAAGTGCCAGTTCATTCCGTTCAGGAAATGAGGACAAGCCCGGCACGGAAAAAGAAAGTTATCGGTTCACGGAATACAACATGGACTACATGAAGAGCAAACACATGGCTCAGGAATATGTGCTGAACGCTGTGAAACACGATGGCCTTCCCGGCATTGTGCTTTGTCCTACTTTCATGATAGGGGCTTACGATTCAAAACCCAGTTCAGGCGCCATGCTGATTGCTGTAGCCAGAAAAAAACTCCCCTATGTAGCCGGAGGCGGTAAGAATTGGGTATCAGCTAAGAATGTGGCTTCAGCTGTTTGCAACGCGCTTGAAAAAGGTCGGCCGGGTGAATGTTATATTCTGGGCGGTGAAAATGTTTCATACCGGCAAATGGTCAGCGCCATTTCAAATGTTGTGGGGGGTTACCATACACCGCGACCTGTAATTCCGAAGACACTAGTTCTTGGCGCCGGGCTTCTGAGTTCTGTTTTTGCCCGTGCATTTCGTACCACGCCAAAGATTTCTTTGCCCATGGCGCAGATGGCCTGTGTCAGACACTATTATGACCCCTCAAAAGCTATTTCTGAACTTGAAATGCCACAGGAACCTATAGAGTCCGCCATAGCAGAATCGCATCGCTGGTTCCTCGAAAACGGCTATTTGTAAGCCTTTTTAAATTTCTGGTAAGAATACGCTGTCACGATATCCATCAGGCGCGGAAACAGACGGTTGAGCAGACTATAGGTTTTTCCAATTCCGCCGATAATTGTTTTGCTCCTGCGTTTTTGTATGTGTCGTATGATCTGATTGGCCACATCTTCTGTGCTGTTTACAAAAACCGAGGTCCTTGCTTCCAGTGTCTGTGACTGTCCTTCATTGTTGAGCACCACTTTTCCTGCTTTGACTTCTGTATATCCGACATATACTATACCAACATGTACACCGTCTTTTGAATGCTCTATCCGAAGCGATTCGGCAATGGCTGTAAGCGCCATCTTGGCTGAACTGTACACCGATACCAGCGGCAGTCCTCTCATACCGGCCAGGCTTGAAATGAATACAATGCTGCCTTTTGAACGAATGATGTGAGGCAAAGCAAGCCGGGTCAGCACGACCGGACCCAGCACATTCACCCCATACATCGTTGAAATCACACTCAAATGCAGGTCTTCCAATCTACCCCGCATGGAGAGGGCCGCGTTATTGATCAGGATATCGATCCGGCCAAAGTAGCTTATCACTGAATCGATAATGGATCTGCAATCTTCTTCCCTGGAAACATCGCCTGCGAGGGCTATCACATCAAAACCGGCTGAATTCAGCTCATCGCGAACGGCGTAGAGCCTCTCTTTGTTTCTTGCATTGATTGCTATGCGCGCTTTTTGCTGGCCGGCTAATCTTGCCAAATCTTTCCCGATTCCCAAAGACGAACCGGTGATCAGAATCACCTTGTCTTGGAATCCGACCATATAAACTTCATGTTGGGATTATGGGAAACGGAATAAAAGTCATTGGAAAGCGCGAGAACCAGATGGGTGGAAAATGCCACCAGTATACTTCCTGTTGAAACCGTTATCAGGCATAGTATGAAGCCATATGGAATGGTGGCCATGGTTTCACGCAAGCCTTTTGGAATGTGTGTGGCTGAATAAAAACACAGATTCACTGCCAGTGCAGGCCAGAAACCAAATGCCCAGTAACACGACATGAGAAGAATGCCTCTGTACATAAATTCATATGCCAGGAGGTATGCGGTCCATGACACGGCATTGATAATGAGTGTCTTTGTACTCCAGGCGCCGATCCTCATCTGAGGGTACATGTTTAGGTTGTTGGGTTTCTTTGCTGCAAAATAATTCAGAAAAAGGATCAGGCTTCCGATCAAACCGGTATACATCATGGACTCATTTAGATTCCCTAGACTAAGTCCGAATTCAGAGAGGGTATAACCAGTAAAAGACAAGACGATTATTCCTGGGAAAAGGCCGAGGAAAACCACCCCGGTAAACTTCTGAAAAACAACATAATTGATCCAGGCTTTTTCATTTTCAAACCGGCTGAAGAACCAGGTTTTAATGGTTTCACTGATGGACAAAAACCAGTATGCAGCGAATCCGAATGATACGGACAGGATGCTCACAAAGGGAAGTGTGTATTCAGGTTTCCAGTCGTAAAAATTACTCATGTTCTAAATGTATGATTTATTTGGTGTTTCTGCTAATCAATTTGCCTGAATGTGCATACTCTGCATGGTTCTGTTCGCCCGTCTAATCGCCATGTTCTTTTTCAGATTACTCCACGCACCCTTGAACAAGGCTGTCATCATCTTATCAAAGGGCACTGCAATGCCAAGGCTTGCAAATCCCTGAAGGTTACGCAAAGGGTTGCGGTTGAATTTTCGGTAACTGACCGCGATCCCGCCTTCGAGGTAGGTCATATAATGCCACCAGCGGGCTGGCATAAAAACGGCATCTCCTGCTTCCTGAATAAATTTGTAGCCTTTTACATGTTTTAAGCCTGGGTACTTTGTGTAATCCGGATGGTTGACATCCAGATTGGTTTGTGTGGTAAAAGGCAAACGGTAAAGCAGTTCGGTATATTCAGGCGCGATCAGTACCACTTCTTTTCTGCCATAAAACTGTGTGAGCAACACGTTGCTGCAATCCACGTCGTAATGTATTCTCACTTCCGTGTTCTTGCCGCCCATGAAAAAATAACCCATCTCATCAAGGTAACCACTCATGAAGGATGGGCAGGGGAAATCGTTTTTCAGTTGCGGACGGAGTTTAAAGAAATTGAACACGAACATGCGAAGAGGCGTATACTCGTCCTTTGATATCAAGTTGAGAAAGTCACCGAGTTTCATCTTCAGGTCAGGGCTGATCATGGTTGTCATCTTGTGACCTTCTACCCTGTTATCAAACAATTCCACTTCTTCTTCACCTGCCAGTTCCCTGAAATAATCAAGGCTCCATTTCCGGCCGGCTGGATAAAGCCTGGAAAGGCCTTTGATCAGCAAGGGTTTCTGCGGGATAAAATAATTATTTCTGAATATTTCATCAGTCAGATCGGCAGCCTGGATCTCATCTATTTTCAATTCCAATTCCATCTCATTTAGATTTTATGCCGCTAAACTAGTCCCTCAGTCCTGTGTTCATAAAACTGATTTTCGCCGCTGCGAAAAAACCATTGCAATATACGCCAAAAGGCAGGAGAAAGTCAATTTTTAATGCCTTTGAGTTGTATAGCATTGACTTTCATTCCCGGACTTTGTATTTATCGCAAAAACTGGAATCTGGAGAAATCACATCGCAATAAAAATCATGAACCTGACTCCTTCAGGATTTTCTCAAGGCCATACATTTCATCCCTTAACCTGGCTGCCTCCGCGAAATCAAGTTCTTTGGCTGCCTTCATCATGGCGGATTTAACCCGGCTTATTTGTTTTTTCAGTTCATCCCCGCTCATATATTGCACGACAGGGTCAGCCGCCATTTGCAGTTCATCAGGTTCCACATAGGTCTTCACAAGTTTACCATCCACATTCACTTCAGTTCCGCTTAAATAAGGCAAAGCAGCCTGTTTTCTTCCGGCTTGTGTGGGGGTAATACCGTTTTTGAAATTGTATTCGATCTGTCGTTTCCGCCTGCGTTGCGTTTCTTCAATGGTGTAGCGCATGCTTTCCGTGATCTTATCAGCGTACATAATCACTCTGCCGTTCACATTTCTGGCCGCCCTGCCTACAGTCTGCACCAGACTTCTTTCATTTCTCAGGAATCCTTCCTTGTCTGCGTCAAGTATCGCAACCAGGCTCACTTCCGGAAGATCAAGTCCTTCCCGCAGCAAATTGATCCCTACCAGAACATCAAACAAGCCTACCCTCAATTGACGGAGAATTTCCACGCGTTCCAGTGTGTCTACTTCGCTGTGTATATACCTGCATCGTACATTCAGTTTGGAGAGGTATTTCGTGAGTTCTTCAGCCATACGCTTGGTCAGCGTGGTCACCAGAATTCGTTCATCGTTTTCCGCGGTTTTCCGAATTTCATCCAGTAGATCATCCACCTGGTTTGTGCAGGGCCTCACCTCAATCACAGGGTCAAGCACACCGGTGGGACGAATCAATTGTTCCACCACAATGCCTTCGGCCTTTGAAAGTTCGTACTCAGCAGGGGTTGCACTGATGTAAACAACCTGGTTGGCGAGGGCTTCGAATTCTTCGAATTTCAGAGGCCGGTTGTCAAGGGCAGAAGGAAGCCTGAAACCATATTCAACCAGATTTTGTTTCCTGCTGAGATCACCGCCATACATGGCCCTCACCTGCGGAATGGTGACATGGCTTTCATCTATGAACATGAGGTAATCTTTCGGAAAATAATCGAGAAGGCAAAAGGGCCGTGTGCCAGGATTTCTTCCGTCAAAATAGCGTGAATAATTCTCGATACCGCTGCAATATCCCAGTTCCCTGAGCATCTCAAGGTCGAATTTTACCCGTTCCTCCAGGCGTTTCGCCTCAAGATTCTTGCCCTGTGTGCTGAAAAAGTCCACCTGCCTTTGCATATCCTCTTCAATCTTAAACAGGGCTTTGTTTAGCGTATCGGGAGAGGTCACGAACAAATTCGCCGGGTATACGGTAAAGGCGTTAAATTCCTGTAAAGGCCTGTTTCCTGCAAGATCAAACGTTTCCATGCGTTCTATTTCATCACCAAAAAATTCAATACGGAGGCAGTAATCCGCATATGGCAGATTCAGGTCCACCGTATCGCCTTTCACCCTGAACGTGCCCCTGTTGAAGTCTCCAGTGGTTCGCGAATAAAGAGAGGAAACGAAACGGTGAAGCAATTTATTCCTGGAAATCTTTTGCCCTTTCTCCAGACTGATGATGTTTTCCTTAAAATCGCTGGGGTTGCCCATGCCATAAATGCAGCTGACTGAACTTACCACAATCACATCCCTGCGTCCGGAAAGAAGAGATGAAGTGGCGCTGAGCCTGCATTTCTCTATTTCTTCGTTGATGGAAAGATCTTTCTCAATATACGTACCTGTGGTTGGCAAATAAGCCTCGGGTTGATAGTAATCGTAATAACTCACAAAATATTCCACTGCGTTTTTTGGAAAGAACTGCCTGAACTCAGAATACAATTGGGCTGCCAGTGTTTTGTTGTGACTCAGAACGAGGGTTGGTTTGTCCACCCTGGCAATAACATTGGCCGCAGTGAAGGTTTTACCAGAACCTGTCACGCCCAGCAGAACCTGGTAAGGGGTCCCTGAGTTCACACCTTGTACCAGCTGGCGTATAGCTTCCGGCTGATCACCGGTTGGCGTAAATTCAGAACTTAATTGAAATGACATTTTTCTTTTGTCTTAAGGGATGAGCTTAAATTTTTTCTGTGCTTCTGGTTTGGTGCAAATGCTGAAATGCCACCATTCTGTAGGGATGGGTTTGAATTTGGCCATCGTCATCACTTTTCTGAGCAATAATCTGTTCGCATAGGCTTCACGACTCAGTTCGCCGGACTTCAGAAAACGGGATTCGGAAGCCGGTTCCGATAAGGGATCAAAATCATCGGGTTCCGTACCCATGTCCAGAACCCTGGCATTTTTCTGATCCAGTATGGTCAAATCAACTGCGCATCCATAATTGTGAAGTGACGGTTCAGAAGGCGGTGAAAGATACTGGTATTTGGTTTTAACCGGCATGCGAAGGCTGTCCCACATCATTTGCTGAATATGGAGTGGTCTGGAGGCATCGAGTATCAGGAGTGAATAGTCCGGGTTGATCAGATGAAGGAAATATTGGGCATTACAAAGTTTCAAAGCCGCATCGCAATGCAAATAGGCTTTACGCAGCCCGTCGTAGAAATTCAAACCCAGGAAATTACCTGTGTCGGCGTATTGCAAACGCACCACAAAACTGCTGTCCAGTTCCTGAATGTCCACGAGTCCGTTCATACGAAACAACAGGTCAAGATATGAGGTGTCTGCTGGAATAACTGCCTGTTCAAGCGGTCTGAGTTCAGGAAAGGGGACAACAAAAACCTTTTTTTTACTAAGATGGCCGCTCTGCTTTTTGGTTTCGAAAAGACAGGCACTGAAGAGCAGCGCAAACAGGATTATCAGGCTTCCGTAAATTCTCAAAAATTGTATTTTGTTCCGGCCGGATTCTAAATCTAATAACTATTTTTGGAATAGAAAAAGAACCATGCCTTCCTTTGATATTGCCAGCAAACTCGATGCTCAACTACTCGACAATGCCATAAACGTAGCGCGTAAGGATATACTTAACCGCTGGGATTTCAGAGACAGTAAAAGCAGTATTGAACTCAACAAAAAGGAGCTTCTGATTGCGATCTCCACCGAGAACGACATGCGTTTGGAAGCCATAGTCGACGCCATTCATTCACGCATGATAAAACAAGGCCTCGATCCCAGGGGGCTCGATGAAAGCAAAGCGCCTTACCCCAGCGGAGCCCTGATCAAAAAAGACATCAAAGTCAGACAAGGCATTGATAAGGAAGTCAGCAAAAAAATCATGAAGGATATTAAAGACAGTAAGCTAAAAGTGACAGCTCAAATCATGGACGATATCATCCGTGTGAGCAGCAAAAGCATCAATGATCTCCAGGCTGTCATCGCGGTCTGCCGGAAAGGACAATACGATATTCCTCTGCAATTCATCAACATGAAATAACCATATGATCATCCGCAGCAGAGCACCCTTACGATTAGGACTGGCAGGTGGAGGAACAGATGTGAGTCCTTACTCAGATCTTTACGGGGGAGCCATACTGAACGCTACCATTGACTTGTATGCTTACGCTTCCCTCGAACCGCTTAACACCGGAACGATCGAATTTGTAATTGATGGAAGTGACAAAAGGGTCGTGTACCCCTCAACCGCTGAGTTACCGGTTGAACCGGAGTTTGAATTGTTTGCAGGCGTGTACAATCGCATCGTTCGCGAATTCAAGCTGGAGCCTATGTCCTTCAGACTCACTACGCATATTGAAGCGCCTCAGGGTTCCGGTCTCGGCACTTCTTCTACACTTGTTGTAACCATGCTTGGTGCCTTTGCTGAATGGTTAGGCCTTGCTCTGGGTCAATACGATATTGCTCATCTGGCCTATCAGATCGAACGTGTTGATCTGAACATGAGCGGTGGAAAACAGGACCAGTATGCCGCCACATTCGGAGGTATAAACTTTATTGAGTTTCAGAAGAACGACCGCGTCATTGTTAATCCTCTTCATCTCAAACCCGAAATTCTGTATGAACTGGAATACAGTCTTTTGTTATATTTCACATCCACACAGCGTTTGTCGGCTGCCATCATTGACGAACAGGTAAAGAACGTGAATAGTCAGAATACCAAAAGTGTAGAAGCCATGCACAACCTGAAGGAACAGTCTCATCAGATGAAAGAAGCTCTGCTCAGGGGTGAGCTCGGCAAAATCGGTGAGATCCTGCACTTCGGCTGGCAGAATAAAAAACAAATGGCGCACAGCATTTCCAATCCCCACATTGATTCCATTTATGAAATGGCCATCTCAAACGGTGCCAGTGGCGGAAAGATCTCGGGCGCCGGAGGCGGGGGTTTTATGTTCTTTTATTGTCCGGCCGTTACAAAAGTAAAAGTTGGTAAGGCCATAGAAAAACTCGGCGGAAAAGTTCAGGCCTTTAAATTCACCAAGGAAGGTTTGATCACCTGGAAGACAGACTAACAAAGCGCATTTATTATATCTCAAATTCATGAATACACTGCTTGCAAGCAACTTCACATTTCCCGGTCAAACCGCGGTATACAAGGGTAAAGTCAGAGATGTTTATACCATAGGACATGACATTCTGGTGATGGTGGCCAGCGACCGCATCAGTGCCTTTGACGTGGTCCTTCCCCGCGGTATTCCTTACAAGGGCCAGGTGCTGAACCAGATCGCAGGTCAATTCTTGAATGCCACCCGCGACATTGTTCCCAACTGGCTCCTCAATTCCCCTCACCCCAACGTGAGTGTCGGAAAAATGTGTGAACCCTTTAAAGTGGAGATGGTTGTAAGAGGTTATCTGGCCGGACATGCGGCGCGAACCTATCAAAGTGGTCTGCGCGAATTGTGTGGTGTGAAATTGCCGGATGGTTTAAGGGAAAACGACAAATTGCCGCAGGCTATCATCACACCAACCACAAAGGCATCAGAGGGACATGACGAAGACATCAGTCGCGAAGACATCATCAAACAGGGCCTGGTAAGTAAATCACATTACGAAGACCTTGAACGCATCGCCCTGAAGCTCTATGAACGCGGACAAGAAATGGCCAGACAGCGCGGATTGATTTTGGTAGACACCAAATACGAATTTGGTTTGTTCAAGGGTGAAATTATCCTGATGGATGAGATCCATACTCCGGACTCATCAAGGTATTTTTATCTGGATGGCTATGAAGACCGGCAGAAAAAAGGCGAAGAGCAGAAACAACTCAGCAAAGAATTTGTAAGGCGCTGGCTCATTGAGAACGGGTTTCAGGGAAAAGAAGGGCAAACCATACCACATATGAGTGATGCCTGGGTGAACGAGATTTCTGAACGTTATATCGAGTTGTATGAACACGTGACCGGAAGTAAATTTATAAAAGGCCATTATGATGCAATTCTCAAGGATATAGAGCTTTCTGTTTTAAGATCGCTTGATTCCATGACCTGAAAAGCGCCCGAAGTCCTGTATGAGAGATTACTCAAATCAACATGGTTCACCTCAGGACAAAATTTATTTTCCCAATCATACTGATTTGCATCGGTTGCGATTCTCCTTTACATAACAGGAATACAACCGAGCCGTCCGGATTAATTACCCTGGCTGACAGTCTGGGTTACAGTAAGATCACCGCTGCATTCAGGGACGGCGACGATATGTACCTGCTGTGCCCTGCAAAGTCAGATAGCAGTACTGCCGAGCTGTTACAAATCACTGAAGGTTTCCCGGTATTTCACGACAGTCTTATAAAAGTGAGCGGGCATGAATACCAATCCAAACGACTAAGACAAAAATTCCGGATAAACGATTCCGAGGTGATATTCCACCGGGACCTGAAGATCATTCATCCATCTTCAAACTGGCAGGGGCAAAGTCCCTGGCTCGACACAGCCACTTACACATTTAAACGCGTTGACCGCAAATGAATCCGGGTTTCCTATCCTACTCCCTCATTTGATCTATTGATGGATATATAACGCGAACCGCAGCAGACGTTGATTCCGTCAAAAAAAAATCCCCGCACAAGCGGGGATCTTTCTACAAATCTTAAAACAGATCAGGCAGTGACTTCAATTTTAGGTGCTGCGGCCAGAATTTCTTCATTGGCGGCGGAGGCATATTGGTTAAAGTTTTTGATAAACTGTTCAGCCAGGTTCTTTGCTTTTTCATCATAAGCGTTCTTATCCGCCCAACTGTTACGTGGATCGAGCAATTCAGCAGGAACACCTTCACAGGTTTTCGGGAAAGCCAGTCCAAAAAATTTGGTTTTACCATAATCAACATTGTCCAGTTTTCCGTTGAGGGCAGCAGTAATGAGGGCGCGGGTGTACGACAGTTTTATGCGACTTCCAACCCCGTATGAACCACCAACCCAACCGGTATTCAGCAGCCAGACGTTCACTTTGTGTTTTTTGAGTTTATCGCCAAGCAATTCCGCATATTTAGTAGGATGCAGAGGAAGAAACGCTTTACCAAAACAAGCAGAAAATGTAGTTGTGGGCTCAGTGATTCCCATTTCGGTGCCAGCCACTTTAGCTGTATAACCGCTGATGAAGTTATACATGGCCTGACCCGGGCTTAGTTTACTGATGGGTGGTAAAACGCCAAAGGCGTCACAGGTAAGGAAGAAAATATTTTTGGGTATATCTCCTACTGCTGGGGTTACCGCGTTTTGTATATAGTTTGCGGGGTAACTCACGCGGGTATTCTCTGTCTTGGAGATATTGGAGTAGTCTACGGTGGTTGTGCCATCGTAAAAATTGATGTTCTCCAGAAGTGATCCGAATTTAATGGCGCTGAAAATCTGTGGTTCTTTCTCAGCTGTAAGGTCTACACATTTGGCATAGCAACCGCCTTCGAAATTAAACACGCCCTTGTCGCTCCAGCCATGTTCATCGTCACCAATGAGTTTACGGTTGGGATCGGCGCTCAGGGTTGTTTTACCTGTACCGGATAGACCAAAGAAAATCGCCGTGTCACCTGCTGCGCCAATATTGGCTGAACAGTGCATGCTCAGCACTTTTTTCTCGTGTGGCAATACGTAATTGAGTACAGAAAAAATAGATTTTTTAATTTCTCCGGTATAACCTGTACCGCCGATCAGAATAATCTTTTTGGTGAAGTTGATGATGGCGAAATTATGCTGGCGCGTGCCGTCAATTTTTGGGTCGGCTTTAAAGCCCGGTGCGTTGAGTATCAGCCAGTCGTGTTTAAAGTTGCTGATTTCTTCCGGGCTTGGGCGAAGGAAGAGATTGTATGAAAAAAGGTTGCTCCAGGGCAATTCGTTCACAACGCGGATATTCAGGCGATAAGTAGGATCAGCGCAAACATAAGCGTCACGCACCCATACTTCACGGCCACTGAAATAAGCCAACATGCGGTGGTGAAGGATATCGAACTTATCGGCTTCAAAGCGGTTGTTTACATCACCCCACCAAACACTGTCTTTGGTGTTTTCATCAAATACCACAAACTTGTCTTTAGGTGAGCGGCCTGTGAATTCTCCGGTGTCAATGGCCAGTGCGCCTATATCGGTAAGAATGCCTTCCCCTCTGGTGATGGTATCTTCAATAAGTTCGCTCGGGTGAAGATTCCAGTATGCCATTTCAACATGAGCCAGACCCAGGTCTGCAACAGAAGCATTTTCAGCCTTTATTCCAATCTCGTTCATTCGCGGGGATTTAAATTAAATTTTACGCAAAATTACAAAAAAAAACGCTCAGACTGGGGGTGTTTTTCCACAGAACGGGTGACCTCAATTCGATCCTATCTGATTGAAACTGAAACGAGTTGACCCTCCCTGGCGATTTTTTTCAACTGTTTGATGAACTTACTTTTTTTTGAGCCTTTCAGTTCGGTCAAAGGCAGGCAAATCCGGGTCTCTCCTTCCCTGCCAATATTTTTTGAAGTGTAAGCGAGGTTCTGCTTTTTGATAAGCGCCATTACCTTGTCGAACGCGGGACCGTCAATTCCAGCGGCATAACTGCCGAAGTTCACTTCAACCGCACAGGCCTGGTCTGTTACGCCTTTGTATACCGTTGGATCGCCTGTAGGTTTAGGCCCCTGGTCCTGTGCCCGGCCTATCAGTCCTGCACCCAGCAGGGTGGTGATGAGAATGAATTTTTTCATGGGGATTATTTGGTTGGTAAATATGCGAATTAATGTTCGAAAGCCCTATGACAAGGGTCAACACAATTCATGTTCCAATTCAGGCGTCTTGGTTTTTTTTGGCAAAAGAAAAAGCCACTGCAATCCAGGCGGAAATCAGACAAATGCCACCAATGGGTGTCACAGGTCCAAGCACACGCAACCAATCGGCATGGAGGATATGCCGAAGACTCAGGAGGTAGATTGACCCTGAGAACAGAATTATTCCAACTAAAAACAAGCGGAATGCCCAAATGACCTGTTTGTTATTTTGCGGCCATACCGGCAGTGAAGCCAGTAACATGGCCAGACTGTGTGCCAGGTGATAACGTGTTGCTGTTTCAAAACTATTCAGGGCATCCTGGCTCAGTTCCCCTGCTGACACCAGGCTTTTCAGGTAATGCGCCCCCAGTGCGCCAAGTGCAACAGCCAGAGCACCCGAAAGACCGCTGATCTTTATCCGAGTCGCAAGGTTCATGTTTCAGTTTTTGTGTTTGTTTTTGAAAGATTCGATGATCTCTTTGTCGCTTTTACCCAGAAGGGTCATGGCTGCCCTCGCGTTATCAGCCCACACTGATTTTGGGTACTCGTCAATGATATTCTGGTAAATCTTCCGTGCCTGGTGTTCATCGTTCTGATACGTTGGCTCATCATACAACTGGGCCAGCATAAAAAGTGCAGCTGCGCGGTTATTAAACGATGGATAATGCTCTATACAACGGTCGAGCGCCAGCCTGGCCTGAGGAATATTGTTCACGGCCCTGGCGACCTGGGCCGTTTTGATCAGGTACACAGGGCTAAGACTGTCACTTGCGCAATAGTAGGCAAAATCGGTGAAGGCTTTAATGGCATGTGTTGCCGTAGCCGGGACCACATCGGTTTCCTGCATCAGGAGCGAATCCATTTCCTTTGCCTTTTGATAATAGGCTTTACAATCTCGGGTGTAAGCTGCGCCTGCGCTGAGGGTATCGGTTTTCAGCGTGTCTTTAACGGATGTGGCAACGGAGTCTGCCTTCTGATCCCGGTTGCATGAAGACCAGACCAAGGTCATAAGAAAGGAAATCAAAGTGATCCAATTCTTCATCAGCGTTTGGCCTTGTACACCTTTATTCTGTAATCTGCGCCTGTTTTTCCACTCGCAATGTCCTTCAATTTTCCTGCTAAAAGCTTGCGTTTAAACGGACTGATCCTGTCGGTGAAGAGAACGCCCTGGATGTGATCGTATTCGTGCTGGATCACTCTGGCAATAACCCCGTCAAACTTTTCGCGGTGAGGTTTAAATTTTTCATCCAGGTATTCGATTTCAATATCAGGTTGTCGCAAGACGTCTTCCCTGATCTTTGGAATGCTCAGGCAACCTTCGTTGAATTTCCATTCTTCCCCGTCTTCCTTCAGAATCCTGGCATTGATAAAGACGCGTTTAAAAGATTTGAGTTCTTTTTTTTGTGCAGGCGTGAACTCCTCTTCTTCATCATCATCCTCATCTTCGGCAAAGGGGCCTGTATCAACAATAAACAATCGAATGGCTTTTCCCACCTGAGGAGCAGCCAAACCAACACCTTTGGCTTTATACATGGTTTCAAACATGTCTGTGATAAGCTGATCCAGACCTTCATAGGAAGACTGAATATCCTCACAGTGTTTTCTGAGCACCGGGTCACCGTAAACAACAATTGGCAGAACCATCCCTGTAAACTATATTGAGATTAACGACTGTAATTCGGTGCTTCACGTGTGATCACCACATCGTGCGGGTGACTTTCACGGATTCCGGCTGCCGTGATGCGGATAAAGCGGGCTTTCTGAAGATCCCCGATGTTCTTTGACCCTGTGTAACCCATACCGGCTCGCAGGCCACCGATAGCCTGGTATATAATTTCTGAAAGCGAACCTTTGTAAGGTACTCTGCCACTTATGCCTTCCGGCACAAGTTTTTTAATATCGTCTTCCGCATCCTGAAAATATCTGTCTTTACTGCCTTTTTGCATGGCATCGAGGGAGCCCATACCACGGTATGATTTAAATTTACGGCCTTCGAATATGATGGTTTCGCCAGGACTTTCTTCCGTGCCGGCGAACATTCCGCCCATCATCACGGTGCCTGCACCTGCAGCCAGAGCCTTTACAATATCACCAGTAAAACGAATTCCGCCATCTGCGATCAGGGGTACACCTGTTCCCTTCAATGCTTCAGCGACTTCCAGAATAGCCGACAATTGCGGAACACCCACCCCTGCGATGACCCGCGTGGTACAGATAGAACCCGGGCCGATCCCGACTTTTACGGCGTCGGCACCTGCTTTTACAAGGGCCAGTGCAGCCTGACCGGTGGCGATATTGCCAACCACCACTTCCAGATCCCTGTATTTTTTTTTCACCTCTTTGAGTTTTTCAATCACACCCTTACTGTGTCCGTGTGCAGTATCTATGATGATGGCATCCACGCCTGCTTTCACAAGGGCATCAACGCGGTTAATGGTATCGGCAGTGACCCCAACAGCAGCTGCTACACGCAACCGACCCCGCTCGTCCTTGCTGGCATTTGGTTTCACCTTGATCTTTATCATGTCTTTGTAAGTGATGAGACCAATGAGGTTATTCTTTTTGTCTACAATGGGAAGCTTCTCGATCTTATGTTCTTTCAGGATTTCTTCAGCTTTAGCCAGGCTTATGCCTTTCTGGGCCGTGATAAGGCCTGACATGGGTGTCATCACTTCTGCGATCGGACGACTCATATTCTTTTCAAAGCGCAGATCGCGGCTTGTGACAATCCCCATCAGACGTTTGTTTCCGTCCACAACAGGTATGCCACCGATTTTGTTTTCATCCATCAGTTTTTTGGCTTCGCCTACATTAGCCTTGTATTCTATCACCACCGGGTCAAGTATCATTCCGCTTTCGCTGCGTTTCACCATGCGTACCTGTTCTGCCTGTTCCTCAATGGTCATGTTCTTATGCAGAACCCCTATGCCGCCTTCCTGAGCCATGGCGATGGCCATAGCATGTTCGGTTACCGTATCCATAGCGGCTGAAACAATGGGTGTATTCAAACGGATGTGGCGCGTAAAAAGCGAAGACGTATTCACTTCCCGGGGTAGAATTTCGGAATATGCGGGTACAAGTAATACGTCGTCATAAGTCAGTCCTTCTGGGACAAACTTTGTACTTAAATACTTGGAAGTCATGGAAGCTGAATTTTAAGGATTAAAATTCGTGCAAAGATAGGATTTTAATCCGTTTTCCGGCCAGGCATAATCGGGTTTTTATCATTTCTTTTGGAAATTCCCTGCACTATGAATTGGTCTGAATAAGCCCCTTGAAGGCCTTTGTTCAGGGACCTTACACCCTGTTGAGGCGTTCCATAAAGGCTTCCTTTTTGCGCCTCGATATCTCGATTTTTGAACCGTCACTCATGATGGCATAACCACCGTCTTCTTTGAGAAATCTCTGCACATGGTGCATGTTGATCAGATGGTGGTGATGTACCCTGATGAACTCCGATTCCGGCAGCAGTTCCTCATAGTGTTTAAGTCCTGCGCTAATGAGTAGTTTTCTTTTGTCTGCCAGAAAAAAGGTGGTATAACTCCCATCAGCTTCACAGCGTATGATATCTTTTATGTTCACAATTTCATAGGCATTGCCGGTAGGAAGTGTGATTTTCTGGAAATTATCATCGGCGCGTTTCAGGTGTTCGATGAGAAATTGCAGGTTTTCCATACCCGAGTTACCCTTTTTCTTCCGGATCACCTTTTGTACCGCACTTTGCAATTCATCCGCATCAATCGGTTTCAGGAGATAATCGCAGGCACTGAATTTGATGGCCTTTAATGCATGTTGGTCGGAGGCGGTGGCAAAAATGAGTTCAAAATTCTGGTTTGGTACCTGCTCAAGAACATCAAAACCACTTCCGTTTGGCATGCTGATATCCAGAAAAACCAGTTCCGGTTTCAGTGTTTTAATCATCTCAACACCTTCTTTCACATCTGCAGCGGTGCCGGCTATTTCAAGATCCGGGCAATTCTTTCGGATCATAGCTTCCAGGACTTCCCTGCTTTTTTGTTCATCTTCAATAATCACCGTCTTTATCATGGTTCTGTATGTTAGCCGTTCAATGGTATAAACAATTCTACTCTGGTGCCTGCCGCTTCTGAATTTTCATTCCTGAGGTCGGTCACAATCACACTTAATTTGGAGGCATTGATCTCATTCAGAATCTTCAGGCGTTCTTCGGTGATCTTCATGCCAACAGGCCGGTGACTTTTCACAGGCATGATGTGTTTGATCTCTGAAGAACGTTCTCTTCCGATGCCATTATCCGTGATGGTACAAATTAAAAAATTATTTTCCGAACGGATGTGAATGAGCAGTTTGCCTTTTTCGGGTTTGGGGTTCAGACCGTGTAGAATGGCATTTTCCACATAAGGTTGCATCAGCATAGGCGGCATGATGTCGTAATCAAGATCAACGCTATTGTCCACAACGATTTCATACTCGAATTTGTCCTCGAAACGCATTTTTTCCAGTTCCATGTAGAGTTTCAGGGTTTCAAGGTCTTCGCCCACTGTAACCGTTGGCTTATCCGAGTTGTTCAGGATCAGGCGGATGAGACGGGCGAATTTGCTCAGGTATTTGATCGCCTCGTCGCTTTTGCTGTTGAGTATATAATGTTGTATGGAGTTGAGTGAATTGAAAATAAAATGCGGATTCATTTGTGAACGCAGGGCTTTGAGTTCGATCTTGCTCATTTCAACCTTTCGTTCGAATTCTTTTTTTTGCTCGCGTTTCACGGTATAGATTCTGAACCACAGTATGAAGTACACAGTGCAAGCCAGAAGCAATACCAGAAGTGCCAGAAACCACCAGGTACTGTAAAATGGGCGTTGCACCTCAAACGCGAAACTAGCCTCCTGATCCGACCAAATCCCTTCGTTGTTGCAGGCTTTTACCCTGAATACATATTTGCCTGGAGCCAGGTTCGCGTACTTGCTGTAATCTTCGGGGCTTTCATGACTCCATTCTGTTTCAAGACCTGTTAATTTTTTCATGTACCGGACCTTATCCGGATTCGTGAGACAGATACCCCTGTAGTAAAATGAAATGTTGTTCAGGGAATTAGGCAGGGATGCATTCTCAGCCAATGCCGTATCCTGATTGTTGAGTTGTATCGATTGGATCAGCACCTGACAGGGTACATTGTTCTTTCTGTACTGTGAAGGCTGGTGCCTGATGAGTCCATTCACCGTCCCAAACCAAAGTGTACCGTCGTTATCTTCCCAGATTCCGCCGGTATTACATTCCACGCCGGCAAAACCCTCCTGCTTACCGAAGCGTTCAATTTCCACTTTCCCGGAAGCCAGGTATTGTTTAAGATTGAGTTTATTTATGCCCTGATTTGTACCGATCCAGAGACTCTGGTTGCCTTCAGCCAGTTCGGTGGAATAAACAAGATCCGAATTAAGCCCGTCGTCAACCGTGATCCGTTCTGACTGGTGTGATTTCGTGTCAAACACAAGCAATCCATTCAGTGTTGCCGCAAAAATTTTATCATCCACACATCGCAGCGTGAACAAGTTGTTTTCGTCGAGGTGATATCGCTGGTTCAGGTGAATCATGCTGTCGCCTGAAAGCATGTATAAGCCCGCGTGATACGTGCCTATATAAAGGTTACTCTTTTTATCCTCACAAAATCCATATACGGCAAAATCTGTTTTAGACGGTATGGGATAAAATTTCGACCCGGGATTGTCAGGATCCCAGTTCAGTGCTACAATACCATTCGAGCCGCCAAGCCATATCCTGTTGCCAGAAGAGCACTGAATCACATCCACAGGGCCCTTGAAACGCGGGGGTAATGCTACTGTCTGAAATTTATCATTGCGGAAAAGAAGAAGCCCATCATCCGTACCAAACAGAAGATCTCCATTCTGGGCCACACAACCAAAGCGGGAGGTGTTGCCCGTTACACCATCACGTTCGGTGTAATTCCGGAAATAATTCTGGGCATACCGGAACAACCCGTCGTTTTGTGTGCAGACCCAAAGATCTCCTGTCCTATCCCTGAAAATTCTGAATATAAAAGAATTTCCGGGTCCGCTGGCTTTATCGAATGTGCTGAAGGAATTGTCGCGGTATCTGAAAAGGCCGCTGTATGTGCCCAGCCAGATGTTATCTTCCTTATCCCGCAGTATAACCTTAATGTGATTGGAATTGTTGCTGACATCCACATTGTAATAGTTAAACTGAAAATTATCAAAACGCATCAAACCGCTGTGTGAGCCAACCCAGAGCACCTGATCGTTCTGGTTTTCAAGTGAACTGATGTTTTCATCAATCAATCCGTGTTCAGTATGGTAATTCGCGAATTTGCGCGTTTGCAGGTTGTAGAACGAAAGCCCCTTAGCTGTACCGATAACAAGATTCCCCCTGAAATGCTCTATGCAATTGACGCGGTTGGATGTTAAACCATTGGCTTCGTTCAACACTTCAAATACCTGGTGGCCATAGATCACCAGGCCTTTGTCCGTACCAATGTAAAGTGCCGAGGTGTCGGATTTGTATATACAGTTGATGCGGTAACCTTGTAATTTTCGAACGGCTCTGATCTGATTCTTGCTGAATATATATAGACCGTCCTCTGTACCGATGTAAATGCTGTGATGGTAACCCTTGCAGAGGGCAGTAATGGCAGGGGATGAAAGTCCTTCGGCCTTCTGGTATGTTGTCATTAGGTTGCCTTCCAGGATGCACAAACCTCTTCCTGTACCGGCATAGATCCGTCCTTCATCATCGCCTTCAATTGCGTTTACGTTGATGTCAGGCAGGCCATCCTTCTTAGTGTAATTCTTGAATGTTTTCCCGTCGAAACGGCTGAGCCCGCCATATCCTCCGCTCCACAGGTAACCATTACCATCCTGGTACATACAAGCCACCTGAATGAAGGGCAACCCGCTTTCAACACTGTAATTCTTAAAGAAATACTGTTGCCCATAGGTGTTGCAAACCAATACAAGCCATGCAATCAGAATTCCGGTATGTGATAAACGTCTCAGTACTCCGAAAATAATTTATTCCGCTTAATTCTCTAAACATATTTAATAACCGGGCAGATTTATTATACAGTCGCCTCAAATTTTGCCTAATTTGCACAAAAACAATTCAACTTGGGTTCTATCTGGAATCTCAAATTATTTAGTTCAACACAAGGATATGAGTGAAGACGTGATATTGGTTGACCTTTCTGACCGGGAGATTGGACGCATGGAAAAGTTGCTTGCCCACCAAAGTGCCCTGCTTCACCGTGCCATTTCTGTATTTGTGTTGAACAGTGCAGGAGAGATCCTGCTTCAGCAAAGGGCTGCCGGTAAATACCACAGTCCTGGCCTCTGGAGCAATACTTGCTGTTCGCATCCCAGACCAGGCGAAAGTACGCTGCAAGCCGCACATCGCAGACTTATGGAAGAAATGGGCATAACATGCGAATTGTCACACAAAGCTGAATTTGTTTACAAGGTCGATTTCGGGAATGGATTATCTGAGCATGAGTACGATCACATTTTTTGCGGGATTTCAGACCTTCAACCCATACCCAATCCAGCGGAAGTTCAGGCTTTTCGCTGGATAAGCCAGGAGAATCTGGATCTTGAACTCAGACATAAGGCCAGTGAATTCACTTTTTGGTTCAAACCAGCTCTTGAAGCACTGAGGCTTAAGTTGTAATTACTTCTCCAGTATTCTGAATTCAGTCCTTCGGTTCAGCGCTCTGCCAGCCTCTGTGGTATTATCACCAAGCGGCCGGGTGGGCCCATAGCCTTTGGCCGTTACGCGTTTGGCCTGAACGCCAAACTCCTCCAGAAGCGTCTTAACAGAATACGCCCGGTTTGAACTGAGTGCCATGTTATCAGTGATGTTTCCGATGTTGTCGGTGTGTCCTTCTATTTCGATTTTCATGCCGGGATGCTCGTTCAGATAAGCGGCAAAATTTTCAAGCACTATCCGGCTTTCTTCTTTTACTTCGGCTGAATTTGTAGCATAATACAGATTATTGATCACGAAACTTTCGCCCTCTTTCACCTCTTTAAGTTGCACCTGCAGATTAGCGGGTTCCTTGTCAGGACCCGGCAATTCCGTTGTTTTCACCAATTCAGAGTTGAAGGCGAAATCGGCTTTCTTAACGGTAAGCAGCACATCGTTTTTCTTTTTCACCGCGGCCATAAATTCACCGGAGCTGCTGTCAACCAGTGCAAAACTCACTTGTTTTGTTTTCACATCCTTGATCTCAACCACGGCGCCCTGTATGGCATTGCTGGCGCTGTCGCGTATCGTACCTTTCAAAAAGGCAATCTGGCTGGGTCTGGCTTCCTTGTAAAGTTCAAAGCTGAAAAGATCCCAACCACCAACACCCTTGCCGCTAACCTTACCCTCGTTGTAACTGAAAAAATACCCCGAACCTGCATCACTGCTCACAAAGAACCCCGTGTCATCCGTGTCGCCGTTGATAGGAGAACCAATGTTTTCAGGTTCAGACCATTCACCCTTCTCATTTTGCCTTGAAAAGAAAATATCGTAACCGCCAAAGCCAAAGTGTCCATTGCTGCTGAAATACAGTGTTTCACTGTCGCTGTGAATAAAAGGTGTTTTCTCATCGCCCGGCGTGTTGATCACTGGTCCCAGATTCTGAGGTGGGCCCCATTGTCCCGTTAGGGGGTCCTTGCGGGTGAGATAGAGGTCAATTCCTCCATAACCACCCGGCCTATCGCTGGCAAAATAAATGGTGGCACCATCGGCGGAAACAGTGGGTTGGCTATCCCAGTATTTTGGATCGTTCACCAGTGCAGATATCTTGCGAATATCACCCCAGGAATCTGAACTGTAGTCGCTCACATATATATCGCAGTTTGGCTGAAGACCGCCCTCCATTCGCATCATGGCGAAATACAGGTGTTTATTGTCAATGGAAATGCTGCATCCACCCTGATTGTCCTCGGTTACATTAAACGGTGCCGGCATAGCTTCACCTGAGTTGAATTCACCATTCGCTGTGCGCACCGCCTGCATAAAAACTTCGCGTTCGCTGTCACTGGAATACACTTTGTTCATGTTCTTCACCGGCAAACGTCTTACAAAAAAACAGTTTCGGTCATCGGGCGAAATATAGGCCAGGTATTCGTCGCGTTCAGTGGAAACGCCTTTCACCACTTTTGGATCGAATAATACATTTCGCCTCAGTCCTTTTTCCTTTTTACAGGTTCGGAGCATAATTTTTGCCTGGTACTGTTCGTCGGCAAATTCGTTGGCAAATTTTTTCTCATCATCATCCCTGAAATTCAGGAATTTTTCGAGGTATTTGATCGCGGAATCGCAGATTTCCCTTTCATAATAATCAAAGCCTATGTAATAATACGGTTCACTGTGTATTTGCGGGCACTGCCCGATCGCCTTCATAAAAAATGGCAAGGTTGGTGTAAAAGGTCTGTTTTCAAGTTTGCAACGCGCCGCCAATTCAAAACCCATGGCCAGGTTTGCTTCAGCGAAATCCGGTTCCAGTTCAAGGCACTTCTTCAGGAATTCCAGGCGCTCGGGCTTTTTGTATTTTTTCCTGTCCTTACCTTTTTCATAAAAGGAAATGGCTTTTTTATTGTCTATCTCCTGGCAAAAGGCACTTTCCTTGTCCTGGGCATTCACCTGCAGAAGAGCCAGAACAGCCATTGCCAGGATGGTATGGCTTGATAAGCGGGACATGTGCGAATGTACAGAGTTTCAGATTGTGAAAATCAAACCAAGCGTTCAATTCTTAAGTCCGCAATGTTAAAAAAATACCGGTTTATGCTGTGGGAGTCTTGTTACTGGAATTCCGGCAAATTGATGTTTACACATACATTACTTGCTTGTAAGCGAAAACAGAATAGTTTTGTGCTCCATATGAAGGAGCAGAATGATGCCAGAAAAGTAGCCAGAGCTAGTCTCCACAGGGATGGTTACCTTGAACTTGAATTTCTTGAAGAAGATATTACACTCGATAAAAAAGATGTGGAAGCAGGCTGGAAGGAGGCCCTAATCCTGGATCCCCAAAAAATTAAGGCTGTTTATCTCAAAACCGCCAAATGGTCACTCATTGACAACAAGGCGATCAATCATGTGATTTCAGAGATCAAAGCACGCCCAAAAGTGGCCATACTTGTGCATAATCTGAGTCAGAAGCTGATGGGAAATTTTACACTCAATCTGCTGGGCAAATCGAAAAACACAAAATTATTCGATTCAGATAGTGAAGCGAGGAATTGGCTGTCGGGGATAAAGCGCTAACTACTTTGTTCTTGGTACCTGATTCCATGCTGTTTTGATTTTGTACTTTCATTAAAAATTATCTGGGATGAAAAAAGTTATCATTGTTATTTCGGGTCTATCGTTTTTGTACCTGCTTTTATGCGTATTCGGACCAAGTGAGGTGAAGGTTGAAAGAGAAATCCGGGTTAAGGGGGAGAAGTCCATGCTTCTGAATAAGCTTGGAGATTACCGTTATTTTCACGAGCGCTGGAGTCCTTGGACTGAAAGAGACAGCGCGATGGTGTTCAGTTATAAAGGTCAGGCCGGGGAAATCGGACACCTTTACACCTGGTCAGGAAACGAAAAGGTTATGCAGGGCGAAATGGAGATCACCGGATTCGGCGGAGACAGTATTTACGAGCGCCTGAGTTTTGGAAAGGGTCGGGATGCGAAAGCATATTATGTGGTGCAGGAACAGGATCACATCTGCAGGGTCAGATGGGGTATTGTTTTACCCGTAGGATATTTTGGCCGGGCCGTGATGCTGTTCGTGAATCTGGATAAACGCGTGGGTAAGGATTTTGAAGAAGGCCTGGAGAAGCTTAAATCCGTTGTGGAAAGCGACACTGAACAAGGGCACACTTATACTGTGGAAGAAATAGAATGGCCTGAAAGCACATATATTGGAAGAAAAGAACTGGTCGGTTTTGCCGAAATGGACGGGTATTTCGAAACACATTTCGGCATGCTCAGGATGGTGATTGAAAAGGAAGGGATCAAGACCCTGTCTGCACCAAGTGGCTTATATTTTTCCTATGATGAACAAAAACAGCAAAGCGAGTTGAGTTGTGCATTCAAAGTAGAACGAAATACCAAATTAAAGGATTGGGAGCGTTTTGTTTTTCCTGCGGGAAAAGCACTTCAGATCAGGTACCTGGGTGATCCCGCCAAAAGCGGTAATGCACACAAAGCCATGGATGACTATATCCATCACAACAACCTGAGTTATCAAATGGTTATAGAGGAGTATCGGTACGATCCCAGAACCCAGACTGATACCAGCCAGTGGGAGACTATGATTTATTATCTGCTGAAATAATTAATTCAGTATTTGCATTTCATATGTACTAATCAAGCGATTATCCTATTAAATGAACTTGGTGGCCATTCGGCACATTCAATCGCACATGCGTAAATCGAAAAGTATGGAATCTGAATGCAATCATTACGGTATTGATCCCAGGTTAATGGGGGGCAATAGTCAACCGAATTCAATTTGACTCAAGCCAATTTACCGGTTACTTCTTCTCACTCATTGCTAATTAGAGCGATGAACCGCAGTATCGATCCGGGCAGAGTTGCTGATACTACAATCTGAAAAGTACAGCCAGAATCACTCTGTCCTCAGATTTTACCAGATCAGGTCTCCAGTCTGGTGTAAGTGGCGATGTAGTGTACCCAGTTGGGGAGGTTACACCACCATGTCCAGCAAAATAAGGGACACTGGACTGTCTGTGCACATATTCCAGACGGAAGCAGACATGTTCGTTGGGGAGCCAGTCTATATTTGTTGAACAGTCAAAACCCTCGAACTTGTCACCCGGATTTGCGTTATATGGAAATGCTCCGGCAGAGCTTGTAGGGTTATTAGGGTTTGGTAGGGGGCTTGCCTGACCAGTTGGGTACAACAACAAATACCTTCCCGGATTGCTCATATACCCTCCTCCAAAAGTCCAGGCAAATTTGTTCCTGGCGAACCAGGTTCTGTTATAAAACATCACACTTGCAAAATATTGTGCTGGTCCATGAATGGAATCTCCGTTCATTAAACCATTTACACCTCCGCCTTTTTCAAATCCAATATCCGTGGTTAGTGAAAAGGCCATTTGACTAATTTTCCTGGACCCTGGTCTGTTAAAATATCTCATGAGTAAACTGTTATCCGAATGAAATCTTTTTCTTGATGGAATTCCTGCTGCATCGGCTCCATAATAATCGTTGGTTAGTATTTTCATATTTTCGTTTGGACACCAGGTTACATTGCCACCTACTCCCGGTTGGTGATTAAACATGCCGTAACTCTGCCAGCCATTTATTATCCATGGTTCAATTTTTAGTTTTTTTGTTGCGAAGATCTGAACCCTTATCCCGTTGAAGAACCATGGTGTGTTATCAGATGTAAATGAGGCCTGGTACTCCCAGTTTTCCACCTGGTAATAGGAGTTGAGTCCAATATAAGACATAAACATCCCTGCATCTACATTTATTCCGTAAAGTGCTCTGAAATGGTAACCTGCATTCGCTTCAGCCAGGTAACGATAAACGTCCGCCAATTGATACTGCCCTTTATAGGGGCTGCCATCATTTCGGGGTACCACTGTTGATCGTGTACCGAATTGAGTGACGATGTGAGCCCTGGCCCCATCAAAATAAAAATCTCCGCCCAAATGGGCTGCTGATACCTGCATCTCATTATTCCTGGCTAAAGCTGTGGACCCAACTACTGTGTTGTCGATCGGATCATTAAAGGAATGGGTATAATTTGCATCCATCATAACAGTAGGCGTAAAATACTTTCCGTTCAGTGTAGGGGTTGATCTTCTATCTCCTCCGTTCCACCAAGAACAATCCATATCTTCCAAAGGCTCACCTTTTTGTGTATCCTTCAGATCTGAATAAATTGCAGTATCAACCTGGCCCGTCAATCGCAGGCAAATGGAACAGGCCACATAAAATGATATCGTTGCTTTTGTTTTCATTTTGTACTTAATTCTAACAATCGGTTTAACTTATATTTCTTATGATATGAATCAAATTCCAATAATTCGCTGTCGTAACGAAACCTCAATTCAACCAACTCACAAAATCTTTGGTTATGGGAAAAAACGCTTAGAACATTGTATATATTCAATGCATACAGCGGGCCTGAAGAGTTAGCGCTGAAATAATAATTTACCACAGGAGGTTCGTACTTTGTTGGACCAGAGACTTGAATTTCATAAAGTTGTATTTCCTCTTCGGGATTGATCAAGTTATAATCAACTCCTTTGTAAAAACGATAGATTAATCCGCCATTGTCTTTGTAACCATATACAGAATCCTTGCTTAAGAAAATACTTTCTTTTCCGCATTTTATATATATTTTTTTTCTTGTTGACCCGCTGTGCACTTTGATTTTACATTTGCTGTCTTGCGTTTTGCTGAAAGACAATTTCCCATTCCGGAAATCCTCTGCTGAAAGAAAAATACCAAGCACACCTTGCGAACGAATGGACAAGCAATTGCATATCAACAGGACAAAAAAGGCAATACTGATCCTATTCAAACTATTTTTGTTTGTTCTCACGATTTGTAAACTTATTTACTTATGGGGGAGAAACGAATCGATATCCGACTCGTGACTCTGTGATTATCAATTCCGGATTATTATAATCATCTTCTATTTTCTTTCGTAACTGAGCAATAAATACACGCAAGGATGATGCTTGATCCGAATGACCTGGACCCCAAATTTGATTCAATATGTAATGATGTGTAAGAACACGTCCTTCATTTTGAGCAAGCAGTGAAAGCAAATTATATTCTGTTGCGGTAAGCTTTAACACTTCATTTTCTTTTTTGACTATGCGTGATCTAAAATCAATTGAAAGATTGCCGGCATTCATTTCCTGAATATCCTCAGCTACGCTTCGGTTACGGATATTCGCTCTAATCCTTGCGGTTAATTCGCCTGGCCTGAATGGTTTTGTCAAATAGTCATTGGCGTCGTGATCCATCGCTTCAATTATATTCTCTTCATCCTTCTGTACAGAAAGTAAAATTATCGGGCGTTTATACCACACTCTCAATTTTTTAAGTACTTCCAGACCATTTTCGTCCGGCAATCCAATGTCAAGAAGTATCAAATCAGGAGGATGATTTGCTGCCAGAGCTAAGCCTTCTTTGGCGCTAGCCGCTTCTATGACCTTATATCCTTGATTTCGAAGCGTTATTTCGAGGAGTTTTCGGATTTCTGCTTCATCATCAATTACCAATATTTCCTGCTTATTCATTTCTCAAATTGTTGGTTTTTGAAGCTTCTGCCGGAAGCGAAATGATAAATTTTGCTCCACCAGACTGCTTGTTAACAAGTTTGATGCTTCCGTTGTGCGTCTCAATAAATCCTTTTACTATTGAGAGACCGAGTCCTGTTCCTCCGGTTTTGGTATTACTTTGTCTATAAAACTTCTGAAAAACCTTGTGAATTTCATCCTGATGAAATCCTTTTCCTTCGTCTTCAACTGTAATGACAAGATTTCCGCCTTCCTGATATGCCTTGATTGTTACAATTGAATTTTCCGGTGTATAAAGCGTTGCATTGTAAACCAAATTATATAATGCCTGAAATATCAATCCATAATCCAGTTTAAAGAGTGGAAGATCGTCTTTCACACTTATTTGTATAAGATGGTTTTGTGAATATTCCTTCAAATGATTCTTTACTCCACGAATAATCTCATTCACGTCACAAAATTCTAGAACAGGTTGAATGACCCCCGACTCCAGACGGGACATATTCAAAAGGTTTTCAACATTCCCATTCAGGCGGAGTGAGGCTTTTGAGATTTCGCCGAGTAACGCGTTCTGATCTGCAATTGAAAGGGTTGCTTTATGTTCTTTGAGGTTATCAGTTGCTCCAATTATTGTGGATATAGGTGTTCTTAACTCATGCGAAAGGGAATTGAGCAGGGTATTATAGAGTTTGAAAGCTGTTCTCTTTTCCTCCCGCTTTCTCGCTATTCTTTCCCATTGGCGCTTTTTGTATGTAAGAACTCCGTTCAACATTGCTATAGTGAAATACATCATGAGCATCAAGATGTCCTCTGTTCTGGATATTAATAGCGTGAACCTGGGAGGAATAAAAAAGAAGTCCCAGATCAAGGCACTAAGCAAAGCAACAATCAAAACAGGCAGAATATCAAAGAACATCGCACATACTGATACCACAAAAAGAAGAATCAAAGCCACAACTCTGTAGCCAATAAGATCAACCAAATAATAGCAAACCGATGAAACAACAATTACTGACAGAATACTTATCAAATATTGCTTTTTACCTGTTAGCTTAATTAAAAACCAAATATTCATTTAGAGGACAAAGGTAGAGGTGCATTTATTAATGAATGGTTAAAACTATTGGTTCATGTATAAATTTTTTGTTAGAAAACGCAATTATGATGATGTGTATTGAATAATATCAGCGAACCTTGAACATTCTTTTTCTATAAATGAGGCATTCACTCTACTCTACCGTATTTATTGAAACCGGCATAAAAACACATTGGTTTACAGAACGATAGAACTGTTTCTGAAAAACTGACTGGTATGATGGATGAATTGGCTCGGGGCTCAGTTTCAGTAAGCCCTGAGGCAAAATGCAAAAGCATGAAGCTTCGCTTCCTGGTTTTTTGTTTAAATCAACCCCTGTCTGGGATTAGCTTCGCTGATCCCTTTCTACCTGACTGAGGCAAAATGCAAAAGCAGAAAGCTTCGCTTCCTGGTTTTTTGTTTAAATCAAACCCTGTCTGGGATTAGCTTCGCTGATCCCTTCCTACCTG
>DAOMFS010000003.1:0-68094 GCA_035429925.1 Bacteroidia bacterium | reverse complement strand
ACTGAGTCAAAATGCAAAAGCAGAAAGCTTCGCTTCCAGCTTTTTTGTTTGCTTTAAATGCACAGGGATTAGCTTCGCTGATCCCTTCCTACCTGACTGAGTCAAAATGCAAAAGCAGAAAGCTTCGCTTCCAGCTTTTTTGTTTGCTTTTTCGCGTCGAAAAGCAAGCTTTTCTCCTCTTGAAGCAAACAAAAAAGCGCACTTTGTGCGCTTTTGCATTTATCAGCGGAGACCGAGGGATTCGAACCCTCGATACGGTTACCCGTATACAAACTTTCCAGGCTTGCTCCTTAAACCACTCGGACAGGTCTCCTTTATATTATTTTTTCACTCTTTAACCAATTGTAACCATCAAGTAGTATATATGCAAATTACAATTTGTTGTTCCGTTTTATTTTCCACTGTACAAACTTTCTCCGAAGGAGTCCTTCGGACCAGGCTTGCTCCTTAAACCACTCGGACAGGTCTCCGATTGAGGGCCACAAATTTACTAAAACTTAGGAATTGACCATGAAATTAAAACGGAGGCTCGTTGAAATCCTCAATGTCGTTTTTCTTGATACTTTCAGGCCCCGGATCGTCGACCCTGTCCCAGTTCTTGGAAATTACAGTTCTGGTGCCTGTATTGAGAAAATCATCGTTTTGCTCAAGGGCCGAAGGTATATTCTGGCTGTAAATGAGATCCTGGCCCTCGGTATAATCCAGATCAGCAAACTTAGCAAACTGCCCGATGAACCTGAGTTTCACAGTTTCCAGGGCACCATGCCTGTTCTTCGCAATAATGAGTTCAGCTTTACCCCTTGTTGGTTCGTTGTTTTCATCCTCAGTCAAACCATAATATTCAGGTCTGTAAATAAACATCACCATGTCGGCATCCTGTTCAATGGCGCCTGATTCCCTGAGGTCGCTCAATTGAGGTCGTTTGCTGCCCCCTGGCCTGTTCTCGACCTGCCGGCTTAATTGTGAAAGCGCGATGATGGGAATCTCGAGTTCCTTGGCCAGGCTTTTCAGGTTTCTCGAAATGTTGCTGATTTCCTGCTCGCGATTTCCTTTTGCATCAGGTCCACCGCTCATCAACTGAAGGTAGTCGATGATGATGAGCTCCACCTTCTGGTTCTCTTTAAGTCTCCTCGCTTTGGCCCGGAGTTCGAAAACAGAAAGGGCAGGTGTATCATCGATGTAAAGTGGAGCTGTGGAAAGTTTTTTGATCCTTTCATTCAGCTGAACAAACTCATGGTTATCGAGATTGCCTTTCAGGATCTTATCTTGTGCAATCTCGGTTTCACTTGATATCAGGCGTTTTACCAATTGCAGACTGCTCATTTCAAGCGAAAAGATGGCTACCGGTTTGTTGAATTCCACAGCCGCGTTTTTGGCCATAGTCACAACAAATGCTGTTTTTCCCATACCTGGCCTGGCAGCCAGAATGAGCAGGTCGGATTTTTGCCATCCTCCGGTAATCCGGTCAAGACTTGTAAATCCACTGGGCACTCCCAGTAATCCTTCTTTCTGGTTTGAGGCCACTTCAATTTCCTGAATCGCCTTGGCGATCAGGCTGCTCATTTTATCGTGTTGTTTCCTCACATTCGAATCCAGAATTTCGAATATGTTCTTTGTGGTCTCATCCAGAAGTTCAAATACATCCGTGCTGTCCTCGTAAGCGATTCTGATGGTATCTGTACTCAGGCGAATCAGTTCGCGCTGCAGGTATTTCTGGGCCACCACACGGGCATGAAATTCAATGTTTGCGGATGAAGCAATGCGGTTGGTAAGCGAGGACACATAATACGCACCACCCACCACTTCAAGTTCTCCGCTGCGCTTGAGTTCCTGGGTCACCGTAAGGATATCCACAGGTTCAGAACGGTTGAACAGTTCCACCATAGCAGCAAACACTTTTCCATTCTGTTCCTTGTAAAACGCTTCCTTGCTGAGAATGTCAATTACCGTGCTGAGCGCTTCACGCTCCAGCAGCATAGCACCCAGCACTGCCTCTTCAAGTTCAATGGCTTGTGGGGGGATCTTGCCTATCTCTGTTGTAAATGCGGGAGCAGGACTTATGATACGTTTTCGGGTCTTATTGGGATTGTCTTGGTTCATAGAGGGTCAGCAAAAGTGCAAAAAAATGCTTCCAACTAAATTTACTTAGAAAGGAGTCGTATTCATAAGTTGTGTAAAACTATTCCCCCCATGTCAAATCTCGCAGCAGCAGAGCTCCAGAGGCCTGCAAGCCTGTTCATAAGATAGCCTTTCAATTTTAAACATAAGCTGTGTTAGGGAATTGTTAATTGTTTAACCGGTTTCAATTTCAATAAATTAATTTCTCCGGTCTAAATAATTCTTTGATTTGTATTTTATTTTCCACATGAAAGTTCTCTTGGCAGATTCCAATCACCCGGTATTACACGAATCCTTGCAGGATGCCGGGTTTATTTGCGAACTCTGTTTCGAAAAAAGTGCAGAAGAGATAAAATCCATGCTTCCCGGGTTCGAAATCCTGGTTATCCGGAGCAAATTCAGACTTGACAGGGATATCCTCGAACAATGTCCCAGACTCACCTGTATCGCCCGTGTGGGCGCCGGTATGGAAAACATTGATCTTGATTTCGCAAGAAGCCGTGGTATCCTTTGCCTCAGTGTTCCCGAAGGTAACCGCGATGCCGTAGGCGAACACGCCCTGGGCATGCTGCTTATGCTCCTGAACCATCTCAAGCGCGCCGATTCAGAGGTTAGAAATGGTATCTGGAAACGTATTGAAAACAGGGGAACGGAAATCATGGGCAAAACAGTGGGCATTATTGGCTATGGCAACACCGGTTCAAGTTTCGCCAGGAAACTCTCAGGCTTTGAATGCAGAATTCTGGCCCACGATAAATACAAGATTCAATTAGGCAATTCTTACGTAGAAGAAGTTAAGCTCGACGCGATTTTTAATTTGTGTGATATCGTTAGTCTTCACCTTCCGCTTACCCCTGAAACCCGTTATTTCGCAGACAAAGGTTTTTTTGAGTCATTCCGGAAACCCGTGTATTTCCTAAACACTTCACGCGGCCCATGCGTGAACACAGCCCACCTGGTAGAAGCACTTAAATGCGGGAAAGTTAGCGGAGCCTGTCTGGATGTGCTGGAGTATGAAAGCAGCTCTTTTGAAGGCACTGAGATCCGGGATGCGAATTTTAATTATCTGATTCAGTCTGAAAATGTGATTTTAAGCCCTCATATCGCAGGGTGGACCCATGAAAGCAATTACAAAATGAGCAAGGGAATAGCAGAGAAAATTATAGCCGCCTTTCCGTCAGTTCAACGTGTAGGTATCTGAAACCACTTTGTTGGAGGCGTTGCCTTTGGTATCCGTCATTTGCACTTCAAACCTGAAAATCCTGGGTTTGGCATCTGACCTGAACTCACTTTCATTAAGATAGATATAGCCTTCAATGGACTTGCCCTTGTAATATCCGTCGGCGGGCTGAAGAATGACCCTTGAAGACGCTAGGTCGAAGGTGTATTTGGCTGAATCGGTATTGTAAGCCCAGGTGGTCATGACCAGATTGGGTTTCTGATCACTGCGGTCGCAAAACAGATCCCCGTCCGAATCCACATAACTCAGTTTGATCCGTGCGGAATCATAGCCTGCAGGACCTACCTTGCTGAACTCTAGGAACTCGATCTTGGGCACTGGCCCTATGGATCTCTTCTTGATGCAGGAAAAAGCAAAAACCAATATAATGGCAAGTGAAACTATTCTACTCATGATCGCTTTCAATATTTAAATTTACACAAATAATTTATGCTCAGAACATACAAGCTTTGTTAAATGCTGAGACGATCATATCCGACGATTTAAGTCCTTCGCAGTTCAGCGATCTCTGCCTTGAAATTTTCAGGTATCAGTTCAGTCAGAATCCTATATACCGGTCATGGCTTACAAATTTGTCTGTACATCCAGATCAGGTAAAGGCCATTGAAGACATTCCGTTTTTGCCCATTGAATTGTTCAAACGCCATTCGGTTCTGTGTGGTGGATCCAGCGCGCAAGACATTGTATTCACCAGCAGCGGAACCTCCGGTTCCGTTGTGTCCAGGCACATCGTAAAGGATATTTCTTTATACCAAAAAAGTTTTACGAGAGGCTTCGAAAGGGTGTATGGACAGGCCGATGATTATTGCATTCTGGCATTGCTACCCTCGTATCTGGAACGTAAAGATTCCTCTCTCGTGTTTATGTTCGACGAGCTTATCCGTCAAAGCAGGCATCCTTACTCTGGTTTTTTTCTGAATGATACTGCAGATCTCTTGCGCAAATTAAAAGCCCTGAACAGCGGTGCTCAAAAGGTTATTTTGCTGGGTGTTTCCTATGCCCTGCTGGATTTGTGTGAAGAAGGTTTAAAACTTGGCCCAAACATTATTGTGATGGAAACCGGAGGCATGAAAGGCAAGCGCAAAGAGATGCTGAAAGAAGAGCTGCATCAGGTACTGAAAAAAGGACTTGGTACCGAACAGGTGCATAGCGAGTATGGCATGACCGAATTACTGAGCCAGGCTTACAGCACAGGCTCATCGCAATTTGTTTCTCCACCCTGGATGAAGTTTCTGATCCGCGAAGTGGAAGACCCCTTAAGCATCCGTAAAGACTTAAAAGGTGGCGGGATAAATGTTATTGATCTGGCTAACCTGCATTCCTGTAGTTTTATCGCCACTCAGGATCTGGGACGCTTAAACGAAAAGGGAGAGCTCGAATTGCTGGGTCGCTTTGATAACAGCGACACAAGGGGCTGTAACCTGATGTACAGCCGGGAATACTGAACGTTCAGGACTGGCGTCCAGCCAGCAAAAACATCACGGCCATGCGCACCGCCACGCCGTTTTCAACTTGTTCCAGAATAATGGACTGTTTGCTGTCGGCAACATCGCTGGTGATCTCCACCCCCCTGTTGATAGGTCCCGGATGCATCACAATGATCTTTTTTGAGAGGCTGTCGAGTATCTGCCGGTTGAGGCCATACATCATGGTATACTCACGTATAGAAGGGAAGTAGCGGATGTCCTGGCGCTCAAGCTGTATGCGCAGCATATTGGCTACATCACACCATTCAAGGGCCTTGCGAAGATCAGGTTCTACCTCCACACCAAGTGAGGTAATGTATTTGGGGATCAGTGTTACCGGTCCGCAAACCTTTACTTTCGCGCCAAGTTTCTGCAGACAAAAAATATTGGATAATGCCACCCTCGAGTGCAGGACATCGCCTACAATAACAACTTTTTTGTCTTTTAGTGGGCCCAGTTTGTCCTGCATGGAGAATGCGTCCAATAGGGCCTGGGTGGGATGTTCGTGCGCGCCATCGCCGGCGTTAATGATCCGGGCGTTCACCTTTTTAGACAGGAAAATTGCTGCCCCAGGACTGGAATGCCGCATCACCACAATATCAACCTTCATGGCCAGGATGTTATTCACTGTGTCTACAAGCGTTTCGCCCTTCTTCACCGAGGAATTGGACGCTGAAAAGTTCACCACATCTGCGCTGAGGCGTTTCTGGGCCAGTTCAAAGGACAATCGAGTGCGTGTGGAATTCTCAAAAAACAGATTCGCAACCGTTATGTCGCGCAGGGAGGGTACTTTTTTGATAGGGCGGTTGATGACTTCCTTAAAACTGGAGGCGGTGCTGAGAATGAGTTCGATGTCGCTTTTACTGAGTTGCTTTATACCAAGAAGGTGGTTGACACTAAGGCTGCTCATTCTTTTTGAAACACGGTTTCAAAAGCTAAAAGTAACACTAAAATCGGGAATTCTGAATTTATTTTAGATAACGTTCTCTGAGTACGCCTAAATGGTGCAGGTTATGCCCGCAGATGGCGAATGCCAGGGCATTTACACTCACCCTTCCGGCCGGAACCGTGCCTGTTCTGGAAAACTCTTCTGCATTCAATCCCGTGAAAAGGGCCAGGGTGGCGATCCGAACAGCCTTGTATTCCGAAACTATCAGATCGGGATGTCTGTTTGATACACCAGAGTGAAGCGCGTAGGCGTTCTCATCGAAAGCTGGCAAAATCTGAGATTCCATGCGGGCAAAACACAGTGCTCTGTATGAAAATATGCGTTCGGTGTCTGTAACGTGTTGCCAAAGCTCCTTCACAGTCCATTTTCCGGGCGCGTAAGTCTTTGACCAGTCTCTATCCTCTATTTTCTCAAGCGTGTCCAGGCTATCCCGCTGTGCATCGCTGAGCGCGTGTATAACATCATCATTTGGCACCAGACTGATGTAGTGCTCGAAATAGGGAAAATATTCGTTTTTGGCGGGCTTCACTTACTTGTCAACCAGAGTCACTTTGTCCCTGCCATCAATTTCCTTCCATTCCACGTTCACGTTCTGAGTGGCAATCGAATCCACAGTGATGCCCGTGTATTTGGCCTGTATGGGTACATGCCTGGAAAACCGACGGTCAACCAATACCATCAGTTCAATATCTCTGGGCCTTCCATACACCAGAAGGGCGTCAAGCCCCGCACGAACGCTCCGGCCGGTGAACAACACATCATCCACCAGGATCACATTTTTATCCTCGATTACAAAATCAATGTTTGTGCGGTTTGGAATAAGCTCCTTTTTTCTGAAGTCGTCGCGGTGAAATGTAGTATCCAAAGCTCCGCAGTGTATTTTTTTTATCCTGAGGATCTGTTGCAATTCGCTCTGTATGCGATTAGCCAGGTATATGCCGCGGGGCTGCAGGCCAATGATCACAGAATGGCTGAAATCATCGTGTACCTCAATCAGCTGATGCGCCAGGCGCTTCAGGGTAATTGAAAATTTATCCTTCTCAAGAAGAGTCTTTGCCTTCACGGATTATAAAAGCTTAAATATAAAAATTATTCTTTCTCCTGGCTATCTATAAGAATGCTCACCGGTCCTGAATTCAGCAGTTCTATATTCATGTCGGCACCGAATATTCCGCTCTTCACTTTTTCGGGCACCAGCAGGTGGCAGGCTTCAATGAAATACTGATAAAGCGGTAGCGCTGCTTCCGGCTTTGCCGAATCAAGGAATGAAGGTCGATTGCCTTTTTTGGTTGAGGCATACAGTGTAAATTGACTGACCAGCATGAGTTCAGCCCCGCAATCCAGCAGACTGAGATTCATTTTGTTTTCGTGATCGGGAAAGATTCTCAGGTGAATAAGTTTTTTGACGAGATAGTCTGCATCTGACTTTGTGTCCCCGTTGCGGATACCAATTAACACAAGGGCTCCGGGACCAATTTCAGCATGCAGTCTGTTCTCTACCCTAAGTCTTGTAAACCCAACACGCTGAATCAGCAATCTCATTATATTATTAAATTTACCGCTATGAATATACATAATCGCCAGCTGCCTCTGATTTTTCTGATTTCCTTGCTGGGATTACTGATGGCCTGTCAGAAAAAAGATGTTTTGGAGGCTAAAGATCCTGTACAAGCCGACACTTCCACCAAACTGATCTGTCCGGGTTGTACCTTCCCCGACACTGTCTGGCATGCCTCTGGCATCGGGGCGAAGTTGATCTTCCGGTTAAATTTTGACAGCAGCTTAACCCGGCTCAATAGTCTGGGTCAACCTGGTGCGGTTTCCGGTAACCTGGGGGCCCAATCGCCGATAGTGAAAAGAGCCATCATCAATTACATTGAACTGATGCCCGAAAGCAACAGCGAGCCGGGAAAAGGCGTTCTGCTTTACAGCTCTCCCGAAACCAGCTGCGGAGGTCTCCTGGCGAGTAATTTTTGTGAGGGAATATCAGTCAGAAATCATGAGGTGGTTTTCAGTCATTCTTTTCAGAACATCAGTCCTGGCACCTACAAATGGCTTAGGATTTCAGTTCTTTACACCGAACTGGATCTGGGCGTTCACAGTGTTTCTTCAGGCAACACCAGGGCAAGCTTTGGCGGATTTTGCGGGAACCGGACTTACCTCAGCCAGCTCAGCCTTGCCGGCTCTGTGCTTACGCCAAGTCTTGGCGGAACGGGTAACCGGAATATGGGTTATTGGATTTACAGAAGTGAAGTTCTGGGCCTTGAACAAAAATTCGACGGACAATTGAGTGCAATAACCCAGGTGAACCCTGATCCGGCATTTCAGAATGGTATGGGGCAAAGCTATACCTGCGGGGAGTTTTATAACCTTGGCAGTAATTCCCCTAAACCACTTACCATTACCGGTACAGAAAACCAGGATCATGAAATTTCCCTTGATATTTCCACAAACAAAAGTTTTGAGTGGATTGAAAAAACCTACGACGGGCGCTTTCAGCCAGAGATAGGCGAACAGGTAGTAGATTTTGGATTACGGGGATTAAGACCCAGACATTGAATCTACCCTGGTTTCACGCATGAAATAAATTTATTAGCTCCTGCCGCATCTTTACCCACGCTGGCCTATCTGGAGCAAAAGAGTGGATCAGGTCTTTTGTTTGAAAGCCTGAATGGCTTTTATCGTAAATTCAGAAAGCACCAGTTTACCACTCATGCCTGCCCTTTCTAGCAAGAGGTCATCCCAGTTTTCTGTACCTTTCCACATCACCTGTTTAAGCAGTCGCATAGCTTCGGGGTTACTGGCTGAAAGTTTGGAAACCAGAGCCGAAATGGCTCTGTCCATTTCGGCGATGTTGGTGAAAACCTGGTTGTATAAGCCTTTTTCCCTGGCCCAGTGCGCGCTTTGCCATTCACTCGCGTCAATGGTTAACTGGCAGAATGCAGAGCTGCCAATTTTGCGTTCTACGGCAGGGCCCACCACAAAAGGACCAATACCGACTGCCAGTTCACTGAGTTTTACAGATGCGGCTTCAGTGGCAAAGGTGTAATCGGCACTACACGCAATGCCAACCCCGCCCCCAACCGCCTTACCCTGAACCCTGGCCAGGATGAATTTCGGGGCCTTGCGCATGGCGTTGATCACCATGGCGAAACCTGAAAAGAACCTAATTCCGGATTCCAGGTCTTTTATCCTGATCAATTCGTCGAAACTCGCGCCGGCGCAAAAGGCCTTCTCGCCTTCGCTTTTCAGTACGATCACTTTCACCTCTTCATTCTTGCCCTGTTTTTCAATTTCAGCGGCCAGGTTTCGCAGCTGCTCGCCGGGCATGGAATTGCTTTGGGGGTGAAAAAAACAAATGGTGGCCACACCACTCTGAATTTCGGTTCGTACAAACGCGTCCATAACTTTTTTTTACATAAAGGTTTAGCACCCAGGAGGCCCCATGAATCAAACCAGAATGGTCACCGGATTTTCAATGAAGGTTTTCAGGGTTTGTAAAAAAGCTGCGCCGGTGGCTCCGTCAACTGTTCTGTGATCACAGGCCAGGCAGAGTTTCATGATGTTTCCCGGCACAACACTGTTGTTCTTCACCACAGGAACGGCCTGTATGGCGCCAACTGAAAGTATGCAGGATTCAGGAGAATTAATGATGGATGTAAATGAATCGATACCGAACATGCCCAGGTTGGAAACTGTGAAAGTATTGCCTTCCCAATCGGTTGGCTGAAGTTTTTTATCCCTGGCTTTTTTGCTCATATCCTTTACTTCAGCTGAGATCTGAGAGAGGGATTTTTGATCGGCAAAACGAACCACAGGAACCAGCAAACCATCCTCAACAGCTACAGCTACACCAACGTGAATGTGGGAATAAAGCCTGATCTTATCACCCATCCAGCTCACGTTAACTCTGGGATGGCGGCGTAATGCGGCGGCACAAGCCTTGATCACGATATCGTTAAATGAGATCTTGGTGTCCGGCATGGCATTCATGGCGTTGCGGGCTTCAATGGCATTATCCATATCCACAACAATGTTTAGATAAAAGTGTGGCGCGCCATTTTTGCTTTCCAGCAATCTGCGGGCTATGGTTTTACGCATTTGCGACACGGGTTCTTCCGTGAAAGACTCTGTTCCGGGGAATACAGCAGTCTGCGTAGCGGAAGTTTGTGACTTCAGGGGCTGGAAATTTTCAATATCGGATTTCGTGATCCGGCCATTTTCTCCGCTTCCTTTCACTTTGCCAAGATCTATGCCTTTCTCTTTTGCCAGTGCTTTGGCAAGGGGTGAAGCCTTTATCCTGCCGGTATCGGCTGACGCCGCCACCGGAGCGGGCACGCTGGCTTTTAGAGGCCCTCCTGAACTTGCCGGTTCTGCCTTTGCCATAGTTTGAACGGGGCTGCCATTGCTTCCTGAACTTAACTGGGCGAGTATGTCCTGAACATTTTCCCCGCCTTTTCCGAGTATGGCAAGAACCGCATCAACCGCGGCCGATTTTCCCTCTTCTATGCCGCAATGAAGCAATACACCATCCTGAAATGATTCAAATTCCATGGTGGCTTTGTCGGTTTCAATGTCGGCCAGAAGGTCGCCGCTTTTGACTTTATCACCAACCTTTTTGTGCCATTTCGCCACAACACCTTCTGTCATGGTATCGCTGAGTTTTGGCATGCGCACGATTTCAACACCTTGTGGAAGTCCCTTTGATACTTTAGTTTCTGTGTTTGCTGAAGAAGTCTGCACGGCTTGCTTATCCGATGCGGACAAACTTGCAGGTGACGCCTCTGTTTTTTTGTCCGCTGCGCCGGTCTGACCCTTCAGGAGTGCGCTAATATCTTCGCCTTCCTTTCCGAGTATGGCGATCAGCGCATCAACCGGTACAGTGCCCTTTTCAGGTACACCAATGTGCAGAAGCACCCCATCCTGAAACGACTCGAATTCCATGGTGGCCTTGTCAGTTTCAATTTCTGCGAGCAGATCACCGCTTTTCACCTTGTCGCCAACTTTCTTGTGCCACTTCGCGATCACCCCTTCATTCATGGTGTCGCTCAGTTTGGGCATTCGTACAATTTCCGCCATACTGTTTGTTGCTTGGTTCTGCCTTAGATCTTAATCGGTTATAAATGGGTAGGAAGGTTCGGAATATACGTCCTCATACAACTGAGATGGATCGGGATAAGGACTTTCTTCTGCAAACTTCACCGATTCATCCACAAGAGCTTTCACTTTTTCTTCAATTGCTTCAATTTCCTGTTCGGTGATCCAGTTATTTTCCCTGAGCGTATCCAGTACCTTAATGATCGGATCCTGCTGCTGGTATTCCTTCACTTCTTCTTTTGTGCGGTAGGTCTGTGCATCGCTCATGCTGTGGCCTTTGTAGCGATACGTTTTCATCTCCAGCAAAGTTGGACCTTCTCCTCTGCGGGCACGGGCTGCGGCTTCTTCTACCGCTTCGTGAACCGCTTCAACGGAAAGACCGTCAACAGGTTTACTGGGCATATCATAAGCCAAACCAAGTTTCCAGAGGTCGGTGACGTTGCTGGTACGTTCTACTGAAGTACCCATGGCATACATGTTGTTTTCAATGATGAAGATAACCGGTAACTTCCAGTTCATGGCCATGTTAAAGGCTTCGTGTAGTGCACCCTGACGCACGGCGCCATCGCCCATAGAGCAGACACAGAGATTGGTAGTGCCTTTGTATTTTTCGGCAAAAGCAATACCTGCCCCAAGCGGAATCTGCCCGCCAACAATACCGTGACCACCGATAAAATTGTATTCTTTGCTGAATATGTGCATGCTGCCGCCTTTGCCCCTGCTGCAGCCTGTTTCCTTGGCATACATTTCCGCCATCACGTATTTGGGGTGAAGGCCAAGTCCGATGGGATGGGCGTGGTCTCTGTACGCCGTAATGTGCTTATCGTCTTTTGTTGTGGCGCTCACCGTTCCTGCAACAATGGCTTCCTGCCCGATGTAGAGGTGGCAGAACCCTTTGATTTTTTGTTGCACATAAACCTGTCCGGTTTTTTCCTCGAATTTACGCATCAGTAACATGGATTCGTACCATTTCAGGTAATGTTGCTGAGTGAACTTGGCTTTCCGGAGTGCCGTTGCTGTTTTCGCCATGATGTTATTTGCCACAAAAATAAAGAAATCTCTGAATTCTGACTGCCCGGCTTAAGCCTTGCGATTAGGCCTGCGCCATTTCTATTCAGGTCAGGCAGGATAAAGCCTTCTCAGGCTTCAATCTCTTCAAAGCGGAACGGGATTTTAGTTGTGCGTTGGAGTACTTCGCCCTGATCGAGCATGTCCATATCGCCTTGTTCGTATTTCCAGATCACTTCCAGGCCTTCTTCAGCCGGCACGATTCTTTTCAGGAGTTTGAGCATGGACAGAATGGCTTTGGTGCTTGATGTGTCGAGATAGACCAGATCTATTGTGAAGGAAATTTTCTGCAATCCCATGGACTTTAATTGTTCGAGCCAGGAGAAAACGGGCATGAAGAAATCGATCACATTTTGTGGAAGGGAGATTCCGCTCAGGTGTAACTCACCATTGGTTTTGAACACGATTTCAGGTGTTTTGCGCGTGGGTTCTATTATAAGATCCTGCATTGCTTAAGCTTCTTAGACCATATTCCTCTCTGGCTCAGCGTAAACTGGGTCACCGGTAAAGCCTGACTTTTAAACTCCCGGTTAAACCTTTGCTCCCGCGTTAACCAATTCTGAAATGCAACAGAATCAAGGTTTCTCTGCACGAGTTGCTCTGATCCATTAGCCATTCAGCAATCGAAGATACAAATATTTGATAGTTTTTTACGCCGTAATAAAAATAATTCACTGGCATCTATTTGAGGTACCTTTACCAAATCATGTTGCTGAGTTACCAGCCTTACGCGCTCGAATTCCTGCATCCCTTCGGAGTACACGGTGATACGCGCCTGAGGACACCCAGCATTATGCTGCGTCTGGAAAGCGAAGGTATTATTGGTTACGGCGAAGCCTGCCTGCCACCCTATCTCGGCCAAACCGTTGAGAAAACCCTTGAATTCCTCAGAAAGGCTACGGAACTTCTGAATAAAATTCCAGATAGCTTGCAGATAAGTGAAATCAGAAACCTGCTTTCCCCTTTTGCCCACAGCACCTACGCAGGGCTTGCTTCTGTAGATATTGCATTAAACGACCTGTACGCTAAAAAAGCAGGCCTGTGTTATCGCGAATGGAAAGGTTTTGACACTGACATTAGCCGGGAAACTGCGCACACCATTGGTATTGGTGACTTCAAACAATTACCCGGAAAAATAGAAGAGGCCCGGGAATTTCCTATCCTCAAGATCAAACTGGGCACTGATCGCGATAAGGAGATCATCCGTTTTATCAGGGAACATACGGCAAAACCAATTTTTGTTGATGTGAACCAGGGCTGGAAAGATCCGGTGAAAGCACTGGCCATGATTGAATGGCTGAGCACACAAAACGTCGTTCTGGTTGAACAGCCCCTTCCGGTAGCCATGAAAAAGGAAATGGCCTGGCTTACACGAAGAAGTCCTCTGCCCACCATTGCCGATGAGAGCGTGCAGCGTTTCAGTGATCTGGCAAGACTTGATGGGAGCTTCAGTGGCGTGAACATCAAACTCATGAAGTCTACTGGACTGGATGAAACGGTCCGCATGATAGCATACGCCAATGAACACCATCTGAAAGTGATGTTAGGCTGCATGGCCGAAAGCTCCTGCGGGACAACTGCCATGGCTCAGCTCGCGCAGTTCGCCCATTACCTTGATCTCGACGCGCCCCGTCTCTACCTCAATGACCCCTTTACAGGGCTTAGCTATAAAAACGGCAAAATCGTGCTTAACCATCTACCGGGCCTGGGTGTGGAACCAAAACCCGTACTTTTTGGCATGCCTTGAGTGGCTATGTCCTGACCACAATGCCCTGGCCGGTTTTTAACAAATAGTTTTACTTTTGTGCACTTTAATCATGGTATTCAGCAGCATTACTTTTCTGGTATACTTCCTTCCTCTGTTTCTGCTGACTTATCATCTCGCTCCGTCAAAGTCGCGTAATGCCCTCGTGCTGATCGGCAGCATACTGTTTTACAGCTGGGGTGGTCCGAAATTCATTTTTGTCATTCTTGGCACCACTTTTCTAGACTTTTATCTTGTAAAGGCGATGCACGCAAAAAAAGACAAAGCCGGGAAACGACTTTTTCTTGTGCTTTCACTCTCGCTCAACCTTGGCTTGCTTTTTTATTTCAAATACTGCAACTTTTTTATTGAGAACATCAACGCGCTATTTGGCACTGGCATACCCTGGATCAATGTGGTGCTGCCCATAGGTATTTCCTTCTACACCTTTGAAAGTATTACCTATGTTGTGGATGTTTTCAGAGGCGTTCACAAACCCTTGCAGAATTTCTGGCATTACCAGACCTATATATTGCTTTTCCCAAAACTGATCGCTGGACCTATTGTACGGTACCATGATATTGCGGACCAGATCGGCAACCGCGACAAAAACTACACTCAGGAAGCCAGGCTCAGCGGATTCCTGATATTTTGCCTTGGTCTTGCTAAAAAAACTATACTTGCCAACACCTTAGGCCTTCAGGCAGACGCGGTTTTCAAGCTTAACCCTGAGCAGATTGATACAAGCGCAGCATGGGTTGGCGCCCTTGCCTACACCTTTCAGATCTATTTTGATTTCAGTGGTTACAGCGACATGGCCATTGGGCTTTGCAAAATCATGGGTTTCAGGCTTCCTGAAAACTTCAGAAATCCATATCTCGCTTCCAGTATCACCGAGTTCTGGAGGCGATGGCACATGACCCTTGGTAGCTGGATGAAAAATTATCTCTACATCCCCTTAGGCGGCAACCAGGTCAGCAAACCAAAACTATACCGCAACCTGTTCAACGTCTTTCTGCTTTCCGGCCTTTGGCACGGTGCAAGCTGGAACTTTGTACTTTGGGGTGCCTACCACGGCTTGTTTCTGGTTTTGGAAAGACTCTTCTTATCGGACCTTTACAAAAGAATGGGCAAACTTCTTTCCGTTCCGATCACCTTCCTTATCGTTGTGAGCGGTTGGGTACTCTTCAGAACAGAAAATCTCAGTTTTGCCGGACACATCCTGAAATCCATGTACAATTTTCATTTCTTCGACGGAAAATTCACGCTCAACAACGACTTTTGGTTTATGGCCAGCCTGGGCGCTGTGATTTCCTTTTTCGCTTTTACGCCTAAAACTCAAGCCATTCAGGACAGGCTGTATGGAGAAGTATTTTCACCACGCCGGAGATGGGCTGCCGTGCTGGGTGGCCTGGCTTTATACTACACTTCCCTGAGTTTTATTTCCGCCCTGGACTTTAACCCCTTTATCTATTTCAGATTCTGATGGGCAGCAGGCAAAAAGCATACTCCATACACCACGTTGTGATTCTGGCAGGACTCTTTTTCCCCCTGTTGGTCACCTATCTTCATTACCTGAACAGGACATCGGCGGATGACAAAGCATACAACAAACCTAAACTCACAGGACTCCTCATCAATGATGAAAAACCAGAACTGAACAGGGCAAACTGGTTCAGTGGTTTATACCAGAAGGAAAGCGACGATTATAATAACGACCATTGGGGCCTGAAAGAATTTATGGTTCGTTTGAACAACCAGTTTTATTACCGTTGTTTTAATCAGATCAGGGTGAATGGTTTTGTGTTGGGTAAAGAGAATTATGTGTTCAGCGAAGGTTACATCTACTCGGCATTTGGCGATGATCTGATGCCTGAGGGCGAGATCCAAAACTTGCTTGTAAAAGCAAAAGTTGTGCAAGACAGTCTTCATGCACATGGTATAGATCTTCTTCTGGTTTATGCGCCGGGTAAGGGATCTTTCTGCATAGACAAGGTTGAGGACAAATATGTTCACCCCATTAAAACAACCAACCACAAGCGCTTTGTTCAGTTGAGCAGGGAATTGGGTCTGAATCATCTCGATCTCCTGACCTATTTTGATCTGTTAAAGAAAGAAAGCCCTTATCCCCTCTTTCCAAAGTTTGGCCATCACTGGAGTTATTTCGGAGCCTGTGTAGCCAGCGACACCATCATCGGGCACATTGAGCACTTGATTAAAAAAGATTTACCCGACCTGAGCTGGAAAGAGATAGATGTGGTTGACAGCGCAAGAAGCCGTGATGCAGATGTGCTGAAAAGCATGAACCTGATGTGGCCCCCCGACCAAAATATGAAACTGGCGTATCCAAAATTGTTGTTTGAACAAGACAGCTTGAAAAACAACACGCGGGTACTTACCATCAGTGACAGTTACTGGTATGACCAGGTTTACATGGGTGTTCCGCAAAATTGTTTGGGCGGCGGTGAATTCTGGTATTATTATAACAAGGTGATACCTTCACCAAGACCAGGAGAAAAAGTAGAGGTTTGGCAACTGGATTTAAAACAGGAGTTGGAAAAGAACCGGGTTGTGATGCTGTTGTACAGTGATGGTAACCTGCCGAAATTTGGCAATCAGTTTATCAACGAAGCCTACGACATGTACACCACACCTCAGCGGTTTGCTGCAGACCGGGAACGCAACAGACAAATTCAGGTTTTCGCCAAAGAGATCCGAGAAAGCCCGGTTCTCTTAAAAAAAGTCACCCTGTTGAGTGAAAATATGCAACTGAGTCTTGATAGTGTTATACGACTCGAAGCCATGAAAATGGCCGGGCTTGTTCCCATGCCTGAATATTAATGGTGACACTTTCTTCCCATATCACATGTCGTACACAATAATGAAACCCAAAATGAAATACACTTTTATTTTTCTGTTGATTGGAATCAGTCGGTTAATTGCCGATGAAGGCATGTGGATGCCACAACTGATAGATGCCCTAAATTTCAAGGATATGAAGAAGAACGGATTCCGATTGAGTTCAGAAGACATTTACAGCATAAACAAAAGCAGCATGAAAGATGCGGTGGCCATTTTCGGTGGAGGATGTACAGCTGAAGTGATTTCCGAAAAAGGGCTCATTCTCACTAATCACCATTGTGGATTTTCTTCAATTGCGGCACTCAGTTCGGTACAGAAAGATTACCTCAAGAATGGTTATTTTGCCATGAATTCGGGTGAAGAACTTTATTGCAAGGGCCTAACCGTGACTTTCATCAAACGCATTGAGAACGTGACCGATCAGGTTTTGAAAGGATTACCAGATAATTCCTCGGAAAAACAAAGGGATTCTGTAACCAGGCTAAACATTAAAACGATTGAAACCAATGCCAAAAAAGACACGCATTACGAAGCCTTTGTTCGTCCCTTTTATTATGGTAACGAATATTACCTCTTTGTTACTGAGGTGTTCAAGGATATCCGCTTGGTAGGCACACCGCCTGAGAGTCTGGGTAAATTCGGAGGTGAAACCGATAACTGGGTTTGGCCCAGGCACAATGCCGACTTCAGCATGTTCCGCATATACGCCGGTAAGGACAACAAGCCGGCAGAAATGAGTGCTGACAATGTGCCCTATCATCCCGCTTATTCCTTTCCCATTTCACTGAAAGGGGTGAAAGAAGGTGATTTTACAATGGTGGCTGGTTTTCCGGGCCGCACACAGGAATACCTGAGCTCCTATGCTGTTGACCATCTTATGAACCAGCAGGATCCATTGCGTGTAAAATTGCGAGAAGTGCGTTTGAATGTGATCGAAGACGCCATGAAGAGAAGTGATTCGCTACGCCTGATGTATACCGGAAAATACGCCAGCGTGGCCAACGCATACAAGAAGTGGAAGGGCGAAATGATCGGGCTGGCCAAGAGCGACGCGGTAAATAAAAAACGGGCCTTCGAAACTTCCTTTTTGGAGTCCCTTGCTTCAGATCCTTCAAAGCAGAAAAAGTATACGGCTTTATTCTCGCAATTCGAAAATACCTATGCCGAATACGCCTATCTGAGCAGGCACAGCGACTATTACTCAGAATGCCTTCTGGCCATTGACGGTCTGAAATTCGCTGCCAATTTTGTGAATGTGATCACTGAACTAAAAAAGAAACAAAGCGGACTCGACCACCGCTTCGAAAAAGTGTTTCAGGATAATAAGCCGAGCCTGCCCTTTAAAAACCTTGACAAGGAAACGGATAAAAAGCTTTTTGTGGCCATGATGCAGGTTTACTTTGAAGACGTAAAACCGGCAAACCGTCCACCCTACCTCGATTCCCTCTTTACGCTTTTCAATGGTAACATTAGCGCTTTAGCAGAAGACGTGTATGCACGATCTGGTTTTGTTGACAATGAAAAGGCCAGGGTGATGTTCGAAGAACTAGAGAAGAATACTTCGTTTTATGAAAAAGATCCATTATACAGAATCGGTCTGGCTGCCTAGGCATATTACCAGAAAAATATCATTCCACAGGCATCGTACCTCGAAAAGCAAATAGCCGAGCTTCAGAAGGAATACATGAAAGGACTTAAGGAAAATCTGAGCGGAAAAGTACTATACCCGGATGCCAACGGAACGCTGAGAGTGGCATATGGAAAAGCCGAAGGGTATAAGGCCCGCGATGCCGTTCAATACCGTTACTTCACCACACTGGATGGTTTAATCGAAAAAAACAAAACCGGTCAGGAAGATTTTTATGTGAAAGAAAGGGTGATAGAACTTTACTACAAGAAAGATTTTGGCGCTTATGCCGATAAAGACGGGACCTTGCACACCGCTTTCATCGCCAGTAATCACACCACGGGCGGAAACAGCGGGAGTCCTGTACTGAATGGACGCGGAGAACTGATCGGCACCAATTTCGACCGCAACTGGGAAGGCACCATGAGTGATGTGATGTACAATGTAGCATTCTGCAGAAACATCACCCTGGATGTGCGTTTCACCCTTTGGGTAGTTGACCGCTACGCCGGGGCGGGATATTTGCTGAAGGAAATGAAGATCAGGCGCTGAACTCAGATCATGGCGTTTTCAATCAGAAAATTGTAGGTTTTGCCGCTTGGGAGCGCCTTGGGTGAGTATATCATCACGGGTCTTTCATTCAGCGTTTCGCCGATGACCTCATAACATTTACCATTGTAAACACATGACACCACCTCAAGCCTTATGGTTGCGTTTAGCGCACTGTTCAACAGTTTGAAGCGATCTGGTCTCACAAAGGTTTTGACAGGATAATTTTTCCGGAATCGTTTTTCAATATCGTCCGGATGAATGATGGTATAGTCGCCCAATAATCCGGCCAGTTTACTGTTAGCCGGTTTATAGTATAATTGCCATTTGTCTCCAACCTGCAGAATGCGCCCCTTATCCATGATCGCTATGCGATCAGAGAATTTTAAAGCCTCTTCGGCGAGGTGTGTGATGAGTATCACTGTGGTTTTATTTTTTCGCACCTCTTTCAGAATAAAGGCAAACAGTTTATCGCAAAGCAGTTTATCGAGATTACTGAACGGTTCATCAAGCAGCAATAAACTCGGTATAACCGCAATGGCCCGAGCGATGGCGAGCCGTTGTTTCTGACCACTCGATAAATATCGGGCCCTGGTATTGCTCAGGGATCTCAGCTCAAGGAGTTTCAGCAGTTTATCGGCACGTTTGCGTTTTTCATCATCCTTTAGCCCTATCAGTTTGTCAAATATGTTCTCTTCCACACTGTGGTTATCGAGCACATAATAGTCCTGGCTAACCAGGCGCATCTCTTCATCACCAGGCATGAGCTTATACGATGGACCCAGTACCCTGCGCCCATTGAGAAAAACTTCACCGGACTGCAGATCTTCAAGACCATAAATGCATTTGAGCAAGGTTGTTTTGCCGCTTCCGCTTTTTCCAAGCAAGGCGAGGATCTCACCCTCTTTCACATGCAGGGAGATGTTTTGAATTCCTTTGAAATACGTTTGATCTGGGTAATTGAAGGATATGTGATCGATCCTGAGAATGGCTATCTGGAGAGGCTTAGACTGGTTTTCAATTTATATTCTTTGCCATCAAATCCTTTGCCTTCTGCAATGACAAAATATGTACCGGGGTCACAGGCTACACCACTGCTGGTATAGCCATCCCAGAAACCATTCACGGTTTCCCACTCTTTCACCATTGTACCGTTCCGGTTAAAAATCATCACATGCAAGCTTGTGATACCTTCCGCCATAGGCCTGAAAATATCATTGCTTCCATCGTTGTTAGGGGTGAAAATATTCGGCAATTCGAGCTTCGACAATTCCGCTATCTTAAAGGTATAGGAAGAACTGTCGTTACAACCCTGGCTTCCGAGTGCGATGTGTGTGACTGTGTATGTGCCTGGACTGGAATACAATTTTGAGGTGTGAAGGGCAGAATCCTTTACACTATAATTTTTATCAAACACCCAGTAAATTTTGCTGGAAGCCTGAGAAAAATCACTCAATACAATTTCGTTCGGATTCCCGAATCCAGTCAGACTGGCGTTAAATGCCGACTCAGCGGACTTGACCACGTTGGAGGAAATGGTTTTGGTGGAACTGCCCAAGATCCCGAAATCCCATTTCAGACTGATGGTATAACGCCCAGGGTAAACAAAATCAATTACAGCCACAGAGCCGGTACCCGAGCCGGTTAGCGATGCGCCTGTAGCCGGACTAACCGACCAACTATAAGCATTCACAGCAATACTTGGACTCGCCGAGGTATATGTAGCTGAGTGGGCGCTGCAAAGCACAGCAGGGGAAACAAGGATGCTTGGTGTAGGCACCTGAGAACTTAGCATAAAGCTTATAAACAGCAGAACAGGAAGCAGAAAGCAGCGCGTCATCATAACTAAGCGTTATAAATGTACTAAAAATTCCATTGTATCGACCTTGTCTGCAAACTCAGTAATAACAGGCCTTTGTGAACAACCAAAGGGGGTGAATTCCCTCCCTACTATGCACTGAATCTGATCTCGGTTGGTGTTCAGGTAAGCGTTGACCTCAACCTCGTCCTTAAACCGCTGGTAAAAGAGCACCGACACGGGTGAATGAAGCTCGGTGCTTTCCCTGAGTATCAAAAAGTTATTGTCGAGGAAAGGAATGGATTCCAAAAGGTAAAGCGATCTGTGGTATTCGTAATTGTTGGCATACTTGTTATGCTGTATCACATTTCCATACACATGCAGGCTTTGGAAGAGCAGACCGAAATCATATTCCTGTGGCACCAGAATTTTACCCACATTGCGGCATCCCAGTCCAAAATACATGAAAATGTCCTTGCCCAGTTCCCTGAGTTCGGCCTCACTTTCATCTCCCCTGATTACAGCTACAGAGGTTCTGTTACGGCGTATGATGTGGGGATAAGACCTGAAATAATATTCAAAATGTTTTGCAGTATTGTTGCTCCCGGTTGCAATGACGGCTTCAAAACCGCTGAGTTTACCATCGGCAAAGCGAATGGCATGCTCAAATTCCGGCTCATAATGCACAAGCAGTTTCAGAAAAAAGGGCAGGAGCAGGTTGTCGTCCGCTGACATTTTGATGAGGATCCTGTGCCCGCTCAGCAATACACAGAGTACATCGTGAAAACACACCAGAGGAATGTTTCCAGCGCAGATCACCGCAACCTGTCTGGCTTCAGAATCCTTCAGGTCCTTTGTGAAGTTCTCCAGACCGGATGGCTCCAGCATGGAAGCGATGTTTTGAAGCGCCCCATTCACCGACTCAGGTGTGAACCAGGGATTGTGCTGCTGAACAACCGGGATCAGAGCCTCCAGGCCTTTATGGAGCTGTGTTTCTTCCGGTATTTGCCGGCCGGCATAATGCCTGTTGAGAAAGGCGCCCAATTTGGCAAACGCGCCTGTTCTTTGCGCGATGGTCATGGATTTGCTCGTATATTTGCAGGCATTTAGAACTCCAAAACTAAGCAGAATATGGCAATTAAAATAACCGATGAATGTATAAATTGCGGGGCTTGTGAGCCCGAATGCCCGAACCACGCCATTTACGAAGGTGGCGCTGAGTGGCGTTATGCCGATGGATCAAGCATTAAAGGCAAATTCAAAGGCGCTAACAGTGGTATCGAAGCTGAAGCAGGCGATGCTCAAACCCCAAAGAGCATGGATGTATATTATATCGTCAGTGATAAGTGTACTGAATGTGTGGGTTTCCACGATGAACCGCAATGCGCCGCTGTTTGTCCTGTAGATTGCTGCATAAAAGATGAAGATCATGTGGAGACAGAAGCTCAGCTCCTGGCGAAAAAAGAGTCCCTGCATGCCTGATTAAAACAGGCCTGCATGAAAAAGGCAAACCATCTGGTTTGCCTTTTTAGTTTCAGCTGAATCAGCCCCTAATCCCTTTCATCGCTTATCTGATCGGGCTTAAGTGTTTTGGTGTCGAACACAAAAGTTTTATCCGGAATCTCCAGATTTGTTTTCATGGATTTAACCAGGTAATCCTGTGTACTTCCATCCCGCATCAGCATACGCATGCGCACCACCTGCTTTCTAAGTTTATCTACATAAAGTTTCACAGTGTGGAATTTTTTCTTTTCGGGCTTGATGGCGGGATAAAGATCGATGACATGACAAAGCGCCGTTCCGACCTTTTCTTCCTTATCGTATTTAAACTTGTATCCGCTTTCATACAGGGTAAAAATCTTGCTGGGATTCTGGTCGTCGCTTTCCGGGTCAAAATTCTTAATAGTAACTTCCTTTGCATCAGAATTGTAATTCCAAACGGTCTTGCTGTCGCAAACTATACTAGAACCCGGAATCTCCAGTCTGAATTTCTGGCCCTTAACCTGTACTTTCCACACCTGTGCCTTTTCAATGGGTTTCTTGTCGGCCCCAATCCGGCTGAACTGAATTTCGGTGGTAATGGATTTGTAGGTTTTGGTGACCTTGCTCAGTTCATCCAGTATTTGTTTGGCTTTGGGGTCCTGATCCTGGGCCATACCCAATAAACCTGAACACAGAAAGGTAAGCACAGCGATCACTTTATTCATTAGCTTGTAGATTGTTTTGGAATGGGCAACAAAGGTAAAATAAGGATCAGAGGGAGAAGCCGCCCCTAATCAGGGATTTCTTAATTTTTGTAAAATCTCCTCCAGTTGGCCCATATCCCTGATGAGCACCTCGCGGGCTTTGCTGCCTTCAAACGGACCTATGATCCCAGCTGCTTCCATTTGATCTACAATACGGCCGGCACGGTTATACCCCAATTTGAGTTTTCTCTGAAGAAATGAAGCTGAGCCTTGCTGGAACTGCACCACCAGTTTGGCAGCCTCATCAAACATGCGGTCGCGTTCCGAAAGATCAATTTCTTCCTTGCCTTCCGCCTCCTCGCCGTGATATTCCGGAAGAAGAAAAGCACTTGGATAGGCCCTCTGGTTGCCGATAAAGTCTGTGATGCGCTCCACTTCCGGCGTGTCTACAAATGCGCACTGTATGCGGATCAGGTCATTTCCGGTGCTCAGCAACATGTCGCCACGCCCGATCAGCTGTTCAGCGCCTCCGGTATCCAGAATGGTGCGGCTGTCGATCTTGCTGGTAACCCTGAAAGCGATACGGGCCGGAAAATTAGCCTTGATTGTACCGGTGATTATGTTCACTGACGGACGCTGTGTGGCAATGATCAGGTGAATTCCCACGGCGCGGGCCAGTTGTGCCAGTCTGGCAATAGGCGTTTCCACTTCCTTGCCCGCCGTCATGATGAGATCGGCAAATTCGTCTACCACCAGCACGATATAAGGCAGGAACTTATGTCCTTCGTTCGGGCTGAGACTCCGTTTCACAAATTTGGCATTGTATTCTTTTATGTTCCGCACATGCGCGTCCTGAAGCAAGGCATAACGGTTATCCATTTCTATGCAGAGGGAGTTCAGGGTGTGGATGACCTTGGTGTTATCGGTGATGATGGCATCTTCTGAGTTTGGCAGTTTGGCGAGGAAATGCCTTTCAATCTTTTTGAAGAGGGTCAGCTCAACTTTTTTGGGATCCACCAGCACAAACTTTACCTGGGACGGGTGTTTTTTATACAGCAATGAAACCAGCACCGCGTTCAGACCAACCGATTTGCCTTGCCCTGTAGCACCCGCCAAAAGCAGGTGAGGCATTTTTGTGAGATCCGCAATAAAAATTTCGTTGCTTATGGTTTTGCCCAGGGCAATCGGAAGCTCAAACTGTGAGTTGTTGAATTTTTCAGAGGCCAGAATGTTCTTCATTGGAACCATCTCGGCGTTCTGGTTTGGCACTTCAATACCTATGGTACCCCTGCCGGGTATCGGTGCAATGATGCGGATTCCAAGGGCAGAAAGGCTCAGGGCAATATCATCTTCCAGATTTTTGATCTTGCTGATGCGTACACCTGCTGCCGGCACTATTTCGTACAAGGTTACCGTGGGACCCACAGTGGCTGTAATTTTGTCGATCTCAATGCCGTAATTTTTTAATGTAGACAGAATGCGGTTTTTGTTCGCAATAAGTTCTTCCTGGTTTACCTTGCTCTGTATGTTGCCGTAATCATTCAGCAATTCGAATTCAGGAAACCTGTATGTGCCGAGATCAAGCGTGGGGTCGTATTCACCGAACTGCTCAACCAGCTGAGCCGCTTTGTTGCTTTCATCCATCACAGCGTCGTCCTCAGCTTTTTTCTCAATGGCAAACTCGGGTTCAGCTCCTGCGCTCATTGGTTTTTCAGCGTTTTCAGCAAGGGCTTGGTTTTCCAACGGTTTCTCCGGTTCCGTATTTACAGGGCTTTGCTCGGTTTCGGGCAACTTGCGAAAAACCTCGAAGTTCAGGAGTTCGGCCTCTTCTTCCGCGCTCAGTTCAGGCTCAGAACTTGCCTGCGGGTCAATTTTAAACGAATTCGTAACCGTTGATTCCTGTGACTCCGGCTCAACACCGGGATTTTCGGCCTCCGATTCCGCCACCTTACTGGCCAGCCAGTTGAAGTTCAGATTCATGGTCACCACCAGGAAGGTGATGAAGGAAAAAGCCAGAAATGCGAGCAGACCTGGTTTACCAACCAGATTCATGATGGCAGAATTGATGAAATATCCGAAACCCCCACCCATGAAAAAATAGGTGTCAGAAAAAAAACAGGAGAAACTAAGTGAGAACCAGGTAACCAGAAAAATCAAGCCCGAGTAATAATAGGGAATGTTATGGACAGGTTTTTGCAGGAGTTTGCTTATGGCAGACAGAAGCAGGAAAGGCACAAAAAGAAAGGAGGACACGCCAAACCACTTGTAAAGAAATTGGTGGGAAATAAGCGCGCCGAATTTGCCCAACCAGTTGTTGACCCGGGTTTCGGGATTAAACAATTCGCTGAACGGGGCAAGCACTTTATCCTGATCGCTACTCCAGGTGAAGAAATAAGAAATGAAGGCCATGCTCAGATAAGCCGAAATCAGAATGAGCACCAATCCTAAGACCTTTTGGCTTCTTTCATTCCTGTAAAATGCCAGCAGGTTTAACCAGCGCTCGGTTATGCCCTTGGAGTAAGCGGTTTTGTGTTCGGGTGCGGAGGCTGGTTCAATCGTTTTCTTGTCCTTCTTCCGTTTTTCCTTCACAGGCTTTTCCTGCTCCGGCGCCACATCATTCAACAGATCCTCAACAGCCGCAGCAGCCGGATCCCGGAACTTGTTTTTTTTCCCGTTACTCATTAACCTTTAAATGTAAAGGGAAACATGAGGTGGCTTGGCCTGAAAACACCAATGTTTTGCACCATGGCTTGTTAATCAAAAACCGTATTTTTATACCCCGAGCCTTCGTTTCATGACTAGTTTTTTTCGCTTTTTTCCCGTTATTCTTCTGTTTTGCTGGTTTTCCTCCTTTTCGCAGAACATTGACAGCACTTGGGTACTGAACAATTACGACAAAGAAGAGGTATACATACCTATGCGCGATGGCGTGAAACTTTTCACCACCATTTATTCACCCCGCGATAAAAGTGAATTTCATCCCATTCTCATCCTGCGAACTCCATACTCTGTGGCACCTTATGGCAAAAATGCCTACTCGCAGCGCTTATATAAAAGTTACTGGAGCAAATACCTTGAAGAAGGTTATATCCTGGTGATGCAGGATGTGAGGGGAAGATATATGAGTGAAGGTGAGTTTGAAGACATACGACCATTCGTTGAAAACAAAAAGAGCAACAAGATCACGGATGAATCAAGCGATGCCTTCGACAGCATAGACTGGCTTGTGAAAAACGTGCAAAACAACAGCGGACGGGTGGGTGTTTTCGGCGTATCCTATCCCGGCTTTTACGCTACTATGGCCGCACTCAGCCGTCACCACAATCTATATGCCGTAAGTCCTCAGGCTCCGGTGACCGACTGGTTTATGGGAGACGACTTTCACCACAACGGGGCTTTTGCCCTCATGGATGCTTTCAGTTTTTATTCGGGATTCGGAAAGTACAGACCAAAACCCACTACCAAAGGCGCCAGCGGATACGAATTTCATGAAAAAGATGCTTACAATTTCCACCTCAAACAGGGTGCGCTGGCCAATTACAAAAAACTCATTGGCGACAGTGTGAAATTCTGGGATGTACTCATGCAGCATCCCAATTACGATACCTTCTGGCAGGCACGTGATGCCCGCCGGGCTTGCAAAGAACTTCCAGCCGCCATGATGGTGGTGGGCGGAACCTATGACGCTGAAGATTGTTACGGTGCCTGGAACCTTTACAAAAGTCTGGTGAAACAATCCCCAGCGAGTCAGCCCAGGCTGGTGATGGGGCCCTGGTTTCACGGCGGGTGGAGCCGGTCCGACGGGTCACATCTCGGGCATGTGCGCTTTGGTGATTTTACAGCCTTGTATTACCAGAACAACATAGAAGTGCCATTCTTTAATTACCACCTTAAACTCAAAGGTAAATTTGATACAGTCCCGAAAGTGAGTGTGTTTTTCAGCGGGGAAAACAAATGGAAACGCTTTGATGTGTGGCCTCCGGTTTCCATAACAAGCAGGCAGGTGTTTTTGCATGCCGGGCAAGCACTCAGTTTTCAGCCTGCCTCAGAAAACGAATCCTTTTCGAAGTATACCAGCGATCCTTCTAAACCGGTGCCCTACGCGGATGGGGTGCACCTGCGCAGAACAAAGGAATACATGAGTGATGATCAGCGGTTCGCGGCCAGAAGACCGGATGTGCTGGTTTTCGAAACCCCTGTTCTGGAAGAGGACCTTTGCCTGGCTGGTCCTGTTTCTGCCGATCTTTGGGTGAGTCTCAGCACCAGCGATGCCGATTTTGTGGTCAAACTCATCGACGTATTTCCGGATACCTTCGCGTACAGCGATAAAGACTGCTGTAAAGGCGAGGAGGAAGAAGCGGAAATGGCCGGTTTTCAGATGCTGGTGCGTGGAGAGATCATGAGGGGACGGTTCCGCGAAAACTTCGAACAGCCACAGGCTTTTGTTCCGGGCCAGGTGGAAAAAGTGAAATTTGACCTGCCTGATGTAGCACACACCTTTAAAAAAGGACATAAACTGATGATTCAGATTCAGAGCACCTGGTTCCCCCTCTTCGACAGAAACCCACAGCAATTCACTGACATTTATACCTGCGACAATAAAGCCTTCATCAGCTCCGAGATCCGTCTTCACCACAGCAGCAAATACCCATCCTGCATCTGGCTGCCGCTTCTAAAAAACAACTAGCCTGCAAAACCTGCTCGCATATGCAATTTTGATTTCCGCAGCCTTTTACCTGCTCTACCGGTTTTTACCTTTCCGAAAAAAAACCGGAAAAGAAACCGCTTGCCATTGTGAGAAACACACTGAAACACCATGAAACTTTTCAGTGCCGAACAAATTCGGGAAATCGATGCCTTCACCATCCGGCATGAACCCATTGCATCGGAACAATTGATGGAGAGGGCGGCTGCCGCTTGCTTCAATGAAATCAAAGGTCTATATCCCAGGGGAACACGTTTTCTTGTTTTTTGCGGATGTGGTAATAACGGCGGCGACGGACTAGCCCTGGCACGCCTGCTCAACGACAGCGCCTATCCTGCCAAAGCCCTTTTTGTAAGGCACCAACCAAAGCCAGGTCCTGATCCTGCCCTGAATTTAAACAGGCTTTTGCAACGATATCCTCAGCATGTTCAGGAGATACAAAATGCATCTGAACTAAATTCCATTGCACCGGATTCATTTGATGTGCTTGTGGATGCCTTGCTTGGCACGGGTTTGAATAAAAAGATCGAGGGACTGCTTGAAGATTGCATTAACTGGATTAACAACTCCGGAATACGCAAGGTGATCAGCATAGATATACCAAGCGGACTTTTCGCGGACCGGAGTTCAGCCGGTAACAAAGCCATAGTCAAGGCTGACCTGGTGCTCAGTTTTCAGTTTCCGAAGCTGGCCTTTCTCCTGGCGGAGAACGCGGATTATGTCCGCGCCTTTCGTATTCTCGACATTGGCCTGAGTCCTGAAGCCATTCGTTCAACGCGATCAATTTATTTTTTTACCGGTCCTGAACTGGTAAGTGCTCTTCTGAAACCCCGGTCTAAGTTTTCACATAAAGGCAGTTTTGGCCACGCTTTACTTCTCGCCGGCAGCCGCGGCAAAAGCGGATCGGCCCTGCTTGCTGCAAGAGCCTGTATGAGGAGCGGATGCGGATTGTTGAGTCTTCACACAACAAGGGCGACACTCAATGCACTTCTGCGAACATTACCCGAAGCCATGGGTGAGGCGGATACAAATCCAGACCATATTTCGGAAATTGAAAAACCGGAACGTTTCACGGCTTTGGCATTTGGACCTGGTGTAGGTTTGCACGAAGAGACGCAGCGGGTGTTGAAAAAAATTCTGCACTATGCGGGTGAAAACCTGATCATTGATGCCGACGGCCTCAACATCCTTTCTGAGAACAAAACCTGGCTTGGATTTCTGAAGGCCAATACAATACTCACACCACACGTGAAGGAATTTGATCGCCTTACTGAGAAACACAGCGATGATTTTTCACGACTGGACAGCCTGAGACAATTCGCCATAAAATGCCAGTGCATAGTGGTTCTCAAATCGGCTTACACGGCAGTTGCCATGCCGGATGGCAACGTATTCTTCAATTCAAGCGGCAATCCCGGTTTGGCAAAAGCAGGTAGTGGAGACGCGCTTACCGGTATATTGCTTGGCCTGCTGAGCAGGGGATACAGCGCCGCACAGTCGGCATTGATAGGCGTGTATGTTCACGGATTAGCGGCTGACCTTTGTCTGCCCGATTACAGCGTAGAAAGCATGCTGATATCGGATGTGATTGAAAAATTACCAAAAGCCTTTTTGCACCTGGAACAAAGCATTCCAGAAAAGGACCTGGATTAAGACCGGGAATAAAAAAACCACCCCGGGGGGTGGTTTCGTCCAGACACTATAAGTTCTTTAATGGTGACCCTCTTCAGTAGCCGGCGCCGCCTCGTGTGATTCAGCGCTGTGATGGGCATTTTTCAGATCCTGTTGCTGCTTCACAAATATGGGGTCAACCCTGGTGAGGTTACCTGAAGTACCGGCATAGGTCCCCTCTGTGAGCACGATGAAAATGGTGTAAAGCATGAAAAGGATGTAAGGCATGAGGATGATGTACTTGAAAAATTTCACTTCATGCCCAAGGTGCATAAACCAGAGTACAATGGCCGCGGCTTTGGCAAGTGTAAGCGAGATGAACAGTGTTTTGATCCACCAGGTTCCGCTCCAGCCTTTTGAAGGCGCCAGAAAACCTACAACCAGTTCGAAAATGGTGATGGCCAGCATGACCCAGAACACATTCCACAGGGTTTTGCGGGCTTTTTTCCCCTCCTCTTCACCGTGATTGCTCATCAATTCATATTGGGGGTAATTGTCGTGAAATTCCATTGGTCTGAAGAATTAAATGATTAGCTATAAAACGTTTAAAGGAGATAAAAGAAGGTGAACACGAATACCCATACCAGATCCACAAAGTGCCAGTATAGCCCGACCTTTTCCACCATTTCGTAATGACCCCTGCGCGCGTAGGTGCCTTTGAGCACATTCAGGAAGATAATGAAGTTGATGACCACGCCGCTGAACACGTGTGTGCCGTGGAAACCTGTTATAAAGAAGAAGTAATTCGCAAACTGAGGTACACCATATTCATTTGTGATCATGTTCGCCCCGTGGAAGATCTGCTGTACATAAGCGCCTTTTTCAGGATCCCAGACATTACGCAAAGCACCGGCATGGGTGCCAGTGATAAAATGGTACCACTCCCAGGCCTGTGAACCAACAAAAGCCAAACCACCAATGATGGTCCAGAACATCCAGATGGTTACACCCCGCTTATCCATGCGACGACCCGCCTCAACAGCCAGTACCATTGTAACGGATGACATGATCAGAATGAAAGTCATCAGACCAACATAAGCCAGCGGTATATGCTGTTCAACAAAGGGAAAGTGTGTGAACACATGTTCGGCTTTGGGCCATACATCAGCGTACTTGTGACGGATGAATCCGTATGAAATCAGTAATCCACCAAATGTGAGGGCATCGGAAACCAGGAAGAACCACATGAAGAGTTTTCCGTAACTGATTCTCAGCGGTGACTGGCCACCGCTCCAGGCTTCTTTCACATCAATTTCTGCTGTATGCGACATGTTAAAATAAATTAATTTTTGCCTGCAATATTAACGATAAAAATATAAAAACAAAAACAAATACACCCACAGAAGATCCAGAAAATGCCAGTAGATCGCCGTGAGTTCTAGACCCAGGTAATCGGCACTGGAATATTTTTTCAACAGGGTTTTGCCCAGTGAAACCATCAGTGCGAGAAGGCCTCCTGACATGTGGAGCAAGTGAATCAGCGCGATGAGGTATAGAAAGGAACCCGAAGCGTTGCTGTATTTACCAACAAAGTAGATGCCCTGATCGGTGAGTTGTTTCCAGGCTGCAAACTGGGTGTATAAAAAGGCTATGCCCAGCACCAATGTGAGTGCCAGACCAAATGCGGTGAGCCGATGCTTGTCTTTTTTGATCGCGTTCTGAGCGAGCAACATGCTTAAACTGCTGCACACAAGAAAGGCTGTGCTCATAATGGTAATAGATGGGAGTTTAAACACCAGCCAGTTGCCATTGTCAGCCCGCACCACATATGCACTGGTAAGCCCCGCGAAAAGCATCACGATACTGAGTATACCTATATAGAGTAAGGGTTTGGCCACTTTACGCCTGGCTTTGCGCAACTCTTCTTTTTTGCTGATGCGTTCTTCAGAAGTACTGATACTTGTTTCCATACTTAGTATTTTGTCATGAGCGCCACTTGAACCAGCGGCAGGTAAATAAGGGTTACCATAAACAGCTTTCTGGCATTGGCATCGCTGGACACCCTGTAAAAATTATAGGCCTGTAGCAGAAGCGCGAGTCCGCAGAACACCGCCACCAGGGTACTGATCAGGCCTACGTAATGAAATGCAAAAGGTAAACTGCTCACCACAAGTAAAAACGCACTGTATAACAAGATCTGAAATTTAGAGAAAGCATCCTTACCCTGCCTGGAAGGCAAAAGGTGGAAATTGGCGCGCGCATAGTCCTCGTTGTTAAACCAGGCCAGTGACCAGAAATGCGGAAATTGCCAGACAAATTGTATGAGAAAAAGCAGTCCCGCGAAAAAGCCCACCTGTCCGAATCCCGCGGTACTGGCTACACCTCCAATGAGGGTGGGAAGGGCCCCAGGAAAGGCACCGACAAAAACTGAGAAAGGTGTGAGGCGCTTGAGCGGGGTATACACCAGGGCATACAGAAATATGGAAAGCAGGCCCAGAATGCCACTCAGGGGATTGGTGTATATCCAGAGCAGCAATGTGCCGCCAATTCCTGCCAGGCTGCAAAAACCTATAGCCTCCGGGTAGGTCAACACTTCGGTTGGCATTGGCCTGAGTTTGGTTCGTTCCATCAGTTTGTCCAGATCCTTTTCAAAGATCTGGTTAAACCCGTTGGCTGATGCCGTAACCAGTAAACCCCCGGCAAGCAGGGCCAGGGCACGTTCCCATTGCGCTTCTTCTGCCACCGTGAAATAGCTGATGACGGCAGAAAATACAACCAGAGAACTCAGGCGCAGCTTACCCAGCTTCAGATAACCTGAAAGTTTGGAGTATTTAACGGCAGGGCTTTGGATATTGGTGGCCAGGCTTTCCAAGAAGGCGCAAATTTAATCGATTCCACTTCAAAGGCGGAAATATTCTCTCAAATTCGGGGCATTTGCATGAATTCTTGCCTAAATCTCCATAAGCTGCGGTAATATTCGACGAAAGCCTTTAACATTTATACAAAATAAGGGCCTTATCTCAAATATTTATTTACTTTTGTTGACTATAAATCATAATAATTCAACATGAATTCGAAATTTTTACGCGTGATCGGCGCCGGGTTATCTATAGCTGTGATTTTCAGCTCTTGTGATTCTCTCGGTAAAATGTTAAAGAAACAGAAGGATATTAAATATTCCCTTACCCCAAATCCACTTGAAATGGTCGCCGACAGCGTTCAGTTCAGTGTGAATGGCAAGTTTAACGAGAAGCTGTTTCAGAAAAAGGTCACCCTGGTCGTTACACCGGTAATGACCTGGAATGGCGGAGAAAAGACCCTGAAGCCCATCACCCTGGTAGGGGAAAAAGCAACCGGAAGCGGCCAGAAAATTGCCTACACCGGTGGCTCGTTCAACTACACCTCTGAAAAATTCGCTTTCGAGAACGGTATGCGCAACGCCAAACTGGTCATTCGCGCTGAAGGTCAGTATAAAACCAAGAAAAAGGCTTTCGACCCGGTTGAACTGGGCGATGGCACCCTGGCAAGCTCCCTTCTGGTTCGGAACGACGAAAAAACCATCATGGCAAAAGATGCATTTGTTAAGGTAATGCCTGCCAACCAGATGACTCATATTTATTATGTCATCAACCAATCTGTGGTTCGTCCTTCTGAAATGAACTCCGATGAAATGAAGAATTTCAAAAAATTCATCGAAAGCAGCCTGAATTCACCTTCATTCTCCTTCAAGGGCATTTCTGTTTCGGCTTATGCTTCACCAGACGGTGAAACGGAAAAAAACGAGAACCTGGCCAAGGATCGTGCCAACTCTGGTTCAGCCGCCATCATGAACGAATTCAAAAAAGACAAAAACAAGGCGAACAATTTTGGCAAAACCAAAGAACAGTATGTTGTAGCCACCACCCGTGAAGACTGGGAAGGTTTCAAACAACTCATGGAAGAATCCACCATGGCCGACAAGGACCTTATTTTGCGTGTGCTGACCATGTACTCTGATCCCAGCCAACGCCGTCACGAGATCAAGAATCTTTCAAAAACATACGTTGAACTGGCGGAGAAAGTATTACCCCGTCTGCGTCGCGCCGAAATCACACTGAACATCGACAAGAACTCCCGTACGGATGAACAAATTTCCAGACTGGCCAGTTCTTCACCTGACAGTCTTTCGGTGGAAGAATTGCTTTATGCCGCAACACTTACCAATGACATCAACACCAAAGTTCAGATTTACGCAGCCGCCGAAAAACAATACGGCAGCGACTGGAGAACATCCAACAATTACGGTTGCGCCCTGCTGATGCAGAACAAAGTAAGCGAAGCCGCTGAAGCCTTCAAACGTGCCGAGAAAGTTGGTGCGAATCAGGCCGCTGTGCAGAACAACCTGGGTGCCATAGAATCTAAAAATGGTAACCGTGCTGCTGCTGCTGAATATTATAAAAAAGCCGGCGGAGCTCAGGAAACCAAATACAACATGGGTATCCTGGATATCCGCAATGGTAAATACGCTGACGCTGTGAGCAATTTTGGTACTTACAACGGTCACAACAAAGCACTTGCCCAGATGCTGAGTGGCAGTGCCGCTGGCGTAAAAGAAACCATAGGCACCAGTTCTGAAAGCGAAGCCGCTTACAGTTATTACCTCAAGGCTGTGGCTTCAGCCCGTCAGTCCAATACACCGGATGTGATCAGCAACCTGAAAACCGCCATTGAAAAAGACAATGCCTATAAGGCTTACGCAAAGGATGATGCAGAATTTTTGAAACTGCGTTCCGATGCAGGATTCTCAGCCCTGCTCAACTAATGCACTACTGTTATCTGAAGAACCTTCCCCGAAACGGGAAGGTTTTTTTGTATACATTCTTTTCATCGTAACATGCGCTCACACACCAAATCTGAACTCATACTCAATGCTCAGAACAAGGTCTACCACCTCGATCTTAGCGGAGAGCAGATTGCCGATACGGTGTTTTTGGTGGGTGATCCGAACAGGGTACAAAAAGTCACTGCTCACTTCTCCTCCATAGAGTTCATGCATTCGCACCGGGAATTTGTAAGTGCAACCGGCATGTTCAATGGGAAAAGGTTGACGGTGCTAAGCACTGGCATTGGGCCCGACAATATTGATATTGTGGTGAATGAACTGGACGCCGCTGTAAACATTGACCCGATTAACCGAACAGAAAGTGTGTTAAAGCGTAGCCTGAACCTCATTCGCCTGGGCACCAGTGGTTCTCTGCAGGAGGATATTCCGATAAACAGTATTGTTGCTTCAGCTTATGGTCTTGGCATTGACGGCCTCCTGAATTTTTACAAGAAAAGTGAAGTACATTCTGAAACTGATCTGGAAGAAGACTTCATCCGCAAAAACGAATGGCCCTCCAGGCTGGCAAGACCTTACGCTTATAAAGCCAACGACTTTTTAATCAATCAGGCAAGTGAAAAATTTATCAAGGGCATTACAGTAACGGCTCCGGGTTTCTATGCACCTCAGGGGCGCGAGCTGAGGCTTGAAACAAGCCTGACAGGACTGAACGAGAAACTTTCCGCTTTCCGGCACAAGGGATATAAAATCACTAATTTTGAAATGGAATGTTCGGCGCTTTACGGCCTTGGGAAATTACTCGGGCACCGCTGCCTGACACTCTGCGTGATCATCGCCAACCGCAAAAGGGGCGAGTTCAGCACAAATCTTGAACAAAGTGAAAAACAACTGATTGAAGCCGGCCTGAACCAATTTTATACTGTATGACCAGACAAGAACTGATTAACCAGATTCGCGGCAAACAAAGTTTTCTTTGCGTAGGGCTGGATCCGGATTCTGAAAAACTCCCTAAACATCTTCTGGAAGAAGAGGATCCTATTTTTGAATTTAACAAACAGATCATCGACGCCACCGCTGAATTTTGCGTGGCCTTCAAACCCAACAACGCCTTTTATGAAGCTTATGGCTTAAGCGGAATGGAAAGCCTTGAAAAAACCATCAAATACATTCACATCAATTACCCCGATCATTTTCTGATTGCCGATGCCAAGCGAGGCGACATTGGAAATACCAGCAGTATGTATGCCAGGGCCTACTTCGAAAGGCTGGAAACACATGCCATTACAGTGGCACCATACATGGGACATGATTCAGTGAAACCCTTTCTGACATTCCCGGGTAAATGGGCCATTATACTTGGGCTGACGAGCAACAGTGGTTCGGAGGATTTTCAGCAACTGAAAGTAAACGGTCGCGAACTGTATTTGCAGGTGATCGAAACCTGTGCGGCCTGGGGAAACAAGGAAAACATGATGTTTGTGGTTGGTGCCACCAAAGCGCCGATGCTCGCTTCTATCCGTAAGATTATCCCTGAACATTTCCTGCTCATTCCCGGTGTCGGTGCCCAGGGCGGCAGTTTGGAGGAGGTATGCCGCTACGGTCTGAACAAGGATGTAGGCCTGCTCGTAAATTCAAGCCGCGGGATCATCTACGCCTCATCCGGTAAAGACTTCGCGGAGAAAGCCGCTAAAGAAGCATCAAAAGTGGCGTCTGAAATGCGGCAAATAATTGCGTAACTTGTTCAACAAAATTCAACTCTCTTATGGAAGACCAAAATCCACAACAACCCCATCTCGATATAGAACTCAGCGAAGAAGTAGCCGAAGGCATATACTCCAACCTGGCCATCATCACCCATTCGCAAAGCGAATTTATTGTTGATTTTGTGAAGATCATGCCCGGTGTACCCAAGGCGCGCGTCAAGTCACGCATCTTGCTTACACCCCAGCATGCCAAACGGCTGGTGAAGGCGCTTGCAGAGAACATTCATAAATTCGAACAGATGAATGGCAAGATCAAGGATATTGAAAGTGGTTTCCCGATGAATTTCGGGGGACCAAGCGCACAAGCCTGATCCACTCGCAAAAGATCAAGCGAAACCCTGAAGCATCTTGTTGATAATTCTGGTCTTCTGAATTTTTCCTTCTTCCTATTTTTATCGCTCAGCATTTATGAACGAAACCAGACTTTTTTTTGCCATTGCCGACAAGCTTCAGATCGACAGCAGGCAGGTGGTGGCAACGATACGCCTGCTTGATGAAGGCGCAACTGTACCTTTTATTTCACGATACCGTAAAGAACTCACAGGAAGCCTCGACGAGGTACAGATCATGAACATCCGTGATGAGGCGGAGCGTCTGCGCCAGCTCGAACAACGCCGGGAAAGCATCTTAAAATCGATTGATTCCCAGGGCAAGCTGAGTGATGAACTCCGCAAAAGCCTATTGGAAGCCGAAACGCTGTCGAGGCTTGAAGATCTGTATCTTCCATACAAACCCAAACGCCGAACCCGAGCAAGCATAGCACGGGAAAAAGGTCTGGAAGGGCTTGCTTTGGTGATACAGGCACAGAAAAGCCCGGATCCTTTCACGGATGCCCGGGTTTATGTGGATCCGGAAAAGGATGTGAATTCTGCAGAAGATGCATTGCAAGGCGCAAGAGATATCCTTGCAGAACAGATCAGCGAAGATGTCCTGGTGAGAGATAAGCTGCGGGAGCTCATCAAAAGCAAAGGCGTCATACGCAGCCGGGTGATCAAAGGCAAGGAAGAAGCAGGCGAGAAATTCAAAGATTATTTCAATTGGGAAGAGAAGTTCAGCGATTGTCCTTCACACCGCATGCTGGCCATGCGCCGGGGCGAGAAGGAAGACGTGTTGATGTTGGATATTGTATGCGAAGAAACAGATGCCTTGCAACCGATCTACCACCAATTCATCAACACACGCGGCGCTTGTGCCGAGCAATTCAGACTGGCCATTGATGACGGTTACAAACGCCTTTTGCAACCATCTATTGAGGCCGAGATGCGTTTGTGGAGCAAACAGCAGGCGGATAAAAAAGCAGTTGAAGTTTTTGCGGGGAACCTCAGGGAGCTTCTGCTGGCTTCTCCCCTTGGTCAGAAAGCCATTTTGGGTATTGATCCCGGATTTCGCTCGGGCTGTAAGGTTGTTGCGCTTGATCGACAGGGCAAGCTTCTGGAAGAAACGGTGATCTATCCCCACGAACCTCAGCGCAGACAGGAGGAAGCCCGCCTGGTGGTACTCGCATTCTGTCAAAAACATAACATTGAAGCCATAGCCATTGGAAACGGAACAGCCTCACGCGAAACCGAACAGTTCATACGGGGAATTGAATTATTGCCCCGTGAGATTCCTGTGATCGTGGTAAGTGAAGCCGGTGCTTCGGTGTATTCAGCAAGCGAAGTAGCCCGCGAAGAATTCGCCGACTACGATCTAACCGTCAGAGGCGCTGTTTCTATAGGCCGTCGTCTGGCTGATCCCCTTGCTGAACTGGTCAAGATCGACCCCAAGTCAATTGGTGTTGGCCAATACCAACACGATGTGGATCAGACTCTGCTGAAAAACAAACTCGATGAAGTGGTAAGTTCATGCGTGAACGCCGTGGGCGTTGAACTCAACACGGCTTCAAAGGAATTGCTTTCTTACGTCTCGGGCATTGGTCCTTCATTGGCCGCAGGCATTGTAGAGTACAGGAAAAAACAAGGCGCTTTCCGCTCGAGACAGGATCTGAAAAACGTGCCACGCATGGGTGAAAAGGTGTTCGAACAGTGTGCCGGATTTCTAAGGCTTCAAAATGGTTCGCATCCTCTCGATAAAAGTGCCGTGCATCCCGAACGATACAATTTGGTTGAACAGATGGCTGCTGATCTGAATTGCAGCATACACGAACTGATTGATGAACCGGCAACCCGGGCTAAGATCAAGATACAGCAGTATATCAGCGATGAGGTTGGCCTACCAACCCTGAAAGACATACTCAGCGAACTTGAAAAACCGGGACGCGACCCGAGAAAAACTTTCGAGATTTTCAGCTTCGACGAGAACGTTCACAGCATGGAGGATCTGCGGGAAGGCATGAGGCTTCCGGGCATCGTAAGCAATGTCACCAATTTCGGCGCATTTGTTGATATAGGCGTGCACCAGGATGGCCTGGTTCACATTTCCCAATTGTCCGATTCTTTTGTGGATGATCCGTCAAAGATCGTGAAGGCGGGACAGCAGGTGTGGGTGCAGGTTACAGAAGTGGACCTGAAACGCAAACGCATTGCCCTGAGCATGAAAGGTGAAAGCCAGCACAAAAATCAAGCGGCTAAAAGCAAAACCTCCGGCACAGGACAAGAATACGACCCAAACGACATGAACAGCGCACTGGCCGCACTGAAAAGTAAATTCAAAAAATGAAACGGGAATTCGGCCTGCTGGGCTTTGAGCTGAAGCATTCTTTTTCGAAAGCCTATTTCGAAAAAAAATTCGCTCAGCTGAACTTTCCGGATTACAGTTACAACAATTTTGAGATCAAGTCTGTGCTTGAATTCAGGGAAATTTTAAAAGCCCATCCCTTACTAAGTGGATTGAATGTAACCTTGCCATATAAGGAAAGCATTATAACCTTGCTGGATGAACTTGATGCTGAAGCTGAGGCCATTGGTGCCGTGAACTGCATTCAGATAGCCGGAGGTAAAACCAAAGGTTTCAACACTGATGTGTATGGATTTTCCCAAAGCATTAAACCTTTTCTGGACCACCACCATGAGAGGGCACTGATACTTGGCACCGGAGGTGCGGCCAGGGCGGTGAACTTTGCCTTAAAGCGGCTTGGCGTGGAGACGGCCTTCCTCACCAGTCAGGCTTCTAAACGCAAACCCGGTGTGTTTCTTTACACTGAAGCGAATGAAAGGATGTTGCAGGCCTATAAACTGGTGGTGAATGCCAGCCCGCTTGGCATGTATCCTAAGGTGGAGCAGTGTCCTGATCTGCCGTACCAGTATTTCGGGCCTGAGCACCTGGCTTTTGATCTGGTGTACAATCCCGAAGAGACCTTGTTTCTGAAAAAGGCACGGGCCTCGGGCGCAACAGGGCTGAATGGTTTGAGCATGCTGCATCTTCAGGCTGAAAAAAGCTGGGAGATCTGGAATAACACCTGAGCATTTAAATCCGGGCGGGATCAATGCCCTTCGTACTTCCAGTGCCTGTAACAATCCATCACCTTGGTGTAGAGTTCAAATCCGTCGTGGTGCAGGATGTAATCGTTGCTCAACTGAAAACAGTATTTTCTGAATGCAGCATAGTCGATATGCTCATCTCCTGTGAGTCGTCGTAAAATTTCTGGATTGAGTTTGCGCTGCACCTGTTCTTCTACCAGAAGGTTCTCAAATATCTCGGCCAGCTTACGCACCTGCTTGCCCTCCTTGCTGTACTGCATGTACAAGGCGGTAAAGGGGCTGTTGAATTTATCGATGTTACGCATTTCGCTGCGCGCGATCACATCCTTCATATATTCCCGCTCATATGGTTTGATCTTGAATGCGGTGACGGTTACCGCGCTCAGATTAACAGGCATGCGGTGAAGCACAATCCGGTATTCGCCATTGGCTGAGCTCTGCATTTTGCTGACTGGCAGCGAGGTTCTGGCATAACCCACATATGAGAACAAGAGGGTATCCTGATCCGTGCACAGAAGGGAAAAACGGCCCTGGTTGTCACTTGCGGTTCCATTGCCATTGCTTTTGTTGATCACAAAAACAAAGGGCATAACAGTATTGCTGTCGTCTTCGAGGATCAAGCCCCTTATGTTCTTTTGAGCCACCGACAGCGAAGCCACGAGGCTGATGACGAGAAGGCTATAGAACCGGGTTTTCAGCGTAATAAAAGTAATTCCCGGGCCTTAAATTATAAACAAACGGTTAATAATTTAACCTTTTTTATTCACGTATTCACCCCGATCCGTCGGGGAAATTATTTGTATTTTTAAAACATCAGATGGATGGATTTGTAGTATCGGCGCGTAAGTACAGGCCGCAGCATTTTAACACGGTAGTGGGTCAGAGCCACATTACCAATACCTTGAAGAACGCCATATTAAACAAGCAGCTGGCTCAGGCTTATCTGTTCTGTGGTCCGCGAGGCGTGGGTAAAACAACCTGTGCGCGTATTTTTGCCAAAACAATCAATTGCCGCAACTTAGGGCCCGATGGTGAAGCCTGCGACAAATGCGAATCCTGTGTGAGTTTTAACGCAGGCACTTCTTTGAATGTGCAGGAACTGGACGCTGCAAGTAACAGTTCCGTTGATGGCATCCGCAATCTGGTGGATCAGGTTAGGTTTGCACCCCAGGTAGGAGATTACAAGGTGTATATCATAGACGAGGTGCACATGCTGAGTATGAATGCCTTTAACGCCTTTCTGAAAACGCTTGAAGAACCTCCCCGCCATGCCAAGTTCATACTCGCCACTACGGAAAGACATAAGATCATACCAACCATTCTGTCCCGCTGTCAGGTTTTTAATTTTAACCGCATTCGCCAGGACGACATCAGCAAATACCTGGCCTTTCTGAGTCAGAGTGAGCACGTGCGCTTTGAACCGGAAGCCCTGCAGCTGATCGCTCAGAAAGCCGACGGCGCTTTGCGCGATGCCTGTTCGATCTTCGATCAGATGGTATCCATTTCCAACCGTAACCTCAGCTACAAGGTTGTTGCAGAAAACCTGAATGTGCTGGACTACGATTATTATTTCAAGGTGACCGAATCGCTTCTGAGCGGAAATTACCCCGCTGTAATGCTGCTTCTGGAAGATATCCTGAATCGTGGTTTCGACGCGCACCAGTTTCTGGTTGGCCTCGCGGAACACTTTCGGAATCTGCTCGTTTGCAAAGATGCGCAAACCATAAGCCTCCTCGAAGTGAGTGAAAGTCTCAGAAAACGATTCGAAGAACAAAGTAAGAACTGCGATACGCTTTTTCTGATGCGGGCATTGGGTTTGATCAGTAAAAGTGATGTGAATTTTAAAATGGCCCGCAACCAGCGCCTCCTGGTGGAAACCACTTTGCTTCAATTAAGCTTCCTGAATTCAGGCACAGAGCTCGAAAAAAAAAAGGATGAGCAGCCCTTAGCGGAGGACGAAGATTCTGCGAAACAGGAATCCGTTCAAAAACTTTACAAACCCGAGCCCAAAGTCATTCGCCGGGCTGAAAAGCCAAGCATAGGTTTTGAACAGTTGCGGGTAAAAGCAGGCTTTTCGCTGCAGGAAGCCCAGAAGAGCTCCGCCAGAATAGCGGTGACCCCTACTCCTCTGAACGAATTGAGTGAACCGGTCCTGCAAAAAATACAAACACCTGTTGAAGTAGGGCTTGAAGACCTTAAGGCCTGTATTGCACAGTACGCAGAAATGAAGCTCGGCCAGGGCTCACGACAGGCTGCAACCATATTCAGAACGGCAGAAGCAAGCTTCGAAAACAATACACTCCGACTTAAATTGCTCAACGAAACCCAGAAAGAACAGGTTCAAATGATCCGGCAGGAGTTTGTGGACTATCTGCGCAACCACACCGCCAGTCCAGGCCTGCAGTTTGAAACCATAGTCGCTGAACAGGAACCTTCTGTAAAGGCGTACAAACCAGTGGATATTTTCAAAGCCATGTCCGTTAAAAATCCTCGGCTGCTTGAACTGAAAAAGAAATTCGACCTCGAAATTGAATATTAATTCCTATCCCTTATGATGAAGTCCTTAAGCCTGTGTGTTGCTATACTGCTCAGCCTGAGCACAAGCGCTCAAACCCAGATCAAAGCCAATAAAACCAAGCCACCTGCGCCTAAGGTGGTAGATATTTCACAAAGTCTGAAATACGAATCGGTGCCGGGCGATCCCTTGAACGCGAGGATCTATACGCTGAATAACGGACTCAAGGTATATCTTTCGGTATATAAAAACGCACCCCGTATACAAACTTACATTGCCGTAAAAGCTGGCAGTAAAAACGACCCGGCAAATGCTACCGGACTCGCGCATTATCTTGAACACATGGTCTTCAAGGGTACTGACGTATACGGCACAAAAGATTTTGCCAGGGAAGAACCCGAGCTGCAGAAAATTGAAGATCTCTTTGAATTGTACCGACAAACTACAAACGACGCGGAACGATCGAAGATCTATCACCGCATAGACAGCATCAGCGGGGTAGCTGCCAAATACGCCATCGCCAACGAATACGACAAGATGCTGGCCGGAATAGGCGCAGATGGCACCAATGCCTTTACCTCATTTGATCAAACTGTTTATGTAAACGACATCCCCAGCAATCAGGTGAGCAACTGGCTGAGGATAGAGTCAGAACGTTTTCGCAAACCTGTGCTTCGTCTTTTTCACACAGAACTGGAGGCCGTGTACGAGGAAAAGAATATCGGCATGGATAACGACAACCGGAAAGTATACGAAACGATATTTGAATCCCTGTTTAAAAAACATAGCTACGGAACACAAACCACCATTGGCACGATTGAACATCTGAAAAATCCTTCCATGAAGGAGATCAGCAAATACTACCGCCAGTATTACGTGCCAAACAACATGGCCATCGTAATGAGTGGCGACTTTGACCCGGATAAGGTTATCCTTGAAATAAACCGGTTCTTCGGCGCTTATCCTTCTGCGCCCGTGAATACTTACAGTTTTCAACCCGAAGAGCCGCTCCGTTCAAAAGTGCAGAGAACGGTTGTGGGTCCCAGCGCCGAAAGTGTGACCATGGCCTGGCGTATAAAAGGGCAGGAAAGCCACGACCTGGAAATCTGTGATCTCCTCAGCTCCATGTTATACAATAACACGGCAGGACTTATGGACATCAACCTGAACCAGGCGCAAAAAGTTCTTTCCAGTGCGGCCTATGTTTACCCATTGAAAGATTACAGCATGCTTCTTTTCAGCGGAGAAGCCAAAGAAGGCCAGTCGCTTGAAGAGGTTGAGAACCTGATGAAATCACAACTCAATCTGATCATGCAAGGTGAATTCCCCGATTGGCTCATGAAAGCCGTGATCACCGATTTTAAACTGAGAAACACCAAAGAACTCGAGAACAATTCAGCCCGGGCCGATATGATGCTGAATGCATTTGTGAATGATCTGAAGTGGGCCGACAAGGTGAACTACATTGACCGCCTTTCAAAGATCACCCGTGATGAACTCATCGCATTTGTCAGGCAAAATCTTACTGACAATTACGTAGTGGTCTATAAAAAAACCGGCGTGGACAGTACGGTGAAGAAGGTTCAAAAACCTCAGATCACGCCGGTTGAAGTTGACCGGGAGAACTCATCTGAGTTTGTTAAAACAATTTCTAAAATGAGCCCTCCCCCCATTGAACCGGTTTTTCTGGACTACAACAGGGATATAGTACACAGCAAACTCAAATCGGCTGTGCCGATTCTGTATAACAGAAACAAGGAAAACAAGTTGTTTGAGCTCTATTACAAATTCGACATGGGCAGCAACAACAGCAAAAAGCTGCCTGTAGCCATCAAATCTGTGCCTTACCTGGCCTGTGAAGACATGAGTGCCGCGAAGGTGAAAGAAGAATTGTACAAACTAGGCTGTTCGTTCAACATGTTCATTGACGCGGAAAATGTTTGGGTGAGCCTCAGTGGTTTGGATGAGAATTTCGAAAAAGGACTGCAGCTCTTCGAAAAAGTTCTGGCTAAACCAAAACTGGACGAAACTGTTTTAAAAAACCTGGTCTCTGACCTCATTAAGGAGCGTAATGACAATAAGCTTCAGAAACGCCTGATCCTGAATAAAGGCTTGAGTAATTACGCCCGGTATGGACCCGTGAACCCCTTTTCTTATGTACTCAGTGATCAGGAGATGAACGCCCTGAATGTTCAGGAGATCAGTGAGATCATCACATCACTTTCTTCGTTTGAACACAGGATATTGACTTATAGTCCGCGGGAACTGACAAATATCAGTTCTTTGCTGGGCAAGTACCACAATGTGCCTTCCAAACTGAAGCCGGTGCCTCCATCCTACGCCTTTGTGGAACAGAATCTGGGCAAACAGGTATTTGTGGCGGAATACGACATGAAACAGGCGGAAATCATTGCCTTAAGCAACGGGGAGGCATACGACAAAAACAAAGTGCCGCTCATCACCATGTATAACGCCTATTTTGGCGGAGGCATGAGCAGCATCATGTTCCAGGACCTGCGTGAATCTAAGGCGCTGGCCTATTCCACCTTCTCGCGGTACAATGCCCCGAACAAACTCAGCAAGAAATATTTCAATTTTTCATACATCGGTACCCAGGCCGATAAACTTGAAGAGGCCATGAAAGGCTTGTTTGATCTTCTGAACGAGATGCCAAAGTCACAAAGCAGTTTCGATGCAGCCAAGGAGTCAATCATCCAGGAGATTCGAACTCAACGTATTACAAAATCAGCCATTTTATTCGATTACCTGGCTGCCAAAGACCTGGGAAATGACACGGACTTACGAAAATCAGTATTTGATAAAGTACAAAGCTATACCTTTGACGACATAAAAAAATTCCATGAGCAACAGATCAAATCCAAAACAGCAACTGTTCTGGTGCTCGGTAAAAAAGAAAATCTGAACCTGAACGTGCTCGGGCATTACGGAGAGGTGAAATTTCTCAATCTCAGTGAAATTTTCGGGTACTGAAAAACAAGTCTTATGTTATCCTTCGACAACACTGAAAACGCTTTCAAATCAAAAACGAACAGCGACATGCGTCGCTCTTACTGGCTTTTTAAACTCATTGGAAACCCTTCGCTGGTGAACCTTGGCGCAAGCCTTGGTCCCATGGCGCTTAACGTAGGTCTGAAAGGACTTATCAAGAGCACCATTTTTAAACAATTTGTCGGCGGAGAGAACATCGAAGATTGCACCAATACCATCAATGAACTGGCCAAATACCACATTGGTTCTATACTGGATTACAGTGTGGAAGGCAAAGAAAGTGAAAAGGATTTTGAACATGGGGCCGAAGAAACCATGGCCACCATTCGCACTGCGAAAAAAAATCCAAACATCCCCTTTAGTGTGTTCAAAGTTACCGGTATGGCCCGCCGCGACTTGCTGGAGAAAGTCAGCAGCAAAGCAGCCTTGAATGAATCGGAAAGTGCTGAATGGCAAAGGGTGAAAGACCGGGTGGGGCGTATTTGCCAGCTCAGTTACGAATACAATCAACCGCTTTTTATTGACGCTGAAGAAAGCTGGATTCAACCGGCCATTGATGAAATGGTGGATGAGAATATGGAACGCTTTAACAAGGAGAAGCCTCTTGTTCATAACACCTTCCAGCTATACCGGCACGACCGTTGCGCGTTTTTGAACGAAAGCATTCAAAGGGGAAAGAGCAAAGGATACCAGGTGGGTGCCAAACTGGTGCGCGGTGCCTACATGGAAAAAGAGCGAGAACGGGCCCTGAAAATGAATTACCCATCGCCCATACACGAAACCAAAGAAGCCTGCGACGCGGATTACGATCGCGCCCTCAAACTCTGTGTGGACAACATTAACATGATGAGTTTGTGCGCCGGCACCCACAACGAAAAGAGCTCGGCTTACCTGGTGCAGCTGATGAAGGATAAAAACATTGCCCACAACGACAAACGCATCTATTTCTCACAGTTGCTTGGCATGAGTGATCACATTTCGTTTAACCTGGCAGCAGATGGTTATAATGTGGTGAAATATGTACCTTACGGTCCTGTTCGGGAAGTATTGCCTTATCTGATTCGCAGGGCACAGGAAAATACCAGCGTTAAAGGTCAGACCGGAAGAGAACTGAAACTGATCATGACGGAAAAGAAAAGGCGGGCCTCCCTGAACTAAGGGGCTCCATCAAGCTCCCCGCTTGCTGTATTGAACATGTATCCTTTTCTTCAAGAACCTGTATTTCAGCTTATATCCGATTGCTCATCCCGTTTGGGTCTGAGTACATATGCCATTGGCGGATATGTACGCGATCATTTTCTGAAGCGGCCGAATAAAGACATAGACATAGTAACGCTTGGCCCGGGAATTGAACTGGCCCGCCAGGTGCAGAAAGCTCTTGGCAAAGAAGCCCAGTTGAGTGTGTTCAAAACATATGGTACGGCTCAAATCAAATACAAGGATCTTGAAGTGGAGTTTGTGGGTGCCCGGAAAGAAAGTTACCATTTGCATTCACGTAAACCTGTGGTGGAAAACGGCAGTTTGCAGGATGATCAGAACCGCCGCGATTTTACCATCAACGCACTGGCCATTGGTATCAGCAAAGATAATTTCGGGAAGCTGCTCGACCCTTTCAACGGGTTACGCGACCTGGAGAACCGGATCCTGAGAACACCACTGGATCCGGATATCACTTACAGCGACGATCCCCTGCGCATGATGCGGGCCATAAGGTTTTCGAGCCAACTAGGCTTTAGTATTGAGGAGGGTTCATACGCGGCCATTGCCCGAAACAAAGACCGTATCCATATTGTGTCTAAAGAAAGGATCAGCGACGAACTGAACAAGATCATACTTTCTCCCAAACCCTCCGTCGGTTTTAAATTGCTGCTCAATACGGGGCTTTTGCAGATCATTTTTCCGGAAATGGCGAAATTGCTGGGCACCGATACCATCAAGGGCATGTCGCATAAAGATAATTTTTACCACACCCTGGAAGTACTGGATAATGTTTCGGCCAAAAGCGACCAGCTCTGGCTGCGCTGGGCTGCCATATTGCACGACATTGCAAAACCCCTCACCAAACGATTCGAAGAAGGCGTCGGATTTACTTTTCACGGCCATGAAGACAAAGGCGCAAGAATGGTGCCCGGCATTTTTGCACAGTTAAAACTGCCCCTGAATGAAAAAATGAAGTATGTGCAGAAACTTGTGGAACTGCACCTCAGGCCCATTGTGCTGGCTAAGAGTGAAGTAACCGACAGCGCGGTACGCCGTTTGTTGTTTGAAGCCGGTGATGATATTGATGACCTGATGCTGTTATGCGAATGCGACATCACCACCAAGAATCCCAACAAGGTGAAACGTTACATGGCTAATTTTGAACTGGTACGCCGTAAGCTGGTAGACATTGAACAAAAAGACCACATCCGCAACTGGCAACCGCCCATCAGCGGTGAAGAGATCATGAAATTGTATAACCTGAAACCCAGCCGGGAAGTTGGCGTTCTGAAAAATGCACTGAAAGACGCAGTCCTCGACGGAGTAGTTGAGAACACGTACGAAAGTGCCCTTGCATTTCTGAACCGGAAATTCAAGGAAATGCAGACCTGATTTTTGTAAAAAGCAACTGCGATGAAAACAATACTTTTACCTTTTCTGCTTGTGCTCACCTTCACCTGTTTTGACAATGGTGTAAACGGGCAAAATGTCACAAAATATTATTGCGATAAATCGCTGAAACAGGAGTGTGAGCAAAACAAAGCCACTTACGCCATGATGCTCATCCTGAATTCGGATGGTAGTCTGACGCGCGAAGTCCGTGATTTGCGTAAAAACCAGTTGTTGAAAAGTGAAACCCGAAAAGGTGATGAGCCCTGGGGTATCTGGTATTATCAAAAACCAGGGGGATACGACACCCTTGATTATTTCTTTGACTTACAATATTCTGATGAGGCATGCAAAAGTGATACCACATGCCGTCCCACCAATCCATTTCAGGACGACCCTTCAATCGGGTACATCAGTCCGAAATTGGAGGGCCAGGAAAGTAGCCTCTTCCGATTCGTTTCAAAAACCCTCTATTATCCCATTGAGGCGCGTGAGTTGGGAAAAGAAGGCAAGGTCATTCTGAATTTTAAAATCAATACAAAAGGTGAGGTTGAGGACATTCTTGTGCTCAAAGGGACTCATGTACAGCTGGACAAGGAAGCGGTGCGGGTTCTCCGGAAACTGAAGTTCAGGAATCCGGCTACACTGAATGGTGAAGCCAGACACCTTTGCATGAATCTCCCCATCAGTTTTAAATTGCAGTAAGCGATGAAACACTTCATGCATTTTGCACCAGAGCTTCATTTCGATAAGCAATATTGTAGGTAATTTTCACGAGTTCACTTCTCCAGGCCGCTATCATACACCTGGAAGAAAATCATCCAGTGTGCAAATACATAACTTTTGAAATTGTAAATTCAAGCATGAAATTCCATGTGGCGCACCAGGTGCCGAAACTGCCCTTCACGATAAATCACAAGGATACCGTTTTTCTTACCGGGTCATGCTTTGCCGAGAATATGGCTCTGAAAATGGAGGATCTTCGCTTCAGGGTGGAAAGAGATCCTGCCGGAATTTTGTTCAATCCGGAAAGCATGGGCATAAGCCTGGAGAACATTCTCAACCAGACTTCACCAAATGACTACGCTTTGATTGAACGCGAGGGACTTTGGTACAGCTATTTTCACCACAGCAAGATTCATGCTGGCAGCAGAGTACAACTCAAACAATACATTCTTGGGAAACAAGTCTTGGCGATTAAGGCACTCCAGTCAGCCGCACTGCTGGTGATCAGTTTTGGAACGGCTTTTGTCTACAAGCACAGGAAACTCAAAATGGTGGTTGGAAATTGTCACAAACAACCACAACAGGATTTTGAAAAGATTTTGCTGATGCCTGGCGATATCACCGAACGCTATTTGGACCTTATATTAAAATTGCGCAAACTGAACCCTGATCTTCAAATCCTGTTCACCGTATCTCCGGTAAAATACCTGCGCGACGGGCTTGAGCAAAATGCACTGAGCAAGGCCAGTTTGCTGTTGGCCACGCATAAATTGGTACAGAGTTTTGAATTCTGTCATTATTTCCCGGCTTACGAATTACTGAACGACGATTTGCGCGATCACCGCTTTTACAAAGAAGACCTTGCCCATCCCAACGATTTGGCCATACAATACATTTGGGAGAAATTTTCAGGATCTGTATTCGGCGAAAAAACCTTAGCCCTTAACGCAGAAATCAAAAAATTGAATGATGCCCTGAAGCACCGGGAAACTGAAGGATCTGACATTTCACGTCAAAAACACCAGGTTTTTATTGAGGAACAGAAACGCAGGATACAGATGCTTGATTCAAATATTGCAGTATAGGGTTTTTGCCGATAGGGGTAAACAAAACACCACGTCATTGCTGGCGGTGCGAAGCAATCTCTACCTATTGTACGAAATGAAGCGCACGTATTGTTGCAGCTAATTTCGGTCTGGTACCCTCGCCATAACGGGGTGTTTTATACCGACGATTCTGAGAAATCCCATCTCCCCTCTGAACAATCTCATTAAGCCGATCTGGATCTGATCTGTTCAGAGGCGGGCAGGCAAAGAAATTCCCCTCTTTACACCGCAAAATTCCTAATTTTGCCCAAAATTTTTCCTATGTTGAGAAGCAGGACCTGCGGGGAACTCAGACTAGAACACCTGAATCAGGAAGTTGAACTTTGCGGTTGGGTACAAAAAAGCCGTGATCTTGGCGGCATGACCTTTATTGACCTGCGTGACCGCTATGGTCTGACCCAACTCGTTTTCAACATGGACTGGAACCGCTCGCTCTGCGAGGAAGCCCGTCGCCTGGGCAGGGAATTCGTCCTGCGGGTAAAAGGAACCGTGATCGAGCGCGAAAGCAAGAATAAAAACAACCCTACAGGTGACATCGAGATCAAAGTGCAAAGCCTTGAGGTGCTCAATTCATCCGCAACCCCACCCTTCACCATAGAAGACGAAAGCGACGGCGGAGAAGAACTGCGCATGAAATACCGTTACCTCGACCTGCGCCGTAATCCGATCCGCCGCAACCTCGAGCTGCGCCACCGCCTGGCCATGGAGACCCGCAAATACCTCGACAGTCTCTCGTTTATTGAGGTAGAAACACCGGTGCTGATCAAAAGTACGCCGGAGGGGGCCCGCGATTTTGTAGTGCCCAGCCGCATGAACCCAGGCCAGTTTTATGCCCTGCCCCAGAGTCCACAAACCTTTAAGCAATTGCTGATGGTGAGCGGTTTCGACCGGTATTACCAGATCGTAAAATGTTTCCGCGACGAGGATTTGCGTGCCGACCGCCAGCCGGAGTTCACGCAGATCGACTGCGAAATGAGTTTTGTGGAACAGGAAGATATACTTCAGGCTTTTGAAGGCCTTGTAAAACATTTGTTCAAAACTGTGAAAGGACTTGCCCTGCCCGATTTTCCGCGCATGAGCTATGATCATGCCATGAGGTTTTATGGCAACGACAAACCAGATACCCGCTTTGATATGAAACTGGTGGATCTGAAGCAAACGGTAAGTGGTAAAGGTTTTAAAGTGTTTGACGAGGCGGAAAGTGTGTTAGCCATTTGCGCGAAAGGCGCAGCTGAATACACCCGCAAACAGTTGGATGAATTAACCGAGTGGGTGAAACGCCCGCAAATCGGCGCCAGTGGTTTGGTGTACCTGAGATACAATACCGACGGCAGTTTAAAATCAAGTGTGGACAAATTTTATCAGGAAAGTGAATTGCATAAATGGGTTGAACTCTGCGGCGCAAAGCAAGGCGACCTCATCCTGGTATTGTCCGGGAAGGATGAACGCACGCGAAAAACTGCCAGTGAGCTTCGTCTCGAAATGGGCAATCGTTTGGGCTTGCGCGATAAAAACAACTTCAGCTGTCTTTGGGTGGTTGATTTCCCACTGCTGGAATGGAACGAGGGAGACCCTAATCTTTTGGCATCCCTGGCCGGAAGATGGCATGCCAAGCACCACCCTTTTACCTCGCCCAAACCTGAGGACATTGCCCTTCTGGACAAGGACCCCGGGGCGGTGCGTGCTAACGCCTATGACCTCGTGATCAATGGCGTGGAAATTGGCGGAGGCAGCATACGCATACACAGCGGTGAATTACAGGCAAAAATGTTTGAAGTGCTGGGCTTCAGCAGGGAAGAAGCCGAAAAACAATTTGGCTTTCTGATGAATGCCTTTCGTTACGGGGCGCCTCCGCATGGGGGCATAGCCTTTGGGTTCGACCGGCTTTGTTCTCTATTTGGTGGAGCCGAAATTATACGCGATTTTATTGCCTTCCCAAAAAACAATGCAGGCCGGGATTTGATGATAGACGCGCCTTCGGAGATCAGTGAAGAACAGTTGAAGGAATGCAGCCTGGAATTGAAGATAAGGCATTGATATTATCCGCCTTATCTTTGTTTCTGAACACATGCTAGAGTGTAATACTTATTCTGCAAAGTGCTATTTAACCTATTCCTTTTTTATTAAAGCCAGATCTTCTCCCAGTCTGAAATTTTCTGCAGTGGAAACAATCTGTTGTGCCAATAACGATTCGATCAAATTTTCATAAACGATTTTACGTAGATACGCTTCAATCTTCCATTAGACTGTTTAGCTATCAATTCCGAATACAAACATAAACCTTCCCGATTCTGAATTGCGAATTTTTGATTTTGATTCTAAAATCAACTTGTGAAAAGTCTTTTACGGTCGCCAAAGGAATTACAAATTCAGATTTGCCCATTATTTCGCAAATTAGCGTTCCCATGTTTTACCTCGCCGGCATCTTCATCGCTTTTTTTCTGAGCCTCCTGCTCTGGGGCAAAAAAAACAAGTCCCTGGCCGATAAGGTGCTGGCAGCCTGGCTGACGGTAGTGGGATTACACCTCCTGCAATTTTTCATTTATATCTCGGGTCGCCTGTATGACTTTCCCTGGCTCCTGGGTGTGGGCTTCCCCTTCCCGCTCCTGCATGGTCCCTTCCTGCTCCTTTATGTCTGCAGCCTCAGCGGACAGATCACTAAAATCGGTTTGAAAGCCCTCACGCACTTTGTACCGGCCGGGGCAGAGTACCTCTACCTTATCCCCTTCATGCTGCGCCCGGCTTCTGAAAAAATACGGGTCTTTCAGCAGGAGGGCGCCGGATACGAAGTGTTCACCGCGATACAATCTGCCCTCATTCCGCTTTCGGGTGTAGTGTACGTGATCTGGAGCATTATCCAGCTCAACAGGCATGAACGCAACATCCTCTACCAGTTTTCGGATATTGAAAAAATAAACCTCCGCTGGTTGCGCTATCTCATTTACAGCCTGGCTCTGATCTGGGTTTTTGTTTTGCTGAAGAACGATACCCTGGTTTACAGTTCAGCCGTTTGCTTTGTGCTCTTCATAGGGTACTGGGGCATTAACCAGGTAGGCATTTTTGATCAGCAAAACACCGTAAAACCGGATGAGATCGAAATAGAAGAAGATGAAAATCCAATTCCGGAAAACCTGGAGCAGGTGCCTTTACCTGAGCCTGACAAGTCAGATGCCTCCAGGAAAAAATACGCCCGTTCGGGTTTGTCTGAGGAGACCGCGGCTGAGCTTCACAAAAAGCTGTTGGAGCTCATGGAAAAGGACAAACCATATAAAGAAAGCGGACTCACGCTCACCGATCTGGCCTCCAGACTGAATACTGTGCCCAATTACCTCTCCCAGGTGATCAACCACAAACAAGGCACCAATTTCTACGATTACATCAACACGCTTCGGGTGGAAGAATTCAAAAAAATGGCTTCCCAGCCCGGGGGTAAAAAATACAACCTCCTGGGCATGGCCTACGAATGTGGTTTTAATTCCAAATCGAGTTTCAACAAATACTTCCGAAAGATGAACGGGATCTCCCCAACAGAGTATTTTAAATCCTGATTTTCAAATTTCAGGTCCCTTTTTTAACAGGACATCAATACTTTTTCATCTTCACGGGCACATGGAAACATGTTTTTTCAAAGGCCTTTTGAATTTTAACGTCCTGGAAACCAGAAGCTTTTTCTAAAACAGGTGCGCGCTTACACGCACGCACGCCTGGCGTGTAAGGAAAAGCGCCCGCGCCACGTCATAGCTATACTTTTGAACCCAAAAACAAAACAAAAAAACAGAAATGAAAACACAAATCGCGTTTTATGCCTCGGCCCTGTGCCTGATCCTCAATGTTGCATCCGCCCAGGATGTGGTTTTACACCAAAGTTCACGCTGGACAGAATGTTCCTTCCAGCTCGACCCCTCGCTCACCCAGCAAGAATGGCACGAATTTACACAGGAGGCCGGTATGGTTGCCTGCTTCAGGCCGCTTACCAGCGCCAGACCTATGGGCAAAGGACGCATAGAAGTCTCCCTCCTGCAATGGAAAACCCGAATCGATGAAACCAAGGGCGCCTGGAACAACACCTTTGTACATCCGAATGCCGAACACTACCTGGTTGGAGGAGATGAATTGCCTTTTCCTGGTCTTTCACTTCGTGCAGGCTTAAGTTCAAAGCTCGACCTTGGCGTTTACTGGAGCTACAGACCCGGAGCGAATTATGGTTTTATGGGCGCCCAGGTCCAATACAATTTGTTGAGCGCAGAAAAAAACAAAATCGACCTCTCTCCACGGCTTGGTTTTAATATGATCTATGGTCCTGAAGACCTCAACTTCATGATTTCAAATCTTGACCTGCTTGCCTCAAAAGAATTCAAGCTTTACAGAAATTGGTTGAGTCTTAGTCCATATGCGGGTACCTCGGTGTACCTGTCTCACGCCCACGAAAAAAGCGACCTTGTAAATCTGCACGACGAAAATGTGGCAGGTATTCAAGGCATGCTTGGGGCTGTAATAGGCATTTATCACTTCAATATAGCCGCTGAGTACAATTTGTCAAAAGTGAATTCCCTGTCCTTCAGGCTGGGGTATAATTTCAAATTCTAGTCAGCTCAGATTCCAAACAACTCTACAGGTGGGTCCTCAATGGACCCGCTTTTTTTTGATGCCTGCCTTGATTAATTTTCTGAAAAGCCTTTTACCTGACTAAGGTTAAACTTCGATTTTGAATATACCAGTCCAGTTATTTTACTTTATATTCGGATCAAAAACACTTTTTACATGGCAAACGTTTCCATTTACCTAAATTTTTTGGGGAAGGCCGAAGAAGCCTTTAACACCTACAAAAAGATTTTCAAAACCGATTTTTCAGCGCAGATGATGCGCATGCGGGATATTCCGGCTCAACCCGGCATGCCTGAACTTTCAGAAGCCGACAAAAACAAAGTGATGCACGTGGCATTGCCCATCATTGGCGGTACTGAAATCATGGGCACCGATGTGCTGGAAAGCATGGGCCACAAACTCATTGAAGGAAACAATGTCACCATCAGTTTAAACCTGGATCAGAACGCTGAAGCAGACAGGCTTTACCGCGAATTGTCGCAGGGTGGTGCAGATGGCGTGGCCCCGCACGAAGAGTTCTGGGGTTATTGGGGCACCTGTAAAGATCGCTTTGGCATTCGCTGGATGTTCAACGTGATGAAACCAAACCAAAACTAAACATCATGTCGGTCAACAGCGTTACATTACACAGGGTATTAAAGGCTCCGCCCGAAAAGGTCTTCAAGGCCTTCTCCGACTCCCTGGCCTATGCCAGCTGGATTCCGCCTTATGGTTTTGTTTGCCAGGTACACAAAATGGAATTTAAACCCGGAGGAGAATTTAAGATGTCGTTCGTGAATTTCAGCAGCGGAAAAGGGCACTCATTCGGAGGTACCTTCAGAGAAATCAAAACAAATGAATTCCTGCGTTATTCCGACCGCTTTGATGATCCGAATTTACCGGGAGAGATCAGCACTTCGGTCTGGTTCAACAAAGTATCCTGTGGTACTGAATTAAAAGTGCTTCAGGAAGGCATACCTGCTGTCATTCCCCTGGAAATGTGCTACCTGGGTTGGCAGGAATCGCTGGAGAAATTGATAAAACTGGTTGAACCGAATATTCCGGACGCCTGATACATGAATACGAACAGTAAACAGGATGAACGCATGGCCTCAATGCGCTTTGCTTCGGTTTACCCGCTTTACCTGGCCAAGGTGGAGAAAAAAGGCCGGACAAAGGAAGAGCTGGATCAGGTGATAGAATGGTTAACTGGTTTTGGGCCCGGGCTCTTGAAGAAAATGCTTGAATCGAATGTGAATTTTCAGGCGTTCTTTCAGCAGGCCAAACTAAACCCCAATGCGGTTCACATTACAGGATTGATCTGTGGTTACAGGGTAGAAGACATTCAAAATCCTCTTACACAAAAGATACGCTTTCTGGATAAGCTGGTGGATGAACTGGCCAAAGGAAAGGCCATGAACAAAATATTAAGAAGTTCCTGAGCTGAATGCGTCCACGTTTTGTCTTGCTTCAATTAAATTTCAAAGTAGCCAGTACCGTCTCAACATTGTTGGTTTCATTGAAATCATTGGTCCTGATGGCACTGTGTCTTTCACAATTTCAGTGCTTCAGCCAGCAAACGTCTGGTAAATTTATAAGTGAAAATCAGGCCCTTTGCATTGCCAAACGACATGGCCTGATTCCGCGTATCCTTACTAACCATCCCCAGGTAGAGAACATTAACTCCAGTAGCATCAGGATTGACACGGCGAATAAAATCTGGTTGGCAAGCGCTCAAAGAAGAGCATTTCGGAATTGGGGCAGAACCACCAGATCGTATCCGGGCGAAAGACCAAAACGATGCAAAAAGGTGAATGGCTGTTATGTGGTTAAAAGCCGATTGATCCAAATAGACGCCAATACAGGAAAAGTACTGAAAAAAGAAAAAAGTAAAAAGGTAGCTGGGTGTTATGAGTGAATTATTCTGCACATCTCTTCACTCAAACTGATCTCTTCTCCTCAATTTGGCTTCCTCCCTTAATCCGTTAAATAAGTTTTATTAACAAAAACCGCATCTCATTCTGAAAAAGCTTGTTCTACCTTAGTCAGCGTCATCATCGGACCGGGAAAAGCAGGTTCCGGGTTTTTGTGAGAGTGAATCCTGTCCTCCGGACAATCCGATGAACAAAAAACTTAAGCATGACCGCAAAACTCTCCTTCCCTATTCTTATTCTTTTCTCCTTACTCATCTGCTGCAAACCCGGGAGAGACAAAACCATGGTGGCTCCCACCGCGCAAAAAACTTTTACGGTACCTAGCCTTATTGCGGTGAGCGGGGCCCATCTGATCAAATCTGAAGAAAGAAACAGCACTCCCCATCCCAGGAATTTGTTGCACACCGCCCTCGACGAAGAACTCAAAACCATTGAACAGATACACCAGATCCCGCCCTTTCTCCTCGCCTTTCTTGACAGCATTTCCCCCAGTCATACTTTTATGCTTGATCAGACCCTGCTAAGCTGTATCTCTGCAACAGAGCCCGCCCTGGCTTGTAAACAAAGTACATTTTTTACCATGGGACCTCTGGATACCTTTAATCAAAAACAAGTTTGTATTCAAAAACTACCGGCTCAGCAAGTGGTGTACATGGGCCTTGGCGAACATCTTGCCTTGATGGCATATTACCGTGAAGAAAATCACGACACTGAACATTTTCTTATACTTCGCTTCGACAAGGATCATGTGGTGGAGTATTGGTTCGATAGTGCCAAAGCGGCCGCAAAAGACCGTAACAGTATTCTCGACCTGCTCAAGTCAAGAGAACTCAAGCCCGGCAAGAGTGCCTGAACATTTTGTTCCTTGTAACTTTTTTTTTCTCAAGGCGTCTTAGGATAAATTCCAGGACATGAGGATCAACTGTAGTTTACCCTTTGCGATCATGCTCTTCTGCGCCTTCAGCGCACAGGAAGGTGATTGGGACCTGAAGAGAACAAGCCAATACAAATTATATTATAAAGACGCTGACAAGTTCATTTTAAACGACGTCGGGACGCTTATCCAGAGAGGAATGCAGCAAACCCGGGATTTTTTTCATTCCGGTTTCAGACACGTGTTTGCTGTGTATATTCACCCGGCAAGGCGTTCACTGGACAGTACCTGGCAAATGAACTGGTCTTTGCCGGATTTTAAATCAGAATGCTGGATGGTGGCCAGTGGCGAAGCAAAACGGCTCGACCTGCTCTCCCCTGCCCGTTGGGGATCAGAAGCATGTGAACACCAATACAGCAATCGCATGAGCACACAAAACCCGTTCACGCACGAACTCGTGCATGTTTATCACGCGCAGTTGAATCCCAGTCCTGATTTCAGTCAGCTTGAAAATCTCGATTGGTTGGTGGAAGGATTGGCTACTTATGTCTCAGGTCAATGTGATTCAGTCAGGCTTGCAGGTGTAATGAGTATTCTGCATGCCAACAAAGGCCCGAAAGCCTTGTCTGAATTCTGGACCGGTCAGCACAAATACGGTCTTTCCGGGTCCATGCTAATGTACATTGATAAAAAATTCGGCAGACAAAAACTGCTTTCCCTTCTGTCTTTAACCAAATGCAGCGAGGTTCTCAGCGCCTTTGGCACAACTGAAACTGACTTGATAAACAATTGGCGGGACTTTGTGCTGACCGGAAGATACAGATCAAATTAATCCAGGGAAGATTTCCATTGCAGGAACATCTGGTTGAAGCGCTGCCGTGTGGCCAGAATAAAATCGGGACTCAGGCGTTTTTTCAAACCCTCCAGGTTACCCACTTCTTCTGTTGAGAACTTAAATATCTGTTCCATCGGGCCGGCTTCAAAACGCACCTGGAACTTGTTGTTCATCTGCATGATGGTGATGCTCATGCTTTCGTGCGGTATGGTATCGATCACGCGCATTACTTTTTGAAGGCTTTTTTCCAGTTAAAAAGGTTTTGGAAAACCCCCCAGGGCGACACGTTTCGGTCTCCGTCATCGTGTATGCGGCTTTGAATGGCGTGCGCCAGCAGCACATAGTTTTCCTTCCCGGTGTTTTTCAGGAATTGTTCCGCCTTTTCGTCTCCGTTAATGATGTTAGCGCAGGCAGCCCATTCGAAGGCTTTTGCATCCATCAAAAATTTAAAAGCTTTCTGATCCTCCCAGATGGCGTTCACAAAAGCAGCCAGAACAAAATGCTTGTTATCCATCAGAAACTGAAAGGCCTTTTTATCATCGCGAATGGCATCAAGTGTGGCCAGCAATTCGCGGTAACCGTTTGTCATCAGCCAGTTGAATCCCGATGTGTCTTGTAACACGTGCCGCGTAAACTGATCGATTGCGTATGTGGAATAGTGTTTCAGATTTTGGTTTCTGGTTTCTGGTTTTTGGTCTTTGGTTTGGAAATTTAACGCTAAGCACTGAACACCTTACCTAAGCATTCAGTATTTCACGCGCAATCACCATTTTCTGAATTTCACTTGTGCCTTCGCCTATCGTGCAAAGCTTGCTGTCGCGGTAAAACTTCTCCACCGGAAAATCTTTAGTGTAACCGTATCCTCCGAATATTTGCACCGCCTCTGTGCTTGCTCTTACACAAACCTCGCTTGCATAGTACTTCGCGATAGCGCTTTCTTTTGTCATTTTCTGGTGTTTGTTTTTCAAATCCGCCGCGTGAAAGGTGAGCAGTTCAGCGGCCTCATATTCTGTGCACATGTCAGCCAGCTTAAAGGCAATGCCCTGAAAATTCGCAATGGGCTGCCCGAATTGCTGGCGTTCTTTGGCGTATTTCAGACTGGCGTTGATGGCGCCTTTTGCAATGCCCAGACTTAATGCTGCAATACTGATACGACCGCCGTCGAGCACCTTCATGGCCTGTTTGAAACCTTCACCGGGTTTACCTAAAACCTGAGACTTGTGAACCCTGCAATTCTCAAATATGAGTTCGGCGGTTTCGCTGGCCCGCATACCAAGTTTGTTCTCTTTCTTACCGCCCTTGAAACCTGGTGTTCCCCGCTCCACAATAAAAGCAGTGATGCCATTGCTGTCGAGCAGTTCGCCTGTACGGGCCAGCACCACAGCCACATTACCGCTGATGCCGTGCGTGATCCAGTTTTTGGTACCGTTGATTACATAATGTTCGCCATCAAGATTGGCTACGCAACGCATGCGCATGGCATCGCTTCCGGTATTGGCTTCGGTTAGTCCCCAGGCCCCGATCCATTCTCCACTCGCCAGTTTAGGAAGGTATTTTCTCTTTTGTTCCTCATTGCCAAATTGTAAGATATGTCCGGTGCAAAGACTGTTGTGCGCTGCCGTGGAAAGGCCAATGGAGCCACAGATGCTTCCGAGTTCGGTAAGTGCAGTAACGTATTCGGTGTATGAAAAACCGGATCCGCCGTATTCTTCCGGTACCAATACGCCCATCATGCCAAGTTCACCAAGTTTCTTAAAAACCTCTATGGGGAACTCCTGTTTTTCGTCCCATTCCATCAGTTTTGGCTGTATGTGATCCTTTCCGAACTTTCGGATCATGTCAGCGATCATCTGCTGATTTTCATTCAGTTTAAAATTCATTCCCGTTCCGGAACTCAAAGGTGCGTGAGACATATAATTTGATTTGAATAAGATTTTAGTTTTTCTTCGCCTTGTAAAAAATCGAGGCCGATCACAAAGTTAAACGCAGAAACCGATGCGCCGGCTTTTTTAACAAGTCTTGCCGCTGCTTCGGCTGTTCCGCCTGTGGCCAGAAGATCATCGTGTATCAGCACCTTCCAGCCGGGCTTCAGGGCATCGGCATGCATTTCCATTTTTGCACTCCCGTATTCCAGTTCGTATTCAACAGAAATGGTGGCTGCCGGTAATTTGCCCGCCTTTCGAACAAACACAAAAGGAATGTCAAGTTTGTTCGCCATCAGAAATCCGAACAGGAACCCCCGGCTTTCAATGCCTATGAGGGCGTCGGGTTTTTCGTGAAGTCTTTCGAGGAATTCATCCACAATCCTGCTGCAAAGTGCCTGGTTGTAAAACAAGGGGGAAATATCCTTGAAGACAATGCCCGGCTTCGGAAAATCCGGCACATCGCGCAGGATTTTATTGATCCTGGCTTCCAGACTAAGACTCAATTCAGGCATGATCAGGTTTAAGGAAGATGTTCAGTTCACCACAAGAATACCCCTGGCAATACAGATGATCTGTTTCTGATCTTTGGTGATGGCGTCGATTTCCTTTTTTGGCTTGCCGGCATCCTTGGCATAGTGTTTCTGATCGGCCACACTCACGGTTTTATTATAGGCCTTGCAATCGATGATCACATTTTTACCGCGGATATCCAGGGGCACAAAAAAGTTGTGATTCCTGGTTTTTACCATCACGGTTGTGCTGTCATTAGCCTTGAAGGTGAGCCAGCAGCCTTCAGAAGCGCAGGAATTAAACACCTTTGTGCTTACTTTCACCTCCACTGTATCCTGATGACTGAGCATTTGGGGCAGCTCCTGACCCGGCATGGCGTTCAGTTCGTTGATGGTTTCACCGTAATTGGTGCCTGGTTTGGCCTTGCCTTTGGGAGCCTGGGCTTGCACATAGCCTATGATGCAAAGGAAAAAGGCGAATGCGACATATTTTTTCATGTTTGTGTTTTGGATGCGCTAAGATAACAATTGCCGGCTCGGGGTAAAAACAAAAAAAGGGAAGACTTGCTTCCCCTTTCCATTCAGTTTATAGCTGATCAATAATAGGATGCCCTTCTCACCTCGCTGATGTGTTTGCTGAAGCGGATCACCTGGCGGGTGTAACCATATTCATTATCGTACCACACATACAGCACGATGCTTCGTTTGTCGGGTGACACAATGGTAGCCTGGCTGTCGAACACACTGGGGCAGGGGTTGCCGATCACATCGGTGCTCACCAGCTCATTGCTGAAAGCGTACTGGATCTGTTCAACAAGCTGACCCTGGAGGGCGTATTTGCGGATGATCTCATTCACTTCATCCTTGGTAACGTCTTTACCAATGTTGAGATTAAGAATGGCAAGACTCACATTAGGGGTTGGCACGCGTACAGAATTGGCAGTGAATTTTCCGCTCAGGTGGGGCAGTACTTTTTTGAGTGCGCTCTCTGCACCCGTTTCTGTGATCACCATGTTGAGGGCGGCGGAACGGCCACGTCGGTACTTTTTATGGTAATTGTCGAGAAGATTCTGGTCGTTGGTGTATGAATGCACGGTTTCGATATGGCCCTTTTGAATGCCCAGTTCTTTGTCTATCACGTACAAAATGGGCATAATGGCATTGGTGGTGCAACTGGCAGCCGAGAAAATTTTCTGGCTTTTCAGATCTACGGTTTCGTGGTTCACACCATGTACCACATTGGGCACATTGCCCTTGGCCGGCGCGGTGAGCAACACTTTGTCAATGCCCTTGGCCGCGAGGTGGCGGCTGAGTTCCTTGTCGTCACGGAAAACACCGGTATTGTCAATGAGCAGGGCATTGCTGATGCCGTATTTGGTATAATCCACATCCTCCGGGTTTTTGGCGTCAATCATGTGTACAGTATGCCCGTTGATGATGAGTGTTTTGTTTTCCAGATCCTCAATCACCGTACCGGGGAACATGCCGTGTACCGAGTCGGTGCGCAGGAGGTCGGCGCGTTTAACAATTTCTTCGGGACTGTTGCCTCTGGTGACAATAGCGCGCAAACGCAGTTGTTCGCCTTTACCGGCCAGGTTGATCAGTTCCCGTGCAGCCAAACGGCCAATGCGGCCAAATCCGTATAGCACCACGTCTTTGGGTGTATTCTGGCTTTGTTTTCCGATGAGATCAATGAGTTTTGAGTTGATGAATTCGGCTTTGGATTTGAATTGGCCATTCTCCTGGTGCCACTCATAAGCAAGCTTGCCGATATCAATGCGACTGGCCACCACATTGGCCTTCAGGATTTCATTGGCCAGATCAACCGTATCGTATACGGTTATGGGTTTCTTCACAATGTTTTTGGCATACAGGTGAAGATTCATGATCTCGCCTGCGCTGCGGTCAACAAGCTGGTTGCGAAAAAGGATGAGTTCAATCGATTTTTCAAACCATAATTTTCCCACCGCGCTGATCAGGTCAATGGCGGCCTTTTCCTGTTGGATCCAGTCGTTGAGTTGGGCTTCGTAACTGTTGTTCGTTTTTTCCAGGGTTTCCATGCGTGCTAAAAATTTTCGCAAAAGTATTAAAACTAGGCTTTTCTTAAGGATTTTTTAATGCTTTCTTTTCAACTTGAACAGCCCGGGTAGCTAGCGTGAATTTCGGTACATTTGTATTTCTCATGAAAGACGTTTTCTGGACATTGCTCTTCATCTGGCTGATCTACAAGATCAGCGCCCTGTTCAGGCAAAAAAAATCTCAGACCTATTCATCAGACAAGCCATACCAGGCCGCTGAACGGGAAGAGAAAACGCCATCCAAAATAAAACCCTTGGATAAGGTAGGCGAGTATGTGGAGTATGAGGACCTCAAACCCTGAGTCGCTCAGCGGGCGGATTTCATGTTCTCAACAAACTCATCGAAAAGATAGCGCGAATCATAAGGTCCCGGATTGGATTCGGGGTGATATTGCACCGAAAAGGCCTTGTGGTTCTTCAGCCGGATGCCCTCTATGGTAGCGTCATTCAGGTTGCGGTGTGAGACCTCCACATTCGGATTCCTGGTTACCTGCTCGGCGTCAACCGTAAAACCGTGGTTTTGAGAAGTGATTTCACATTTCCCGCTTAAGGTATTGATCACGGGGTGATTAATACCGCGGTGTCCGGCATGCATTTTATAGGTTTTGATGCCCTGAGACTGGGCGAGGAGCTGGTGCCCCAGGCAAATACCGAATACGGGTTTTCCACTTTCAACCAAAGACTTAACCAGGGCGCTTTCCTTCTGCATGACACCCGGATCACCCGGGCCATTGCTGAGCATGATGCCATCCGGCTTAAAATCCATGATCTCCTGGTAAGTGCTGTGCTGGGGGAAAACCTTGAGGTAACACCCGCGCTCGGTGAGGCAGCGGAGAATATTGAGCTTGGCCCCGAAATCGATCACCGCCACGCGATGATCTGCCTTTACCTCACCAAGGGTATAGGCCTTTTCGCAGGTCACTTTGGAACTGAGTTCAAGCCCGGCCATGCTGGGCACACCGGCCAGTTGTTTTTTAAGGGCTTCCACATCGTCTGAATCGGAGGAAATGATGCAATTCATGGCCCCTTTGTTGCGTATGTGGCGCACGATGGCGCGGGTATCGAGTTCGCAGATGGCCACAATGCCGTTCTCTTCAAAATACTGCTGCAGGCTTTTACCGGCGCGCTTCCTGGAGAAGCCTTGGTTGAATTTTTTGCAGACCAGGCCGGCTATTTTTACAGAATGGCTTTCCACTTCGGACTCTTCAATACCGTAATTACCAATGTGGGGATTGGTCATCACCACGATCTGTCCGAAATAGGAGGGGTCGGTGAAGATTTCCTGGTAACCGCTCATGCCAGTGTTAAAGCAGATTTCGCCGGTACTGGTGCCGGTTTTTCCGGCTGCCCTGCCCTCGAACACCTTGCCGTCTTCCAGGATCAGCAAGGCTTTGGGGAGGCTGGAGTATTTTAATTGCATAATAGCTTGTGCGTATTCAATTAAAGGGCGAAGGTAGTGGATTTTTGCGCGGAGACCGGATTTTGTTGAATTCTTGTGATAATTCCGATCACCTTGAAATGGGCCCGGTATTTTGCAGGAATAATATTCTTTCTTTACATTTACCAGTTATTAAAAACCCCCTCTGATTGAGTGAAAATTTCTTAAAATTAGCACAATAGACGTAAATTAGCCATACCAATTACCCAACTATGAAACGATTTCTCAGTTCTTGCTTTCTGATCCTCCTTTCCTTCTCATTCACGAAAGTAAGCGCCCAGGCCTTTAACTTCTCCATTACCCCACAGATTCTTTGTTTCAACTCCTCCGGCACCAATACTGTGCTTGTTGCCGTTACGGCCACACAGGCTGCGGCCGGCAGTTACACCTGGGTAATTCAATCCCCTCCCTGCGGCAACGCCACCCAAACCAATGTGGTGCCCAATGGCAGTATTGTTTTAGTGACTTACCCCTGCTGCGGAGATTATACCATTACAGGCTTTCCGTATGCCGCCATCAGCCCAACCACCCCTATTGGTTCACCCGTATCCTATACCGGAACCGCCGTTTGCCCTACTTCGGCTACCATCACACCATCAGCCCCCAGCAACACCGTTTGCGCAGGAAATACACTGAGCTTGACGGCAGGAGGCGCGACCACATTTACCTGGACTTCTTCAGCAGCCGGCGGAGGAACAACGACCTCAGGGGTGAATCCTCTTGTGATCACACCTACTGCAAACGCAACCTATACCATGAACGGTCTTACCGCACAGGGCTGTAATGTCACCACAACGCTTGCACTTTATGTTCAATCTGCCACACTTTCGGCCATACCGGCCAGCCAGAGTGTTTGCCCCACTTCTCCGCTTTGTTTCACCACCACGGCAGGCGCCGTTACAGGAACCAATGTAACCGCGGGCACCACCACCACGGGCATACAATGGTATAATCCTTCTGCCGTTGCCGTGTCAGGATGCACCAGTGCCGCGGCATTCGGCACCTACACCGCTGTATTGACCCATACCGGGGCCGCCGGTTCCTGCACGCTCTCCACAACTGCACAAGTGTTTACAGTGAGCACTATACCGGTTACTTTGACTGCTTCAAGTCCTTCTATTTGCCCTGGCGGTACGGTACAACTTACTTCTATATCAGCACAGACTTCCGCAGTTAGCAATCACACCTGGACTCAGAGTTCTGGTGGATTTATTTTCAGCAATGGAAACCCCATTGTAAGGACCATAACCACATTTACGGCCGGTCCCCGAATTTTTACAGTTGACGTGAACTATTTTGGATGCCCGGGACAAGCAACCATTTCAATAGGTCTACTAACTCTTACCCCAACTTTAACTCCCAGTTCATTTTCTGTTTGTCCGAACCGTTCGCTTACCCTGAATGCGACGGGCGGTGTGAATTATACCATTATCGCCGTTTCGGGCACCGGATCCAGCCTTACCATTGGCACGGGTACAAGTGGTATGGCCGTGCACACACCTTCTGCCGGAGGTTTCTTACCCAATTGGAATTATGTGGTTAATACCACCAGTACGGGCTGTACAGGCAGCAGTACAATTGCAGTAAGTATTCGAACGATACAGCCCATATTTCTTTCATCCACACCTTCTGTTTGCCCGGGCACCAATTTTACACTGAGTTCAAATGGGGGAACAGGCACGTCATACACCTTTGTGGCGCTACCAGCCACCGTTTTGCAAACCGGTGCCACAAACACCCTTGTGCAAAGTATTGCCAATGCCACCAGTTTCCCCAAGACCTATTCTGTGCATGTGGATTCAGCGGGATGCCTTGGAGATGCGACACACACGGTGCAATTGCTTGTTTTAAATCCAACGGTTGCCCTCTCCAGTCCCTCGGTTTGCCAGGGTACTTCATTTAGTTTCACCTCCTCAGGTGGAGCAGGGACCTCTTATACCTTTTACGCTCCTACGTTTACCACACCAGTTACAGGGTCCATAGTAGCCAAGGCTGATGCCACCACATCTGCCGCCACCCACACACCCAATTTCACACCAACACTCAGTACAACGTATACGGTAACAGTAGACAGTGCAGGCTGCCAGGGTAGCGGCACATTCTCCGTGGGAATTCTAAACTTGTCGCCAAACATCACGCTTGGTTTGCTGAGCGGAACGGCCCAGATCACTTCCGCCTGCCCGAACAGTCCCATCACCCTCACAGCCACGGCAGGAGGAGCGGGTTCCAATCCTTCCAATTTCACCTACACTTTTTCAGCACCGCCCAGCAACACCTTAACGGGCACCTCCAATACGCCTTCTTTAGCAGTCATTGCGCCCAGTCTTGCGGCTCAATTCCCGGCTACTTACACAGTCTTTGTCGACAGTGCCTCCTGCGTGGGTTCTCAAACGGTGAATCTGGCCTTGAGGGTGCTCAACCGCGGACTCATTGCAGGCAGTCCCTCGGTTTGCGCGGGAACCTCAGTTATTGTTTGTGCCATACCTGCAAATTCCCTTACGCTCTATAGCTTTATTCAGGTGAGTGCGGCGGGCAATAGTACCACCTCACCTTCAACACTGCCCTGCTTCACCTTTAACCCCACACAAGCTTCGGTTTACTCGGTGTATGCCGACAGCGCCCAATGTACCAATGTAGGCGCCCCTGTTCAAACCGTTGTGGTGGGTATGACACCTTCCCTTGTGATCACCGCATCGGCTTCCCCAAGTTTGATCTGCTCCGGTTTACCTTCAACACTCAGTGTAATTGGCAGCACAGCGTATACCTACACCTGGACCGCACCTTCGGGAACCAACATTCTGCAAATTGGCACGAATACGACCACGGTGGTGAATCCAACGATCAACACCAATTACACGGTAAGCGCCCTCGATGCCGCGGGATGTGTAGGCAATGCAACCGTGAATGTGATGATAGACCCGACGGCAAGTCTGTCGATGAACATTACGGCACCACAGAATACGATTTGCATCAACCAAAGCAATACACTTACAGCCACAGGCGCGGTGAATTATACCTGGACACCATCCACTTTGCTCAGTGCGCCCAACAGTTCAATAACGCTTATCACTATACCGAGTAACAGCCCTAATGTGAATCTTGTTTACACCGTAAGCGGAAACAATGGGGCAGGTTGTAACGGCGCAGCTACTTTTACGCAGTATGTCAACAGTATTCCTGTATTGACTATAGTTCCATCAGCAACAGCAGTGTGTTCAGGATTTAATGCAACCCTGACGGCCTGGGGCTCCAACTCGTACACCTGGACTGGATCTACCTATACTGGAGCTATCGTTCAGCAATCCATTTCTGTTGCCAATGGCGTCTTCACTGTAATCGGTTCCAACGGTGGATCCTGTTTGAGTACACCAACAGCCATTACCATTTACACCGCTCCGCCCCTGGCCATCAACATCTCCATGTCTACGCCAACAACCTGTCTCATGCAGAACTTCCCGCCACTCTCCAAGGTTGTGAACCTGACTGCAAATGGGGCGGCCAATTACGTTTGGTTCCCCTATGACCCGGCAACAATGACCTATTCCATTGGTCCCCAAACCCAGGTGAGACCACATTCCACAACTTGTTACACCATTACCGGTAATACATCGGTATGTTCTGGCTCAGCGCTGGTATGTGTATCGGTAACACCTCAGTTTACAATTGGCGTTAATCCAACCACGCCAGCTATGTGTACAGGAGATTCTATGAAACTGAGCGTGGTGAACATTGGCCCCGGTGCTGTGGGCTCCCAGGCAGCATTCTCTTACAGCTGGACCGAAGCTAACCCCATTACCCTCAGCTCCCCGCTTTCGCCCACAACCATGGCGTACCCGCCAATTACCACAACCTATTCTGTGGATGTGACCGACACCCGGAGCTGTGTATCCATGCCTCGTCTGATTACGGTGACCGTGTTGCCACGGCCCATTACCGATATACTCTGGCCCATCATCAACAACGTACCCACAAATACGGTATGCTTTGTCGGTCCGAATCCGGGTCCCAGTGATGTGGTGCTTAACCTTACCGCGGTAAATGGCAATGCGAATCTGCCCTTTGGCGTGATGCCGACCTATACCTGGACCTCACCGAACAATTCCATCTTAACGCCTCCTAACAATACCATGGTTACAGTTAGTGCACCCAACCGAACGCCTTCCATTGTGGTCTACACGGTGGTGTCAGGATTCAGCGGAGTTACGGGTTGCAGGGAAGTGGATACCGTAAGTGTTAGAGTAATTGATTGCAGACCGATTACGCTCGTTTCCTTCACTACGGCTGTGGAGCGAGACACCTTGTGCGCCAGAGATTGCATCACGTTTATGAATCTTACAGACACGCTGGCCGGTGGCCCCCAGAAACTGAGCTGGCAATTCCCAGGCGGATCACCTGCAACTTCAACCTTATCGAACCCGACCATTTGTTATAATCTTCCAGGCAAATACAATGTGATCCTCAAAGTTGAGAACCCTTATCCACGGCCAGGTGGAAGTGTGGGCCAGAATGGCAAGCTCAATTACATTAATGTGGTGGATAAACCAAATGTAACCATAGAACCACCGGGCCAGCTGCACAGCGACCGATACATAAGGTTTGGAGAAACCATTGAGCTTACAGGGTCTGGTGCGCTCAGTTATCTCTGGGATCCGATCTACAATATTTCATCGGCCACTGAAACAACTGTGAAGGTAAACCCATTGAAGACCACGCAGTATGTGTTGTGGGGCTATAACAGCAAGAATTGTATGTCGAGTGACACCATCAATGTAATCGTGGTGAAAGAGTGCGGAGAGATGTATGTTCCCAACGCCTTCTCACCAAACGGAGATGGTCACAACGACGACATCAAGGTTCAGGGTATTTGTCTGGAGACCATGACCTTCATGATCTTCAAACAAAAAAGAAAAAAAGTATTTGAAAGCACGAACCAGAATGAGGCCTGGGA
>DAOMFS010000002.1:24842-195224 GCA_035429925.1 Bacteroidia bacterium | reverse complement strand
CTTGAAAAAATAACAGTGAGTGGTTATGTGTCGGACACCCTCGGCAACAAGCTTAGTAATTTCAACGGTCTTGTTTATACCACGGTGTACGATAAGGAGCAGGATGTTGTTTGTTTACTGAATGACCCGGAGTCTTATGACGGCGTGGAAGGCAATCCATTTCGATACAAGCTTCAGCGCAACGCCTTGTTTTCAGGTAAAACGCAGGTAAACAAGGGAGATTTCAGTTTCAGTTTTCTGGTTCCGAAGGACATCAGTTTTGCATATGGGCCGGGTAAAATAAGTTATTACGCCACAGACGGAAATATTGATGCGGGAGGGTACTTCGATAAACTACTTGTTGGAGGAGCTTCCGGAAATGTTTATCCAGATCACGAGGGTCCGCAAATAAAGGTTTATATGAATGATAAGAATTTTGTGAGTGGCAGTGTGACAAACGAAACGCCCATTTTTTATGCCGACCTCACAGATTCGAGCGGCATCAATACCCTGGGCACTTCTTTTGGTCATGATATTACCGCGGTGCTGAACAAGGGCATCAGCAAACCGGTGATTCTGAACGATTATTACGAAGCGGCGCTGAACAGTTACCAGAGTGGGCGGGTGCGTTACCAGTTCGGGAAAATGCAGGAAGGAGATTACCAGCTCAATTTCAAGGCATGGGACATACAAAACAATTCCAGTGCCGCGAGTCTTGAGTTTGCTGTTGCACAGAGCGCAGAGTTTGCCCTCGATCATGTATTGAACTATCCTAACCCTTTCAGCACCCACACCACTTTTTTCTTTGAACACAACCAGGCCTGTGCTGCCTTGAAAATTGTGGTCAATATCTATACGATCAGCGGAAAACTGGTAAAAACCCTGCAACAAACATCGCAATGCGAAGGATTCCGGATCAAGGGCATTGATTGGGATGGCCGAGACGATTTTGGAGATAAACTGGGTCGAGGCGTTTACGTTTACCGGTTGACCGTGAGCACCCCGGATAACAAGAAGGCAGAAAAAATCGAAAAATTGGTCATACTAAATTAGTAAATTTGCCGTTCATTCAAAGCCCCGGGAGAGGGGTCAGCACCTCATGAATAAACTCATTCTTGCAGCAGGATCTGTGTTGGTTGGATTGCCGGTTTTCGCGCAACAAATCAAGAATACCAATACGTCGCTTGAGGGCGGAGTGAATGCCATAACCACCGCTGTACCATTTCTGATGATCAGTCCAGACAGTAAACAGGGCGCTATGGGTGATGCGGGTTCATCAACTGACCCTGATGTGAACTCCATACACTGGAACGGAAGCAAACTCGCTTTTGCGGAGAAAAAATACGGGGTCGGTTTCACTGTCACACCCTGGTTAAGACACCTTGTGCCAGACATCAACATGTCTTATCTGGCCGGCTATGTAAAAATCAATTCCAGGCAAACGGTGGGTTCTTCCCTGCGGTATTTCAGTCTTGGTAATATTGAGCTTACAAATTCTCAGGGTGTAAAAACCAGTGATTATAAGCCAAACGAATTCGCGATTGACCTCGCCTTTTCACAGAAACTTTCCAAAACATTTGCGCTCGGTGTGGCTGGTCGTTATGTGAATTCCGGTATCAGCAAGGTGTATTTTAACGGCAGTTCAGGAAATGCAGCCAGCACTGTTGCGGTTGATCTTTCAGCTTTTTTCAAGAGCAACAAGTTTCAAATGGGCGACAAAAAAGGTATAGCCACAGCAGGCCTGGCCATAACCAACATGGGTGCCAAGATCAAATACTCCAATGACGAAAATTTTATCCCAACAAATCTGAGGCTTGGCGGCGGTTTAAAAACCGAACTCGACGATTACAACACCTTTGCGTTTTACGTGGATTTTAATAAACTTTTGGTACCAACGCCTCCTCAGTACAAATATGACACCATAAACGGAAAGCCTGTACTGGCAACAGACCCGGCTACCGGCAAACCCGTGATTGCGGCAGGCATGGATCCCAATGTACCTGTAGGCCAGGGCATGATACAATCCTTTTACGATGCACCAGGTGGATTTAAAGAAGAGTTACAGGAAGTAAGTATTGCCAGTGGGGCTGAATACTGCTACAACAATGTTTTCTCCGTTCGGACCGGGTATTTTTACGAATCCAAATTCAAGGGCGCCAGGCAGTATTTTACTTTTGGCATGGGTTTTCATTTCAAAGTGATCAACGTGGACGGCTCTTACCTGGTACCGACTTCACTTCAAAATCCCCTGCAAAGGACCTGGCGAATCACCCTGAGTTTCCTTTTCGACGCGGCGAACAAAGATGAGAAGGAGCCGGTTAGTCCCTGATTAATCTCCACATGCCCTTGTGTATAATTGCCCCTCTGGCCTGAACAAGGCCTTCAATGGGGAACCCATCTTTGTGTATGCTCAGGGTTCAGAACATATACAGGTTCATTTTTATTATTCTTGCTCTGGGATCATGCGGCATTGAACACAAAAAGGACGACAGCCGGAGCGTATTTCAATACAATGAGCTGAACGGCCTCAGTTCACTTGATCCGGCGGCTGCCGGCAATTTTGAGAATATCTGGCCAGTGAATCAGATCTTCAACGGGCTGGTGGAACTAGACGACAGCCTTGAAGTGAAGCCCTGTATCGCGTCTTCGTTCAGCATCAGCCCAGATGGCATGCTTTATACATTCAGACTCAGGCAGGATGTGTATTTTCACGACGACGCTTGTTTTGCTGAAGGCAAAGGACGCCGGGTGAACGCGAGAGATTTCGTATACAGTTTTAACCGGCTTTACGACAGCCGTGTGAGCAGTGCCCTCAGTTTGCTGGATCGTGTTGAACAAGGTGAAAAAAGCCATTTCCAGGGTTTCAGCGCGCTGAATGATTCAACTTTGATCATTCAGCTCAAGGAACCTTTCAGTGCTTTTCCAAGTGTATTAAGCATGAAATATTTTTCTGTGATCCCGCATGAGGCCATTGATTATTATAAACAGGAGTTCAGAACCCATCCGGTTGGCACCGGGCCATTCCGCTTTAAAACCTGGGAGGAGGGCAATAAACTTATACTCCATAAAAACGAGAACTATTTTGAGAAAGACGCGGCCGGTGTAATGCTGCCGTATCTCGATGCGGTGACTATATCGTTTATCAAAGACAGGGAAACCGCATTCATGGAACTGCTCAATGGGAAATTCGACATGTTGAGCGGTGCAGATGCCTTTAACATCAATGAAGTGCTCGACAAGGAAGGTGAACTGAGAGACCTGTATGCAGCCAGGTTTTTTCTTCAGAAAGGAACCTATCTTAAAACAGATTACATTGGAATTCTGGTGGATGACAATCTTGAGCTGGTTCAACAGTCTCCATTGAAGTTAAAGGCAGTGAGGCAAGCCATGAATTATGCATTTGACAGGGATAAACTTGTTAAATACCTGCGCAACAACATCGGTGAAGCTGCTCATGCCGGTTTTCTGCCAAAAGGGGCGAGGAGTTATGATCCTGTGAAAGTAAAGGGTTATACCTATGACCCGGATAAAGTTAAAGATCTTCTGGCTCAGGCCGGATACCCTAACGGGAAAGGTTTGCCAGAGCTCACACTGCATATTACCGACAGTTACAAGGAGCAGGCAGAATTCATACAAGCTCAGTTAGCCGAAAACAACATCCGCGTAAACATCAGTGTGGATAAAACATCCATACTGCGCCAGGCTGTTAATAACAGCGAGTATCTCTTGTTCAAGAAATCGTGGTTTTGTGACTATGCCGACGATGAAAATTTTATGAGTTTATTCTTCAGCCGAAATTTCACCCCTAAAGGCGTTAATTTTTTTCATTTCAGGAACCAGCGTTTCGACAGTTTGTACATCAAAGCCCTGAAGAGTTCAGACCAATATGCCAACAGAATCCTGTATCAGCGCATGGATAGCCTGCTGATCGCTGAAGCGCCCGTAATACCGCTTTATTACGATCAGGTTGTACGGCTTGTGAGTAAAAAGGTATCCGGATTGGGCATTAATGCCATGAATCTGCTTAATCTGAAAACCGTGAAAAAAAGAAAGGATTAGACCTGTTCTTCTTTCTTTTTGATGATGTAACCAGGCCGGTTCTTCACTTCTTCGTAAATTCTCCAGATGTATTCGGCGATGATGCCAAGGCTCAGAAGTATAAGTCCTGAAAAGAAAGAAATCAGAATGATGAGACTTACCCAGCCAGGTACTTCTACTTTCCAGAATCCGGGGTTACCAAACAATTTGATGTAAAGGTAAAAGAGTATGAGCGCGAAGGAGAAAAGGGAAATGCTGATACCCAGGAACGTAATGAATTTAATGGGAAAGGATGAGGTGGAAAAGAACCAGTCTTTTGCCAACCGGATCTTTTTCTTCAGAGTCCACCGCGATTTGCTTGCAGCGCTTTTTCCACGCGTGTAAGGCATGTAAAGCGGTTCGTAACCCAGGCGGAGCAATTCGGTAAGTGTGGTTGTATTGATGGGGTGAATGCGGGTGTTCAGCAGATCAATGACCTCCCGGTCTATAAAAAAGGTGTCGGCGCCTTTGCTGGGATAGGTAAAGTCGGACACCGCATTCAGGATACGGTAGAACAGCGTGGCGAACAGCCTTGAGAAAAAGGGGTCGTTGCGCTCAGCCCTGTAAGGGAAAATGATCTTGCTCCCTTTCTCCCAGGCCCTGTACATGGCTATCAGGAGTTCGTAAGGTTGCTGATCATCGTCGGCGATAGCCGTGGCGCACTTTCCCCTGCACACACTCAAACCGGCGAACAGGGCATAGTGTGAGGTATAATTCTTGCTCAATTCAAATGCTCTGACATTGGGGTATTGGTGTTCAAGTTCAAGGGCCTTTTGAAAAGAGCCGTCGTGAGACCCATCGTCAACGATAATGAGTTCGTAGCTTATGCCGGCAGTGCTCATGGCCTGATCAAGCTTCTCTCTTACCGCATTGAGGCGGTTTTTGCTTTTATAAGATGGGAGAATGATGCTCAGCATACGTCAGTGTTCAGGAAGCGCTTTTACATACACAATAGATCTCGGCACAGTGTTCGGGAAAAAGCTTACCGAGTTTGTAAAATCCTTCAATCATTTCAAGGGTCCAATTGGTTTCTATCTGCCCGTTGGAGAGTGGTTTGAAAAAATAGCCACCGTTGTGTGTGGTTTCAAGACCTGCCATTCGGATATCGTTTTTCAGACTTGTGGGATCGTAAACCCTGTAATGTCCCAGATCGAGGTCGCGGGCATTGAGTTCATGAACTGAGCCGAGGAGTCCCATTTCCACGGCCGCCATGCGGTGAATGGAATTGGCATTGGGTACTGAAATGATCAGCAGGCCATCGGGAGCCAGCCATTCTTTTATCCGCTTCAATGCTTCAACAGGATGCTCAATGTGTTCGAGAATGTGGCTCATCACAATGGTTTGATACCGGGTGTCGGGTTCAAACTGCTCAACCATGCTGTGGAACTTCCTTACGTTAGGGTATTGGGGTATCTGTGCGAGCAAGTCGCCTGAACCTTCAACCAGGTCGAGTTGCCTGAAGTCATCTTTTAAGAATCTGGTGACATAGCCCGTGGAAGGGCCGATCTCCATGCCTGTATCGCCCCGAAAATAAGGCTTAATGGTCTTGTAACCATATTCGGCCAGCATGAGGTCGAAATTGAGCATGGAACGGTTATAGAATTTAGCCGAGTCCTCAACTTTTTTTTGTGAATGGTCCATGCTTTAGCCTATTCAAATATGATATAGCCGGCATTGGCCCTGTGAACTGACTGGCGAATGCGGAAATTTTTGGTGCCGAGAACTTCGCGCAAAGCCATGGTTTCGCCCGGCCATTCCTGTACATTGATTTCGTCGAAACCAAGCACGGCACCCCTGGTGAGGTAAGGCACGATGGTCTCGAGACACTTTTTGGTGGGCTTGTAAATATCGAAATCAAAATAGGCCATGGCTATGATGCTTTCCTGCCTGTTCTCAAAATAATGGTCAACGGTTTTATTCACATCGCCTTTGACCAGTTCGAATTTTTTGATGTTGGATATGGGGGAAATGCTTTCATGTTCACTCAGCACTTTGGCCAGAAAATTCTCATAATTCTCAGGCACACCATAATCACCGGCTACCCAGTTCAGTTTGCTGTTTTTGTCTTTTGCGTCCACTTCCGGAAAACCGCTAAATGTATCAAATGCAATGATCTTGCGGTTGTGGTTGTATGGTTCATAGATGCCGCGCAGCGATGTGAGCAGGGCCAGGTTAGGTCCGTAACGTGTGCCAAATTCGATGATAGAGCCGTGCAGATCTTTGATGTGAGCATACATTTCATCAAAGAACAGGATTCTGGACAGGATCCTCCTATCGATGAAGAGGGCAATGTTGTTCATCAATTCTTCTTTGGGAATGGGAGCGTTGAACATGAGGTCGGTTAAAGACATTCTGCTGTTGAAGTCTTTCTCATTCATTTTTTTGATCAATTCCGAATCGCTTTTCTCGTTGCTCATGGTCTGCTGGGGTTAACGGGTCTCTAAAATACGCATTAAATCCTTTACGGATTTGATAGCCGGTATCTCTTCTGTGGTAAATGATACATTCAGTTTCTCTTCAAGTTCCACAATGAGGCTCAGGTGGTTCACCGAGTCCCATGCCGGGATGTCTTCTTTTCTGGTTTCCGCACTCAGCCGGATCTCCTCGCCGAAGGCGGCAGAAAATATGGGGTTCAGTTGCTCAATTGTGACTTGCATGTTCTAATTGTTTAAGGAAGGTTTTGGCTGGTTCGTTTCTGGCGGTTTCTACAAATGTGATGCCTTTTAAATTCAGGTTTTTGAGGCGTAGTTGGGCCAGAACAAAATTATAAAAATCAAATTCAATTCGTTTTCCAAGTGCCCTGCAACTCATCAGAAAGTTATGCATACCGGCTGAAGCATCATCTTGCTTTTCCACCATGATCAAACCAACAATGCCGTAATCGCCGAAACGGTCAGAAACCTTACAGGAGTATATAAAGTTTCCCTTTTTAATCCAACTGAGCAGATCGTTTTTGGTGTACGCGATCTTGTTAAAGTTGAATTGATTGGTTTTTTCGGTCATCTGAGCCAGACGGTCAATGTTTTCAATATCGTTTTCGCGGATATCGATTTTCAGATTCAGATTGCGGATGTAATCCTCTAGCGAATGGGCCTGGCTTTCTTCCTGTTTTCGCTGGATCTCGATCTTGTATTGCTGATTTTTTTCCAGATCAGCTGCCAGTATTTTTTTGCGTTTAAAACTGTAATCCTGCGATAAAGTCAGAAACTTGTCGTAATTGTTTTCAAATGTAAACAAGGTGTTCACCCGGGTGAATTCTTTCACGGTACCGATCTCAAAGGGATTGTCGTCAATGAAAATAAAACTGTCTTCACCGAGATTGAGTTCTTTGGCGATCTGACTGATGTTGATGTTTTTCTCTGTCCAGTTCACTTTTTTCAGAACAAAATCATCCCATTTCAGGGGCATGTCTTTTTTGTCGAATGCATCTTTCACTTCATTTTCATTGTTCTTTGAACAGATGCACAGCAGAAAACCCTCTTCTTTTTTTTGTTTGAGAAAACTTTGAAACTGATAATGCACAAATCCGCCGGCGTTTCGGTCGCATTCAATGCCTTCAAGACCATCTTCACCTATTATGCCTTTCCAGAGTGTATTATCACAGTCTACAACGATCACCTTTTTTTCTTCGTTGGTTAAAAACCGCAGAAAGTTCAGTATTTCAGAAGCCAACAGGCTTATCATTCTCTTGTTATAGGGCATCTGGTACAAGGCCCCGAGTGCAAAATTGTAGAGATTGCTGATGCCTTCAGCAAATAGTATGTGTTTTACATCCAGAAAGAAGAAGTTGTCTTTCTGCGCCAGTTGTTCAAGCCCGTGATTATACAAAGACAGCATTTCCTGTTCACTGCTGAAGCGCGATGCCAGGCCAAGCCGGGCGTATGATGCAGTGAGGCAGTTACCTGCAATGAATCTGCTTGAAGGATGTCTGTCAGCCAGGGCATTGAGTTGAATGAGATATTGATTCTGCCAGCTCACGGGTTTCTGATGGAAAAACTGGTCGGTATAGAGCAGGATAAAATCGTAACCTTTGCCGAAGCGTTCGGTGTTAATGAGGGCCGAGATCAGGTCTTCATGGTACTCAAGGTCAATTTGAAAATCCGGTACGGATTTGAGTATTTCTTTGCGTACCGGATCGAACGTAATATCTGAGCAGATCAGGAGCTTCATAATTCTGGATTAATGAGAAATTCAATGAGTTGTTTGTTCCGGTTAAAATAAAAACACACCAGCTTATTATCGAACAGCAGGGCGGGAACAGGTTTTAAGACTTCTATCAGGCGGTGTTTTGCCGCAAGTGCCAATACCTCGCTGTAGGTTTTTTCCTGATAACAAAAATGATGCACATGATTTCCGTTTTTCTGCAGGGCGTTCCATGTGAATGAACTTTCTTCAAGGGGCTGTATGAGTTCGACAAAGGAATCTGAAAAATTGCTGTACAGACTGAGTTTTGCTTTCTGAACCGGATCAATCACTTCGATCAGTTTTTTTTCAAAAAGCATATTGGATTCGTAACGAACCAGATCACTCACAACTATACCTACATGATGAAGCCTGGTCATATTCAACGTGGATTAAACCGGTTAATTACGCGCTCTAGCGGTGAGTAGTCAAACGTTCTGAAGTCTTCCAGCTTCAGTTCCTGAATTTTCAGCAGGTCGTGTCCGTCTGCGGTAGTTTCTTCCCCGCAATCGCGGAAACCGAATTTATAATGCTGCATCCACACTTTGTTATTCGCAGCGATTGTTCTGCAGTATACCCGCTGAAGTTGTAGCACATTGAAACAGTACCTCAGCAATAGCAACTCGGATTCAATGGCTTGTACCGTTTTGGTACAGATGTACCTGCCAAATTCGCCCTCGGCATTACGGATGTTATACACAGCAATGGTGCCGCAAAATTCGCCGGTATGGGTGTCGGTTATCCTGAAATACACATTGTCTTTTTTTTGAAGGTTCGCCTTGATCCAGTTTTGCTGGGCATCCAGCGATATCTTCTCATGGCTTGAGAGAAATCTGTTTATCTCAGGCTGGTTCCGAAGATCAATGATGTGCTGAGCGTCCTCCACCTTCACTTCTTCAATCAGGGTGTGACGTCCTATGAGTTTGCGTTCAGCCATTGCAGGTATGCGTTGTAATCGCGTAGGTAATCCTGTTCATCGTATTCGTGCGAGGCCAGAACAAGGCAAACCGCCCCGGCCGAAAAGTTGATCTCAGAGGCCCAGATACCTGGTAAAATATGTAAACCCTGATTCGGTTGTTTAAGACTGTGAATGGTTTCGGTTTTGCCATCGTTCAGCTGAACTTCGAATGAACCGCTCACAGCGACAAGGAACTGATGACAGGCTTTGTGGGCATGCGCACCGCGTGATTCACCACCGGGTATGTCGTAGAGGTAAAAAATGCGTTTTACTGCGAAAGGAACTTCGGAATGATTGTTTACCACGGTGATGTGCCCTGTGCGGTCACCGATCTGAGCCAGTCTGATCAGCTTACAATCCTTCACGTTAACGTTTTTCATGATGGACTCAGGGTTTTGAAAGTTTCAAAATCACGCAAATAGTCTTCGGCACTGTAAGGGTGGCTGGATAAATGCAGACCCACCGCATTGGTGGAAAAATTTTCAATATGTCTCCAGGTGAGGGCAGGAATGTACAAACCGTAGTAAGAACGGTTAAGAGAGAATTTTTCCAGGGATCCGTCGGCCCTGGTGATCATCACATCAAAACTTCCACTGAGTGCAATGATCACTTCATTTTGCTTCCGGAATGCATGTCCTCCCCTGATCTCACCACCAGGCACATCATATAGCCAGAACACACGCCTGATCTCGAAAGGAATATGGGCCGGATGCTGCAGAAAGGTCAGATTGCCCCTGGGGTCGAGTATCTTGGGAAAGTTTAAAATCCGGGCCTGCATCGGAGCTGAAAAAATTTGCCCAAAGATAGAATTTATTGGGCTTCAAGCCCTTTTTTTGCATTTTTTACATGAGGTTTTGTGTTCAAAACACAAGATGGTAGCTGCCCGAAATTGTGAGAGAATACAGTGAATCTTTTAAGCCCGAATTATCGAATTGCAAAGCATGGCATTGAACTAATCCGGCCATTTGGTGAACTTCAAGCGCTTTGAACCAGATTCGGATTTAATGACCAGAACATACGATCCCGGATCAAGACTGCTTACGTTAATTGTGAGTTCCGTGTCTGAAAGGTTTTCGGGCACAAAAACCTGTATTAAGCGTCCGTCGTTACTGAGAACATGAATTTCTGTAATGTTGCGTTCAGAAAACTTATATTGAAGTAAATCTCTGCTGGGATTAGGATAAATTAAAGGATCAGCGAATGGTTGATTTTCACGAAGTCCTACCTGACAATTGTTAACTACCATTGAGCTTGAAAAAATGTTGCCAGTTCCTGAGGCATTAGATGCTGAAAGATAAACAGTATAGGTACCCGAAGATGGAAAGACTATCTGTGGATTTTGTGCATTGGGGTTGCTGATCAAGACTCCTGCAGAAGGAGAAACAGACCAGAACCAAGAAGTAGGTGATGCGGATGAATTGTCGTTAAACTGGCATGGTGTATTGGCACACAAAGGTCCTAAATACTGAAAACTGCTGACCGGGACCGATGTGGAGGTCACGGGGCTGACCAGGATATCGTCAATGTAATAAATGGTGTTGTTGTTGGGACAGCTGTTGCATGCCGTAATTAAGGTGGTTTGCTGATCGTCGAAAAAATTGCCTACACCAATATGTGTGTAAGCTGAATCGGCAATGAATTCACCACTAACAGTAACCCATCCGTTCTGCTGCGTAACTGGGTTGTTTACAAAAAGTGCAGCTTGATTGTTCACAGGAAAAGAGCTGTTTGTAGAGAACGTTAGTCCCATTTTATCAGAAGCCAGCATAAAATTGTCGCACAAAGACAATTTAAAGGACAAATTGTAGCGAGTACCTGGTACCAAAGGGCTTATTAATTGTGCATAAATGTTTTCTCTGTAGTTGACCCCAATGGAGGTCACTTTTGTAGTAATGGCCATATAGGCTACACCACTTGCAGCTGGTTCAGTTCCCCAGGGATTAAAGGGTACGCCCCAAACCGGACTGCAGGCGTTCATATAATCAGCATGACTAGGTGAGATATTAGATATGGCGGATTTAAACCATGCACTTGCAAAGTCCGCTTCCCCCTGATTGGCCGGGCATGCTACCATGGTTTCGAAACCCGGATTCGGGACCAGATTCTGAGCGTGGGCCAAAACTGGCAAAACAATCAAAAGACAAGTCAAATATTTCATGTATGAATCTAAACAATTAGGTGTCTGTAAGCAACTCTCTTAATCATCAAAACATAAGTCTGAATCGTCAACATACTTTGCTTGCTCATTCCTTAACCTGTTCTGATGAAATAACCCTTGCCTCATTAAATATATAGTTGCGAAGCCACTTCAGATCGGGCTGAATAGTTAAGAGGTTTCTTGCCTGAATGGCGCCGGATCTCAGAAAAATAATAGTAGCCAGCAAGGCAGCGGAGAAAAAAGCTATATCGGCGCTCATCGCAGCACCTTGCGGGCCGTGGTTTTTAACAAGTGCAGGCGTGAGAAACAGAACAATAACAAATGCCAGTCCATAATTGAGCAGGGCCATAACATTCAGCCCTCTTGCTACCCAGTATTGGTTTATCATGGTACACCAGGCCCACATCAGTACTGCAGGTGTGTACAGCAAAATAAGTCCTTTAATTCCTGCAAATTCAGCCCCAAGTATCATCAAGAAAACGTGCTCAGGTACAAGCAACAGGCACAGGAGCGAGATAGTACTGACCAGCAGACAAATCTTGCTCAGGGCAATGGCCATTTGCCTGGCTTTGGCCGCATCAGGTTCGTTGGAAACGCCTGTAAGCAGGAGGGGTGAAAGGGCATAAAGGATGACAAAAACGGATTCTGTCAAGGCACAGGCGGTGGCGTATAAACCCACCTCAGACTTTGTAGGAAGCAGGTAAAAGCTGTACCGGTTACAGAAAAAAAACAAAAATAAGGAAGCCTGGGTAAGCAAACCTTTACCCAAAATGGGAAGCAGGCGAAATGCATGATTGTTTGTTATTCTGAATCCCTTCCTGAAAACGAAATAAAGTGAAACCAGGGAGGCCAGAAAAAACGACATCCCGAGCGGATATACAAATGCTTTGAATGTGTATTCCCTGGACACAAACACTGAAGCTAGCAGGCCCGCCAGAAGCAGTGCAGGTTGCAGAAGGCTGAGGCTGTTGAACAAAGCGAGTTCTTTTTTTCCCAAAAGAATCAGACAGTGGAAACTGTGCATGATCAGAAGAAAGGAGATGGCAAAGGCCTGCCACTCAAATCCCGGAATGTGCTTATCCAGCATCAAAAGCAAAGCGTTCACAATTGCCGGAAAGAAAAGGGACAAAACAAGTCCGTTGAGATAGATCTTTTTCAGATTATAACGCGGTATGAAATACACCAAAGCAAAACCTGTGTAAACCTCGTTCAATATCTGAACGATGCCAAGATTAAGCAGAAAAACGCTGATCTCTCCCCTTGAATTGATGCCAAGGTAGCGCGAGCTGATGAGCAAAAGTAAGAGGTTGATGATCGCCACAGCGGCCCTGCTTAAAAAGCTCTGTACAACTGTTCTTAGCATGGGCCCCTTTTGTTTCGTATTGGCCTAGCCCTAAGGCCAGATGAAAGTGATCATTTGTTTAATGTCAGGATGCAGACTTTTGGCAACAGGGCAGGTATGAGCCGTGTGCTCATAGATCTTTTTTTCCTTGTCGCTGAAACTGGCCTTTGGAAATCTGAGGGTGACGTGAATTTCCCCAATACGCCGTGGATCGGCATACATCACTTTGGTGACTTCAGCTTCTGTGCCGTCAATCGGTGTGATGCCTTCTTTACGGGATGCGATACCCATTACCGTGAGCATACAATTGGCCAGGGAAGTTGCGGCAAGATCGGTTGGGCTGAATCGTTCGCCTTTGCCCTGGTTATCGGGCGGTGCATCTGTATAGATAACTGAACCGGATAACAGATGGACAGCTTCTGTACGCAATTCTCCTAGATACTTAACGCGGCTGGTGCTCATGGTGCTTTTTTGACAAAAATAGGATAATCATAGCGAATTAATTAATTTTGTTGGGATGGGTAAAACACGCGTATATACGCTGTTATGGGCCTTTTGTGGTCTTTCCGGAATGGCGCAGGTACCAGGTCAGAATAACTATATTGAAGGGGGTTCTGAACTGAATGTGATTTACCGCAAAGAACATAGCGGAGCGTTTTACCTGCACAGCAGGGGAATGGGCTTCCTTTACAGGAAATCCAACTACGTGAACGTGAAACAAAAGAATTATTTTGAGATTGATGTGTGCAATCTTAAGCACCCAAAAGAGATCAAGGTAGAAGGCACGGCGTTTGACCGCAAGCGTTTTGTTTACGGCAAACTCGATAATGTATTGCTGCTGAAAGCCGCACTTGGCTCGCAGCATGTGTTTTACAACAAGGCGGATCTTGAAGCCGTAGAAGTACGTTACTCGTATTCGATTGGCCCTGGGGTGGCATTTCTCAAGCCCTATTATGTTCAGGTGAATACGCTGCACAGCAGTTCAGGTACACGTGAAGCTCCGTTCAACGAAGCCACTTTTACCAAAGACAGCGTGATGGGACGTGCTTCGCTGTTCACAGGATTTGATGAAATGAAATTCAGGCCGGTGTTAACGGCTAAGTTCAATCTTAGTTTTGAATACGCACATTACACCAATATCATCCGGGCCATTGAAACAAGCGTTTGTGTGGATTATTTTCCAAAGTCCGTTCAGATCATGGCCCGAAATCCAGCGGAAAACGTTGTGGTAACCCTTAGACTGGGTTTTGTGTTTGGAAGAAAGTTCTATTAACATGGAGATCAAAGAAGAAGTTCAAAAGATTCGGAAGCCCGACTGGTTGAGGGTAAAACTTCCTACCGGAGAGGATTATCTGAATGTGCGGGGCATAGTGAGTAAACACAAACTGCACACGATTTGCGAAAGCGGGAATTGCCCAAACATGGGTGAATGCTGGGGGGCCGGGACGGCCACTTTCATGATCCTGGGTAATATCTGCACCAGAAGTTGCGGCTTCTGCGCCGTTGCTACCGGTAAGCCTAAGCCTGCAGACTGGGATGAACCCAAGCGCGTGGCTGAATCGGTGAAACTGATGAACGTCAAGCATTGTGTGATCACCAGTGTGGACCGTGATGATCTGAAGGATGGCGGATCTATAATTTGGGCTGAGACCATAAAGGCGATCCGTGCAATTAGTCCGGAAACAAAATTTGAGTGCCTTATTCCTGATTTTGCCGGCAAATGGGAAAATCTGCAGCGTATCATAGATGTAAAACCCGATATCGTTTCACACAATATGGAAACGGTGCGAAGGCTCACTGCTCAGGTCCGTATACAGGCTAAGTACGACCGGAGTCTGGAAGTACTCAGGCGCCTGGATGAAGCCGGTGTAAAGACGAAGAGTGGCATTATGCTAGGTCTGGGTGAATCGGAACAGGAAGTTTTCGAAACACTTAATGATCTGGCTTCGGTACATTGTGATGTGGTTACCCTTGGTCAGTATCTGCAACCAACTCCAAAACATCTGCCTGTGGCACGTTTTGTACATCCTGATGAATTCAAGTCGTATCGGGAATATGCCCTGACCAAAGGATTCAGGTTTGTGGAAAGCGGCCCATTGGTTCGTTCATCTTATCACGCCGAAAAACACGTGTTTTGAAAACGAGGGGCAGCATTCTCTTCAGTGCATTTCTTGCGATTGTTCTTTTGTCCTGTGCCCCTTCACGTTTTGTTAAACCCCTGGCGAAAGGCCAGAGGGCAGTTTCAGCCAGCTTTGGCGGACCGACCATTTTATTTTCAGGAGCCGTGATACCTATGCCATTCACCACTATCTGTTATGCCCAGGGTCTCAGCAACCAAAGCACGGCTTTCGCCTCCCTGCATATTACAAGCGGTTTGTTCGGAAACATTCAAAGCGACCTTGGCGCTACATTCAGACTGTTCGAACGAGAAAAGGTATTTGGCGTTTCTGTTTCTCCCGCGTTGCAGCTGGCATACAGTATAGGAAATCAAACCGGATTAAGGGTCTGGCCAAGCCTGGACGCGAATGTGTATTTGCATCCGTTCAAAACAGAGTCCTACGCTTATCTGGGTGCGAATTCATGGTTTGAGCTGTCAAGGTATAAAGCACACGGGGAGGTTCAGCAATTGCATAGTCTGCCTTCGATTCAGTTGGGTTATGTGTTTGTTCGCAAGCTTTGGCAACATCAGGTGGAAGCCAAATATCTGGGGATGGGTTTACCGAATTTGCCGAATGTGGTTTCCTATGTTGGTGCAGGGGGCAAGGGAAGTTTTGGCATTTACTACACCATCATACGATTATTTTAAATGAAGATCTGTCAAACCATACTCTTACTGTTCACGCTGAGTTCTTGTCTGAAACTGGATTCTAATCTATATAACAACGACAACACTATTTCCGCTTACAAACTTGATGCTTACACAGGTGAACAGGATTTTATTCTGGACGATTCTTACACGATTCCAACTAGTCTTATACACGAGTTCACTTTGCCTTCACAAACAGATAAGGAAACTTCACCCACAACGATTCATGCCTTGTATATCGGAGACATGAACAGAATAAACACCGATACTGTGATATTGTATTGCCACGGCAACAAATGGCACATGGATTTTTACTGGCAAAGGGCTAAACTGCTTGCGAACACAGGATGGAAGAACCGTTTTGGTGTACTCATGTTTGATTACCGGGGATTTGGTTTAAGCGAAGGAAAACCCAGCGAAGAGGGCATGTACGCCGATACCAAAGCCTGTCTGAACTGGCTGAAATCAAAAGGCATGAGCCAGAGCAGGCTGGTGATGTATGGTTTCAGTCTCGGTTCAGCACCGGCCTGTGAGTTGCTGGCGCATCCCGTTGAACTCAGCGCAACAAAGCTCATACTTGAAGCTCCCTTTGCCAGCGCGGCTGTAATGGTTCAGGATGCCTCCCAGCTCAATATGCCCCCAGAATATTTCACTGATCTTAAAATTGACAACGCTGAGGAGATCAAATTGATCAAACAGGCTTTTTTATGGCTGCATGGTACAGGAGATACCTTCTTAAATTACAAAACCCATGGCGAGGTGGTGTACAAAAATTATAAGGGTGTGTATAGTGAAAAAAGCTTGATTGACGGAGCCGACCACGGGGAGATACCAGCCAAGGCGGGATTTGCTGCTTATTCTAAAACCCTGCTCGATTTTATTATCCGGCCCTAAATCAGGCCCAGCTCACTGGACTTTAGCCAGCCTTCGTTGCCATTTTCGAGTTTGATCAGGAACCAACCGCCGTTGTTTTCAACCACTCTCACCTTGGTGCCTTCATGCAGGCGGAATTTAGTATTGGCTGAGGGAGTAGGTTCATTTAGAATTTTGACCTCCCTGGTCAATATGATGGCAAATTTGTTTTCAGATTTAGCATTTAAGGCAGTGTTACCAAGAAAGTAAGTGATCAGAAACATGCAAAATGCAAAAAAGCTTAGTACAAAAGCTGCACGTTTTAACAGACCTGAACGAACCACATAGAAGGCAAAGAAGGCAAGGCAGGCAACAAACAAGTTAAGAATACTGAACCAGGCCCAGGCTTCCGTGCTAAAGGAAGATAGAATATTACTTTTGACAGCTGTGATAAAAAAGTTCTCTTTGGTATCGATCTTGTCGATGGTTTTGGAATTTGCTATACCGAGATTGATTTTCACATCCTCATCATCGGGTTCCAGTTTGCGGGCGATCTCATAGGCATGAATGGCTTTACCGAGCTGGGCGTTTTTGTAATAACAATTACCCAGATTAAAATAGAGCTGATAAGAGGTGTATCCCTCATTGATCAGGGCCTCATAAAGTGAAATAGCCTTTTCGTACTGGCGATTGTCGTACGCCGTTTCAGCCTTGCTCAAGTTTTCGTTTGCACGAAATGAAGTTGTTGCTAAAAGTACGACGGTTATGATCTTAAGCCACATTTTCATATGTACGTTTATTAAGACCTTGTTCCAGTTCTGTGATCAGTTTTGCAGTTGAATTGTAAACCGAACTAAGATCGGCACTAACAGTTCCTGGCGCATATTTGGCGTATTCGCAGGTGTCGATCGTGTTCAGGAGTTCCAGCATGAGTTGTTCATCAATGTGTTTATCCATCAGGGCTGTTCTGATGCGTTCCCTTGAAATTTCAGAAACAGGGATGTTGAGCTTGTGCCCAATATAATTATTCAGGGCCAGAAGAATCTCTGTATAAAATTCATCCTTGCGGTTCTGTTGCACGTATTTCTCGGCAAGCAGCAATTGTTTTCGGGCTACCCGGGCCGCTTTCCTCTCCTTAACCAGTACAAGGTTGCTATTCTGTTTGATGTATTGCCTGCGCAGTATAATGGCTCCAACCAGGGAAGCGAGAATAAGCACAAGAAGCCCAATGTGTTTGAAAGAGTTAAAAAACTCGTGATTGGTCTTCTGTAGCACAAAACTGCCCTTTTTAATGTAACGAATGTCATTCTCTGCCTCCTTCACCTGGCTTTGTGGCGTATAAACCTGGGCACCCTGGCTGTTGGCATCAGCAGGATGAACTTTCAGGTGTATTTCGGGTGAGGGTAAGGTCACGTAATCCCTGCTGTTGAGGTTAAAAAAACTGAACGTAAAATTGCTTAGGGTAAAATCTCCTTCAGAGCGTGGAATTACCAGGTAATCGAATGTTTTAGTGTTTCCATTCTCAATGATCTTGGGTTCGTACACTTCGAAGCTCTCCGGGGATTCGTACTTAGGGGCATCTATCAGTTTCAGGTTGCCTTTACCAGTGATGCTCACTTTAAGATTAAAGGCTTCGTTGGCCTTTAATTCGTTGCGATTTACGGTGACCTTTGAACTGAAATCGCCAACGGCGCCATTAAAATCTGCGGGTTTGTTTTTTTCGGGCAGAGACAGAACTTCAACACTCAGTGGGCGGCTCTTCACACTGACAGGAACATCTTCGTAGGAAGGGGCTCCAAAAAACTGTTCGAAAATATTCTTGGCTTTTGCCTGGCCCTGGCGCCGAACTACCACATCCCCTTCCACCGGACTCAGGATGATCTTTCCGGCCTTATTTGCCGTGCCTATTGTGCGGAACAATTCATAGGTGTAATAGTTAACGCCATCCAGGTTTTCAACGGCAACCTGGCCCTTGCTCATGGATTCCTGTGCCTGGGAATAAAATCCTTCGTAAGTGGGTTGTGCAAACTTCTGAAAGCCCACAATCTGCAATCGCGAATACACTTTCTGGGTGATCGTAATCTGTTCGCCGATATAACACCGGGCTTTACTGGCTGCTGTGCGAATGAATAAATCGCTTCCGCCGATCCGGTTGCTGTGTTTTGATTCTTCCTCACCTGAACTTTGATTGGCGTTTACCGGACCTTTAACGGCTTCGATCTGTATAGGACTGGTTTCGAGTTTTTGCCCATTGGCCATCACACTAGCGGCGCCAATGGTGAATTTTCCTTCTTTCTTTGCAACCAGACCATATGAAATGGTGAGTTGCTGGCTCATGGTACCGTTCACATATTGAATGCTGCTGCTTTGATTCGGTCCGCTTACTACATCAAAATCCTTAAAACTTGGCGGAATATAATTTGTGGCGTAAACCGTAATCACCACGGCAAATTCAAATGGTGTGCCGACCTGAACTTTTTTAGAACTGACCTGGGCTGTGAAGCCCTGAGCAAATGCAGATGTAGTGAGGCTCAGAAGAGAGAACAATCCGAATATCTTTCTCAGGGCTTTCATTTACTGCAAGTTAGGCTAAATTTGAAGATGGGTTTTGGAATTAGAGTAATTTAACTTCACTACCAGTCTTTATCCGCAGGTGGTTTTTCCGATTGTTGCTTTTGTTTTCTTTGGTCCTGTAATTTTTTCTCTGAGTTCATCAACGCTTTAAGTATTTGTTCAGCCTGTTCCTTTTTCATCTGATTTTCCCTGGGTGCAGCATTTTTATTCTGGTCCTTTTTATCTTCTTCCTGTTTATTCTGAGGCTGGGGTTGTTTTGAACTTCCTCCTCCTTTTTTATCCTTAGGCAGGTGTTTAAGCGCGTAAGCCAGGTTGTAACGGCTTTCTTCGTCCGAGGGATTGAATTTCAGGGCTTTTTTGTAAGCATCAACCGCTTCCTTATAAGCTTTCTTTTGCAGGTAACAATTGCCAATGTTATGCCAAGCTCTGTGGAGTGTATCCTTATTGGAAACCGAGTTGGCCACAACCGCAAAATTTTGCGCAGCCTGATCGAAAACCAGTTTGGATAAGGAATCAGGTGTCATGTTCATGCCCTGTGGTACCTGAACTTTGCCACTTTTAATCAGCATCCCATTCTTGTAAAGTGCCGTTCCGAGATTAAAATTGGCTTTTCGGTTAGCCGGATTCAGTTCAAGTGCCCTGGCGTAGGTAGCAGATGACTCCGGGATCCTGCCACTGTAGTATTGCTGGTTGCCGTCGTAAATCATTTTACCATCTTCCTGCCCGGGCAAAAGTCGTGTCAGAAAGAGCGACATTACAAGCAATCGGATATTCAAATCAAGATGTGGCATTCCCAAACAGATTTAATTTTTTATACCATTCACTGGTTCGTTCAGCCAGGAAGAATTCAGCCACCAGAAAAAGAATGGAAATGCCCAGAAACCATTGGAACTGGTCTTCATAATCGGTGTACATTTTACTTTCTATTTTGGCTTTGTCGAGTTCAGCAATCTTACCCAGGATAGCTTCTAATCCAAGGTCTGCCTGACTGGCCTGCACGTAAACTCCTTTACCTTTGGCGGCGATCTCTTTTAAGATGGCGGGATTCAGTTTTGTGATGATGGTGTTTCCTTCACGGTCTTTGCGGTACCCTTTAACCACACCGTCCTGTGTCAAAGGAATGGGTACACCATTTTCCGATCCAATTCCAATGGTGTTGATCATAATTCCAGCAGAAGCTGCATGAGCTGCCGCTTCCAGGGCTTCGGGCTCGTGATTTTCCCCGTCGGTGATGAGTATGATGGCTTTGTTTCGGCCTTCTTCCTTACTAAATGATTCAGCGGCTTTAGAAATGGCAGCAGAAAGATTGGTTCCCTGTGCGGGTACCATACCCGGACCAATTGATGACAGAAACATTTTGGCGGCGTTGTAGTCACTTGTCATCGGCAATTGTACATATGCTTCGCCTGCGAAAATGATCAGTCCCAACTGGTCACCTTCCAGCATATCGATCATGCGTTCAAGTGCATATTTTGCCCTTGTGAGCCTGTTCGGATTCAGGTCCTGAGCCAGCATACTATTGCTCACATCCAGACAAACCATTAACTCTGCGCCCTCGCGTTTAACTTCAGTGAGTTTACTACCGGTTTGAAGATTGCACATAGCCAGTATAATTCCGCCAATCGCAACAATAAATAATATGGTTTTCAAATAACGCTTGCGAAGATTGGCGTATGGGCTTAGCTCTGTAACCAGTCGGGTGTCACCAAGTACATGCAGTTTTCGTTTGCGTTGAACGAGATACCAGACAAATAAAACCGCCAGTATGGGAATAACAGCGAGGGCGTAGAAAAACTCGATATGTTCGAAGCGGAACATCAAGGCACGGTTTTAAAGAAAGTGTAACGAAGTGTGAACTCGAGCAAGAGACCGAGGAAAGCTGCAATGACGAAGGGCAGGAAATGCTCGGCCTTTTTGCTGAAATTTCTCTCGCTTACTATCGTTTTTTCCATTTTGTCGATTTCATGGTATATATTGATCAGACTTTCTTCGTCGGTGGCCCTGAAATATTTTCCGCCGGTTCGATCCGAAATCTCGGTCATTACTTTTTCATCCACATCTACGTCCACATAATCATACTCGTATTGCCCTTCTGCATACATGGCCACAGGCTGAAGTGCCTTGCCTTTTGTGCCAACGCCAATGCAATACACTCTTACATCATACGTTTTCGCGAGGTCGCCTGCTGTCAGGGGAGCGATCTCACCGACGTTATTCACGCCGTCGCTTATAAAAATGATCACCTTGCTCCTGGCTTTACTGTCTTTTATTCTGGCCACCGCATTGGCGAGTCCAAGTCCGATGGCGGTTCCCTGGTTGAGCATGCCGGCCCTGATCTGTGGAAACATGTTTTTGAGCACTTTGTGATCGGTTGTGAGCGGACATTGGGTGAAGGCTTCTCCACCAAACAAAACCAGGCCGATCCGGTCGTTAGGCCGGGCATCAATAAAATCAAGAATCACATTTTTGGCCACTTCGAGACGGTTCGGATTAAAATCCTTCGCCAGCATGGAGAGAGATACGTCCATGCTGATGACAATATCAATTCCTTCTGTTTTGGTGTCCTTCCAGCTGCTTTTGGACTGGGGTCGTGCAAGCGCCGTGATAAGCAGGCTAAGGGCCAGGACACGCAATACGAATAAACTATGCCGAAAACGAACCCTGGGCGAAGGTTTTATGCCCTTGAAGAGCATGAAGGAGGAAAAGTTGAGTTCTGCTTCCTGTTTTTTCTGTTTCCAGAAATACCACGCTACCATTGCAGGGAGCAGCAGAAATAACCATAGCCACTGCTTTTCGGCAAATTCTATATCGCTGAAGTAAGGAATCATGATTCAGGATTTTGAAGTTCCATATCTTGTTCAAGTTCCATTTCCTCTTCGCGTTTTGTTCCGTTCACAAAATCAAATGCTTGTTGTAAACATTCAAGGTGTTCAGCTTCGTCGGGATACAATTTGGCGAACTTGACCAGATCGCTGAGCATTAGAATTTGTTTTATCCTGTCTTTGCTTGCCTGATCAACCACCTGACCTTTGAAGGCTTGCATGATCTCGTCGCTGGTACTTTCGAGAGCGGGAATGCCGTAACGTTCCTCAATGTATAGTCGCAGCGCATCGGACATTTCAGAGTAGTATTCTTTCACCTGCCCCAGTTTCCATATCTGGCGTTCTTTTATGCTTTCAAGAGAAGCCAAAGCGGTGATGTGAGCCGGAATTTTTGGTTTATCCGGTTCGGGTTCCGGGTTGTATTCTTTTAAAGAGCGGAAGTACCAAACCAGAATAGCGCAACCAATCAGCAGAAGGATGAAACCGGTCCAGATAATTTCGCTTTTATACCATTTCCAGTTGAACGATTCCAGCAAAGGGGGCTTGATGTCTTTGAGTCTGGATTCGCTTGAATCAGTTGGAACAGTGTGTACTTCAATGAAAAGCGGGTTGGTAAACCGGGGTTTGAGTGTATCGCCGTTCACCAGAAACCGGAAGGGGGGGATCATGTATACTCCGCTGTCGTAAACGCTTACGAGCAATTGTTGATGCTGAAGCATTTCTGCGGGCTGGTTTTTATCAGGAATGGTTGTATCGATTGTGCTTACTGAGATCACTTCAACAGAAGCTGTAAGGGTATCGCCAATGGCCGGCCACTGCACTTTAAATGAAGGCTGTGTGGCATTGTACTGCATATAAATATCCAGCTTCACCTGTTCGCCAATGCGGATTTTTGAACTGTCGAGTACCGCATTTAACCGAATTTCCTGCGCAAAACCAAAGGTTTGCATGAAGAGAAATCCAAAACAGAAGAGCTGTATAAAAGTTCTGCCCTTCATGATTCAGCGATTTTTAAAAAGATTCATCAAAGGTTTAACGTAATTTTCATGGGTGTAGATTTTGGTTGTATCCACACCTGACCTGGTGAAAATCTCTTTCAATTCTTCCTCGAAGCGGAGCTGGTTTAAGGTAAATTGTTTTCTGAATGCGTTGTCAGTGGTGTCAACCCACATCGTTTTGCCACTCTCGTTATCTTTCAGTTTGAGGAGTCCTATTCGGGGTAGTTCCTGCTCGGATTTATCGAGTATTCTGAGGGCAACCACATCATGCTTCTTGTTCGCGATCTTCAGGGCATCGCTGTAGTTGCCCGGCGCCATGAAGTCGCTGATCAAAAACACCACACTTCGTTTCTTGATCACATTATTCAGGTATTTAAGCGCAACCTGCAGGTCGGTATTGTTGTGCTCCGGCCTGAACTCAATGAGTTCGCGGATTATGCGAAGCACGTGTGATTTTCCTTTTTTTGGCGGTATGAATTTTTCGATCTTGTCGCTGAAAAAGATCAGTCCGATTTTATCATTGTTCTGGGAGGCAGAAAAGGCAACCACTGCACAAAGCTCGGTGATGAGCTCCTGTTTCATTTGTTTGCGGGTTCCAAAAAGGCTGCTGGCACTGGCATCTACCAGCAACACCACACTTAGCTCACGCTCCTCTTCAAATACCTTTACAAATGGCGAATTGAAACGGGCTGTCACATTCCAGTCAATCGAACGGACATCGTCGCCCGGGGTATATTCCCTAACCTCTGAGAAGGCCATTCCCCGGCCTTTAAACGCGCTGTGGTATTCACCTGAGAAGATCTGACTGCTCAGGCCGCGTGTTTTGATTTCGATCTTGCGGACCTTCTTTAAAAGTTCACTGGTTTCCACCTGTTTTGAATTGTTAGGTACGACTGAAAAGCTTCTGCATCAGGAGCCGCATCAGGGCACTTCAACTGTGTTCAGAATCTCAGTGATGATGTGTTCCGACGTAATGTTTTCAGCTTCTGCTTCGTAGGTGAGTCCGACACGGTGACGCATCACGTCCATGCAAACCGCCCTCACATCTTCAGGAATGACATAACCACGGCGTTTAATGAAGGCGTAAGCTTTTGAAGCAAGAGCAAGATTGATGCTGGCACGGGGAGAACCACCGTAAGAAATAAGACCTTCGAATTTGGCCAGTTTGTTGTCCTTTGGATAACGTGATGCAAAAACAATGTCCACAATGTAACGTTCAATTTTCTCGTCCATGTAAACATCTTTAACCAGTTTTCTTGCCGCAATGATGTCATCAGGGCTAAGAATGGTGCTGGCTACCGGCATGCCTTCGGGGCGAATATTGGAGTCGATGATACGACGTTCTTCTTCCTTGCTTGGATAACCGATCACGACTTTCAGCATAAAGCGGTCCATCTGAGCTTCGGGCAAGGGATAAGTTCCTTCCTGTTCAACGGGATTCTGGGTGGCCAGCACGAGGAAGGGATTTGGCAATTTAAAGGATTGATCGCCAATGGTGACCTGCTTTTCCTGCATGGCCTCGAGCAAGGCTGATTGCACCTTGGCAGGAGCCCTGTTGATCTCGTCGGCTAACACAAAGTTAGCGAACACGGGTCCTTTTTTGACTGAGAATTGTTCCTGTTTCTGATTAAAGATCTGCGTTCCGATCACGTCGGCAGGCAGAATATCCGGTGTGAACTGAATGCGGCTGAACTGACCACCAACGCATTTCGCAAGCGTATTGATGGCAAGGGTTTTGGCCAATCCAGGAACACCTTCGAGCAAAATATGACCGTTACTGAGTAAACCAATCAACAACCGTTCAATCATGCTTTTTTGTCCAACAATCACTTTGTCCATTTCAATCGTGAGCATTTCAACGAATGCACTTTCACGTTGAATCTTTTCGTTAATTTCCTTGATATCGATCATTTGGTTCTTAGGTAGAGAAGTCTCGCAAAAATAGTATTGACAAGGCTTTGAGCCCGGTAGCCGGAGTTAAAATATGTTAAGGGTAAAAGGCGAAAATTTTTTTTGAATCGCGTTAAATTTTTAGTGGAAGGTGGATTTGAGTGAGTAAGTTGAAAAGTCCGGAAGCCCTTTTACCCTATATTTGTCGCGAAATTTTTTGTTAAATTTTTATACCGGTTTTCAAACCGTATTCCCATGACCAGAACCACTCAAGCCGCCACGGTATTCAAAGGATTTTTATTACTGTTCACTTTTCTTCTCTCGTTTTTCAACACACAGGCTCAGTTGAGTTACACCTTTACAAACGCCGGTGCGACAGGACTTTCAGGGCCAACACAGGCTCAGCTCAACACAGCTTATCTGTCGACAAGCCTGAATGGATTGGTAAGTTCAACGGCGGGCATTCAAAGCTGGACCGTACCTCCCGGGGTAAGTATAATCCAAATTGACGCATATGGCGCACAAGGCGGAAGTTCAAACGCAGCCGGTGGTTTGGGCGCGAGAATGAAAGGCGATTTTACAGTAACCCCTGGCCAGGTGCTTAAAATACTGGTTGGTCAAATGGGGATCAGTTATCTGGGTGGTGCAGCAGGTGGGGGTGGAGCAAGTTTTGTATCGAGTAATTCAAATGTGCCGCTTCTGGTTGCAGGCGGCGGTGGCGGGGCCAATATTTCACTTCAGGGATACGGTGCCACAACCACTTCTGTCGGGAATCCCGGGCAAAGTTGCAGCAATGCCGGTGCAACGGGATTCGGAGGAGGCAGTTCAATTCTTTGCGGAAGTGGTACGGGTGGCGGAGGCGGATTTTACGGAGACGGCATTTCAACTGGTTCCTGGGGTTATCAGAATGGATTTGGATTTGTGAACGGAGGAAACGGTGGCACTTCAGCTTATGGCGGTTGCCACGGTGGTTTTGGTGGCGGGGGTGGAACGCACGCTAACAACACTGGCGGAGGACCGGGTGGCGGTTACACTGGAGGCGGTGCATCTTATCACGGGAGCGGCTACGTGGGAGGCGCTGGTTCTTCGTTCAATGCCGGTACCAATCAATTAAATGTTGCGGCGATAAACTCAGGACATGGCAGAGTGATCATAACAATTGTAAATGGCGTTCAGGTTTCAGTGCTCAACCCAGTGATGTGTTTCGGGATGAGTAATGGGGCACTTTCGGCAACTGTTGTAGGCGGTACAGCACCTTACACGTATACCTGGTCAACAGGAGCCAACAGCAATACAGTCAGCAATCTTGCACCTGGGGTGTATACATGCAGCGCAACAGACGCTTTGTCAACCGTATTCACAACAACATATTCATTGAGTCAACCACCGCCTATCAGCGCGAGTGTAAGCACCAACAGTTTAACCTGTAACAATGGGTCAAATGGTTCAGCTAGCATTACCGTAAGCGGAGGTGTATCACCTTACAGTTACACCTGGTCGCCAACAGGAGGAAACGCAGCCGTGGCGAGCGGACTGAACGCCGGTACCTACAGTTGCATCGTAAAGGATGCCAATTTGTGCACAGCCGTTTACTCCGCAACACTAAGTCAACCTCCACCTGTGAATCTGCTCGCTTATGCCACAAATACACTGGTTTGCCAGGGATCGAGTATCACCCTCATCGGGTCCGGAGCCAGCACCTACACCTGGTCGGGAGGCGCCCTTAACAATGTGGCGTTTATTCCTGCACAAACCACTACATACGTATTGAATGCCACAGCAGCAGGGGGCTGCACGGCTTCAGCATTTGTGTCGGTATCGGTTGTTACGGCACCCACAGTAGCTGCAACCGGCACGGCGATCACCTGCGCTGGGGTACCTGTAAGTTTTACAGCTTCCGGCGCCAATTCATATACCTGGAGCAATGGCATGACCGGTTCTGTAGTAACCTTTACGGCCGCTGCAACTTCAAATTACACAGTCTACGGTTCAGGCGCGAATGCCTGCGTATCCTCCACGGTGATAGGTCTTCAGGTGTTGAATGCGCCCACGGTCAGCGCTGTGGCAAGTGCAACAGAGGTCTGTTCCGGTTCAAGTCTTACGCTCAACGGGACAGGTACAGCAAACACTTTTTCCTGGACCAGCAGCTCGGGCATCCCGGTTGTGAATGGCGTTCCTTTTAACCCAACGGTGTCAGCAACCTATTCGGTGAATGGTATTAACGGGGCTGGCTGCATCAGTCTTGTCCCAGCACTGGTTTATGTTCAGGTGAAAGCCTTGCCTCCTATAACAATCAGCGGACCAGGTTCGGTTTGTGCTGCCAGCGCGGCTACACTCAGTGCATCAGGTGCCTATACCTACACATGGATGGGCACTGCAGGCGGTTCAACCTTCTTAGCAGTTCCGCTTGTTCCAAGCGTTTTTTCTGTCAGTGGTACCGGCGTAAACAATTGTGTAAACATGGTTACATACACACTGGGCATATTACCTGCTCTATCTATTGGAATAACCGCAAGTAATCTGTCTGTTTGCCCGACAACCACAGTAAACCTGAACGCTCAGGGCGCTGCATCATATACCTGGCAGCCCGGAAATGTGAATGGGAACGCTAACTCTGTTTCGCCATCAGTAACCGCAGTTTACTCTGTGAGCGGAAGTTCCCCTGGCGCATGTAACGGAAACACCACCATTACAATATTTGTTTATCCTGTACCGAGTCTTACTTTAAACGCACCAGTAAACGTATGTGCAGGCGATACTGTGACCTTGTCTGCCAGCGGGGCCCAGGCATACACCTGGCAACCAGGCAACATCAGCGCAGCTGCATTTACAATTGCACCAATCTCAAGCGCTATATACACCATTACAGGGGTTAATTCCAGTTCCTGCAGCAGTTCTCAAACCCTGGCGCTGCAGCTTAATCCCTTACCCATACTGGCCATTGTTTCCAGCCACAGTGTTATTTGTCCCGAAGAAACCGCAACACTTACGGCTTCAGGAGCCATGCAGTATGTCTGGAACGGCAACACAACGGGGAACAGCTATACCATTCAACCAACCGTGAACACGGTGTACACGGTTACCGGCACGGGGCTCAATGCCTGCGTGAACACGCACACATTTGAACAACAAGTATCGGAATGTACGGGATTGGACCAGCAAGCTCTTCAAGGGGATGTCTCCATTCGTGTTTTCCCAAATCCCGGTAAAGATCTGGTCTTTCTGAACAGAGCCGTAAAACATGAAATCCGTTTGGTTTCTGTTTCAGGTCAGGTTCTGCGAATTTATGGACCAGAGACCAGTGAATCCCGGGCACTTGATATCCGAGATATCCCGGCTGGACTGTATTTTCTGGAGATACTTGACAAAATGAAAACCGAAAAAATCAAGTTGATCATATTGCCCTAAGTCCTGTACACAAACTAAAAATCTAAGCGCTTTAGTCATGAACTCAAGAATACCCTTTCTAATCTTTTTATTTGTACTGAGTCTTTTTAATCTGCCTTCACAGGTATCATACACATTCACCACTGCGGGAGCAACAGGGTCAACCGGACCTACACAGTTGCAGGTGAATTCAGCCTATGTGAGTACGAACCTGAACGGGAGTGTTACTGTGCTCGGTTCAGGGATTCAACAGTTCACGGTGCCGACCTCAGGTAATTACAGGATATTGGCAGCCGGTTCATCTGGTGGAGGTGTAATCAACGCTTTTGGTTGCAGGGGCAGGATTGTACAAGGTGAAGTTTATCTGAACGCTGGTCAGGTGATTAAAATCCTTGTTGGGCAAAAAGGTGTGACGGGCTCTACATCAACAGGTGGTGGAGGCGGAAGTTATGTGGTGACCTCAACGAACAGTTTGTTGGCAGTAGGTGGTGGTGGCGGTGGATATTGTACGCCGATACTTTCAGCGGTGCCAAGTTCAGACGGATCTTATGGAAATAATGGACAAAATTATTCAGGTTCATCTGGAGGTGGTACAGGCGGAACTAGCGGAGGCGGCGGCAACGGTGCGCCAAGCGGTTGGGGTGGTGGAGGAAGCGGCTTCAGTGGCAATGGAACCGCCGCATTCAATTGTGCAGGTACCGGAGGATTTTCATTTTTGAACGGTGGCCTGGGCGGAAGTACCTGTAACAATTCAGTTGGGGGGTTTGGCGGAGGAGGAGGTACACACGGCAATACAGGCGGTGGCGGTGGCGGTGGCGGTTACTCCGGTGGCGGTGGTTCAGGTCAAACGCCAAGCACCAGCACAGGTGGTGGTGGGGGCAGCTATCTGTCTGCATCTCTCAACAACCAAAGTGATCAAGGATTTAATACCGGACAAGGTTATGTTGTGCTGACCAGGATTGCTGGTGTTGTGATTAACCAGTTGAGTCCCGTGCTTTGCAATGGACAGTTGACGGCTGTACTAACAGCTTCAGCGAATGGAGGCATAGCGCCCTATACATATTCCTGGTCAACGGGCGCAACAGGAACCATTGTGAGCGGACTTGGAGCAGGCTCGTATTCCTGCACAGCCACCGATGCCTCATCCGTGAGCTATACATCTTTTTATGTGGTGAGTGAACCGACTTCACTTTCTACACTCATTACCCAAACCAACGTAACCTGCAATGCCGGAACAAACGGCGCGATCAATCTGAGTGTTTCAGGCGGAACTTCTCCATATACTTATAGTTGGTCGCCAAGTGGCGGAAGCAGTGCCTATGCCGGTAGCCTCGGCGCAGGTAGTTATACCTGCCTGATATCGGATATGAATGCCTGTCAAACTTCGGCGATCGTAAACATCACTCAGCCCCTGCCGGTTAATGTGGTTGGTTTTGCAACCAATACGCTGGTGTGCAACGGACAATTGACCACACTGATAGCGGCAGGTGCTTTAACCTATACCTGGACCGGAGGAGTAGTGAACGGGGTGCCATTCGCACCTTCCTCAAGTTCTGACTTCACGGTTACAGGCGCCAATGCCATTGGTTGTACAGGAACCGCAGTGGTTTCGATTTCGGTGAACCCGATTCCAAGTCTTATTGTAAGCGGAACATCATCCATTTGTTCAGGTAATTCAGCTATTTTAAACGTGAGCGGAGCGAGTACCTATACCTGGAGTACTGGTTCCAATTTATCTAGCATCAGTGTTTCGCCTTTAAGTACAACCAACTACAGTGTAAGTGGTACAAATAGTTTTGCCTGCAGCAGCAGCACTGTCATCACCGTGAATGTGGTGAGTACTAATCCAAGCGTTACGGCTACGGCTGTGAATCCGGTTGTTTGTGCCGGCTTCAGTACACAAGTTTATGGAGGAGGCGCAAACTCCTATACCTGGAGTGGAGGGGTGAATAATAATGTGCCTTTTACGCCACTCTCAACAAGTTTATACACAGTTACGGGAAGTAATGTATGCGGCACAGGAACGGCTGCCGTATTGGTTACCGTGAACAATCTGCCCAATGTAACCGCGAATGCCAGCAGCACAGCTGTATGCATTGGCAATTCGGTGGTGCTTAGCGGAGGTGGTGCCTTAAGCTACACCTGGACAGGTGGTGTGAACAACGGCGTGGCTTTTGTTCCGGGAAGCACACAAACATACACAGTGAATGGCACTGATGCGAACGGGTGCAGGAATTCGGCCGTGCGTACCGTGGTGGTTAATCCATTACCGGTGGTGACAGCGAATGTATCCAATTCTGTGGTATGTTTCGGCAGTACGGTAATTTTTACCGGTGGCGGTGCGCAAACCTACACATGGACAGGCGGAGTAGTTGATGGGGTTTCGTATTTCACCATTTCAACCGCAACGTATACTGTAACAGGCACCGACGCGAACGGATGCCAGAACAACGCGGTTACCTCTGTTACTGTTTTAACTGTACCAGTTATCACAACCACTATCAGTAATCCGGTTGTTTGTCAGGGATTCAGCACCTCGGTTCAGGCGGGAGGCGCGTTTACCTACACATGGAGCGGTGGTTTGAGTAACGGTGTGCCATTCATTCCATTAAGCAGTACAGTCTATACTGTTACAGGCACTAATCCATGTGGTACGGGATCAAACACTGTAGCCGTGACTGTAAACAATCTCCCCCTGGTAAGCGCCAATGCGAGTTCAACAGTAGTTTGTATTGGTAGTCCGGTGACCTTATTTGGAGGCGGAGCAGTTAGCTATACCTGGAGCGGAGGCGTCATCAATAATTCCCCCTTTAACCCAAGCGTTTCCGCAACATACACTGTAACCGGCACAGATGCCAACGGCTGTAAAAATTCAGCCAGTAAAACCGTTAATGTGAACGCGCTTCCCAATGTGGGTTCCACCGCCAGCAACACCCTGATGTGTAACGGCGGAACAGTTGCACTTAACGGAACAGGCGCCCTGAGCTACTCCTGGACAGGCGGCGTAATTAACGGTTTAGCCTTTACGCCCTCAGCGACCACAAGTTTTACGGTTACCGGTACCGATGCCAATGGTTGTCAGAATTCTGCTGTCAGAAGCATCAGTGTGAACGCACTACCTGTAGTTTTTGCGAACGCATCCGCTTCGGTGCTTTGTTTTGGAAATTCTACTTCGTTATACGGAACCGGGGCCAGCACGTATACCTGGTCGGCAGGACCCGGAAACGGGGTTTTGTTTTATCCCACAAGCAGCACAACATATTCGGTGAACGGAACCAACACCCTCACGGGTTGTACCAGCACCAATGCAGCCGTTATCACAATAACCGTGAATCCATTACCCACGCTTGTTACATCAGCCAATCCTGCTGCTGTTTGCATAGGTCAGGCCTGTACATTTTCAGCCAGCGGGGCCCATACTTATACCTGGAACGGTGGCATTCAGAATGGTATACCTTTTACCCCCTTAACCAGTACCAATTACATTGTTTCCGCTACAAACACCATTACCGGTTGCTCCAATATGGCGGTTCAGAACATTACGGTTAACAGTTTACCGTTTGTAAGTGCCGGCATTAGCAATGCCATCATTTGCGCAGGATACAGCACAAGTGTTTGGGGCAGCGGAGCCAACACATACACCTGGACTTCAGGGGTACAGAACGGGATTCCGTTTGCGCCCCTGGTGAGCACAAGTTATTCGGTAAGCGGCACAAATACCCTGACTGGTTGTACCAGCACCAATGTGGCAAGTGTTTCGGTACAGGTAAATGCTTTGCCGAATCTCACCGTATCAGCAACCAACACAAATGTTTGTCAGGGCGTATCCACTATTTTTAATGCTTCAGGCGCCAACACTTTTAACTGGAGTCACGGCATAGTGAACGGTCAGGCTTTTTTCCCCATTTCGTCTGCCATTTACACGGTTACCGGTACAAACCTGCTTACGGGTTGCGCGAACTCCGCCACGCTTTTTGTTCAGGTTAATCCGTCACCGGTGTTGAACATCACAGCGAGCAGCACCAGTGTATGCGCAGGACACACGCTGAGCTTAAATGCTTTTGGCGCCGACACTTATACATGGTCTGGCGGACTAAGCAATGGCATTCCCTTTAGTCCTACTTCATCCGGTAACTATACTGTAACCGGTACATTTACCTTAACCGGTTGTGTGAGCCAGCCTGTATCCCAGGCCATTAGTGTGGTGCCTCTTCCGGTGGTTTCAGCAAGCGCATCAGCCAATCCACTATGTGTCGGAAGTCCGGTTGTGCTTTACGGACTTGGCGGGAATACTTACAGTTGGAGTGGCGGGGTGATGAATGCACAAGCCTTTAGTCCAAGTGTCAGTTCAAGTTACACGGTGAGTGGCACATCAACCCTAAGTGGTTGCAGCAGCACAAATCTCGCTGTAATCAATCTCAGTGTAAATGCATTGCCTGTGTTAAGTGTCAGCAGCACCAGCAGTTTGCTTTGTTTAGGCGAAACGGCGAGTCTGAGTGTGAATGGAGCCAATACCTATACCTGGAACGGCAGTGTTACAGGAAGTTCGCTGATTGTGTCGCCAATTCTGATAAGTTCGTACACGGTGGAAGGCACTTCATCTCAAAACTGCGTGGGTTCCGCTGTCATAACAGTCAGCGTTTCCGATTGTACCGGACTTGGGGAATTACAAATAGAGACGGCAGAACTTCAGGTTTATCCTAACCCAAGCACGGGAATATTCAGCCTAAGGTCCTCTTCGGATGGTCAATTCAAATTATTGAATTCGCTTGGCCAGACCATGGAGGTGCTTGAGCTCAGGGCAGGAGAAATACAAAGCCTGAACAGATCTGATTTGGCGAAGGGCGTGTATTATCTGGTTTCATCAGCGTATTCAGGCAAAAATCCGCTGAAACTTATCTTTACGGAATAAGGTTGAGTGATTAACGCTCTTTCTTGATTGTGCCGAAAGGAAGTGGGTTTGCGGAAATTTCGCTGTACAATTTTCTGTTCCGGTAAATGTCAATTGCCATGTAGATGGCGTTACGGAACGACTGCTCGTTTGCCAGGCCTTTTCCTGCAATTTCATAAGCTGTACCGTGGTCAGGGCTTGTTCTGATCCTGTCAAGACCTGCTGTAAAATTAACCCCTTCGCTGAATGATAGTGTTTTGAAGGGGATCAGGCCCTGGTCATGGTACATGGCGAGTATAGCATCAAATTTTTTGTATGCCCCGCTTCCGAAGAAGCCGTCAGCCGAATATGGGCCATATATGAGCGCGTCCTGTTTACTTTGTTCCACCGCTTTACGAATCACTTCGTCATCTTCCGTACCAATACTGCCATTGTCTCCTGCATGTGGATTTAAACCCAGTACCGCGATCTTTGGTTTCCGAATTCCAAAATCCTTGATAAGACTTAGATACAGACTGTTAATCCGGCGACTCACATTTTCAACTGTAATAAGGGGCGCCACCTGCTGAATAGCCACATGGTCAGTCACCAGGGCAACACGCAAGCCGGTGTTTGTGCAAAGAATCATCAAAGCTTCGCCATCCAGTTTCGAAGCCAGGTATTCGGTGTGTCCCGTATAAGGAAATTCTTCACTCCGGATTGTGCTCTTGTCAATCGGAGCGGTAACAAGGGCCTGTATATGATTCTCGAAAAGAGCCAGGGTTGCGCGTTCCAGAGAAATCCGGGCATATTTACCACCTATGGGGCTTGGCTTTCCCATTTCAATGGTAACTTCTTCTTCGTAACACACAAACACGTTAACTTTTTTCGGATTGATCTGTGAAAAGTCTCTGATGGGATTAAAGTTGAATTCTTCCAATCCCAATACTTTTCGGTAAAAGGAAACGGTTTTCTGTGAAGAGAATAATACGGGTGTACAAATCTCGCAAATGCCCGGCTCTATCAGGGTTTTGAGAATCACTTCGGGGCCAACGCCATTGATATCACCCTGAGAAATGCCTATAGTGAGTTTAGTGTCGTTCATACTTATCGGAGATTATACTTGTTCATGTAAATTCTGTACAATTCTGTTTGACGGTTGTTCAGGTTCACTTGTTTACCGGCGAGGTAGGCGCCTATTATTCTGTTACCGCGTATATCCAGGATATCGCCCTGGCAGAGCACAAAGGAAGCCAGCTTGCCTTCTTCGAGGCTGCCTGCAAGCTTTTCGATACCCATGATTCTGGCGGCATTCAGACTTACCGCGGCTAATGCCTGTTCTTTTCCGAGGCCGTATCCCACAGCGCTGCCCGCATTAAAAGGAAGGTTACGGCTTTGGGCGGCCTCCATGTCACCCTCCATTTGAAGACAAAAGAGAATTCCTGCATTCTGGAGGAGAGCAGGCAAGCGATAAACCTGATCCACATCCTCATCAGGACGATCCGGCAGGTCATTCACGCGATTCAGCATAACCGGTATTTGCGATGCTTTGATTTCTTCCAGCACTTTTGCAGCATCTTTGGCTCCAACCAGAACAGCCAGAGGGATGTTGTATTTTTGAATGAAAGCAATGGATTTCAGTATATCGCGGGCCTTGTCGGCATGCACGTAGAGCCTGGCCTTGCCTGAGAAAACTTTTCGCATGGCTTCAAAACGAAGGTTTATTTCGGAACTGCCGTTTTGAATAAAATAAGCCCTTGCCTCACGAAAAAAGAGATCCAGCTGTTCGCATTGTTCCTTATAGACGTTGAGTTTCTTTTTATATTGTTCATCATTTTCTCCCTGAAGGGCTTCTACATGGCGGGGAAAATTGAGGTGTATACCATCATCTGCTTTCAAAACAGCGTCCTCCCAATTCCAGCCTTCGAGAGCCATAACCGAAGATGAACCGCAAATTAGACCTCCCCTTGGTGTAACCTGTGAATACAAGACACCATTGCTTTTAACCGTTGGTACAATAACATTGTCTGTGTTGTAAGCGATCAGGGCACGAATGTGTGGATTAAGCTGACCCACCTCAGCAAAATCCTGCCCGGCTCTTACGGCTTCGGCGTCGTGCAGCCCCAACACACTGTTGCAGTTGATGAGCGCAGGATAAATATGTGCATTGCCCAGATCAATCACAGTGTCGAATGCCAAAGGATTCAGTTTTATGCCTCTGATGTCGTTAAGGGATTCAATTTTGCCTGCATTGATCACAAACAGTGCATTTTCGATCACCTCTCCGTTGCCGATGTGGGCCGTTGCGTTTATGAAAGCGATATGTGATTTGTTTTGGGCAAAACTCATCTGTTCAAGAAAAATCCATATTAAGCACAAGATCCGCGTTCTCATTTCAGCATGTGGTTTTCTTCATGGTTCATGATCTCTTCGTAACCGAACCTGTCGTCGCAGTGGTAAAGTTTAGGCTGTTTTAAACGGGCTGTTTGTGTTTTGGCGCCTTTTTGTTTTTCCGCCATCATTTTGGCGCAGAGTCTCGCTCTTTCTCGCCTGATATAATCGCGCAGTCTGGCATCTTCTTCGCGGTCAAAATAAATCAATCCATCAATGATGGTTTTGTCGGCCTTGGCATAAACACTCAAAGGATGATCGGTCCATAAAACCAGATCGGCCACCTTACCGGTTTTAATGCTCCCCACTTTGTTGTCGATGTGCAGCATTCTGGCGGGGTTGAGCGTGACCAGTTTTAAGGCATCAGTTTCACTGAGTCCCCCGTATTTCATAGATTTTGCAGCTTCCTGGTTGAGTCGCCTCGCCATTTCGGCATCGTCGCTGTTTATAGCGGTATTCACGCCCATTCGGGTGAGGATTGCGGCATTGTATGGGATAGCCTCCATCACCTCGTTTTTGTAAGCCCACCAATCGCTGAATGTAGACGCGTTTACAGCATGGGCTTTCATTTTGTCCGCTACTTTGTAACCTTCAAGGATGTGAGTGAAAGTGTTGACTTTGAAGCCCAAACTGTCAGCTACGTGCATCAGCATATTGATCTCGCTTTGTACATAACTGTGGCATGTGATGTATCGTTGTCCGGCGAGTATTTCCGCCAGGGCTTCAAGTTCAAGGTCTCTGCGGAGTTTTAATTTATCGTTCTCTTTTACATTGTATTTTTCCGCGTATTCTTTGGCACGGGTAAAAAAATCCATGTATACCTGCTCAACACCCATTCTGCTTTGCGGAAAGCGAATAACGTTACGATCGCCCCAGTTGCTCTGTTTCACATTTTCACCTAAAGCGAATTTAATAAAGGGTGCGGCTTTTTCGTACTTCATATCTTCCGCCGCCTGGCCCCAGCGCAATTTGATGAGTACACTCTGGCCTCCAATCGGATTTGCGGAGCCATGTAAGAGTTGCGCTGTGGTTACGCCCCCCGAGAGTTGTCTGTAAATATTGATGTCGTCGGGGTTGATGACGTCGCCCATGCGTACTTCGGCTGAACTGGCTTCAGTACCTTCGTTTACACCACCACTTAAGGCTATATGACTATGCTCGTCGATGATGCCAGGGGTGAGATGCATGCCCTTCGCATCTATCACCTTGGCGTAAGCCAGTTTGGGAGCTTCAATGTTGGGTGCAATTCGCACAATCTTTCCTTCTACAATATACACATCATGGTCCTGTAGTATAGTGTCTCCGCAGTTCGTCCATATGGTGGCGTTCTTGATCAGAATAGCCTGGTAGCGGTTTTTGAATCTGATCCAATTGTCACGGAAGAGTCCCTCACTTTCAGGCAGGGCTTCGCCGTATGCACAAAAGGGATAAATCACTTCTCCCAGATTTGGTTTTTGTTCTGAAGGGGGAACTCCTTCCTGTTTGGTACTATCAGCAAGGGCAAGAGGCTGAAGTGTAAATCCTGTCCATTTGCCATCCGGCCATTGGGCTTTACCACTAAAACTCTTGTTGATCTCATGGTAGATTCCTGAAAGCCGGACGCTGCCTGTATCCCTGGGAAAGCTGAAGGTGAGCAGGGGATATTCAAATTTGAGGGATAACTTTTTTTTGAGGCTGTCCGAAGCAGGAGAAATACCTGCCTCTGCTTGGCCTTGCTCTGAATTCCTGAGCGCCTGAATATGGCCTTCGGGTTTTAGCATACTGCCCGCAATCACTATTTTATAAAGGAATTGGTCGATATTCAGTTCATAGGTGTTGCGGATATCTGGCCAGGCCGGATCTGAAAATGTGCTGGCCTCACCCAATACCCAGTGTTGCAGAATATCCGCGTTCTCAGTGAAAACAGATTTGTTGCAAATGAAAAAGTTTGCATAATAACCAGGTTTCAGGGCACCAACCCGGTCCTGCACATTCATGAACGAGGCCGGAGAATAGGTGAGGGCCTTCAGGGCGGCTTTTTCAGAAAGGCCATAGAGAAGGGCCTTGCGTAGATTTTTAAGGAACTGATCACTGGATTTTACATCGGATGCGGTTATCGCGAAAGGGATAAACCGTGATTCCAGAAACGCGGGGTTTCTGGGTGCAAGTTCCCAATGTTTCATGTCCGCAAGCGAAATCATTTCGGCATCAAAGGGATCTTCCACGTCATAGGCCTCAGGAAAATTGAGGGGAATGATAAACTTCAATCCGCTCTCTTTCATTTCAGCCAGACGCTGGTATTCATTACCAGAACCTTTCACAATGTAACTCACACCGAATTCTTTTCCGATTCTTGCGGCCCTCAGTACATTATACTTGTCATTACATTCAAATACCGAAGGCAGGCTTTGCAAAGCATTGAATTCATTCAGACTGATGTTGAAATCAATATTTCCCTTATTATTCCTGTACCAGGCCGCATCGTAATACGTTTGTCTTAACAAAGCAATGGCGCCGGTGAGCGATGAGGGATAATCCTGCGTTGAACTGCCCTTGTGAAACGAATAAAACCCGGCGGCTTTATCCATCAGTATGCATTCATTCTCTTTTTTGCCGGCCAGACAAATCAGGACGCCGCTACCTCTCACAATGCCGTCTTTTTTATGCGACAACACCAGTCCGAACCCGCTTTTCTTGAGTTCATAAGCTTTATCTTTCTGATGTTGTACCAGTTTACAGGCGTCTGCTTCGGCGTGGATGGCCTGATTCCAGCCGTAGGCGCCTTTGATGTTGCTTTCCATCTGGGGACCCTGGCGTGTTGTTTTTTCCACAGGACTGTCAGGCATGCCGTAATCACTGTACAAGTCAATAAAAGAAGGGTAGATGTATTTACCGTGCAAATCAGTCAGCACAGCATGCTCAGGAATATCAACTTTTTGTCCCGCGGCCAGCACTTTTCCATCTTTGATGATGAGACTAGCATCTGTTATCAGGGTTTCGTAGTCGATATACAGATTAGCGTGTGTGAAGGCGAATACAGTATGGGCGGGATGAGGTGCTCCGTTTACCGGGAAAAGGCCCTGGCCCTTAACTTCGGCACTGAGCAAGCCCAGAAGGCTTAGGATAATACCTGAACGGCGCATGAATTCCAAATGTATAGAGAATTGAACAATTTACCAGCCTGTCTCCTCTGTTAAATACTCGTTTTATTGCTATTTTTATCCAAAAATTTTTAATATGGTCAAAGGCATATTGCACACGCATTACCTGGTTGTTGTACTCTTTCTGTTTATTTATGTGGTGAAAACCATCCTGCTGCTGAGCGACAAAAACGAAATGCTCTCGAAATTCAGCGCCAGAGTCAGGATACCGGAGATGATCATCTCTACGCTTTTCCTGCTCACGGGTTTATACCTATCCTTTCAGATCCCGTTTGGGGAAAAGTACACTTATCTCTTCTGGATCAAGATTGTTATGGTGGCAGCAGCAATTCCTCTGGCTGTGATCGGATTCAAACGCTCTAACAAAATTCTGGCCTCCCTGAGCCTTGTGCTCATTACAGCTACGTTTGGAGTTGCGGAAGCCTACCACAAGCGCAAGGCTATTCCAAAAGTTGATAACGCCGGGCTTGTTGACGCCAAAATCCTTTTCGATAACAATTGCGCATCTTGTCACGGTGCCGACGGAAAATACAGTCTCGGCGGGGCGAAGGACCTGACACAGACCCAGCTCGATGTGGCAGGCATTAACAGTCTTATCCTTCAGGGGAAAGGCATGATGCCAGCCGCTGTGCAACTAAGTCCAGAGCAAGCCCGTGCCGTGTCTGAATATGTGCATGCTGTCCTGAAGGCGCATTGATTCATGAAAGCCAGTCCCAGTTCTACTGCTCCGCCAGTGCACAGCTGTGTGCTGGTGGCCCTGATTAATAAAAACCAGGAAACCGAGCAGGCACATGAATATCTAGAGGAACTCGCTTTTCTGTCGGAAACGTATGGCCTGATAACCAGTAAGTGGTTTACACAAAAACTTGAAAAGCCCGATAAATCAACTTTCATCGGTAAGGGCAAACTCCAGGAAATCAAAACATTTGTACTTGAACACAAAATTGATGTGGTGATCTTTGACGACGAACTTTCACCATCACAACAACGCAATCTTGAAAAGGAACTGGGAAAAAAGATACTTGACCGCACCACACTGATACTGGAGATATTTGAACAACGCGCACAAACGGCTCATGCTAAAACCCAGGTTCAGCTGGCCCAATATCAGTATTTGCTGCCCCGACTCACCGGTATGTGGACGCATCTTGAGCGACAGCGGGGCGGCACCGGAACACGGGGCGGTGCGGGTGAAAAAGAAATTGAAACGGATCGCCGGATCGTGCGCGACAAAATTGCACTCCTGAAAGAGCGTTTAAGGGACATAGACAAACAAATGGCGACCCAGCGCAAGAGCAGGGGAGAACTCATTCGTGTAGCCCTGGTAGGCTATACCAATGTGGGTAAAAGCACCATTATGAACTTGCTCAGCAAAAGCCAGGTCTTCGCTGAGAATAAATTGTTTGCAACCCTTGACACAACCGTGCGCAAAGTCACCATTGACAATTTGTTTTTCCTGCTTAGCGATACGGTAGGATTTATCCGTAAGCTCCCCACACAACTGGTCGAAAGTTTTAAGTCTACACTTGACGAGGTGCGGGAGGCCGATCTCCTGATTCATGTTGTGGATATTTCACACAAGAATTTTGAAGAACACATCAATGTGGTGAAACAAACCCTTCAGGAAATAGGGGCTGGAGACAAGCCTGTAATACTTGTATTCAATAAAACCGACGCCTTCACGTATGTAAGCAAGGACAAACATGACCTGAGCCCCGTACAGAAAGAAAATATCTCTCTTCAGGAAATCCGACGTACCTGGATGAAGGGTCTCAATACCAGCTGTATCTTTATGAGTGCCAGGAACAAGGAGAACCTTGAGGAGTTGAAAAAAATGCTCTATGAAAAAGTAAAGGCCCTTCACGTGAAGCGTTACCCATACAATAATTTACTCTACTGAAGATGGTCACCTTCAGGCTGGCAAAAGAAAAAGACCTGGAGAACATTGTAAACACTTACAATGCAAGCATACCCTCGCGTATGGCCACGGCCGATCTTGAACCTGTGAGCGTTGAAAGCAAACAAAGCTGGTTCAGAGAGCACAGGGCTGATAAAAGACCGGTATGGATTGTGCTTTACAACAAACAATACGCAGGTTGGATGAGCTTTTCTTCCTTCTACGGCCGTCCTGCATACGACGCGAGCACTGAACTGAGCTTGTACCTTGAGCGGAAATTCCAGGGTATGGGTATTGGGAAAATCTGTGTCAGATACGCACTTGAACAGGCACCACGTTTTGGTATCAACAATGTAATGGGCTTTATTTTTGCGCACAACGAGGCCAGTCTGCGGCTTTTTTACAGCTTCGGATTCGAGCGCTGGGCCTTGCTGCCCGATGTGGCAGAGCTGGATGGCATCAAACGGGACCTGGTGATTGTAGGCAAAAAAATCTAAAAACTGAGAACTATCATGGCCTCGCCTGGTCTCACGCGAGGAAGAGCCGGTAACTTTGCTCACTGAGAAAATCAATTGTAATCAGAGTTATGAGCCAGAAACAACGTACACTCACCGAGCCTTTTAAAATCAAAATGGTGGAACCCCTCAGGGTGACAACAGAAGAATACCGGAAAAATGTTCTGAAAAACAGCGGGTATAATCCATTTCTCATCCGTTCAGACGATGTGTTCATTGATCTGCTGACCGACAGCGGAACAGGCGCAATGAGCGACAGACAATGGGCCGGCATCATGAGCGGGGATGAAAGTTATGCAGGAGCAAGGAGCTGGGAGCATCTTGAACATGTGGTGAAAGAACTCAGCGGCATGCCCTATATACTTCCTACACATCAGGGAAGAGCCGCAGAGCGTATTCTGTATGGCATACTGGGTGGACCCGGTAAGGTGTTTATTTCCAACACGCATTTTGACACCACACGCGCCAATATCGAATTCACAGGCGCCAGCGCAATAGACATTGTTTACGACGAAGCGCAGGATCCTGAACTTGACCTGCCTTTTAAAGGCAACATTGATCTGGATAAGTTGCGCGGACTCATCAAAGTGCATGGCAAAAATATTGCGGCGGTAATCATTACCGTCACCAACAATTCTTCTGGCGGACAACCGGTGAGCATGGCCAATGTGAAGGCTCTGCGCCGCATCTGTGACGAACACAAATTGCTATTGGTCATAGATGGGTGCCGGGTGGCCGAGAACGCTTATTTTATTAAACACCGGGAGGAAGGCTACGCCGGCAAAACGTATGAGGAAATTGCCAGGGAAATGCTTCGCCTGGGAGATGCCTTTGTGATGAGCGCCAAAAAAGACGGCATGGTGAACATCGGCGGTTTGCTCACCCTGAAGGATGAAGCCCTGTCTGTGAAATGCAAAAACCTGCTTATTATTTCAGAAGGCTTTACAACTTATGGAGGTCTTGCCGGGCGTGATATGGAAGCACTTGCCATAGGTCTGGGGGAAGTGTTTGATCCTGATTACCTGCACTACCGGATTCGCAGCACGGCTTACCTGGGCGAACATTTAAGGGCAAAGGGTGTGCCTGTGGTTTGGCCTATCGGCGGCCATGCGGTATATGTTGATGCTAAGAAACTCTACAACAGGATTCCGGTTGATCAATATCCGGGGCAGGCACTTGTTTGTGACCTTTACACCAAAGGTGGCATACGCTGCGTGGAAGTTGGTTCTGTAATGTTTGGCAAATATGATGAGGGGGGTAAGCTGATACCTGCCGCCAATGAGCTGGTTCGGCTGGCCATTCCGAGAAGAGTGTACACTCAAAGCCATATCGATTACGTGCTGGATGTGTTCGATGACATTCTCGAACTTAGAGAACAAAACAAAGGGTATCGCATCACTTACGAGCCGCCCTTCCTGAGGCATTTCACCGCCCGGTTTGAAGCCCTGAGCTGAAAAAAGCGGTGCGATCCTCTTCTGGAACCAGCCGGTCTTACATGAACACCATGCTGGTCAGAATTCGACACCGGGAACCGGTTTTGAACTAAAATTGTTATTAGATTTGTTGTTTAAGCAAATTATGGGACAACTTTCGGATAGGGTCAGCAGGATCTCGGAATCACAAACCATAGCCATGGCCCGGAAAAGCCGGGAACTCAAGGCCCAGGGGGTCGATATCATCAGCTTGAGTCTTGGTGAACCTGATTTTCCCACACCAGAGATCATCAAAAAAGCGGCCAAACAAGCCATTGACGATAATTTCAGTTATTATACCCATGTTTCGGGTTATCTCGAACTGAGGGAAGCCGTGTGCGGGAAATTCTTACGCGATAACCAGCTCCGGTATAGTCCCGATGAAATAGTAGTTTCTACCGGCGCCAAACAAAGCATTGCGAATGCGGTCCTCTGCCTGATTAATCCTGGCGATGAAGTGATTATTCCGGCCCCTTTCTGGGTGAGTTACCTCGAAATTGTTAAAGTAGCCGATGGCAAAGCTGTGTTTGTGGAGACGACCGTGGACAGCGATTACAAGATGAGTCCGGAGCAACTTGAAAAAGCCATTGGTCCGAAAAGCAAACTCATCATGCTCAGCACGCCATGCAATCCAACCGGTTCGGTATACAGCAAGGAAGAACTCCGGGCTCTTGCGGAGGTCATTGCCAGACATAAGGACCTTTATGTGATGAGCGATGAGATTTACGAGCACATTAATTTTTGTGGCGGTCATCAGAGTTTTGCGCAGTTTGATTTTATCAAAGACCGCGTGATCACCATCAACGGGGTTTCAAAAAGTTTCGCCATGACGGGCTGGAGGGGTGGAATAATGGCTGCTCCAAAATGGCTGGCCCAGGCCTGTGATAAAATGCAGGGCCAATTTACCTCAGCCACCAGCAGTATTACGCAGAAGGCCATGCACAAAGCCATGGAGCTGGATTATGAAACCTATATCAAACCCATGCGCGACGCCTTTCTGAAAAGACGCGATCTGGTTTTGGGTTTACTGAAGCATATACCGGGACTGAGATTCAATATTCCGCAGGGTGCTTTTTACGTGTACCCTGAAGTGAGCGCGTATCTTGGCAAGTCGTACCAGGGCAAAACCATTCACAATGCCACCGATCTTACACTCTTTCTGCTGGAAGAAAGCCACCTGGCCCTGGTGCCCGGGGCCGCTTTTGGCGACGACAAATACATCAGAATTTCCTATGCGGCAAGCGAGGAGAAGCTCAGCGAAGCCATGAAACGCCTTAAAGATGGGCTTGCCAAACTGACTTAATAGTATTTTTGCAGGCATGAAAAAATTTTCCGTGAAAAAGGAACGTATACGCGAACTCTTCAAGTCGTTTAATCACCTTAATGTGCTGATCATTGGCGACGTGATGATCGATAATTACCTTTGGGGCCAGGTTAGCCGGATCTCGCCGGAAGCACCCGTACCCATTGTTTCCGTCAAGCGCAAAGAACAAAGGCTTGGTGGCGCGGCTAACGTGGCACTTAACATTCAGGCCATGGGGGCGAACCCCATTTTATGTTCGGTGATCGGGGTCGATAACGAGGGTCTGGCATTTCTGGATCTGCTTAAAAAACAAAAGCTGAGCCAGAAAGGCATTATGAAGAGCCGGGAACGCATCACCACGGTAAAAACCAGGGTGATCGGCAACAACTCACAATTGCTGAGAGTGGATGAGGAAGTTGACAGCGACATAGATCCCAACGAAACCCAGCAGCTCGTTACACTCATCTCTTACATTTTGCACCACGATAAAATTGATGTGATCATATTTGAGGATTATAACAAGGGACTCATCAACCCAAAACTCATCAGCAAGGTTGTTGAACTGGCAAAACAAAAGAGTATACCCACCTGTGTAGACCCCAAGAACAAAAATTTTAACGCGTATAAGGGCGTGAGCCTTTTCAAACCTAACCTGAAAGAACTGCGTGAAGGCATCAAACAGGACATCAGCTCAGACAACATTTCGGAATTGCAGCGTGCGGTAAGCAGTTTCAGGGTAAAGCAAAAGATTGAAACGGTGCTGGTAACTTTAGCTGAGAAAGGCGTAATTACCAACTCGCGTAAGGTGAAGGAACATCTTTCAGCTCATATCCGGAGCATTGCAGATGTGAGCGGCGCCGGAGATACCGTGATCTCTGTGGCTGCACTTTGTAGGGCCATGGAGTGCAAGGATGTGCTTACTGCGGCCATAGCGAACCTTTCAGGAGGTCTGGTTTGTGAACAAATTGGTGTGGTGCCCGTTAACAAAGAACAATTGCTGGAAGAGGCACTCAACCTGGACTTTGTAAAATGAAGCACGATTCCGTTACGCCGTATCATTCAACGGAAAGCAAGAACAGTCAGGTTGCCGGCATGTTCGACAGGATCGCGGGCCGGTACGATTTCCTCAACAGCCTGCTTTCAGCCGGAATACACAAGGGCTGGAGACGAAAGTGCGTGGAACTGCTTCGTGAGGACAAACCAAAACACATTCTGGACGTAGCTACCGGAACAGGCGATTTTGCAATTGCCTGCATGAGCCTTCAACCTGCGCAAGTCACCGGAATCGATATCAGCGAGGGCATGATGCAGGTTGGGCGCGAAAAAATTAAACGCCTGCACCTGGACCAGCAGATCAGCCTGGAATTTGGAAATGCCGAAGACCTGAAATTTCCTGATCAGCATTTCGACGCCATTGTGGTTGGATTTGGTGTTCGGAATTTTCAGAACCTCACACTTGGATTACAGCAACTTTACCGTGTACTGAAACCCGGAGGCAAACTGGTTGTGCTTGAATTTTCGTATCCGGTAAATCCGCTCGTAAAAGGCCTCTACAATTTTTACTTCAGTTACATCACTCCTTTTATAGGTCGCTTTTTCTCAAAGGACAGGAGGGCCTATTCCTATCTTACCGAAAGCGTGAAAGCCTTTCCGCATAACCAGGATTTTGTGAATGTACTTAAAACGTGCGGGTTCACACAAGCCTCTTACCGCAGCCTTAGTTTGGGTGTAGCGGCCATTTACCAGGCTGTAAAATAATTTAATTTTCAAACAGCAGGCGATGACCTGTCTGCTCTTCCCTGAAAATCCCTTCGTTGTAAACCAGATTACCGTTTACAAAGGTCTTCAGAACGGAGCTTTTGAAACGATGACCTTCAAAAGGACTCCAGCCGCATTTGTATAAAAGATTAGCGCGTTCAACTGTAAAGGGCCGGTTAAGATCCACCAGAACCAGGTCGGCAAAATAACCTTCCCGCAGGTAACCCCGGTCTTTTATCCTGAACAAGTCAGCCACATTGTGGCACATTTTTCTGGCAATCATGGGTAAACTGATCCTGTTTTGGTGGTAAAAGTCCAACATGGCAACCAGGCTGTGTTGTACCAATGGTCCACCGCTGGGGGCTTTCAGATAAGGTTGTGATTTCTCTTCAAGGGTGTGCGGGGCGTGGTCGGTAGCCACTACATCAAGTGTGCCGTTCAGCATGGCTTCAAACAGTTTATCCCGGTCGTACATGGTTTTAACCGAGGGATTCCACTTGATGAGATTGCCCTTGCTCTTGTAATCTTCATCTGAAAACCAGAGGTGATGAATGCACACTTCGGAGGTGATGCGTTTTTCTTTCAGTGGAATGGCATTGGTAAAGAGGCTGAGCTCCCTGGCTGTGGATATGTGAAAAACATGTAAGCGGGTATTGTGTTTTTTAGCCAGACCCACCGCGAACGAAGACGATTTGTAACAGGCTTCTTCGCTCCGGATAATAGGATGAAAATATGCTGGCAGGTCTTCCCCATACTCTGCAATGACCTGTGCTTGTTTGAGCTTGATCATGGGGTCGTCTTCACAATGCGTCACAATCAGTGCATCTACTTCAGAAAACACGTGTTCCAGACTGTGAACATTGTCAACAAGCATATTTCCTGTTGAAGAACCCATAAACACTTTTACACCCGCCACCCTGCTGTAATCTACCTTCTGAAGTTCAGCAAGGTTTGAATTGGTTGTACCCATTAGAAAAGAATAGTTGGCAAGCGAGCATTGGGCCGCCCTGCTGTATTTCTTTTCAAGCTCTTCAACCGTTATGGCTGGTGGCAGGGTGTTAGGCTGTTCCATGTAGCTGGTTACTCCACCAGCCACCGCGGCTTTCGCTTCGGTATATATTTCGCCTTTGTGCGTTAAACCGGGTTCTCTGAAATGCACCTGGTCATCGATCACACCCGGAAACAGGTAGAGCCCTTCGGCGTTGATCTCGGTATGCTGCACTTTGCTGTCTATGTTTCGGTCTATGCGCTCAATGCGACCGTCTTTGATCAATACATCTGAACTGAAGATTTCATCTTCGTTCACCAGTTTTGCGTTGCGTATCAGGTAATTCATGTTTTTTCAGTAAGCCTCCATTGCTGAAAGGAATTTTTCGATTTTCAGTTTCATATCTTTCGGTGAACAACTGTAATTGTTCACAATAAGTGTAAAGGCCAGGTCTTTTCCCGATCGCCCTTTCAGGTAGCCCGAGTACGCGCGTACACGTTCCATATATCCGGTTTTGGCACGCATGTTATTTTCAATGAATTTTCCCTTTCCGATGTTACTCATGCTTCCGCTGCGTCCGGCAACAGGCAGTGAAGCAGAGAAAACCTTGTAGTTTTCGGTGTCATTATAGATCTTGCACAGCACTTTACTCAAAAGTTCAGCGCAAAGGGTGTTGGCCCTTGAAAGACCACTGCCGTCCTTCATGCTGAGGCTCGAGAGGTTCATTCCCCTGGTTTCCCAATAGTGCAGAACTTCTTCAATGCCTTTCTGACCGTCGCCTTTACCCAAAACTTTTACCATGGTTTCGCTGAACAGGTTTACGCTTTTGAGGTTTGTTATGGTGACAATGTTATCAAGATAGGGCGAGAGGTGAGAAAACAGAAATTGTCTTTCGTCACCGCTTTCCCTGTATACATATTCTGAAACAGCCTGAGCAGGGCTGCATTTCACACCAAAGGCTACAAGGGATTTGCACAGGGCTTCGGCGCATAGCAAGGCCGGATCAGGCAGCGCGGCTTTAATTTCGAAATGTTTTTTGTTGGGCGGAAGGGTACCCCTCACCTCTTTGCTGAATGAAAAGGGGTCGCCATACACTATGGCTTTATCCTCTGTTCCATTTGCCACAACATCGGTTGTTACACTGATGCTTGTGCTTGCATAGGCTGGTGAAAGGCCCTGCAGTTTGGCCTTGCTGTTGTTCTCACCCGTACTGAAATCCAGTGTAAAAGCATTGTCGGAAAAACTGATTCCGCAGGGTATGGAGCCGTAATAATTGCTGATATCAGCCCAGATCCATTCATCGGGAATCCGTCTGTCGAAGCAGGAAGCGTCGGCAATTACCTTGCCCCTGATTTCTTTAATGCCTTTTTCCTTGATCTGTTTCGCCCATTTGTCGGTGCTGAGTAAGTTGTCTTTGGCGAAATGTTCAGATTGTATGGTGGGATCGCCTGAACCCACAATAATCAGGTCACCATCCAGTACACCTGTAGCAGGATCCAGTTTGCCCGTAGTGTAAAACTTGGTTTCGAAACGGTAGTGTTGTCCCAGCTTGCTCAAGGCCGCGTAGGTGCTGAGCAATTTTAATGTGCTGGCCGGTACAAGCGCCAGCTGCGACTGATATTCTGCAAGTACCGATCCTGTTTTTGCATTCAAAAGGGAAAATCCGAAAGACGCGTGAGCCAGATCAGGATCTTTTTTCCACTCGTCAAGTACAGGGTCTATCTGCGCGGTACCGAGCAGGGGCCATACAAGCATAAAGCAGAACACGTACTTCATTTACCAGATTTCTACGCGTTTATTTTCTTCAAGAAACATTTTATCCCCGGCTTTTATTCCAAAAGCCTCATAGAATGGACCAAGGTTCCGCAGGGGCGCGAAGGCCCTGAGGTAAGCCGGTGCGTGGTAATCAAGCGTGAGCAGCCTCCGGATCTCCTCATCCCGTACCTTGGATTTCCAGCCCTGAGTCCAGGCAATGAAAAAGCGCTGCTCTCCGCTCAGGCCTTCCAAAACAGGAGATGCTTTACCAGCCAGTGACCGTTTATAAGCCAGAAAGGATAAGGTAAGGCCGCCAAGATCCGCAAGGTTTTCACCCAGCGTCAGTTCTCCGTTCACATGGAGACTGTCGAGCATGGTGAACTGGTTAAATTGTTCTGCCATCAACTTTGAGCGTTCTTCAAAATTTTTCTGATCCGATTCAAGCCACCAGGTTTTCAGATTTCCATAGGCGTCGAACTTCGAACCCTGGTCATCAAAGCCGTGGGTTAATTCGTGACCAATTATAGACCCCATTGTGCCATAATTCGCGGCGTCATCGGCTTTGGGATCGTAAAAAGGCGGCTGCAAAATGGCGGCCGGGAAGGTGATCTCGTTAGTGCTGGGATCATAATAGGCATTTACCGTAACGGGTGTCATTTGCCATTTTTTCCGGTCAACCGGCTTCTTCAGGTCAGCCAGATTGTCCTGGTGTTCATATGATCGTGCCCTGCACACATTATCCCAATAACTGATATTCGCGATCTCCATGCCTTTGTAATCTTTCCATTTATCAGGATAAGCGATCTTGCGGATCATCAGGTCGAGTTTTTTGTTGGCCATGGCCTTGGCCTGCGGACTCATCCAGGAGCGGCTTGCTATCCTGCCGCGATAAGCCACCACCAGATGATCGATCAGTTTGTTCACATTTGCTTTGGCTTCAGCTGAAAAATGTCTTTTCACATATTCTTTGGAGAACAATTCTCCCATGCTGGCGTTGATGGTGTTAAATGCTCTTTCCCAACGGGGTTTAATCTGTTTGGCGCCACTCAGCACCGTACCCCTGAAATTAAAATCAACCAACTGGAAACGCTGTGAAAGAAATGGAGCGGCCGTCATCACCAGCTGGGCTTTTGCATAAAGTTTCAGCAAAGCGAGCGGCGCCTTGGTCAATAACACATCAAGTTGTTTGATGTAAGATGTTTTGCCAAGGATAATGGTGTCAGGGGCTGCTATGTTCTTGGATTTGAAATAGGCTTCCCAATCCATATTTGGGGTAAGTTGCTTAAGTTGTTTAAAGCTCACGGGGTTATAATTTTTCTCCGGGTCTCTGAGCTCAACCCTGCTGAAGGCTTCCACGCAGATGTTCTTCTCATAATTCATCAATTCCTCCGAGGCTATCCTGGCTTCTTCTTCCGTGAAACGAATCAGACTAAAGAGGTTTGTTAGATACATCAGGTATTCTGTCCTTATCTTCTCGTGTTTTGGAAGATGGTAATAATCCCGGTCACCAAGTCCGTAACCTCCCTGTAGCAAATAAAGTCTGTTCTTCTTGCTGTTCTTAAGGTCAGGCGCCACTGTTGGCGTAAAATACAGGTTCACACCCATGTAATCCAATTCAGACTTCAGCAGAAAAAGACCCCGGGCATCTTTCACGCTGTCGATCTTTGCCATCATGGGTTTAATGGGTTTCCAGCGATCTTCTTCCAGTTTGGCTGAATCCATGGCGCTGTTGTAGAAGTCCCTTATTTTTTGCATGTCGCTGCCCGCAGCCGCACTGTTGTTAATGGCAATCTCGTTCAAGATGACCTTTATCCTTTTGAGATTGTTGTTGTGTATTTCATTAAAGCTGCCGTACCGGGCATCGCTTTCCGGCAGTTGAAAATTCTTTTGCCATGTACCATTGCAATACATATAAAAATCATCTCCGGGTTTTATACCACGGTCCATGTTTTGAATGTTAATACCCGCCTTGCTTTGGGAATACAGTTGCAGACTCATACTTGCCGCGATCAGAAACAGAAATCTCATAAATCAGATTGACATTACAGGGATTACGAAGATACTTAATTTAGCTCAACAATCTTCAGCTCGGACGTGTATACAAGCAGTTTCCGTACAGCTGGATAACCCATGCTTTGCAGAGCTTCCGCGTATTTTTGCACCTGAGCGCTGTGTGTTTTAAGATCTACACGACCACTTTTATAATCCAGCACTATGGTTTCCCTTTCTTTTAAAACAATGCGGTCGGGCCTGAGAATTTCCGCCCCCGGACCCAGAATTTCCGCTTCGGTTTTGATATGGAGACCTTCCATAAAATAAGGCCTGATGGCCTCGTGTGAAAGCAGTGTTATAAGACTGGCTGCAAGATCTTCAGACTCTCCCGATGTAAAATAGCCCTGGGCAATGCCGCCCTGAATGGCAATAGCTACATCTTGTTCTGTTCTGATTTGAGAGAGTAGCCAGTGCAATAAAATGCCCTTTTGTTGCGCATCCTCCTGTTCCTGGCTGTTGTGAAGCATAGCGCGCTTAAGGGCCAGGCGTGCTGGACTAGGGTCCAAACGCAGACTTTGAAGCGGGTAAAGATCGGTTTGGGATTTCTTGTCCTGAGTTTTTTTGGATTGAAGTTCACCGAATTCAAAGCAGTCGTTCTGTTCCTGTCTTGTGTGGTCTGGGAAATGCTCCACGATCCAATGGTTTACCTCGCTGGATAAGTTGCCTGGTGCTTTACAAATGATGTGCAGGCGTTCCATAGCGCGCGTGAAGGCCACGTAGAGCAGGTTCATGTTCTCCAGGGTCTGAGCCTGACGTTCCTCTTCTACTTCTGTTTTGAAACCCGCCTCCGCGGCCCGCTCATTCAGACTGATCACAGCCACTGGCAAACCCAATTGCGCAGGGTCAAGGCTTATCCATTCGTCTTTATTACTGTATATGGGCCAGCTGCAATAAGGTATGATCACCACCGGAAATTCGAGGCCCTTGCTGCTATGCATGGTCATCACGTTTACCGCCATGCTGTCCTGGGGAATAATAAGCGAAGCTTTTTCTTTCCGGTGTTCCCACCAGAACAGGAAGGCGGGCAGGTTGGCGTTTTCCTTTTGCACAAACCCGCTGAGTTCGTCAAGAAAGAAGCGAAGATGAATACCGGTTTCGGCATAGAGACCCAGTGTTCGGGCCAGGTGAACACACAAATCGGGCAAGGCCATGTGGGGCAACTCTTTTTCACGAAGATCGATTCCGAATTGTTCGAGTATCCTGAATAAACTACCTGTGGAAGAAAGTGACCTCAGGAGCCTATGCATCTCTCCGGCTGGTATTCGTCCCTGCCGGCTCAATTCATGCAGCACCACGGCCGCGCTCACCCTGTCAAGCGGGTTCGTGATATACAGAAGGGCGGAATGAAGAGTATTTACTTCCCGGTTGTACCGGAGCAAAAGCGAATCGTTGGAGATCACGGGAATATGTTTTTCCACGAGATGCTGCACCACTTTGTCTGATTGATTGTTGCTTCTGCAAAGCACCGCTATGTCGCGCAAGGCAAATCCATCTTTCAGCGCTCTAAGAATGTATTGTTCAACATGATTCAAATTAAACGTGTCCTGATCGTGATCGGCTTTCTGATAGGTGTTCAGTGATACATAGCCTCCGGAGGCTTCCAGCGCCTCTTGTTCACAGTCGGCGTAAATGGACAGATGCTTCTTGTCAAGTACTTTTTTGCTGAGCGAAGTGAAGAAACGGTTGTTGAATTCCACCACCTGTTTCAAACTTCTGCGGTTTTTACCGAGCAGGTAGGTACTGTAATTTCTTCTCAGGTTTTGTTCCTTTTCTCTCAGAAGCGGATTTGAACCTGCACCTTCAACAGCGGGCAGGTTGCTGAATTGCTGCACATTGGCATTTCGCCAGCGGTAAATGCTCTGCTTGCCGTCGCCCACCAACAAATTGTACCAGCCGTTTGAAAGCGAGTTATCAATAAGGGGCAGAAGATTCAACCACTGCAAACTGCTGGTATCCTGAAATTCATCCAGCAAAAAATGCCTGTAACGCTCACCCAGCCTTTCATAAATAAAAGGAGCCGGTTCGTTTTGCACCAATTCGGCAATTTTCCTGTTGAATTCAGAAATGAATACCAGTCTTGAGAGGTCTTTTTTTTCCCGGCTGATCTCGGCGATCTTCTTCAGCAGGAGCAATGGATAAATTTGTTTTTCCACAAGCCTGCACAACATAAACGAGGTGTAATGCTTATTGATGTAGTCTTCCAGTTCCAGCCCTTTCTGACTCAGGACTGCACCAAGCTGTTCAAGTGCAGGACTTATCTGCAGGTCTTTACCAAACCATTTGCCCTTGTGTATAGCGTCCTGTAACCTGGTTTTAGTCAGGTCTTCAGGCACAATATTGCGATCCAGAATTTTATTAAAGAAATTTTTTGGGCCATTGGATTTATAATAAAATATCTCGTCACCGGCGCCTGCTTTCCTGATTTCTTCAAGGGCTACGCCTGCTATGGCAGATGTGCTCGCATAGAAAAGGTTTATTCTTTCCCGGATTTTCCGGTTCGCATCCTCCAGCTGTTGTTCTGAATATGAAAGCAAAACCTCTGTATATTTACCTGAATTTTCGCGAAGAAGGAGTTTGGAAAACTCTGTTATCAGGTTCTCTGGGTCCCAGGATTTGTTCTCCTCTGTTTTCAGCAGGACGTATTCTTTCAACAGTTTGCTGATGTATTCGTCCTCACCGGTTCTGCTGATGAGTTCATCTACCACTTCCGCATTAAACCCGTTTTCATCTGTTTCCACACTAAAGTTTACCGGCAGTTGCAGATCGTGTGCGAAGGTTTTTACCAGACGGTGACTAAAACTATCGATGGTGCCAATGGCAAAATCGGAGTAATGGTGAAGCAGGGCCGAGAGTACTTGTGCGGCGCGGCTGGCCAGTTCAGGTTCTGAAATCCCTATTTCAGCGCATAGGAGATCTGACAGATCTTTGTTTTTAGAATGACGCAGTTGATCAAGCCCCTGCAGCACCCTGGACTTCATTTCTGCTGCGGCTTTGTTGGTAAAGGTCATGGCCAGGATGCGCCTGAACTGGTATTGCAGGCTAACATGATCCTGCAGACATAGCCGCAAATATGCCTTCACCAGGGTGAAGGTTTTGCCGCTGCCGGCTCCTGATCTGTACACTGTAAAATTGCTCATGACCAGTACTAAAATAAAAAAGACCGCCAGGTTGACGGTCTTTTGTTTTGAATTCTTATGAAACGAATCTTATTCGTCTTCTTCCTCGTCTTCCGATTTGGGTTTTGGTTTAGGCTGAACTTTTGGAGCGTTTGGATCCACGTAATCGAAACTTAACACCTTGAAGGTGGTCCGCCTGTTCTTCTGATGCAATGCTTCCTGTTCTTCCTTGGTTTTAGCAGCTTTGATGGTCGCATCAGACACCAGTAATTGGGTTGGGCCAAAACCTTTGGCCACCAGGCGAGCTGGCGCGATGCCTTTTTCCTTCACGAGGAAATCCACACAAGATTGAGCACGGGCCTGCGACAGTTTCATATTCTCATCGAGTTTACCACGGCTATCGGTGTGTGAATTCAGTTCTACCACAATGCCAGGATTGTCTTTCAGTATGTTGTAAAGGTAGATCATAGAGTCTTTAGATTGCGGAAGCAGTTCAGCGCTACCCAGATCGTAAAGGATCTCAGGCATCCTCAGATTCGGAATCACCGGTTTTACAAAGAAGTCGGCCACAAAATCCTGTGACTTATCCAAACCAACGGTGGTGATCACACGCTGATCTTTGTTTGACAGGTAACCGTCCTTGCTGAAAGAGGCCGATTTGGAATTTTTGCTGGTTTCAGTGGATACGGTGTATGTGGTTTTCTCTTTCAGTTTAAAGGTGTAGCTGCCATCTTTGCCTGTGGTGACCTCGCTGATGTCGCCATTGCTGCCAATCACTTTCACTTTTACACCTTCTACAGGTTCGTTACGGCCCTTACCTGTGTTTTGGTCACCTTCGCTGAACACAAAGCCTTTGCCCTGGAAATTCAGAGGAGGAAGTGAGAAGGACCAAATGTCGTCATCGCCCTTGCCACCTTCGCGGTTACTGGTGAAGTAACCTCTGTTTTTCTTGCCTTCGAAAATGATACCGAAGTCGTCATATGATGAGTTAATAGGGGATTTCATGTTTTCAACCGGTTTGGTGAACTTGCCATCGGCACCGGCTTCTGCCATAAAAATATCCAAACCACCCATGCCCGGATGATAGTTTGATGAGAAGTACAGGCGTTTTCCGTCGTCGGAAACGGTTGGGAACATTTCATCGCCTTCGGTGTTTATGGCCGGGCCCGCGTTTTTGGGTTGACCCCAGCTGTTGTTCTTGGGATCGAAAGTACAATACCAGATGTCTATTCCGCCATAACCGCCTGACATACGGCTTACAAAATAGAGGGTCTTGGCATCGGCCGTAAGGCAGGGGTGTGCAAAGTGAATGCTGTCAATGGTGAAAGGAAGCGGAGAGGCGGGCCCCCAGGTAGAACCTTGTTTACGGGCCATGAAAACCGCGCATTTGTTTTGTTTGTTTTTTTCTTCGGGGCAACGGGTAAAGAAGATCATATCGCCTTTTTTGCTCACCCAGGCCTGGCCTTCGTTCACTTCGGTACACACTGAAGGTGGAAGCAGAACAGGCGTAGACCACTTGCCGTTTTTGTCGACTTTGGTTTCGTAAATGTCGGATTTGAATTTTCCTGTGGTCACGTCTTGTTCGCCAAGACTGCCCGGACGGTTGGAGGTAAACACAAGGGTTTGGTATTTTTTATCGCTGAATGAAGGAGAGTAATCCCTTTCCTTGGAGTTGATCTGTGCCATGTTATCGATCTTGTAGCGAAGCGGGTTGTCCATCCATTGCTGGCTGAGCTCACAGGATTTCACGCCGAGGTCGGCTTTTTTGGCATTGCCACCTTTGGTTTTGTAATTTTTGTACTCCACTATGGCATCATCGTAACGTTTTTGCATTTTCAGCACGTCGGCCAGTTTCAGATACACGATCGGGTCGTCGTAATTGGCCTGAATCGCCTTCTGGTAGTATGCTTCAGCACCTTTAAGGTCGTTGATCTCCTGGCTGGCATAACCCGAACGGTATAAAATCAGAGGTTTTTTATCGTTCGGTGCATCCGCATACACCTGTTTGTAATAGGTGATGGCCTGGAAATACTGGTGTTGAGCGAAAGCAGCGTCAGCTTTCTGAAGGGCTTTTTGGGAAAAACCGGAAAAAGAAAGGATCAGAAAAGCGGCCGCTGAAAAAAGGTACTTGATCATGTTTTTCATACTCTGCATAGGGATTAGATGGCTGCTAAAATAAGAAATATTTACAAAAACAAAAGAAAATAGTTTTTCCGCTTAAAATCGGGTAAAATCCTTGTTTTTCTTGACTCTGCATGTGTTTTTGAAAGTAATTTTGCAAGCTTAAGCGAAACCGGATTATATCTGCTCAATAGCCCATGGCAGGCCTCTACTTTCATATTCCCTTTTGCAGGAAAGCCTGCACGTATTGCAATTTTCATTTCAGCACCAATCTGGCTGAAAAAAACAGGCTGATCACACTAATGTCGAAGGAAGTGGAACTGAGAAAAAATTACCTCCCCGCTGAGACCCTGAACAGTCTGTATTTCGGTGGGGGCACACCCAGTTTGCTGGAAGAGGCGGAATTGGGCGTGTTGCTGCGTGAAGCTTCGAAGCATTTTAACTGGACAAAGGAGGCTGAAATCACCCTGGAAGCCAATCCCGATGACCTGGAATACACCAAACTGAAAGCCTGGCGCGAATTTGGAATAAACCGACTCAGTATTGGTTTGCAGAGTTTTGATGACAGGGAACTGACCTGGATGAACAGGTCGCACGGGGCAGAGCAATCCCTGAGCGCGGTAAAAATGGCCCAGGATGCGGGTTTCGAAAATCTGAGCATCGACCTCATCTACGGCAGCCGCCACCAGGATCTGATGTCATGGGAAAAAAGTCTGGATCAGGCTCTGTCGCTTCAAGTGCAGCATATTTCGGCTTACAACCTCACCATAGAAGAACGCAGTGAACTGGGTGTTAAACACCGCAGGGGGCTTGAACCCGCTCCGGAAGATGAACTTTCTCTTCAGCAATTTCTGCTTCTGCGCAAAAAACTCATGCAGGCGGGCTACAGGCATTACGAAATCTCCAATTTTGCCCTGCCTGGTTATGAAGCCAGACACAATTCGGCGTACTGGGAACAGAAAAATTACCTCGGTATTGGCCCTTCAGCCCACTCTTACAATGGGCAAAGCAGGCAATGGAATTTTGCCTCCAATGCCCGTTACATGAACGCCCTTGAGCGCGGAATGCAGCATTTTGAAAAAGAAGACCTGAGTGCCGTTGAACTTTACAACGAATTCGTGATGACAAGACTCAGAACGGCCCGGGGCTGCGATATGATGGAACTTGAAAAGCGCTTTGGACTTGAATTTGCATTGTACTTTGAAAAGCAAGCCGCCAAATACAGTGAATTTCTTGAACGCGAGAACCCCGTGTACCGTTTGAATGAACAAGGCATGCTCAGAGCCGATGCCTTGTCTTCGGCGTTATTCATGGCGTCTTAAAAAATCCTGCAGAATCAGTTCGCCTTTGGCTGTGCTCTGGCAAAGCCAGTTGAGATACAATTCGTTTTTTTCATCTTGTCCAAGCTGATAGTCGTTGACCTGTCTTCTGATCCTGTTGCTTAGTTCGTACATGCAAATGGCCGCACTTACACTGATGTTGAAGCTTTCCGTGAAACCGTACATGGGAATGCGCAGAAGCTCATCCGCAGCCTGCAAGGCCTCCTCAGAAGCGCCCTCCAGTTCAGTGCCAAATACTAGGGCAAAGGGTTGTTCAACCGAAAAATCATGCAGCGCCGTGCCATTGTGGTGGGGAGAGGTAACCACCACACGAAACCCCTGGTCTTTTAGCGCTTTCAGGCAAACCCGGCTGTTGTGTTCGGCTTCGTTATGCCGGTGAAGGCTTAGCCAGTTGCTGCTGCCCAAAGCCACCTCATCACTGATCCTTAAGCTGTTCCGGTTTTCGATAAAATGTACATGCTGTATACCAAAGCAATCGCAGCTGCGCAAAACGGCGCTGGCGTTGTGTGCCTGGTAAAGGTTTTCGAGCACCACGCGCATATGGCCTGTACGCTGGTTCAGCACATCCTGCAGGCGCTTGCGGCGGGCTGAGTTCACAAATTGTTCCAGATAATTGATCTGATCTTGTAGAGCAACCATGGGCATACAAGGGCTAAGATAAGGCGAATAAGCAAATCGATGGCATGCATTAAAACTTGTGTAAATGTTTAAAGTACAAGTTGAGGTCTGAAGGATATTAAGCATCGTGTACAAGTCAGTCCTAAGGTTCTGAAACAAATTCCTAACTTGCGCCTGCAATTGGTTCTTTTTGGAACAAAAGAGTAAAAGGGAATGGCGTGCAATTCGCCAACAGTTCCCGCTGCTGTGAGTTCTTGATCAACACCTGCAATCGCATGCCACTGGGCCGCAAAACCCGGGAAGGCGCAGGCTGAAGAACGAGTCAGAAGACCTGCCAATGCAACAGGGTTGAGGCTTCCGGGGGATGGAGCCGTAAACATCTTAAGAATTGAGCATTTACAGGCATAAAGGCATGGTGTCAGCCACCTGGTTTAGCGTGGTCCTTTCCGGACTTTGCTTACCCGTCTGGTCACAAGATACAGTGGCCCTGAAGGCCGTTGATATTCTCAGCAACAAGGAAGCGTTCTCAGCCCTTGGTAAAAAAGAACAGGTCATGGATTCTGCCCTGCTGAGCATGTACCGCTTCAAAAACCTGGGTGAATTGCTTTCTGAAAACAGCGGACTTTTCATCAAATCCTATGGTCCCGGCGCGCTGGCCAGCAGTGCCCTGAGAGGAGGCAGCGCCTACCACAGCGCTTTGCTCTGGAACGGTTTTAACATTCAAAACCCCATGTTGGGGCAAAGCGATCTGAGCACACTTCCGGTATTGCTCTTCGATAAAGTGAAGGTAGAGTATGGCGCTTCCTCGGCCCTCTGGGGCAGCGGAGCCGTTGCAGGAAGTATTGCCCTCGGCAACGCTTCACGCTACGGACAGGGCACCAGCTCACAGCTTCAGTTCTCTGCCAACAGCCTTGCAGGACTTAACGCCGCGCTTTCGGCAGAGTACAGTAAAAAGAACTGGATTTTAAGCACCAAACTTTACGGTATTGGTTCAAAGAACCGCTACCTCTACAAAAACGACACCGGAGCAGTGCTTACGCAGCAATCAGCCGCCTATCAGTTCATGGGACTCTTGCAGGAATTCAGGCTGAAGCTAAACCCCAGGCAAGAACTTTCTGTTAATGCATGGCTCAATTCCAACCTCCGCCGTTTACCGCCGGCTGACCAAAGCCAGATCAGCAAAACCTGGCAGGCCGATCAGGCCCTGCGTTTTAACGCCTCATGGAATTACAATGGAAAACGGTTCAGGTCAGGCTTGCGTTCGGCTGTATTCAGCGAAAAACTGAATTACACCGACAGTTTGCAGGGCCTCTTCAGCAAAAGCAGGGCCAACACCTTTATTCTGGAAGATGAGAATACATTTCAATACCATCCTCAACATCGTATGAGTTTCGGATTCAACAGCACAATATGCAATGGAACAAGCGACAGCTATCAGGGCCTCCAGCAAACACAGCGTGTTTCCTTGCTTGCAGGGCAGCAATCGGCTTTTTTTCGGCAGACATTAAAAACCGGCCTGAATCTTAGGGCCGAGTATTTCTCAGCCGGGCAATTGCCGTTTACCGGAAACATCTTTGCCCAATACACGCTTCTGAAGGACATCACCTTTCGCATGAACATAGCTAAGATCTACAGGCAGCCAACACTGAATGAATTGTACTGGCAACCCGGCGGAAATCCTGCACTGAAACCAGAGCAGGGTTACAGCTATGAAACGGGACTGGATTACAAAACAAAAGTGAATGATCTTTCTTTGAATATTTCGGTGTCATCGTATTCCCGTAAAGTGAAGGACTGGGTGCTTTGGTTGCCGTCCGGTGCAATCTATTCAAAGGCACAAAACATTCAGGAGGTATGGAGCCGGGGTTCCGAAGGGGATCTTAGCCTTTCAGCAAACAACCCGGATTGGGGCTGGAAAGTTGCGGCACATGGGTCTTATGTGCTTTCCACGGTGGTGTCTGATGATTTACCGAACAGCAATGCACTGGGCAAGCAGCTTATTTACACACCCGTTTACCTGATGAATGCATCTGCATATATATATTATGAAAGTATAAGCCTGAATTTTTTTCACCAGTACACAAGCTCACGATACACCAGCAGTGACAACAGCCAGTGGCTAGATCCGTATCAGCTCTCATCGCTTAAACTGAGTTATGGCTTCGAACAAAAATCGTATCAACTGATTACCTTCCTGGCCTGCAACAACCTGTTCAATACCAATTACAGTGTGATGGCCGGACATCCCATGCCTCTGCGCAATTATGAAATTGGCCTCTGCCTCATGAATAAATCCAGTAAACCTTCTGATCCCAAAATCTATCATCCATGAAAAAATTCAAACTTTCCATTTTGCTGTTTGTTTCAGGATTCGCCGCTCAGGCTCAGCTGATCGTGTCGGATTTCGAAACCTTCAGCCTCAGCCCGAATTCCTATTATTTCGACACCAACAGTGTGTCGTTTTCAGTACAAAATGCCACCTTTCGCCACCAGTGCAGTAAATTTACCACATGGTTCTGGACAGGAGGTTTCAGTTACACCAATAAATACGATTCAAGCACGGCCGGCTTCACGAATCTTTACGGTGTAAAACCCTTGAAAGGCTACAACAATTCCGCCACCTATGTAGTGGGTCAGGACCGCGGCAGCATTTGCCTGGCCTCCATACAGAATACGCTTGAAGGATTTTACATTACCAATACCACATTCGCTTACAAGGCCATTAGAAACGGGAGCAGCTTCTCCAGAAAATTTGGCGATACCACCGGAACAGGAAGCGGGAACAGCATAACGCAGGGGTCTTATCCCGATTATTTCAAACTGAGCATCAAAGGTTTTAAGAACGGCAGCATGAAGCCCGACAGTGTGGAATTTTATCTGGCTGATTATCGTTTTACCAACAACAACCTCGATTATGTGGTGGATACCTGGCAATGGGTGAATACCTCTGTCTTAGGTGAGATCGATAGCCTTGTTTTCATCATGCATTCGAGTGATGTCGGAGCATTTGGGATCAACACACCCTTGTTCTTCGCGCTGGACAATATTACCACACGGGGTCTGATCCAGGGCTTGCAGGCTGGGTTCCCCGAGGCGGAATTAAATATTTATCCGAACCCTGCCCAGGACAGATTGTTCATAGAATACCCCCGGGAGACCTTGCTGAATGTCAGGCTTTACGATATAAGGGGTAAATTTGTTCTGGAAAGCAAGCCTGTACACCAGAACCTCAGCGAGATCGATCTGAGCGCGCTGGAACCAGGTTATTACGAACTTGAACTGGAAGGTTCGGGATTTAAAACATTCAGGAAGATCATCAAGAACTAAGCTATGCGTGTGATTTGGGCCATAAGTATTTGTTTTGTCTTTTCACTTTTCACGGCATGCGAAAAGGACAAGTCCGATCCTGCTCCTGTACCCATAGAAGAACCCCTGGCCGACAGCAGCAATTCTGTATTTGTGATCAACGAGGGTAATTATACTTCGGGCAATGCCTCCATTACACTCTACAACAAAAAAACCGGCGCACTTACCGAAGACCTGTTCAGGCAACAGAACAACCAGTCACTCGGTGATGTAGCCCAGAGCATGAGCAAGATCGGCGACCGGTATTATATTGTGGTGAACAATTCGGGCCGCCTGGTGGTTTGCGACCACGAATTCAAAAAACTGGCCCAGATCCCGGGGCTCATCTCCCCGCGTTACCTCTTGAAAGTGGCTGAGAATAAAGCTTACCTGAGCGATTACAAATCAGGTTACATGCATGTGATCGATCTGCCGAACGCCGCGCAAAGCACAACCTTTACTTGTCCGGGCTGGACTGAGGAAATGCTGCTCTGCAAAAACGAGGTGTTTGTTTACAATCCTTTCAGAAATTACCTGTATGTGATCGATGCCCTGATGGACCAGTTAAAAGACAGCATAATGGTCGGTAAAAATGCTTCTGGCATGTGCATGGACAAGAATGGCAAGGTCTGGGTGATGAGTTCAGGAGATCCTGTTTCCGGGCCGCCAAAACTGAGTCGCATCAACCCGGCAGATCATTCCCTTGAACTGGTACTGCCTTTCAGTAGCAGCCGCAATCCTTTTAAACTTTGCATCAACGGCAAAAAAGACACTTTGTATTTTACGGATAAGGATATTTACCGCATGTCTGTCAACGACGCCAGCTTGCCACAATTGGCCTTTATCCCCGCGGCCGGCAGAAGTTTTTATGGCATGGGCATTGATCCCAAAACATCCGATATTTATTTATCCGATGCGCTCGACTATATCCAGAGGTCACAAATTCTGGTGTATAACGCCAGAGGTGAGAAGAAAACCGAATTCAAAGCCGGTATCAACGCCAACGGTTTTTATTTTGAGTAAATAGTTTCATCTTTGAATGTCTGAGCCTGAATCTGCATATTGTTTCTTTTGATGTGCCGTATCCACCCAATTACGGGGGTGTGATGGATGTGTTTTACAAAATCAAATGGCTGAGTGAAGCCGGGGTGAACATTCATTTGCACTGTTTCACTTACGGACGAGAACCTTCCGAAGAGCTTGGGCGGTATTGCAGCAAGGTATATTATTACAAACGTAAAACCGGATTGCTTTCAAATTTTTCCTGGCTCCCTTACACAGTACGTTCAAGGCAATCAGAAGAGCTTCGATCAAGACTTCTGGGTGATAAATGGCCCGTTTTGTTTGAAGTGCTGCACACCTGTTACCTTATGAACGACCCGGCATTCAGGAATCGTGCGCTCATTTACAGGCACAGCAATATAGAACACGCCTATTACCGGGGCCTTGCCGAATCTGAACGCAATGTGTGGCGAAAACTGTATTTACACATTGAGGCCTTTAAACTTAAACGGTTCGAGCGTACGATAAGACAGGCCAGTCTTATTCTGGCCGTGAACCGCAGCGACCGGGATTATTTCCACAGAACATACCCTGCAGTTCACTCAGAATATCTGCCCAGTTTTCATCCTGGCCTTTTTCTCGACATCAGCCAGCCGGCGGGGGATTATATTCTTTTCCATGGTAACCTGAGTATTTCTGAAAACTATGAGGCGGCAGAATGGCTGATCAGCAAGGTGTTTGGCGGGATACGATACAAGGTGATTGTGGCGGGCATGAATCCACCCGGCGAATTAAAACGCCTGATCAGGGCACATGCACACATCAGTCTGATCGAAAATCCGGATGAAACAGAAATGGATGCCCTCATTACAGGGGCCAGGCTGCATGTGCTATATACCTCGCAGGGTACAGGTCTCAAACTGAAATTGCTGAACGTGCTACACAGAGGGCGTTTCCTGCTTTGCAATCCTGCCATGTTAGAAGGCACAGGTCTGCAAGCGGATACGGGCTTAAAACTCGCTTCAAGGCCTGAGGAATTTATGGCGCGAATTCAGGAATTGTTTAACCTGGTGTATGATGCACAACACCTTGAACAGCGAAAACAAACACTTGCCGCTTTCAACAATGCGCACAATGCCGCCAGGCTCATTGAACTGGTGAGCTCAGTAAAGCCTATACCAGCATGATCGGAACCTTGATCTCATGCCGGATGCTGTCAATGGTAGATCCCAGCACAAGGTCCTTAATGGTCCGGTGACCATGTGTACCCATCACCAGTGTGTCGCAGTTCAGGTTTTTCAGAAGCTCGGGTATGGCCCTTTTGGGATCTCCGAATCCCAATTCAATTTCGGTTTTGATTCCTGAACTTTGAAGAATGGTCTGATAGACCAGCAGTTTTTGCGCGTCTTCCTCACTTTCCAGGTCAAAGGCGTCTTTTCCGTACACCACGGCATTGGTGCTTTCCAGGATGTGAATGAGCACAAGTGTAACACCGTTTCCAGCCAGTTGAATGGCTTTGTTGATGGCCTTGTTGTCACTGTTGCCAAAATCCACGGTAACAGCTATGCGTTTGGCGTGATGCGGTTCTATGAGCACGAGGGGTTTGAATCCTTCGTGCATGCCCTTTTCATTCCGTCTTTTCAGTTTGAACAACGCTGGTTGTAAAAGGATGTAAAACAACATCAGAAAACAAAATATGCAGAATGGCACGATGGTGAAACTCACCAGGAGCGGGTGCGAACCATTGATCACAAGATCGCTGATCTCGGCGTACACCATTTTTATGTTGAGGCCTATGATAAGCAGGGCCGCTGTCCAGGAGAGTATTTTTTGCCAGACGGGAATACTGAACTCACCCATGATCTTTTTATCACTCACAAAATGTATCAATGGAATGATGGCGAAGCCAAGCTGAAGACTGAGCACAACCTGTGAGAAGATGAGCAGCTTGCCGGTTGCGGAATCGCCCATCACCGCAATTGCTATGAGGGCAGGTACAATCGCAATGAGTCGTGTAAGCAGGCGTCGTATCCAGGGCCGCAGGCGCAGGTTGAGGTAACCCTCCATCACCACTTGTCCGGCCAGGGTGCCGGTAATGGTGGAGCTCTGGCCTGCTGCAATCAAAGCCACGGCAAAGATCAAAGGTGCCAAAGTGCTCCCAAGCATGGGACTGAGCAGGGCATGGGCATCCTGTATGTCAGTGACCTCGTTCTGGTTGTTCTTGAAAAAGGCCGCAGCGGCGAGAATAAGAATGGCCGCGTTCACAAAGAGAGCCAGATTCAGGGCCACGGCGCTGTCGATGGTGTTGTAGCGTATGGCTTTTCGGATGTCGTGTTCCTTGCGCTTAAAGGCGCGGGTTTGTACAAGAGAACTGTGCAGGTAAAGATTGTGCGGCATCACCGTAGCGCCAATGATGCCAATGGCGATGTAAAGTGCCTCATCATTCTGCAGGGAAGGCATGAGTCCCGAAGCAATGTCAGCAACCGAAGGCTGGGCAATGAGCAGTTCCGCCAGAAATGAAAATCCGATGAGCAGAACCAGGGTAATGATAAAAGCCTCGAGCTTGCGTATGCCCTGGTTGAGCAGGAACAGAAGCACAAAACTGTCGAACACGGTGAAACACACGCCCATGAATATGCTTATGGATGGAAAAAGCAGGTGAAGGCCAATGGCCATGCCTAGCACTTCAGCCAGGTCGCAGGCCGCGATGGCCACCTCAGCCAGCAGGTATAGAAAAAAATTAACGGCTTTGGGATAGTGTTCACGTGAAGCCTGTGCCAGGTCACGGCGCCCAACAAGACCAAGTCTGGCGGAGTGGCTCTGTAGGAGCAAAGCAATGAGGTTGCTCATCACCAGCACCCAGATGAGGCTGTATCCGAATTTGCTGCCCCCTGCGATGTCGGTGGCCCAGTTGCCCGGATCCATATACCCCACGCTGATCATGTAGGCGGGACCCAGGAAAGCCAAAACCCGGCGAAAGGTACTGCTTCGTTCGGTGTTTACACTGGCGTTTACTTCTTCCAACGACTTGTTCATGTGCCTGATTTAACTAAAATGTTTGATGCAACCTTTTGAGACAGAAAATGCCTTGTGTTCCGGCCAATGCGTACTTTAAAAGAACCGTCGTAAGCGTTGTGTTCTTCAGCCCTGAAACGTTCACCTGGCTTTAAACCCAGAGTACTCAGGTGACGCAAAAAATCCGGACTGTGGTCATTTACGCCAACAAACACATAAGAGCCATTTTTAGCGTACTCGAACAGACTTCTTGCCCTGGTAGCAGGCAAACTGCCGCTGTGGTCCGGTATGGGATCACCGTGCGGATCGAAGCGGGGTTTACCCAGGAAGATATCAAGTCTGCGAATGAGTTCCTCGCTGCGGATGTGTTCGAGCTGCTCGGCAATCTCGTGCACTTCATCCCAGCCAAACTTCAGGGTTTCGAGCAGGAAAACTTCCCAGAGCCGGTGTTTGCGCACGATGGCTTTGGCGGTTTTTTCGCCGAGTTTACTCAGGCTCACCGCCTTGTATTTTTGGTAATGGAGAAGCTTTTTGGCAGAAAGCTTTTTCAGCATATCGCTCACCGAAGCCGCGCTGTTGTTCAGTTTTTCTGAAAGAGCCGTGGTGCTCACATCAAACCCGCCCGTACTCAGGCTGTAAATGGCCTTCAGGTAATTTTCTTCTGTGACAGAAATTTCCATGGGGCAAATGTACAAAATATTTATTCATCTAAAAATAAATTTAGACAAGCCTAAAAATAATATTAGAACTATATTAATCTAAACCTTTGGATTAATCAAAAATTCTGGATACCTGCCAGACTGGCCGTTCTGCTCATCATGGTAATTACAGGAGCGGCGCAGGCAGGAATGCATCGGCCGGAGATCAGCTTTTTGCGAATTCAATTAAGGCCTGAATGTTTTCCCTGTCTGCTTCCCGTATGGCCTGCAAATACCGTGTTCTTTGTTCGCCCGCTTGTTCAAGGTTTGAATGATCGCTCCAATTAAAAAAATTCAAATTGAAAATATGCTTGTGTATAACATCCGCTATTAACCTGGAGTGCCTACCGTTTCCATTTGAGAAACAGTGTATGCTCACAATTCTGTGTTTATACCTGATCGCAATTTCATCTGCACTATAAATTTTGTTCTTCACCCAAAACAGACAGTCATCGTTCAACTGCCTTAAAGTGGTTCCTATCAAACGGGCAGGTATTCCTAAATTCTTTTCAGACAAACGAAATTCCCCGGCCCATGACCAAACCTCATCAAACATTCGCCTGTGAAGTTTTCGTACAAAATCTTCCGATAAAATGTACTCAGGCCTGAACGTCTTCGATAAGGTCCATTCTACGGCTTTTTCTATATTCATCTGTTCAAACTCATTCAGTTCGCCATGCGTGGTGACCGAATGAATCAGCAAGCCGTCTTTTTCTTCCTCGCTTAATGGTGTTTGACCTTCTGCATACTGAATCGTTAATCCCATAAGTACTTCGGCATCTTATCCATGAGTTCTTCTGTTTTATTTCGTATTGATTTTTCGATCCTTTTTCTGGAGTTCTCCTGGTCCTCAAGCCGCATTGAATTGGAGGTTCTTGAAACGATTTCAAATGCAAGTTCCTGCGCTCTTTTTTCAATCAGCTTTTCCAGCGTTTCCGCCTTTGGTACTAATCCATAAACCAATTTCAAATCCATCGCGTTCGCCGCATCCCTTAATGTATTTAGGGTAATTGAACCATTCGCTTCTCTCTGCTCTAAGCCATTTACGCTTTGCGCGCTGATGTTCATTCGTTGGGCTAATTGACGCAATGACATATTCAGACTTATTCGCACCGAATTAATCCAACCTTTCTTAGGAACTGTGCTGCCTTCCAAAGACCTAAAAGCTTTCAGTTTCTTGTCCATCTGCTCTATCAAGAGTTTTTGTTTCGTGTTTTTCATAAGTATATACTATGATAAATGTTATGTAAATATAAGTATATAAATTGATAAATACAAGTATATAATAAGTCTATAAACTGATAATATAATCAAAAATATTGTGTAAATACAAGAAAAACAAGTAGTTAAAATAATGGATCTGAACACAAGTCTGTGTTCAATTCTCAGCATTATGGCCTTCTGTCTGTTTGCTTCACCGGCACAGGATTGTTTGAAAAGCGAATACCAGCCCGGATCATTTCATGAAGAACCTGCCAAGTCCTGCAGAATGGATCCTGCATGCACAAGTGCAATTGCACCTGGAACAGCCGCTTTTCATGCTCCGAATGGAATAAATTAGACAAGCGGTCCATGATATTTTGATTCACCTGGGCCTCAATAGTATAAAATCCAGGTTTTGTATGAAACACCACGCTACTCTGCTCCGGAAACTTAGATTTGTATAAAATTACGCTTCATGAAAAAAGCATTACACCTTGCCATTCTTCTTCAATTTTGTGTTGCCGGCTTAAACGCCCAGAGCAAACAAAAATCCGAAACAAAAAACGAAACAGCTCCGGCGGAAAAGAAGGTAAAACCCTTCCTGAACCCCGATACCTATTCTGCACTCAGCTTCCGAAACCTGGGTCCGGCTGTCACATCAGGCCGGGTGAGCGATATTGCGGTGCATCCCAAAAACCCCTCCACCTGGTACATTGCCGCGGCTTCAGGCGGGGTATTCAAAACCCAGAATGCCGGCGTCACCTTCGAACCGGTATTCGATAAGGCCGGGGCTTATTCCATAGGATGCATCAGCATTGACCCCTCCAATCCCAATGTAATTTGGGTAGGCAGCGGCGAAAACAACAACCAGCGCAGCGTGGCCTACGGCGACGGCGTGTACAAAAGCGAAGACGGAGGCAAGAGTTTTAAAAACATGGGTCTCGGCAAATCGGAGCACATTGGTAAAATTGTGATCGATCCGAACAATTCCGATATCGTTTATGTGGCTGCTTATGGTCCGCTCTGGAGTCCCGGAGGCGAGAGAGGCATATACAAAAGCTCTGATGGAGGCAAAACCTGGAAACAGGTCTTGTTTGTAAGTGAGAACACAGGTTTCAACGAAGTGCACATGGATCCACGCAACTCCTCTGTGCTCTATGCCTGCGCGCACCAGCGCCGCCGCCACGAGTGGACTTACATCAGCGGTGGACCAGAAAGCGCAGTCTATAAAAGTACCGATGCCGGAACCACCTGGAATAAACTCAGCACGGGATTGCCGACTAACGACATGGGACGCATTGGTCTGGCCATATCACCGGTTAATCCTGATGTGCTTTATGCCATTGTGGAAGCCACCGAAGGCAAAGGCGTGTATCGCAGCGAGGACAGGGGCGCAAGCTGGACCAAACAGGGCGACTGGGCCACAGCCGGCAATTATTACCAGGAACTGGTGGCCGACCCCTTCAACGAAAACACGGTGTATTCGCTTGACTTCAATACCATGATTTCGGAGAACGGGGGAAAAACCTTCAGGGCACTGGGCGAAAAAAGCAAACACGTAGACAACCATGCGTTCTACATTTTTCCAAACGATGCCAAACACATGCTCATGGGTTGCGACGGAGGTTTGTACGAAAGTTTCGACGGGGCCAAAACCTGGCAGTTCAAAGCCAACCTGCCCATTACCCAGTTTTACAGGGTTTGTGCCGATAACAGCAAACCCTTTTATTATGTGTACGGCGGAACCCAGGACAACAATACCCTGGGCGGACCAGCCCGCACCATCAGCGCCAGCGGCATCACCAACGCCGACTGGTTTGTAACCGTGGGCGGCGACGGATTCCAGAGCCGGGTCGATCCAAAGGACCCCAATATCGTTTACAGTCAGTGGCAGTACGGTGGCCTGATCCGTTTCGACCGGAAAAACGGCGAACAGGTTTCGCTCAAACCCATGGAAAAACAAGGCGAAGCAGCCAACCGCTGGAACTGGGACTCACCCCTCATCATCAGCGCCTTCGATAACAAACGCCTCTATTTTGCAAGCCAGAAAATTTACCGCAGCGATGACCGGGGTGATTCCTGGACTGTGATCAGCCCTGACCTGAGCCGGGGCATAGACCGAAACAAACTGGCCGTGATGGACAAGGTGTGGAGCGTTGACGCCGTAGCCAAAAACCAATCCACCTCCATTTTCGGCAACATCGTGTCTTTGTGTGAATCGCCGCTGAACGAGAAACTGCTTTACGCCGGCACCGACGATGGTTTGATCCAGGTGAGTGAGAACGGCGGCCAAACCTGGACGCGCTACGATAAATTTCCTGGAGTGCCTGAACTGAACAACAGAAGCATAGTGCTTGGTACCTTTGTACAATACCTTGTGGCCTCGCAGCACAAGGAAAATGTTGTGTACGCGGCCTTCAACAATTTGCGCCAGGGCGATTTTAAACCCTATCTGCTGAAAAGCAGCGACAAGGGCAAAACATGGACTAGCATTGCCGCTAATTTGCCCGAAAGAGGCTCGGTGTATTGCATAGCCGAAGACCATAAAAATCCAGCCCTGCTGTTTTGCGGTACCGAATTTGGTTTTTATTTCAGCCCCGACGGAGGAGGCAATTGGGTGAAGTTCACTAACGGTATGCCCTCCAGTATTTCGGTGCGCGACATTGCCATTCAAAAAGACGAGAACGACCTGGTCCTGGCTACTTTCGGAAGAGGCATTTATGTGCTCGACGATTATTCGATGTTACAGAACATGAAAGAAGAGGATTTCACACGCAACACCATTTTCCCGGTGAAGGATGGCTTGCTCTACATTGAATCGCGACCATACGGGCACAGGGGAAAAGCCTTCCAGGGCGAGTCCTTTTTTACGGCTAAAAATCCTCCTGTAGGTCCGGTGTTTAATTTGTACAGTTCCGAAGAGTACAAATCCCTGCGTGATAAACGCCGCGAAGCCGAGAAGGAGAAAATCAAAAACAAGCAGGATGTGTTTTACCCCTCTGCTGATAGTTTGCGTTTGGAAGACAATGAAATTGCACCCACGCTCTGTTTAGAGATCAGTGATGAAAGCGGACAGGTATTGAGAAAATTGAAGCTCAACTATAAAAAAGGCACGCAGCGGGTGAACTGGGACGGAAGACTGGAGCCCATGTCACCGGTTAGTTTTTCTCAGCCCGATACCGAGAACCCCTATTACGAACCCGACCAGGGTCCGGCGGCAGTACCGGGAAAATACTACGCCCGGCTGATCCGTTGTAAGACAGAACAAACTGAGGCAGCAAGTGAAAAAGTGGGCTTTGTGATCCGTAACCTTGACTCTTACAGCTTGCCTCCGCTTGACCGGAAAAAGCAAGCCGAGCTCAATTCAAAACTTGCCGAATTCAGGCGGGTGGTGCTGGGTTCAGCCGACTTCATGAGATCTTTGAAGGAGAGGCAAAAGTATTTGAAAGAAGCCCAGGCCAGGGCAGGTGCCGAGACCAAGACCATGAGCGCGGCCTTTACCGAATTTGAAACGCGGTACACGGCCCTTGATCTGAAACTGTTTGGAGACCGCAGCCTGGCCAAACGTGAGTTTGAAACCGTGCCCGGATTTGTGGATGATATGGAGGGCATGGTGTATTACACCTGGACCCAATCTTATGGCAGCAGCAAAAATCTGGAGGATAAATTCAAAGAGCTGAAAGAGCAATTCGGAAGCCTGTACAAAGAGATAAAGGAACTGCGCCGCCTCATCGAAAGTTTAGAGAGCGGGGCCGAGGCCCTGAAAATGCCGGCTACAGCAGGCAGGTTACCGGATTTTAATTAAGCTATTAAAATTTAACACCCGATTTTCTTTATGGCAGGATTTGAAAACCAATCGGGTTTAAAATATATGTAATCCATAAAAGATAATATAAAGTAAACAATATGGAGATAAGAGCCAAAAGTGTCAATAGGAACTTATTTTTTGATGATTTATAGATTGGCCAAAATGAATATATAGTCAGAATTATACCCCCAAATACAGAAAGAACATAATATTCATTATGACCTCTTCTAGACAAGAATATTAACCAGACATTAAACACATTTAGCAAGTAAGGTAGCATGAGGAGCCAACTTTCTTTTTTCATTCCGATTTTTTTAGAGTAGTCGAGATTTTCAATTATTTCAGAAGTTAGGTCTCAGTCGTTCAAAAAAATTGCTTCAATTAATCTTGTCTCTGTGATATCCTTTCAGTAGTTAGGTCTTTAAACACTTGCTGGTAACGTTTGGCCAACTGGCCCCGCCAATGTACGGAACGCCAGCCTAAAGTTAAAGTTAAAAAATTTGTCCGATTGCTAAAATACTTAGTGCAGGCCCGCCAAAATTGTCTAACCGCCGCAGACGGACCGCTTTATTAAACAGGGCCTGCTTACGGCAAAAGTCCGATGGACTTTTGAGCGGGCTTGTGCGCTAGCAGCTGCCTCTTGTCCCGGTGGCACCAGTTGGCTGTTATGTGCAGCCATATTATTCTGTCTTTATTTTAATTGCTTTAGTGTCGAACTTAAAGAAACAATAAACTCTCTGATTTCAGCCGGCTGTGTAGATTCCTTTGTGTCAATATGAAATGTTTTTATTGAATTATGTTCCCCAATTTTTATGTGGTAAGCACCTTGGTCGGCACAGTCGGGACAACCGAATGTTTCTGAACCATTATCCTTAAAATAATCAGGTAATTTGTCTAGTAATTGCTTTGCCAATTTATATTTGTCTTTAGATAGCTTGTCATTATTAAATGTCCATTCTTCTTTATAGTTTGAACGGTCCATGTTGTCAGAATATAAATTGCTATTTTTAAGAAGAAAAAAGGTCATGCCGTCACCAATAGCTGCATTGTGCGACGAACCGAAAGCAAAATACCTACCTTTCAACTCAGCTTTTCTACATCCTGAATACATAGATAGCACTAAGATAATTAAGACTAATTTTTTCATGACAAAACTGATTTTAAAACGAATATAAGAAATTTCCCCGCTGAACCTGAGCCCACTTTGTAACTGGTAATCGGCAATTTAGGCTTAAACGTTTTCGGGCTCGGCAAAAGACCGCTGTTATCCCTAAGCGCCAAAATGAAATTAATACCCGAGTGGTTCTCTGCTGGTATGCCGTATTCTTAGAATACGGATTTCCTTTGCCTCAGTTTTTATTTGAAAAGAAATTCGGTAACTGAATACCACAAATGCACGAAAATCATGATCTGGGACGTCTTTCAGGTGATCTGGTTCACAAATCAGAGGGTTCGTTTTAATGATGTCAAGTTTTGAGAGAATAGCAGTCTTTACAATACCTGGTGCCTGATCACTTTGCTTTGCCAGATGAGCAAGAATTTACTTTAAATGGTCAAGGGCCTTTCTGTCCCAAGAAATTTTAAAAGAAGACGATTTCACCATTTAGATAATTCCTTGATGGCGTCACGGTGAGAGACGGAATTACCCCTATCCATTCGAGAAACAGCCTCGTCCAGTTCTTTGTTATAGTGTTTACGGCTAATTCTCTTAATGTCTTTATCTAGATTAAGAAAACTCTTGATCATTTCAAGTATTAAGGCCTGCTGTTTATCAGATAAAAGCGGAAGGTAGTTGTCAACTTGTTTTTTTATTGCTGTGCTTGTCAAGTGATGTTTTTTTAGTATTACGAATTTACGATAATTTTCTCAAAACTCAAGACAGGCTACCGAAGCTTTACGCCTCTAACATGACAAATCTGTGTTGGCCTGGGGCTCTCAACATTATAATCAATCCCTAAAGACGATGCTCTGAACAGCGATAGTTTGATGATCTTCGCTCAGGCGAATCAGGTACAAGCCATTCGGCAGTTCCTCCCGCGATATGGAAACACCCTGACCCGAAATGCCCTGCACCTGCCTGAGGAGCTGCCCGCTTGCATTGTAGAGGCTCAGGCTGGCATTGTGAAGTTCCCTGGCAGACTGTATGGTAATGGAGGAAGTTGCAGGATTGGGAAATACAGAAAAAACAGGACTGTTGAAGAATTCATGCGTACCTGTTATTGTTTGCCCGGCCTGAATGCAGGTATTCGGACTGCTCTCGTAGGCATAATCTTTTATGGTGAAGGAAGTGGAACCCGGAATGACATCCAGGCGGGCCCAGCCAAAATAGGTGTTGCTGCCCACAAAGAGTTTTAGAGCTAAATATTTATCATTTACGCCCACCCAATAACCTGTGTTACTTCCCCAGGCCATGGTGCCGTTGTTGTTGGAATCGTACCAGGTAGCCAGGCTGGGACAAATGCTGGCTGACGCGTTTAAGGCCCAGGGCAGATACTCTCCGGCAAGCAAATTCCCCGCATAGGCATTGCTGTTCTGGGGCTTGCACATGATCTTATTGCTCAAATCAAACTGGATCAAAAAATCTACTTGGGCATCATTGTTCAAATCCAGGGGATACGTGGCACTGGGTGTGGCATCGGGAATGTCGGTGTAGATGATTTGTGCGTGTAAGGCCGACTTGTAAGAAATCAACAGTAATAAGCAGTATAAACAGGAAACATTTTTCAGAATAGAATTTTTTGCTTTCATGCTTTATCTGCCATAGTTAGCTTTGTTGTCTCCGCATTTATTTCTGTAAAGATAATGCGGTTTTATAGTTTAGGTAGATTAGACTTGTTGGTAATTGACCGCGTGCAGGCGGCCGTTTTTGCTAAGTCCATGTTAAACATTAGTACGTTAACCCGCAAAAATGACTCTTGCATGCTGTTACTAGTATTAGGTGCACTACTAGATTATACCAAGTTAATTGTTAGCCGTTTTTACCGTTCTTTTTCTACGGCATGCTACAGTAAAAGCAGCTCGCCGAGCCAATTAAAAAATCCAGCAATTTTAAATTCTTAAGTGACGGCCTTTATACATACAGTTCGATACATACTGATGGGCGAGAGATTTTGCAGGCTTTTATGGTGCAAAAAATTCTTTAGACCTTGCTTTAATGCAACACAAAAGTCTGCCAAAAGTGCGGTGGGTACGTCTTGTTGAACGAGACTTGCTTTAGGCGGTTAGGTCTATGCATAGCCTAATTCAAAAGAACCACGGGGACTGTATAAGAAAGACCCTGCGGTTTTTTATTACATTACCCTTAGGTATTGAAAGGTAATCCTTTTGCTTGGCTCTTGCAAAAGATTGGAGGGAAAGACCGGGCCGAAGGAAACTGCCTATTGAATTTCATCTTTGATATTATAAATTCTTTCTGCTTCAATAGCTTTGTGCATTATATGAGGCAAAATGTCAAGGAGTTTATAAGCAAGAACAAATACTATGAAACATATACATATTACAATGCATGAAAGAGAGTAAAGCCAACCGCCAAACGAAGGAATATTAATAAAATAAATTGTCACAGCTATAAATCCTCTCAATGTCATTGCAAAATTATCGCTTAAAGATTTTTTACTTTCGTCTATTTTATCTAAAGATTTGCTTATATCTCGTTTCTTAAAGGTTGGTTTCAGCAATTTATATAATTGCAAGGATTTCTCTTTTGTTATATCTATAACTTGAATCAGGCTTGCTGCTTCTTCTATTCCTTTAATGCCTTCCACCAGATCATTCTTTTCAATTTGGAATGCTATTATCTTTTTTATGACTTTTCTATTTTTAAAATCACCAAGCCACATGAAAACAACACCACTTATACCCATTGTAACCAAATATACAATCATGAAGATGGCAAACGGAACAAAGAAATAACCTTCAATGCAGAAATTGATCAATTCTTTAAAATCAAACGGATTAGGAATTTTAATGTCAGGATGTGACCACGATAGAATTAAACTTGTAATGCTCGAAAGAAATATAATATTAAAAACAGCTCTAAGCAACGGGTACATTGACTTACCCTTGGCTCTGTCTGCCATGTATATAAATAGATCGGTCATCAATTTTAAAGATAAATTAAATTATGGCAATCTGATGCTACAATTTGTAGCAATTGTTACAAACTTTTTTCGTAGCTTAATGTGGAAAACATTTCTGCCATGCCGGCGAAAACGCACAAATAATTTGCATATTTGCAATTAATTGGTCATTTTTGAATCATGTATACAAGAGATTGGAATGAACAGGCAAAAAGGTTGTTGAAAGCGGAGTTGGTTCGTAGAGGGATAAATAACGATGAGCTTGTTGAATTATTGGCAATGATCGGCGTTGATGAAACTAAAGCAGGGATAGATAGTAAAATTAGTCGGGGAACTTTTAGCGCCGCATTTTTTATTCAATGCATGAATGCGATAGGTTGCAAAACTATTAATGCAGAAGTTGAATTGCTTGATATGGCTGCTGAACCAAAGGGAACTTATAAAAAGAAGAAAACACATTCAAAAAAATAGCAGATTATGAAATATGAAAATCTTAAAACAAAAAACAGGTATTTAGATATATCTAATTTTCCATTTGGAAAAAACGGAATGCAATTTCCGGTGGTGAGTTTATTTTCGGGAGCGGGAGGATTGGATATTGGTCTTGAAGAATCGGGTTTTCATACAGCTGTGTGCGTAGAATATGATGCTGACTGTAGAGAAACCCTTAAGCACAATAGGCCTGAATGGAAAGTATTTGACGAAGGATTTAAAGTGGAAAAAGGAAAAATAAAGACTAGAGTCCCGGGCGATATAAGAGATATTGGAGTTGACGAATTAATGAAGTTCGCTGGACTTAAAAAAGGGCAAGTATCATTAGTTGTCGGCGGCGCACCTTGTCAGCCATTCAGTAACATCGGGAAAAAACTTGGAAAGAATGATGAGAGGAATGGTGATCTATTTCTTGAATTTGTGAGAATGGTAAAAGGAATAAGCCCGGAGGCTTTTATATTCGAAAATGTTGTCGGGATAACTCAACAGAAACATTCAGATGTTATCAGTTACATGGTAAATAAATTCAAAGGCTTAGGTTATGGGATTTCGCATACTATTTTAAATGCAGCAAATTATGGGGTTCCGCAGCGTCGAGAGAGATTTTTCCTTATTGGAATAAAAGGTGTTGAAAATCCAGCGTTCCCATTTCCAACTCATTTTAAGGATGGAAAACACCAACAAGATTATTTAAAGGATTTCAAATCTTTTCCGATCAAAAATTTTAAGAGATGGGTATCGGTAAAAGAAGCGTTTAGTAAAATACCAAAAAACTCACATAAAAGGTCTGATTATGCTTTAATGAATATTTCTGAAATGGTTGTCAAGCGGATGACCTATATTGGGGAAGGGGAGAATTTCAAGGTTCTTCCTATGAAGTTGCGCCCAGATTGTTGGAAGAGTGGTAAGCACCAAGGCAATGATACATTCGGTCGCTTGATTTCAACTTTACCTTCTGTAACAATCAGAACGGCTGCTTATAATCCTGCAAAAGGAATGTATATTCATCCGTTTGAGAACCGGGGTTTGAGTACGATTGAAATGGCAGCGCTTCAATCATTTCCAATGGATTGGCATTTTAAAAGCAGAAATAGAGACAATGTAACCTTAGTGAGTGGAGGCAAACAGATCGGTAATGCAGTACCTCCGGGTTTAGCAAAAGCTTTAGGAGCTTCAATAAAAAGCCAGATACTAGAGAAGAAAGCTATAAAATCTCCGCAAAAGCTTTCTGCGCTTGCTGAAGCGAGTTAATTTCAAAAACTTCATCTACCGCAGCCTGAGGAATACTATGAACTGTTGTGATACTATGTGTCGCAACAGTTTTTAATGCGGCTCTATCTGGATCACCCAATTTAGTTGATATGGCGTAATATTTTATTCCTTTAGGATTAATAATCCATTCTCTAGTTTGCAAATGTGTATATATCGCTTTCATCAAACTGCCTTCGTGAGGTATCTGTAATCTTCGATCCGGCCTTAACGAAAGCTTTACAGAAATGTAGCCAATTATGTCTTCAAATCCACACATGCCTTCGAATTTTTTGTAAGCGCTTTCAATTTGCTTAATAGCATCAAGATCTATCTTGGTTATCTTCTCAATTTTAGGCAAAACCTTATTTGCAAGTTTTCTGTCGATAATTACTAAATCGGGATTGGAAGAAATTAGTTGAACGGAGGAAGACTCAAGGACTTTTTTTCTAAGATCATTAATTAAACCAAACAATTTATTATCATACAGAGCAGCTATATCGAATTGACTGATGTTTGGTGTTAATAAAGCAAAATTTGCTTTTTTGTTTACCGCAAAATAGTTCCAAGCAGAGATAGCTAGGAGCCATTCATACCAATCTCCACGAGCATTTGCTAAAGCGTCTTTCGTTATAGTCTTGTCAGCTTTTCTGATGTCAACTTCTATCCCGTCAATAATACCTTTAATGGATTCGTTTTGACTAGGTAGTTTATATTTCAAAAGAGTACAGAAAGCCTCGTCCTTAATCACTTGAGACTTCCCATCCTTTAGTATTCTTATGTATGTCATAAATTAACCATCTAGAGCTTTTTGGATTTTAAACGTACAAAATTCCAGCCTGTTTTCAATATCCTTCCCCCAAAACCTTAAAATTCGCCATCCTTGGGATTTCAGAGTTTTATTGACTAATTTATCTCTTTGGATATTTTTCTCAATTTTATTATGCCAAAAGGCTTGATTGCTCCTGTGTTCGTGCTTCTTCTTGTTCCAATTTTTTCCGTGCCAAAACTCACTGTCACAGAACACGGCAACCTTATATTTCTTGAAAGTAAAATCTGGTTTTCCGAAAACCGTCTTGTCATTTTTTCTGTATCGAAGTCCGGCAGCCCACAAACTTTTACTTAAGATTGTTTCAATCTTTGATCCTTTGTTCTTCACGGCTTGCATATTTTTCCGCCTCTGTTTTTTCGTTAACCTATCCATTATTTACGCTATATATAAATATACAATTAAACTTGTCTGCCTGAAAACAGGCGGCCCATAAAGAGAAGCTGCCTCTGTCCAGCTGGCGTAAGGGTGTTGTTAGCTGATGTAGCTGCTTAGTATGGTTAGTTTTGTTCTACGTTGTCAAATTATAGTTGGCAAAGTTGGCGTTCGAGAAAAGCTTAATTGTCGAGCTAAAATAAAGTAATTACGCAAACGAAATGCTAAAACACTGTTTACTAGCGTTAATTGAGCCAAGCAAATGTTAGGCGTCGTTACTTTTTGATTTCATTGATTCCATATTTAATCAAATGCTTGATAACAGGGTCAAGTATTTCATACATCTTAGCTCCCCCATCAGTTTCAGTGAGCTCTTTTACCAAATTATACTCCTGAACAATTTTGATATATGAAATGGCCGTAGGGGTACTTACCTTATATGCATCTACAAAATCCTTTGTCATGATTGTCATTTTACCAATTTTCAAAAGACGATTAATATTTGTAAGAATATCTTCTTTAGATCCCCTTTTGGTTGGGTAAATTGCATAATATTCGAAACTTTTAGAATATACCAGTTGTCCTTTTTCAATTGCTTCATCCGTTAAGACTTTTGAGTCCTTGTTTATCTCGGCTTGTTGGTCATAGATATAAGACAGCTGTCTAAATAGATAACGTGGGGAATTATTTGAAAGCGAAATGATGTCATTAAGTTTGTGGTCCGATAAAACAATATCACTAATTTTCTTCTTACCACCACTGAAATAACCAATTCTCTTATCAAGAATTTCTTTTAGGTTGTCTGTCTGCCAAGTGATGTCAATTGGTTTAATCTTGTCAAACCTAACCCCACTGTTTGTTAATTCCGGTTTTAATACGTCCCAAATGCTAAATACCAAAGAATAAGATTTATTCATTAGAATGGTTGTGTCTTTCAAGAAGTCATCCAGAAAATCTGCAACTGCGGAGATGCTACTATTCAACTTTGTATACTCATCAATTTTGTCAAAGAATACTATTGTAGTTGCATTTCCAGAAGCTTGAATTATTTCAGTCAGGTCATTAAGTACTTCCTTTAATGCTTTGGAGTTGGCTAAGAATTTTTCCGGTCTTTTTTCTTTTTCTATTTGTTCCAGCGTTAGTTCAGGCACATAGTTTTTGTAAAACTCTTTACCGTCCGTAATTGGTAAACCCATTGCTTTCCTTGCTGTTTCTGCAACTATTTCAATACCTCCTGAAATAAGAAAATTCACAGGTCTATTAAATACGTAGTTCCATACATTCTTTAGTGCGTTTCTGGTTTTGTAATTGTCAGCTTTATTATAAAGTTTCTCGTACTGACTTTTGCTAAGTGTTTGGAAAAATTCTTTGATTATAAAAGATAGCTTTTCCTTCTGATGTCTATCAAGTTTTCTAATTCCACTTGGATTTTTGCCAATTTTCAGGCAGAAATTTGTTACTAATTTTTCAATTATTAATCTGGTGAATTCTACTTGATTGTTCTTGGCCGGCACACCATCAAACTCATCAATTATTATTGTAAAGGCGTTCTCATTGTCCAGTGCTGTCTTTAACTGTAGTAGCAAAGCTGTCTTCCCTATTCCTCTTGCACCAAGAATGAATCTACTATGTCCTTTTATTAAATCTGATTTTAAAGTTTGATAGAATAAGGGGTTTATGTATATGTTATTGAGAAACCCCTTTTCTTCTTCTGCCGAAAACGTGGAAAAGGGGTTGTCCGAAAATCCTAATTGTTGATATAGTTCCATGTTGTGTCTATTTTTATAATTACGCCTAACGGTTTGCAGCTACAAGAAGTTGGTGATTTCGAAGCACAAAACTGTCTGCCAGAACTGTACTTGATTTGAAGCACAAAGTTTCATTTAACCACTGAATTGCCAATTTCTTGTAGGTGCTGTTTGTGGCTGCTCATCTGTCCACTTTATTCATTTAAATTGTCTTTCAGCCATTCAGTTACCCTCTTGTCTACTGCATATGAACCCCATGAATTTGTGGAAAGGTCAATAACAAAAATCCTTCCTCTATTGCCAATTGTCTCGCTTAAAAAAGTCCTGACATTGCCTGCAGATTTGTTTGTTTTAATAACCCAAGTTCTGTCCATTAGTTTAGCCCATTTAGGAAATGATTTAATAGCATCTCTTATTAATGGATAGTCATGGTCGTAATTATCGAGCTGATATGTAATAAGTTTCGTTGTCATTTCTTTAGTCTTTAGAGGTTGCTGATTTAAAATAATAACCAATTATAAACCCTAAAGGTCCTGAAAGGATACCTGATACTGTAATTAGCATGTCACGATAGTCCTTTACCTCAAAGCATTTAAAAACGCCAACAATGAATGTCACACCAATTGTTGCAAAGAAAGCATAGACATAAAATTTTGCAATTTCACTTCTTGTCGTTTCTCGCTTTTGTTCGGGAGAGTCGTCAACTTTGCTTATGTCAACCACACTTGAATTATTTGGTAACTGTTCTTGTGGTTCGGGAGTCCCATTATTTTGGTCTTCTGTTTCGTTGTTGTCGCCTGCCATTATTTTAATTTTTAGTTATCATAAAATTTTCTGTCTCTTTGAGTTGCCACTAACGTTTTGCAAACTGGCGCCGCCGATGTCCGGAAAGCCAGCCTAAATTTAAAGGTAAGAAAAGAGTCCGGATGTTAAAACACCGAGTGCAGGCCCGCCCCAATGTCCCGCCGAAGGTACCGCTTATTAAACAGGGCGTGTCAGTGAGATGCTGTTCTGTCCGGGCTGGCGCCAAGCCGCTGTTAGTAGCAGTATTAACGGGAAAGAGCCGAATGGCGAAGTCTACCGATAAGTTCGTGCATGTTATTTAGCCAGATTTGGAAATCGTCATTAATATGTTGTTCGGTCTTTTTTCCGGTTCTGGGTACCGAAATAATGACTTTATGTTCATTTTCTCCTCCCGCATGAAAATGTCTGGGAACATTTGACACGTGCATAGAGTAGTCCCTTATAGATTTTGCATTAGAAAGCCAACTATTCTCATCATTCTCTAAAGTGTACAATTCTGTTAACTCTGTCGAAACAAGTCCTCTGTCTGCAAGTTTCTTTCTTAACCAACCAGCAGATACCTTTTCGCCTTCGCACGCAATACCATAATATTTACATAGTTCGATTACAAATGCGTCTTTTACCCCTATTAGGTGAAATAGAAATGATTCTTGGTGGGCTCGGTCGAAGTCGTCTCCTCCAGCGGTACCCTTTTGTAACAATTCGCCCAAATGCAATTTGGCATAACGTAACTTTGAATTTACCCTGTATTGAATATTCACTATTTCCCGTTCGGTCATTTGTTTGTTCTAATATTGCTACTTACTAAAAGATTGGCCAATGTTTGTGCCCTATACCAAAGATAATTCATTTAGTTCATTGTCTGTTCTGAATAAATTAGGTCAAAGGGGTTCATATTAAAAACGAGTCCAGACGTAAATCGCTATCCCCTGAAAGCTTGGAGATAATTTCAGACTCTATTAAACCTAATTGGTTATGCTGTACTTTACCCTCAGAAAAAAATTCCAAGCACCTACCTAAAAAACTCCACCATGGTCTGGTTGTCGGAGCGTATGCTGAATTTTTTTTCTATGCTGTAAATGCTTCCCCTGAGCGATCGTGCCCTCCACACCGCCACATAATTGCCGGGTTGCAGGTAAAAGTCCTGCTGGGTTTGGGTGCCCAGGTTACAGACCCAGTCCAGCTTTCCCCCGCGCTCAAGCATGATGCAGCCATCCCCGGCTTCCAGGCATTTGATGCTGAGTATGCCCGCGTTGGGGATCTCAATGCTGGTGGTTTTGGATTGCTCGATCTTTTTACCCGAGATCAGGATGCGGGGTAGGGTCAAAATCTCCAGGTCGTAGGTGCCGGTGATGTATTTCTCTGTGCGGTTCAGCTCCTGCACATTCAGGGTTTGCATTTCGCCCGTTTTGCGCAGCACACATTTTACCTTCTGGTTAAAATTGTATGGGCCCTCGTTGCGCTGTATGCTAAGATAACCCTGGGGCGCGTCAATGGGGATCACCGTGTGTTTGCCCGAATTCAACTTTGTTTCGCGGCTTTCAACCGGTGGAATGGTATGCGCTACCACCTTGTACAGAGGCGCTTCATCCAGCACCAGGGTATCGGGCCGGTTCATGCTGTTCATGGTGTGTACGTAATTGTATTTATAGGCGCCTGTGTTCAGGTCGTAAAAGCTCATGTTCACATTCGTCTCCAGGGGCAGGGATTCCTGGTTGAGCAGGTTCACCTGGGCTGTGCTCTTGTTCAGTTTTTGCTGCTGTATGATCTTGCTGATGGTGCTGAAGGTTGAATCGTTGTCGTAATCAAAAAAAGTTCCCACGCACTCAAAAGTCTTGATTTGTTTGGGTGTTAAACCTATACCAATAATAAAGGGTTTAAATACGATGCCTTTCTCCAGCAGTTTCTGCCTGGCTTTGCAGGGATCGCCTCCGCATTCCTCAATACCGTCGGTGATGATGATCACGATGTTGATGGAAGTCCTGTCTTTAAAATCGTTGGCAGCTTCGGTAAGCGAGTGTTCTATGGGCGTGATGCCCGTGGGTTTGGCTTCAGAAACCTTCTGGCGTATGGCAGTAAGGTTGTTTGGCGAAAAAGGCACCAGCAATTCACTTTCCTTGCAATTGCCCGGGGGGTATTTGGTTTTGTGCCCGTACATGCGCAGGGCAAACTGGTAATTGGGTTTTTTACTGAGGCTGTCGATAAAGCGAAAGAGCAGGGTTTTGGCCCCTTCCATGCGGGTCATGTTCTCGTGTTTGGCCACCATGCTGCGGCTGGCATCAAATACAAAAAGTATGCGCGTAATCTTTTGCGGGGCCTTTTTTTGCGCGCTCAGGCAAAGGCTCAACAGGAGGCATAGGTATAAGGCTGATTTTTTCAGGACAGGGTAAAAATACAATTGCTTTTTTGCTTCAGGGCTTAGTCGAAAAATAGTTATTCACGCTCCGGCTTTATTTTCAGCGCAGCAGCATCACTGTACCCTTGGCCTCGAGGTATTCACCCCTGGCATTCTTGTACCCGATCAGGTAAACGTACACACCAGAGCTGCAGTTTGCGCCATCCCAGGCCTCATCATCACGCCGGCTCTCAAATACCTTCGAGCCCCAGCGGTCGAAGACCTGCACCGAATAGTCTTCCTTGTCTACAAAATGGGTCACAGGCAGCCAGGTTTTGTTCTGGCCCTCCGGTGCAAAGGCATTGGGCACGTACACGCGGCCTTCCACATACACCTCCACGGAATTGGAAAGACTTCTTTCCCTCAAGCCAAACGGATTACTCAATCCTTCCACGGCTTCTACATAATAGGAAATGCCTGAACCCAGGGGCGCTTCATCTTCCAAATCATCGCTGAACTCGTAAGTAAATGCATCGGCAAAGCCTACAATCTCGGTTTTGTCTTCCTGTTCGCTTCGTCTGTAAATATAATAGCCGCTCATGCCGCCCCCGTAACCCTGGTAAGGATTCCAGCTCAGGTGGCGCGTGAAGATCATGCTTTCGTCGGCCTTCACGCTTAAGAAACAGGTTTTGCTGGTATTGCTTTTGATGCGGATGTTGCCGCAACTGTCGCGCACTATGGCCTTGTAATAATAGGGTCTGCTGTTCACGGCTGCATCTGCATCGGTATAGCTGTAATGCCGCGTGCCGTTATAGGGCAAAAAGGCAATGTTTTGAAACTGATTGCCATCCTCCGATCGCTCCAGTTCTATGCCCTGGCTCACCACCGAGGTGTCGAGCAGCAGATCTACCTGCATGTTTTTTCCATTCACGCTGGCTTTTCGGATGTATACATAATTGGCGGCTTTTACCTGCTGGCTGAAAAAACAAGCTCTGTTCGAACTGGCCGTAATTTGCCCCTCATTGTTCAGCACCCGCACATAATAACAGAGGTTTTTTCCCGGTTCGGCATTCACATGCAGGAAAGAACTGGCCGTTGTGCTGCCAACAGCCTGAAAGGCCGAACCGTTCACCGAATAATACACACGGTATTCCTTTATGCCACTGTGCATGCCCTTGTATGGATTCCAGTACACACGGGTCTGGTACTTACACATGTCGTATTCGCACACCACAAACATGGTACTGGGATTCTCGTCGAAGGTGCTGATGTTACCGCAGCTGTCAAGGGCCGACACATAGACTTGTATATCGCTCAGGGTCGCGGCCAGTGAAGTGTATGTATAAACCGTACTGGGCCTTCCGTTCACAGAATCAATATACTGGTTAATGCCCGAGCTGTTTTTTTTCAGTATGTAATATTTGCTGATGTCAATGTCACGGGGCACCCGCCAGGCCAGCACGGTTTGTCCGTTTGGCATTACACTGATGGAATCCACATAGGGCTGGTTGGGTGGTTTCTGATCGGTGTACTTGCCGCGTTGCACATTGGAGGAGGAGTAACAACCCAGGCTGTCTATCAATTGTACCTGGTAAGCCAGACTGTCGTGACAAACAGTAATGGTATCCTGGAAGTTCAGGGCGCTTGTCATACCCAGGGTAAACCACGAGCCCATGGGGTATTCCTTCTGTATGGTGAAGGTGCTGCTGCTGCTCGGCAGTTTGGGTGACTTGAGGTGATTGTAATTCAGTTTGAGATCGACCGCCGAAGGAATGAGATTCAGAAAAATAGTCCGAACTGTATCGGAATAGCCCGAACTGTCGGCACCCCCGGCACCAAAGCGGGTACACATGTAGTAATACCGGCTGGTACCTGAAGCATTGGTGTTATGCACAAATGTATTTGTAGCCTGGGCCCCTATTATGCCGGCAAGGCTGTATGGTCCGCTGAGGTTGTTCGATGAATAGATTCTGTAGGAAAAAAACAAATTGCCGGGATCGGAGGGACAAAGCCAGGTGAGTTTCACATTGCCATTGCTGAGCACATCCAAACAATGAAGCCGGGGACTGGACATTTGCGCGAAAGCAGTGCCTTGAATCACAAATACCAGTACTATTATGCGGAATGCAGATCTCAAGAGCAATTCAAGTGGGTCAATAGGCCCGGGACTTGTAGACTATAACGATCAAATTTAGGTTTTATTTCAGGTCTTGGGCTCAGATACAGAGGCGTTTATGAAGGCTTATCTGTTATTAATTCACGGGTCTTGAAGCCGTAAAGGACTATTTATTCCTAAATTTGTGAAGCCCAAACCACTTTTATGCGTATAAAGCCTCTAAATCATCAATCCATTCCCTACAGAACCTGGGCCTGAAGCGCATACACCACTTTTTTTTGTGAACTCCGTAATTTGAAGACTGTTTACTCCATAATGATCTGTGCTGTACTTGTGTTCTGCACCTTCACACTCGATGCACAGAGTGGGGGCCGGAAACGGGAGGGCAAATCCAGGGCTAAAAAAACCTGGAACTGGAAAAAACAAAAGAGCATGGGGCATGCCGATGAGTTCGCACACAGCAGCGGACGACGTAGCCGGTGGTCGCGCCTCTTCAGAAAAGAAAAGCCGGCCTGGGTGTACAAAAGTTCAGGATCGAGGCGCAGCCAGCACAAGGCCAACCGCTATCTGTTTAAACGCCACCAAACCGAAGGACGTGAATTAGATCAACAAAGCCTGGACAAACAGAACAAGAAACGAGCGCGCCGACGCGACAGAGGGAACGAATCCTTTAAACGCAAGAAATATTAAGGATCTGCCTGGTTCCTGCCATAGCGCAATGCTTATTTTTGTACTTTCAAATCCTATGAACGTATTGATATTGGGGTCAGGTGGGCGCGAACATGCCTTTGCCTGGAAGATCGCCCAAAGTAAACAACTCCAGAATTTATACATAGCCCCGGGTAATGCCGGAACAGCTTCCTGCGGCACCAACGTGAACATTGCCGTAAACGACTTTGAAGCCATCAAAAATCTGGTTTGGGAAAAAGCCATAGACCTGGTTCTCGTTGGTCCCGAAGACCCCCTGGTAAAAGGCATACACGATTTTTTCCTGAATGATGAGGTCCTGAGGGCGGTGCCCGTGATAGGCCCTAAGATGGATGGGGCAAGGCTGGAAGGCAGCAAGGACTTCAGCAAACAATTTATGGCGCGCAACGGCATACCAACCGCGCGTTATGCCAGCTTCACGGCCAGCACAATTGAAAAAGGTTATGCCTTTTTGGATACACTTAAACCGCCCTATGTGCTCAAAGCCGATGGACTCGCAGCCGGAAAAGGGGTGCTGATCCTCAACACAGCCGAGGAGGCCCGTTATGAATTAAAGAACATGCTCATGGAATCGAAATTCGGCGCGGCAGGTCACACCGTTGTGATAGAAGAATTTCTGAAAGGCATAGAATTGTCGGTATTTGTGCTCACAGACGGTAAATCTTACAAAATTTTGCCTTCAGCCAAAGACTATAAACGCATAGGTGAGGGCGACACAGGATTGAACACCGGAGGCATGGGCGCTGTGAGTCCGGTACCATTTGCCGACACCAAATTCATGGGCAAAGTGGAAGAAGAGATCGTAAAACCCACCATCGCGGGCCTGAATAAAGAGGGCATTGATTACAGGGGATTCATTTTCATTGGCCTGATGAATTGCGATGGGGAGCCTAAGGTAATTGAATACAATTGCAGGATGGGCGACCCCGAAACGGAAGTGGTGATCCCAAGGATACAATCCGATCTGCTGGATCTCCTGGGAGGTGTGGCCACGCAAAAGCTTTCTGAAAAAAATTATCAAACCATCGAACAGGTGGCCAGCACAGTGGTGATGGTGAGCGGGGGATATCCCGGAGAATTTGAAAAGGGTAAAACAGTTTATGGTCTTCAGGATGCCAAAGAATCTCTGGTGTTTCATTCCGGCACCAAACAGGAAGGCGAAAAGGTGCTCACCAATGGGGGACGGGTTTTTGCTGTGACCTCATTTGGCCGGAGCATACACGATGCGGTAAACAAAAGTCTGCTCAGCGCCGAGCGCATCAAATTTGAAGGCAAGTATTACCGAAGGGATATAGGCAAGGACCTGCAAGCCTGACTTAATTCCTCCCGCTCAACGGGGAGAAAGATTAACTCAGAAACTGAACCTGCCCGCTCAATAGCTATTTACTCAAGGGCGAAATGCTTATCTTCAGACTAAAATCCCCTGCATGATGAATCAACGGTTCAGGATCCAGCTCACACTAGCTTTATTGTTCCTGCTCTTTTTATCCAGAGCCCAGAACACCTTGATCTCAGGCGTGATCAACATTTACACACAAGTGAATACCATATCCGCGCAAACCTTGCAGGTTTCCAACAGCGCGGGCTTTACCGCGGGTTCAGAGGTTCTGATCATGCAAATGAAAGGGGTGAGTGTTAATCCATCCAATTCTATCAATTATGGTACCATCACAAGCTATAACGATGCAGGCAATTACGAATTCGCCCTTGTGGCTTCAGTGAGTGGAAACAACATTGTGTTGAATGCCCCCCTAAGCAGGACTTACAATACCCAGTTTCCTGTGCAACTGGTGTACGTGCCGGTATACGCGAATGCCACCGTGAGTTCAACACTCACCTGCCCGGTTTGGAACGGATACACCGGTGGGGTGCTGGCCCTGATCGTGTGCGGAAACCTTACGCTCAACAACAGCATCAGTGCTACAGCCAAAGGATTCAGAGGTTCTGCCGCCTTCACCGGATCACAGAGTTGTGTGGGCGATTCATCGAATTATGTGTTGTCATCTCCCAATCTTATGTCTTCCTTAAAGGGCGAAGGTGTGTTTGTAACGAATTCGAGCAATGAAATGAGTCGCGGTAAAAACGCAAACGGTGGAGGAGGTGCGAACAATGTGAATGGGGGCGGAGCAGGAGGCGGTAATTTCGGAGCAGGCGGACGCGGCGGTGATTTTCAATCGGTATACACTTGTCCGCCTTCTTACCAGCTGTATTGCGGAGGTGTTGGGGGCCAGGCCCTGGCCTATTCCAATACCGCGAATAAGGTGTTCATGGGTGGCGCGGGCGGTACCGGTCACGATAACAACGGTACTTCAACACCCGGAGGAAATGGCGGCGGCATCATCATCATCAAGGCAGGGAACATCATCGGAAACAACCAGAGCATTCGTTCCGACGGTGACAGTGTAACATTCCTTAATTCCATCGACGGACAAGGTGGCGGAGGAGCAGGCGGCAGTATTTTGCTGGACGTGCCCTCGGTTTCTTTTCTGAATGTTTCGGCAAAAGGTGGATTTGGAGGTTCAGATAATTACAGCGGATGGGATTGCCATGGCAAGGGTGGTGGAGGCGGAGGCGGCCTCGTTTGGACATCAATGAATTTACCCGGCTTAAACACTCAGCTGACTGGAGGTAATCCCGGAACCTTTTTATCGAGCTCATCACCATGTTATGCGACTAGTCTTGGCGCCACGCAGGGAGGAAACGGTGGCCTCTTGGGTGGATTAAGTCTGCCGGGACAGATCCGGAAATGTGAGTTTGTGGGTCTCGAAGAATTTGGTTCATCGCATGGAGCCCTGATGATATCACCGAATCCGGTCAATGTAACACTAAACCTTGTGATTCAGGGCTGTGATATTGGAGAGGTAGCCGAACTGAGTATTCTGAATATACTTGGTGAAAAATTGTATACAGAAAATTTCCTGATTAGAGCGTTTAGCATTCAGAAAGAACTGCATCTGGAAACACTTTCGGAAGGCACATATTTCCTCAGACTCAAAGCGGGTCAATCGCTTAGCAATACAAGATTTATCATCAGACATTAAGCAGAAAAAATGTGCATCTTTGGGATTGGATCCCGAAGAATGGTATGCTCCTCACGCTGATCAAAAAAGAATTCCTGCTTGAATTCCGGCAGAAATCAAGCCTGGCCGCTGTGCTGGTGTATGTGGTAGGCACTATTTTTGTCAGTGCTTTGTGTTTTAAAGCCCGGCTTGATAAACCCACCTGGAATGCCCTCTTCTGGGTGATCTCGCTTTTCACCTCAGTAACCATTTGCGGGAAAAGTTTTTTGCGCGAAAGCGGGGGACAGGCCTTGTTCAACTATCTGTATTATTCACCCCTGCATTTTATATTTTCGAAAATACTCTTCAACATGAGCCTGATGCTCGCGCTCAGCCTGGTGACCTTTTTTTTCTACGGCTTTTTTATCCGCAATGAAGTGGAGAACATGGGACTTTTCCTGCTCATTCTCTGCCTGGCTTCAACCGGACTGGGTGGGGTGCTCAGCCTCATGAGCGCTATCGCCTCAAAGGCCAGCGCAAGTTTCGGGCTCATGAGCATACTGAGCTTCCCCGTGCTCATGCCTCTAATCCTGGTGATCATCCGCCTCAGCAAAATGGCAGTAGACGGGGTGGAATGGGCAGGCGTGTCCTTTCAGCTTATCGCCATTCTGGCCGCCCTTAATCTTCTCACCCTCGCCCTTGCGTTCTTATTATTTCCTTATCTTTGGCGCGATTGATTTTCAGGCCTTTGTGAACCCCGGAATGAGAGGTGAATAGCTTCATTTCCAAAGTTTTAGGCCTGCACACCTATGAAAAACTGGTATAAGATCCTTGCGCTTTTTCTCATCCTCTACAGCCTGGTTTGGGGTTTGCTGAACCGCGTGCCTCGCCTGGATATTCTGAATGAAACCATACGCAATGTGTATTACCACGTACCCATTTGGTTTGCCATGCTCTTTATGATGGCCATTTCTCTGGTGCAAAGCATCCGTTTTTTGCGCCATTCGAAAATGCAGATGGACAGGATGGCTACAAACGCGGCGCAGGTGGGTTTGTTCTTTTGTTTTCCCGGTTTGCTGACCGGCTCGCTTTGGGCCAGATTCACCTGGGGCACCTGGTGGACCTTCCAGGACCCTAAACTGAACGGCGTCGCCATCAGCATTCTGATCTACCTGGCTTATTTTATCCTGCGCATGTCGGTTGACGATGAACTGAAACGGGCACGTGTATCGGCTGTATACAACATTTTTGCCTTCGTGATGATGAATGTGTTCATCATGATCCTGCCCCGCCTCACCGATTCCCTTCATCCGGGTAATGGCGGCAATCCGGCATTCGGAAAGTACGATCTCGACGATCAGATGCGCCTGGTGTTTTATCCTGCGGTGATCGGCTGGGTGCTGCTCAGTTACTGGATCTACGAGATCAGGAACCGCTACAGTTTTTTAGCAAATAAAGTATATGAATAGAGTCCTATTGATTATCAGCAGTCTCCTCTTCGGATTTACTGGCCTGGCGCAGAACGCCGCTATGCAGGCACCCCAAATGGCCGACCGTTTTCGCGAAGACGGAAAGATCTATGTGGTGGTAGCCGTGATCAGCATTATTTTTATCTGCCTAGGCATTTACCTGTTTTCCATAGACAAAAAACTCAGACAACTCGAAAGGGACGTAGAAAACAAAAGCTAATCCATATCCAGGACATTTAAAACATGAAAAAAATTCACATCATAGGTTTACTCGTGATCGCCATAGCCATTGCGGTTATACTGGTTTCTCTGAAAAACACCAGCACTTACGCCGATTTTGCCGAAGCCGCCGGCAATCCTGATAAGGAGTACCATGTGGTGGGCAAACTCGACAAAAGCCGCGAACAGGTTTATACCCCTCAGATCAATCCCGATGAGTTCCGATTCAGCATGGTTGACAACAAGGGCAACAGCCGAGAGGTGGTCTTGCACAAAAGTAAACCCCAGGATTTTGATAAAAGCGAGCAGATCGTGCTCATAGGTAAAATGGAAGGCCAGACCTTTCATGCCAATGATATACTGATGAAGTGTCCGAGCAAGTACAACGACAGTAAAGCACAGCTCAATTGAAAATAGCGGACACCAGGCTTTACTCTTTGCGGCGGAAGATTAGCCGCACCACCTTATGAATACCATACACTACACAGGAGAACACATCTGGGCCGGACAAACCGGGCACTTCTTTATAGTGCTGACATTTGTGGCGGCCATGCTCGCTTGTGTATCCTTCTGGCTGGCCCAGCGTGACCCTTATTATCTGAAACTGGCCCGCACAGCCTATCACATTCATGGCCTTTCTGTCATCGGTATCGCTGCAACACTCTTCTTCATGCTGTTTAACCATTTCTTTGAGTACCAGTATGTGTTCCAGCACAGTAACAGGGAGATGCAGATGCGTTACATCTTCTCCTGTTTCTGGGAAGGACAGGAAGGAAGTTTTTTGTTGTGGACCTTCTGGAATGCCGTGCTGGGCTGGCTTTTGAGGTGGCAGCTTCGCGGGGGTGAATGGGAAGCCCCGGTGATGACGGTCATCAGCCTCGTGCAGGTGTTCCTGGCCAGCATGCTGCTCGGCATTTACGTGTTTGGCTATAAAATAGGCAGCAATCCCTTTTTACTCTTGCGCGAACATCCTGACTTCAGTAACATTCCTGTTTTGCAGAATCCGGATTATGTGAGCAAACTCAGCGGTCGCGGACTCAATCCCCTGCTCATGAACTACTGGATGACCATACATCCCCCAACTCTCTTCCTGGGTTTCGCTTCTACGCTGATTCCCTTTGCCTTCTCGATTGCGGCGTTCTGGAATCAGAAATATAAAGACTGGCAAAGTCTTGCTTTACCATGGACCTATTTTGGTGTACTGGTTTTGGGTATAGGCATACTCATGGGAGGCGCATGGGCTTATGAAGCCCTGAGTTTTGGCGGTTTCTGGGCCTGGGATCCGGTTGAGAATTCCTCTCTGGTGCCCTGGCTTGTTTTGGTGGCGGCAGCGCACACCATGATCATCAACAAGAACAAAGGCAGTTCACTGTTTACAACACACTTTCTCGCCATAACCGCCTTTCTGCTGGTGCTGTACTCAACTTTTCTCACACGCAGCGGTGTGCTGGGCAATGCTTCTGTACATGCCTTTACAGACCTGGGCATGACCGGGCAATTGGTAATTTATCTGCTGAGTTTTGTGTTCCTGAGTGTAAGCCTTTTGCTTCGTGAAACTTTATTCAGAACGAGCTATATCCTGCTTTCATTCCTGATGCTGGCTTATGCCGGTATTTACGGAGAACAAAAGATATTGCTCATGTTTTGGGTGGGCGCTTCCGCCATACTCACCTATGTGGCCTATCTGCGATATTTCCCGCGTGAAAGGGAAGAAGAACACTTTTACTCGCGTGAATTCTGGATGTTTCTTGGTTCGCTTTTGCTCATACTGTCGGGCATGATCATTACCTATTTCACATCCATTCCTGTGATCAATAAATTGTTTGGAACGGAATATGCCCCACCCAAAATACCGGTGTACAACACCTGGGTGATTCCCTTTGCCATACTGATCATGCTTCTCGTTGCCGTTTCGCAATTTCTGAAATATCACAAAAGCAGCCCTGGCAAATTTCTCAGAAGGGTCTCTTATACCTTTATTCTGGCTTTGATATTTGGAACGGTGGCCTCTGTGCCCTTGTATTTCCTGAACGATTTTTCAGGTGCCGATGCCGATGGGAAACGCGAACTGATCACATACGCACTGCTTCTGATTTGCGCGCTTTACGCAGTGCTGGCCAATGCAGATTACTGGCTGGTGGTGCTCAAGGGCAAAGTATCCAAAGCCGGCGCCTCCATCGCACACCTGGGTTTTGCCTTGCTGGTTTTCGGGGCGCTGGTATCCACCTCTAAAAAAGCCACCATCTCCAAAAACACCTCATCGCGAAAGGTGTCGGGTTTAAGCAAAGATTTTGATGAGAACAAAAGTATCCTGCTTACACAGGGCGATACATTGCCTATGGGTCCATATTTTGTGTCCTACAGAAGCAAACGCCGTGAAGGCATTGATGTGTATTTTGATGTGGATTATTTTACGCGCAGGGAGGATAAATCATTTGAGAAACTTTTTACACTGGCACCCCACGTACAGGACAATCCGCGAATGGGTAAAGCGCCGGAACCCGATACCAAACATTACCTGAACCGCGATCTTTACACGCATGTGACCTATGCCGACCTGAATGTGGATACCTCAAAAGCATCGAAAGACGCCTATGCCAGCGCGAAGAATTTTGTAGGCCACCCCGGCGACACCATTTTCGCGAGCAATGCCCTGGTCATCATTGATTCCCTGCGAAGCAACCTGAGCGAGGCCGAATACAAAAAAAACGATTCCCTGCTGATAGTCACGGCTGTGTTGAAATGTGTTGACGTGAGGTCTCAGGTGTATTACGCGAGACCCAGATTCACGATACAAAAAAACGTGATCGTACCCCTTGAAGACAGGGTGGATGCCCTCGGTTTAAAAATGGTGTTCTGGAAAATCAACCCCGACGAAGGCAGCATAGAGATCAGCATGAGCGAGAAACTCAGCAACAACAAAGATTTTATTGTGATGGAGGCATATATCTTTCCTTACATCAACATCCTGTGGCTGGGTTGCCTCACCATGGCCTTTGGCACGGGAGTTGCCATTGTGGAAAGAATACGTAAATTGATCAGGAAAAACTGAACAGCTATGAAACCCAAAACCAATAGAAAGCTGGTGATATTGGGTTGCGGCAACCTGGCCTGGCACCTGGCCTCTCATTTTCGTATAAAAAAGTACTCTGTTTCTGTTTACAACAGGAGGGCTTCGGCAAAGCTTCAAGGCTTTAAATCCAAGCTGGGCTGTGCGGTGTTTTCAGATCTTAATTCCATTGAATCTGATGCCGCGGTTTACCTGATCGCCGTGGCTGACAAAGGCATTGCAGCTGTTTGTCGCAAATTACCGATCCTGGGTCCTGATAGCCTGGTGCTGCATTCTTCGGGAAGCCAGCCTCTTGAATTACTGAAACACACCGGAGCAAGCAGCGGCGTTTTGTATCCCTTACAAAGTTTTACGGCGGGTGCTGCTCTCTATTGGAAAGAAATTCCCCTTTTGATTCAGGCGAAAGATACGCGTTCCGCAAAATTGCTGAACGCTTTTCTGCTGGCATTTCCAGGTCCTAAGCTTAAGACCGACAACAGGCTTCGTTTGCTTTTTCACCTCTGTGCCGTGCTGGTGAACAATTTCAGCAATGCCTTGTATGCCGAGGCTTATAAGATGTTGGGCTGCGATAAAAACAAATTCGCGCTCCTCATGCCACTGGCCCGGCAGGGATTACTGAAACTGGATCAGCTCAATCCACTGGAAGCCCAGACAGGTCCGGCCCGGCGCGACGACAGGATTGTGATGCGGGCCCATCTTGGCCTGCTGCAAGACCATAAGGACATGCGTGTGATTTACCGTAATCTCAGTAAACTGATCCAGGACCAACATAAAATTGCACATGCTTAATTACAAACAACGCTTAAATAAGATCAGTACCATTATCTTTGATATTGACGGGGTGCTTACCGACGGCAGAATATTTGTTTTTGAGAACGGCGAGGCTGTTCGCAACATGAATTCAAAGGACGGATATGCTTTACATCTGGCTGTTCAGAAAGGTTACCGCATTGCGGTGATCAGTGGGGGCAATAACGTGGGCATAAGGCATATCATGGCAAGAACCGGAATCAATGACGTGTTCATCAATTCGCATGATAAATTAAACGTGTATCTCGATTACCTGAAAACAAACAATATATCGGAAGATGAGGTGATGTTTATTGGTGACGATCTGCCCGACCATGAGATCATGTCGCGGGTGGGATTACCTGTTTGCCCGAACGACGCCGCCCAGGAGATCAAATCCATTTGCCCCTATGTATCGCCCAAAAACGGTGGTGACGGCGTATTGCGGGATGTGCTGGAGCAGGTGATGAAGGCTCAGGGAAAATGGGAAATTGTAAAATGGTAAAGCTGTGCTGAAAATATTGCATAATCCCGTGGTGGCCTTTTTAAAACTGGTGCGATTTGAAAATCTCATCATGATCGCCTTTACCCAGTATGCGCTGAGGTATTTTGTGCTTCAAAAAGTTCTGGTGCAGAACGGTTCGGCCCTTGAAATGGACAGACTGCTTTTTTTTCTGGTCGTATTGAGCACTGTGCTGATCGCGGCCGCCGGTTACATCATCAACGATTATTTTGACGTGAAGACCGATCTTATCAACCACCCGGATACGGTGGTGGTGGATAAAACCATCAAACGGCGACTCGCCATCATTCTGCACCTGAGCCTGACCTTCCTTGGTCTGGCCATTGGGGTGTTTGCGGCGTTTAAAACAGGATATCTCCGTCTCGCCGCGTTCCAGTTCATGGCAGCGGCTCTGCTTTGGTTTTACAGCACCGATCTCAAGAAAATGCTGCTTGTCGGTAACCTTGCGGTCGCCCTGCTCACAGCCTCGGTGGCCTTTATGCCTTTCATATATGAAATGGCACTGATGCAGAAACAAGATCCTGCATTTGTGGCCGGACACCATCGCCTGATTCTTTCCGCACTCAAAATCACAGTCCTGTATAGCATCTTCGCCTTCATCACCACCCTGGCCCGGGAAATCATCAAGGATCTGGAAGATCAGAAAGGCGATGAGGCGACCGGAGGGCATACCATGCCGGTGCAATGGGGCATGCGCACCAGCAAATTCAACGTTTTTTTTCTGCTGCTCATCACAGCGCTCTTGCTCATGTTTGTGGTGTACAACAGCATTAAAATGCATCGTGTTGTGTTGAGCCTGAGTACGATCTACATATCGCTTTTGCTGGTGAGCCCATTGGTTTTCCTGGCTGTTGCAGTGCTCCGTTCATCAACAAGCAGGCAATTTAAACGGGCCAGCCTTGTGCTGAAATTCATCATGCTCATGGGCCTCTGTTATTGTTTTGTGTTTTATCAGCAGTCCTGAAACATGCTCGACCCCCTTGAACAAAAACTGCGTATTCCTTATCACCTCATCCTGGCTTCCGCTTCTCCGCGCCGCAAACAGCTCATGGAGGGTCTTGGCCTTGACTTCGAGATCCAGCCCCTGAACGCCAACGAAGACCACTGGCCGGTGGAACTCCGTGCAGGTGAAGTGCCGCTTTATCTGGCATCGCATAAATCCGGGGCATGGACGAGGGAACTGAAGGAAAACGAAATTTTAATAACAGCTGATACTATAGTGTGGTGCCAGGATAAGGTGCTCAACAAACCCCTGAATTTCGAGGAGGGCCGGCAAATGCTGCGTGCGCTCAGCGGAAAAATGCACGAGGTGTACACGGCCGTGCATCTGCGTTCTAAACACAAAAGCAAAAGTTTCTGCGACTGCAGCAAGGTGTATTTTAAGCAGCTGAGTGATGACGAGATCACCTATTACCTGAACCATTACAAACCTTACGATAAAGCCGGTGCCTACGGGGTGCAGGATTGGATTGGGTATATTGGCATAGAGAAGATTGAAGGCAGTTTTTACAATGTGATGGGTTTGCCGGTGAAACTGCTTTACGAAAACCTTCTGATCTTTTAAATTCCTTTTTTGCTTTTGATCAAAATATCCTTGAGGTAAAGCGGCTCACAATAGGCCTTGTCTTCAAACAGGCCCTTCTGGTATTTTTCAAGTGCAAGGCCCGGCATAAAGGCGGCAGAAGGAAAAATCCCCTCTGCAAAAAGTGGATTTTTAAGTTCTGATAAAAGGCTTTTGCACTTGTTCATGCCATCGCCAAAAAAACACACCGCTTCAAAGGCCCGGTAATTTTCTAAGCTTTCGGGGTTTACGATCAGGGCTTCTGTGGCCCGCAGAGCTTGTATGTGTTTATCGTACAAGGCAGTGTACACCTCCATGCGCCGGGCATCCAGCATGGGGCAATAATAGGCCGCATCTGGACAGCGTTCACGCGCCTGTATGGCCATGATCTGTAATGTATCCAAAGCAATCAAAGGAATGTTCAGGGCAAAAGCCAATCCCTTGGCCGCACTCATGCCAATACGCAAACCGGTATAGGATCCGGGTCCCCGGCTCACCGCAATGGCATGAAGGTCGGATGTTTTTAGAGAGCAGGCATCCAGCGCTGCCTTTACAAACAGGTGAAGGTTCTCGGCATGGGTATACCCGGCATTGATCTCCTGCAGGGCTATGACCTTATCATTTTCTGATACAGAAACCGAACATTGGGTGCTGGCCGTTTCTATGTGCAGTATTCGAAGCAATTTATTTTTCGGGTTTGTACAAGTCTTCTTTCTTCACCACCTTAACCCGGCTCTTATCTTTTAGTCCTCTCGAAACGGCACTGTATGGTCCGCAGATCACTTCCTCATCCTTGCCCAGTCCCGATACAATCTCTATGTACTCGTTGTCCTGAATGCCGGTCACCACTTCTTTCTGCACAGCGTGATCCTTGTCGAAGAGGAAAACCAGTTCCTTCACTTTTTCTTCCTTTTTTTGAACCTCTTCATTTTCGTTTTTCACCTTCACACCATAATCGTCCTCGTCCTGATCACGGGTTTTGAGCGAATCCGCCTTGCGCGTGGTCACAGCCTGAATGGGAATGGAGATGACCTTGTTCACACGTCTGGTTTGTATATCCACACTGGCGCTCATGCCTGGCCTGAAGGGCACGGGGTTGCCGGGGTTTACCAGATGCATGTAGGATTCACGCAGCATGCGGATCTTCACCACAAAATTGGTGACCTGGTCAACCGAGATGCCACTGCTGTTTGAAGAATTGGCGATCTCGGTTACAATGCCCTTGAATTTTTTTTCCATGTAGGCATCTACTTCAATCAGGGCGGTGTCGTTCTTGTGCACCTTAATGATGTCGTTTTCATTCACCTCCACGCTCACTTCCATTTCGTTGAGGTCGGCCAGGCGCAGGATTTCGGTGCCGTTAAGGCCCGTAACACCAACCACACGTTCCCCTTTTTCAACACTGAGTTTGGATACGGTGGCATCCACCGGAGAAAAAATATAGGTTTTGTCGAGATTGGCCCGGGCTTCCTTCAGAGAAGCCTCACTGCTTTGTATGCTGAATTCACCCGCTTTTACGGTGGCCTCAAGGGCGCTTACGTTGGCTTTGGAAGACTCATACTGCGCGCGCGCAGCGTCATAGTCTTGCTGCGATACAGTGTTCTGGTCAAAGAGTTTTTTATTCCGGAGGTAAATGGCCTCGGCATTGGACAAGCCTGCCCGGGCCTGATCGAGCTGGGCTCTGGCTGTGTTGAGGTTGGCCCTCGAACTGTTCACAGAGGCTTCCATGCGCTCGAGCACGCTGATGTAATTGTCGGGTTTTATCCTGCAAAGCAGCTGGCCTTTTTTCACCTGATCGCCTTCTTTCACCAGCATTTCAGTCACCTCGCCACTCACATCGCTGCTGATCTTGAGTTCAGTTTCGGGCTGCACCTTTCCGGTGGCCGATACCAGTTCAACAATATCGCGTACTTTGGTTTTTTCAGTATACACCTCGGTGGGCTTGGCGCCCTGCAACAGGCTGATGACGATCACCGCCAGCACCAGCACACCACCAATGAGCAGGATCCAGTAAAGTCTTTTCATAAATACCTTGTTCAGGTTTGGTTCCTCTGAAGGAACTTCTACCGTATAATTCGCCAAATTTAAGGAATAAGCCTGCTGGGGGGCCAAATGCTTTGTAAATTTACAGGACTGGCGGATTTGAAGGCCTGTTGGTAATTATGGAGCAAGAATTTGAGAAGAAAGCAAACGCCCTGATCAGGGAGAGCAGTCCCTACCTCCTGCAGCATGCCTACAACCCTGTGGATTGGCTACCTTACGGACCCGAGGCCTTTGAAAAAGCGAAGCGCGAGAACAAGCTTGTGCTCATCAGCATCGGTTACAGCGCTTGCCACTGGTGCCATGTGATGGAAAAAGAAAGTTTTGAGGATACTGAAGTGGCTGAACTCATGAACCGGTATTTTGTGAGCATTAAAGTTGACCGCGAAGAACGCAGCGATGTAGACATGCTTTACATGCAGGCAGTTCAGCTCATGAGCGGTCATGGTGGCTGGCCATTGAACTGTTTTGCTTTGCCGAACGGACAGCCCTTTTACGGGGGTACCTATTTCAGGCCGGAGCAATGGAAACATGTGCTCCAGACCCTGGCTAACATGGAGCGCGATGAACCCGACAAGATCCGGCGTTATGCCGCCGAACTAAGCAAGGGAATTGCAGAATCGGAACGCCTGATCAGCAGCAAAAACGGACAGGATTTTGGTAAAAAAGAACTCAGGGATGCGGTAGAGAAATGGAAACAGAATTTCGACCGGGAGAACGGGGGCATGCGCAGGGCTCCGAAATTTCCCATGCCTTCGAATTACCTTTTCCTGCTTCGTTATGCCGAGCTGGCTGATGATACCGAATTGCGCGACCTGGTGTTCCTCACTCTGGATAAAATGGCCCTTGGCGGAATCTACGATCAGATCAGGGGAGGCTTTGCCCGGTACAGTACAGATATGATCTGGAAGGTGCCGCACTTTGAAAAAATGCTCTACGACAATGCCCAGCTCGTTTCCCTGTATTGCGAAGCTTTCCGCCTGAGCGGAAGAACTCTTTACAGGGATGTCGTGATGGAAACACTTGACTTTGTAAGCCGGGAATGGACAGGACCCGAGTCCTGCTTTTATTCTGCATACGATGCCGACAGCGATGGGGTGGAGGGTAAATACTATGTATGGCAGGAGGACGAACTGCGTGAAGCGTTGGGTGAAGACTATGCTTTTTTCGCGCGTTGTTACCGGATAGACGGTACAGGATACTGGGAACACGAGAATTACATATTAATGCGTTCAGAGCAGGATGCGGGCCTTCTGGCTGAAAGCAGTATGAGCATCGAAGACTTCAAAGCGAGATTGAATACGTGCCGCGCTGTACTGAGGCGGGAAGCGGAAAAACGAAACAAGCCCGGGCTCGACGACAAAAGCATCTGCGCCTGGAACGCCATGATGAGCAGCGCCTTTGCTCAGGCCTGGCTGAGTTTTGGCGAGGCGAAACACAAAACCATGGCCCTGTCTTCATTGGATTTTCTGATGAAAAGCATGAGGAACGATAAGGGCCGTTTGTTCAGAACCTATAAAAAGGGTCAGGCGAAAATACCGGCTTTCCTCGACGACTACGCCTTTTGCATAGAGGCGCTGATTCAAGGTTACTGCGTAAGCCAGAACGAGAACTATCTCGAGGAAGCGAAAAAGCTATGCGAAATTGCACTACAGGATTTTGACCAGGCCGATAGTCCTTTGTTATATTATACATCCTTAAAGGGCGATCAGCTCATCAGCCGAAGCACTGATCACAGTGATAATGTGGTACCGGCTTCCAATTCCCAGATGGCCCTGAATCTGTTTTACCTGTCAAGGTACTTTGCAATACCAGAGTGGGAACGGAGGGCCGTGCGCATGCTCGCTACGGTAAGTGATGAACTGCTCCATTACCCTTCTGCTTATAGCCATTGGGCTATTCTGGCCCTGCATTTTTTGTACCCCTTTTTCGAGATCGCCATTGTTGGTAAAGATGTTGATGAAAAATTGAAAGCGCTTTATAAACAGGGCCTTACAAATGCGATTTTAGCCCCGGGCAGGCTCCGGTCTGAACTTCCTTTGTTCAAGGACCGTTACCAGGAAGGCAAAACGCTGATTTACGTGTGTCGCAATTCAGTGTGCGGACTTCCGGTGGAAGATGCGGAATCGGCCCTGGCACAGCTTGAAACGAATTAAGTATATCGTATTCCTATTTCCTGCCCTGCTGGTAAGAGCACAGGTACTGGTTCCCACAGCCGCTACGGCATTTGAACTTCAGCACAATTTTAATCCTGAAGTCATCCGGTCAAAAAACATTCGCAAGATCACTTACGAGATACTGGACAAAAAGGACTTTGAGGTACCTGTGGACAAAAGCCTGACCGAAGTTTACGAGTTCAATGCCGATGGCCTGTTATCGCGGTACTATTATACAACCATTGTGAAAACGGTTCAGAAAGAGGTCATGCTGCGCACAAAAAGAAATACCTGGGAAAAAACCTTGCAAAGCGAGTACCTCTACGACACCATAAGCACCAGCTATTTTTACCGTCAGGGCAATCTGGTTTTGAAACGTTACCACGACGGAGCAAGGTATTACGAAAGCCGTTATTACAACTACGATTCAGCGGGTCACCTGACCCGGGAGAAGCGTTACAAGGAGATCAACAACAGTCCCGATCCTTCGGTATTCATACTCGGCAACCAGGTCTTGCTAAGTGAAGACTCTTTTCAGTACATCAAATACCCTTCCGGGCAGCTAAAATGCATATTCCTGAACAACGAATTCAGGCCTTACAAAGAATGCATCACCAATTACGATTCGAGCGGGCACCCGCTTGATATGGATGAAACCTACACGGCTGCCTCCTGGATCAGGCAGCAGCACTGGTTCATTTACAGGCCCGATGGCAAACTTCAGGAAGCCCGTTTTAAGGGCAATGCCCACCATGACATTGTGCTCCGAACTGTATACGAATACGATGAGTACAACGAACTCTACAATGAGAAGAAGTACAGGAACGAGGTCTTGCTTCGTGAAATTTCTTATGTACGCGACCGGAACAATGGTTTGCTGAATTCCTTCATCATCCGCGATCCTTCCAATCAAAGCCTGCGCATCATCAAGCTGCGTTATGACTTCGGTTCCCTGAGCAGGGCCAGTAACAAAGGCTGACAGGGACCCCGGGGGTTTTTAAAAAAAATCACCAGCCCTTTTTTCATTACAAAAAAGTTTTTAGTTTAGTCGCAAAACCCTATGCAATGAAAAAAGATCTGCTTCTTACTGTCCTTGCATTCATTACGGTTCTGGGAATGCATGCGCAAGATGTGTCGTACACCGTTAAAAACGACGATCCCTATGATATCCGGAATTTGTGTATTTCCCTGGACCCGTTTTATGCCGACGCCTGGGGAACCAATGCCAATCTGGGTTTTGGAGCCAGGGCCGATCTTTACCTCTGGAAGCTGATGAGTGTAAGCGCTGATTTCAGGAGGGCTTACCTGGATATGAATGCCAGGGAACATGTTGACGGGAGTTTGCCCAAGCCCCTGGAGGAACTTAAAAAACAACTGTATTTAGAAGCCGGAGCACAGCTTACTTTTTTTGAACGTTCAAAGGAGAGAGACCTGAAGGTGGTACTTTCCTCTTCCTCTTCAAGCAGCGGCCGGTACACCACAACCCACACCCGTTACATTATGGTACCGGGCACCCTGCGAAAAGTAAAACAGCTCCGGGCCGGACTTATCTCCTCCCGCACAGCCATTGACATACAGGATGCAGGGGAAGACCCTGACAATACCTTCAGCGCGAAACAGGTGGGTGACACTGCGTCGTTCAAGTTCGGACCCTATGGAAAAAGCGTTGACGGTAGTCCCATTTACGGGGGTTACACCATGATGAACCTGTATATGGTTTACGGGGGCATCAGCGCAAAACGTATCACGAATCTTATCCTCGATACAGATTACGGCAGGAAGGGCAATGAATTCATTTACGATTTTTACCTGGATGTGCTTTACGCTCCTATCATCAAATTCAAAAATGTGTACACCGTGGGCGGCAAGGAGTGGGAGGTCAGCTCTTCTGATGTGAAGAACTTAGGCTGGAGGTTTGGTGTGAGCGCAAGACGTTCGGTACGCAGTTTTATGTCGTACCGCATGGAACTGGGTTCCAGGCCCGGGTTTGTGGGAGGACAAGGCGTTCTGGCGACCAATCTGTACCTTATGATCACCTTTGGCTGGAGCATCCCTATCAAGATCAAGGCCCTGAATCCAAAAGGCTGATCATTCTGAAAAGGCCTTCAGTTTTTCTTTTCTTCTTTCCGCGTGCTTATGCCGAAGAGGGTATAAAGCGGACAGAACGAGAGGAAACTGGTGGCCACGAATACGAGGGCAAGAATCAAAAGAACGAGGCCAAGCATACCGGTCACCACGCCCTTATAATATAAAAGTGCGATCAGTACCGCGACAAGAATTCTTACAACGCGGTCGGTGTTACTCATGTTTTTTTTCATTGTGTTTGTTTTGGTTTATGAGATCAATACGGCTATTCCGTATGCAAGCAATATACAAAGCAGGCATACCAGAATAAACTTCATGATCGTGTTTAACTTTTCAGTAAGTCAAAGGTAAAGTATAACTTAAGCAGTATGTGTGACTTAGGTCACAAACTTTGCCCGGTTCACGCATGAATGACAAATGTCATTCTTTCGGCTTCAGTGATGATGGCCGTGCGGACCATGCACATGGCCGTGATCCAGTTCTTCCTGGGTTGCCTCGCGAACATCAAGGATTTCACCCTTGAAATACAATTCGTAACCTGCAAGGGGATGGTTAAAATCCATCACCACTTCCTTCTCGTTAACCGACATTACCCGGCCAAGGAGCGGATTGCCGTCGGCATCATTCATTTCTACTTCACGTCCGGCCTGTATCCTCTGCTCATCAAATTGTCCGTCAACTTCAAACACCGTACGCGCGAGCGCGATCACATAGTCTTTTTCATAGAGGCCGTATCCTTCAGTCGCTGGAATGCTGAATTCGAACCGGTCGCCTTTTTGCTTGCCTGCCAGGTTTGATTCAAACAGGGGAAGTACGGAGCCGAATCCGAAGAGGAATACGAAGGGATGCTCGGCTGAGGTTTCTTCAATAAGTTCTACGGCTTCTGCGCCTTTTTTGCCGCTGAGGTGGTAGTTCACCGATACGGCTTTGTCATCGGAAATGATCATGTTAAAATTTTGAATGAAAGTAAATAAATTAAGTCAGGGAATAGAGGTTTTTTTCCAACAGGTATATGAGTTTTTCCCTGTTGAGGTCGGCATTGATCTCTCCGTTGATGGTGAGTGAAATACCTCCGGTTTGCTCACTTACCGTAATGGCAATGGCGTCAGTATTCTCCGTAATGCCGGCAGCCGCGCGATGGCGCATGCCATAGTGCACCGGAAAATTTGTGTTTTCTGAAACCGGTAACACGCAGCGGGCCGCTACAATTCTGTTTTCCTGGATGATGACCGCGCCATCGTGCAAGGGTGAATTTTTAAAGAAGATATTCTCAAGCATGCGGTCACTGAGCGAAGAATCGATCACTTCACCAGTGCTCACAAAAAATTTCAGGTCCGATTTACGGCCTATCACAATTAGCGCACCGGTTTTGCTTTCGCTCATGTTGATGCAGGCCTGGCTGATGGCGTCAATATCCAGTACAACCTGATTTCCTGTGGTGGAACCCACGTTCAGTTTAAAGATATTCTTCCAGTTTTTTCTCAGGAAACCACTTGTGCCGATGTAAAGTAAAAACTTTCTGATCTCCTGCTGGAACACGATCATGATGGCGATCACACCCACATTCACAAATTTGCCAAGTATGGAACTCAGCAATTTAAGATCAAATGCCTTCAGCACAATAAAGGTGAAATAAATCAGGGCCAGACCAATGAAAATGTTGATGGCCGATGTCCCCTTTACCAGGTTGTAAGCCAGGTATAACATCACTGCAACCAGCAGGATGTCGATCAGGTCGGTGAGTTCGAAGGACAGGAAACTCAGCATGCCTAACGTGTTTTGAGTTTGTGGCGGTGCGTTTCGTACAACTGGTGCACCAGGCCGTCTGAAAGGCCCACCTGGGGCACAAACACCTTGTCAATTTCACCGTGTTTCATCACGGTAAGAAAAATTCTGGCGGCCGGAATGATTACGTCTGCACGGTCAGGTTTCAGGTCGAAGCGCTCCATTCTTTCCTGGTAGGTGTACGAACACAACATCTCGTAGAAGCCTTTCAGTTTGTCGTAACTCAGGTGTTTCGTTTCCTTTTTTCCGCTCATCTTGAATATCTTGTTGATGTTGCCGCCCGAACCGATGGCGCTCAAGGGGTGTACGCCGTTGGTGTTCAGTTTCAGCCACACTTTCATCTCTTCCCATTCTTCCTTTTCAACTTTATCCAGAAGCATGCGCACCGTACCAATATTGAAAGATCTTGAAGCGATCAGTTTGTTGTTGAAATACAAAGTGAGTTCGGTGCTGCCCCCGCCCACATCAATATACAGGTATGCGCTTTTAGGGTTGAGCAGTTGCTCAATATGATTGGAAAACACCAGGGCTGCCTCGTTTTTCCCGTCAATGATCTCCACAACCATGTTCGTGTCGGACTTTATCCGCTTTATGATCTCGGCGCCGTTTGTAGCGTCGCGCATGGCGCTTGTGGCTACAGCCTTATAATCTTCAACGCCGTATGCCTTTATGAGTTCAGAAAAACCCCTCAGGGCTGTCACCAGTCGTTCAATTTTGGGCTCTGCGATCTTGCCCTGGAGGAACACATCTTCTCCGAGGCGAATCGGCATGCGTATGAGTTCTTCTTTGCTGAAATGAGGTTTGCCATCAACCATGTACACCCTGCAGAACAAAAGCCTGATGGCGTTACTTCCTATGTCAATTGCCGCGAATACCATCAGTTAGTGATGAGTTGTTTGTTTTTATTATTGCGAACTTTGCCTTCGGCCTCTTTTTTCAGGTAAAGATAAACTTCATCCTGAACTCTCACCCTTTTTTCACCGGGTTTGGGTTTTTTGTATTCATTTTCCTGTTTCGAATCCAGTATCCTCACTTTGGTGTTGCCTGAAAGCTGAATGCTGATGATATCCTTGAGTTGCCGCCTGATTTCCTTGCTGTAGATCGGAACCGCAACTTCACTGCGGTTATCCAGGTTCCTGCTCATCCAGTCAGCCGAAGAAATGTATATCTTCTCATCGCCGGCATTGTGAAATACGAATACCCGGGCGTGTTCTAGGTATTTGTCAACTATACTGTAGGCCTCAATGTTATCGCTTAACCCTTCAATGCCGGTCACCAGGCAACATGCCCCCCTGATGATGAGTCTGATTTTTACACCGGCTTTGCTGGCCTCATACAGCTTTTTAATCATTTCGCGGTCAACCAGGCTGTTCATTTTGAGTATGATCTCTGCGTTCTTCCCCTCTCTGGCGTGTTTGATCTCGCGGTTCACCAGGTGCACAAACTGATCGCGCATGAAAAAAGGAGCCACTACCAGGTGCTTGAAGTTCTGCATCCTGAAATTGTTTTCGTAGAAGTCAAAAATTCGGCCCAGATCGGCCGTGATGTCGCGGTTGGCCGTCAGCAAGGAAAAATCGGTATAGATCCTCGAGGTTTTTTCATTAAAGTTTCCTGTGCCAATGTGTCCGTAATGCATTTCCTTACCGTTCTCCAGTGTGGTGATCAGACAAAGTTTGGAATGCACCTTTAATCCCGGAACGCCAAAGATCACTCTGGCGCCTTCCTCCTGAAGTTTATTGGCCCAGTAAATATTGTTTTCTTCATCAAAACGGGCCTGAAGCTCAACCAGGGCTGTTACCTTTTTTCCGTTTTTAACGGCGTTGATAAGCGAGGTGGCGATCTTTGAGCCGTTTGCCAAACGGTACAGGGTGATCTTTATACTCTCCACACTAGGATCGATTGAGGCTTCACGCAGGAGGTCGATAATATGGTTAAAAGTGTGGTAAGGATAGTGGAGCATGATATCCTTGGCCTTGATGGCCTTGAGGATGGTGGAACTTCTCTGCGCCAGATCTGGGTGAGGCAGGGGCAAGGGATGGTTGTAAACCAAATCCTTGTTATTCAGATCAGGGAAACGTATAAAATCTTTGAAATTATGGTAACGGCCTCCCGGTATGGCATTGTCGCGCTTCGACATGCTCAGTTTTTTCATGATATACCGAAGCATGTCATCGGGCATGGCCGCATCATACACAAAACGCACGGGCTGCCCCTGTTTCCGGGCCTTCACGCTTTTCGAAATCTTCTCGATCATGCTTTTGCTAAGATCATTGTCGATTTCCAGCTCAGCGTCGCGGGTAAGTTTTACATTGTAAGCTTCTACGGTTTTGTAACCAAACACTTCAAAGATCTGATCCGTATTGTAACGTATCACATCATCCACCAGCATGATGTAATTCTTGTTGCCGTGCTTGGGCAGGATCACAAATCGTGAAACAGAGCCACTCGGAATTTCGATGAGAGCGTATTTGTGCTTTTGCGTTTTATGTGGCGACTGCAGTTTGAGATAAAGATAACTGGCCTCGTCTTTCATGTATGGAAATGGCTTGCTCTCATCAATCATGATGGGAAAAAGATTCGGCACCAGTTCGCTGCTGAAATACTCTGATACATACATGCGTTGTGTTGAACTGAGTTGCTTTTCATTCAGAATAAACACATTGTTCTCGCTCAGCTCCTTCTTGAGCTCCTGATAAATTTCCTCAAACAGGTTTTGCTGCTCGATGACCTTGCGCTGCAGTTTAATCAGCAAATCCTTGGGATCCTCGCCGTACAAGGCTATGGCTTTGCGGCCGAGTTTGGTTAATCGCTTGATGGTTGCCACACGCACACGGTAAAACTCGTCGCGGTTGTTGCTGAAAATTCCCAGAAACTTGAGTCTCTCCAGAAGGGGAGTGCTTTTGTCTGAAGCCTCCTGCAATACACGCTCGTTAAAGGAAAGCCAGCTGATTTCGCGGTTAATTAGGGGTACGGGTTTTTTTCTCATAGTACAATGCCTTTATTAAGAATGGCTTCTGATGTCTTTTGGAAAGGCGCTGAAATTCACTTCCGCCGAGGCTTCTGCTAACTTTTGCCATGACTTGGTTTTAAAACCGAGCGATACCAGTCCGCAGGTGGGCAGATTGTCTATTTGCCAATCCCTTGCGAAACGGTTCAGCAGATTGGTAAAGCCAGGGTTATGACCAAACAGCATCAGGCTGCCCAGGGTATCCTCCAGTTCGTGAAGTACCCGCACCAGCTCCTCAGCACTGGCTTCGTAGATGCGGGGCTCAAGCCTTATCCGGTCAACCGGAATTTTAAGTGTTCTGGCGAAAATGAGGGCTGTACTCAGCGCTCTGGTAGCCGTGCTGCTCATAATGTGAGAGGCCTTGTTTTTTTTTGAATTGTACCATTCGCTCATGGCATAGGCATCGGCATAACCTCTTTCACTCAGGCAGCGGTCAACATCCCGCAGCCCTTCATGGCCCCAGTCGCTCTTGGCATGCCTGATCACGATCAGTTCTTTCATTGCCCTGAAGGTTTAAAAAAGATTTCAAAATAAAGGACTTTAAGTGATAAATTTACACAAAAGCCTAGAGCTTATGAGTAATAATTCAACAATAAAATGCCCCAATTGCCAGCATGAATTTCCCATAGGCAACGCCCTGGCCCAGGAGGTGGAATCAGAGATAAAGGCCCGTTACCTCAAACGCTTTAATGAAGATCAACAGAAACTGGAACTTGAAAAACAACGGCTCCAGAAAGAGGCTGAACAACTTCAGCGTCTGAGCGAAAACCAGGAAGAGGTGGTGAAAGACAAGGTACGCCAGGCCAGGCTGCAACTGGAAGAAGAAGCCCGTAAAAAAGCCCTGGATGAAATGCAGCTGAAAATAGAAGCTTTGAACAAAGACATTTCAGAAAAGAGCATCAGATTACGGGAAAACGAAGCCCGCGAACTCGAATTGATCAAAAAGCAAAGGGAAGTAGAAGAACGCGAGGGACGCCTCAAACTTGAACTCGAAAAACAACTGCTCGAAAGTCAGAAAGGTATTGAGGAAAAGGCCCGCAAAACCGAATCGGAACGCTTTGAATTGCGGATCAAAGAGCTGGAAAAAAAACTGGAAGACCAGGTTCAGCTAGCCGAAACCATGCGGCGTAAAGCTGAGCAGGGCAGCATGCAGCTGCAGGGGGAGGTGCAGGAACTGGCCCTGGAAGAATTGCTTCGCAGCAATTTCCCTTTTGATACCGTTGACGAGGTGGCCAAGGGTGTGAAAGGTGCCGACTGCATACAGATCGTACAAAACAAACAGGCAAAGCCCTGTGGCAGGATCATTTACGAAAGCAAACGCACCAAGGCTTTTACTAACGAATGGATAGAAAAACTCAAGCTCGACATGCGGGGACAGCAGGCCGACATAGCAGTTATTGTGACCGAAACCTTACCCAAAGACATGAGCAGTTTTGGTTTTCGCGATGGTGTTTGGATCTGCCGGTTCAGCGAGGTAAAAGCCCTGGCATACCTCCTGCGCGACAGTCTCCTGCGCATTGACCAGGCCGTGGTAAGCCAGGAAAACAAAGGCGAAAAAATGCACCTCCTTTACGATTACCTCACCGGCAACGAGTTCCGCCAGAACATGGAAGCCGTGGTGGAAGGCTTTCTTCAGCTCAAAGACAGTATCAACCGCGAAAAAATACAAATGGAGAAAATCTGGAAAGAAAGGGAGAAACAGCTTGAAAAGGTACTCCTGAACACCAGCCAGTTCTATGGTTCGATCAAGGGCATTGCCGGCAGCGCCCTGGGCGAGCTTAAAATGCTGGAATGATCTTCCGAATGGGGTTTTATACAACAATTTTGTAAATTTAGGGTTCTCATCGGCAGGCTTGTGAAGCGTCTCTTTTTATACCTTTTTTTACTGGGTACTTTTTACCTGCGTGCGCAATTCAATTACGGTCACCAGATGGATTTTGGAAAGAACCGGGTACAGTACCAGGATTTTGTTTGGACCTATATGGACTTTGAGCGTTTCAGGGTTTACAGCTACCAGGGAGGATCCGAGATATGCCGTTATGTGGCCGCGAATGTGGGCAAACAGCTTCAGGCTTTGGAAAAGCGTCTCGACTACCAGATGGACGAAAAGATCAAAATTCTGGTCTACAACAACCAGATTGATTTTAAGCAAAGTAACCTGGGCCTGTCAATAGACGAACAAAACAACACAGGCGGTGTTACCCGCATCATCGGCGACAAGATTTTCCTCTATTTTAACGGTTCCCACGCCGACCTCGACAGACAGATCAGGGCGGCATTTGCCGAATTGCTGATCAATAAAATCCTATATGGTGGCAGCGCCCGTGAAATGTTCCGAAATTCCACGTTTTTGAATCTGCCTGCCTGGTACACCCAGGGCCTTGTGCGGTTTATGTCTGAAGGTTGGACCACCTATCACGACAACATGCTCTACGACCAGTTCAAAAACGATAATTTCAGCCGCTTTAACCGCCTTACCGGCGAACAGGCTGCTCTGGCCGGACATGCTTTATGGTACTATGTGGTGTCGAGTTACGGCGAAGCGGTGATTCCCAATCTGCTTTACATGACCCGGGTGCAGCGCACACCCGATAACGCCTTTATCACCACCCTTGGTGTTACCTTGAACAACCTGATTTACGATTTTTCAGAGTCCTACAACAGGAGGCTTTACCTTTACCGCGACACCCTTCGCCGATCGCCCATACACAACAACAGCCAGCTCAAAAAGTACCGTAACACGCATTATTACGCGCAGTTGCGCCTGAGCCCCGACGCCTCACAGGTTGTTTACAGCACCAACGAGCTCAATCAGGTGAAAGTGTATGTGAAGAATACTGAAACGGGACACAGCAAACGTTTGCTCAAACTTGGCGCCAAACTCGAGCAAGTGCCCGATTACAATTACCCCCTTCTGGCCTGGCACCCCAATGGCACCATGGTGGCCATGATATACCCGCGGAGAAATGAACTCATCCTGCACACCATTGACCTCGAATCGCACATAACCGTTAAACGGCCCCTGGCCAACTTCTCGAAAGTGAACAGTTTTTCATACAGTGCAAACGGCAAAAAGATTGTGATGAGTGCCGTGAAACGAAACAAAGGTCAAAGCGATATTTTTGTGTTTACGGTCAACACTGGCGGCCTCGAACAGATCACAACGGATATCTGGGATGACGCCAACCCCGCTTTTGCCGGTGGAGACAGCCAGTTGATCTTCGAGAGCAACCGTTTGAACGATACGCTGAAACTGAGCGACGACGCGAATTATTTTCTCAGGCAATCGCGTAACATGGATATTTTTATGGCTTCTTATCCTTTTAAGGGTAAGGTACTCACCCGCGTTACATCAACACCCGATTTTAACGAGCACCACCCGCAAGCCTATACCGGAAATTACATCACCTATATCAGCGACAAAACCGGCATCCACAACCGTTACCTGGCCGAATTCGACAGCAGCATCGCCTTTGTGGATACCTCAGAACATTACCGTTACTTTTTCAAATCAAAGGCTGTAGGCAACAGCGACCGCAACATTCTCGACCAGCAGATCAATTTGCGTTGCACCCATGTGGCCGAGATCATTTACGCCAACAACAACAACATGTTGCTCCTGAGTCCACTGCCAAAACTGGATGAAATCCGCATGCCAGACCCTGAAAAAACCTGGTACAGGATGACGGTGAACCCCTGGATCAACGATCCGGCGGTCTTTATGGTGCCAAAAACAAATGATCAACCAGCCTCCAACCGGAGTCAGATCGCAGGCGGAATTGATTTTGACAATTACAAGTTCAACGGCGAAAACGGTGAAAAAGCGGCTGAGAGCAAACCGGGGTTTGATAAGGCGAAGCGCGATTCGCTTCGGGCAGCCCGGCAGGTATTCAAATTCCCTGTGTTTCAAAATTACTACACCAGTTTTTACCTCGATCAGGTTGTAACACAATTCGACAATTCTTTCCTTGGTCAGAATTACCAGGTCTTCACCGGAGGCACTTCGCCGGTGTATCTCAATCCCGGATTCAGTGTTTTGACCAAGATTTCAATTACTGATCTGTTTGAAGACATGCGGATCACCGGGGCTTTTCGCTTTAATTTTAATTTTGACAACGAGATCTATCTTTCAATAGAACAGCGCAAAGGGCGGGTTGACCATCAATTGCTGATAGACCGTCAAACCTTTCTGAAAACCGACGCCGTGTCTTCTGACGGGGTGTCTTATCTCTCAAACATCAACACACACATACTGAAGTATTCAGCCCGGTATCCATTCTCACCTGTTTCTGCAGTCAGAACGTCCTTCATTTTCAGGAACGACAGGGCCATGCCTTTGTCCGACGGAGACCAGGGTTTGCCCCGGCAGCCGTCATTCCAGAACATGAGTGCCCTGCGTCTGGAGTATATATACGATGACACACGTAAAGTGATGCTTAACATTTTCAATGGCTGGAGACTGAAAATCTGGACAGAGTACTGGGCGTATCTCGACAAGAGCAATCGCAATCTCTTTACATCCGGATTCGACATCCGTAACTACAAGAAAATTCACCGGCAGATCACCTGGTGCAACCGCATTGCCGGAGGAAACTCAATGGGTACCGACCGTTTGCTGTTTTACCTCGGTGGAGTTGACAACCAGTTCTTTCCGAAATTCAATTCCAATGTCAATATTGTAAATCCACAGGAATACGGTTTTCAAACCCTGGCCACCAATATGAGGGGTTTTACCCAGAACATCCGGAACGGAAACAACTTTGTACTATACAACTCTGAATTACGTGTCCCTATCATTCGTTATTTCATGAATAATGCGGTGCGTTCCGATCTGCTCAACAATTTTCAGATCATAGGGTTTGCCGATCTTGGTATGGCCTGGCATGGCAAAGATCCGCTGAGTGACGAGAACACCAAAAACATAAACGCTTATCCCGAGATCGGAACAGGTGTGGTGGTGACCGTAAACAGCCCGAAAAGCCCTGCAGTAGGTGCTCTTGGTTTTGGGATCCGTTCCCGCTTTATGGGTTATTTCTGGCGCCTCGACTGGGGCTGGGGTATTGAAGACGGTGTGATGCAGAAACGGGTAGTGGCTTTTTCTCTGACGACAGATTTTTAAAATGCGGATATGAATACAATTTACATACTCTTGCTGATCGGTTTGATTGCCGGTTTTTTCAGCGGACTCATTGGCATTGGCGGAGGCGTGATTATTGTGCCGTTGCTGGTGTACGCACTGAACATGAATCAGATCAATGCCCAGGGCACCACTTTGTTCATGTTTCTTATGCCCATTGGGATATTGGGGGTTTATAATTATTACAAAGCCGGACAGATTGATTACAAAAGCGGGGCCATCATGGCCATCACCTTCCTGGTAGGATCCTATTTCGGCAGCAAAACGGCCGTTAGTATTGATACAAAGATCATCAAGCAGATCTTCGGCTTATTTATGGTGCTGATCGGGATCAAATTACTGCTGAATAAATAATGGAACTGATAGCCCGCGTTAAAGCACTTGCCGGCCAGTACTTTGAAAAGGTGCGCGCCATAAGAAGGCATTTGCACCAGAATCCCGAATTGTCGTTTCAGGAATACAACACCTCCGCTTATCTCCAGGAAGCCCTGCGCAGTCTTCAGGTTCCTTTCACGTCTGGTCACGTTAAAACCGGCATTGTGGCTGAAATTCAGGGGCGTAATCCAAGCCGCAAAACCATTCTGATCCGCGCCGATATGGACGCGCTGCCCATTGAGGAGAAAAACAATGTACCCTACCGTTCGGTTAATCCTGGTGTGATGCATGCCTGCGGACACGATGTGCATTCTTCCGTGGTCCTGGGCGCGGTCATGATCTTACAGCATTTGCGCGATGAGTTTGAAGGCACGGTAAAAGTCATGTTCCAGCCCGGAGAAGAAGTTTTACCCGGAGGAGCCAGCCTCATGATCAGAGAAGGTGTTTTAAAAGATCCTCCCGTGCAGAAGGCCCTTGCCCTGCATGTGTTCCCAAGCATGGCATGCGGCAAAGTTGGGTTCAGGCAGGGTATGTACATGGCCAGCACGGATGAATTGTATATCCGCGTAACGGGCAAGGGCGGACATGCTGCCATGCCATCCGAATACCACAACCCGCTTCTTGCCGCTTCAGCCATACTGCTCGAAATAGATAAGCGTTTTTCTGCTGAACACGCGCTGGCTGGAACTGCCGGTGAAACCATTCCCACAGTAGTGGCCTTCGGCAAAATCGAAGGTAAGGGCGCCACAAACGTTATTCCTGAAACCGTGGAGATCGCGGGAACCCTGCGCACCATGGAGGAATCCTGGAGAATGCAAATGCACAATGAGCTTACAATGCTGGTCCGCGCTGTGGCAGAATCCCGCCATTGCAAGGCTGAATTGCGGATTGAAAAAGGGTATCCTGTGCTTTTTAACAATCCGGATTTCACAGCTTCCTGCGAGCAGGCCGCCAGAGAATTCCTTGGCAAAGACATGGTGGAAGAACTTCCCCTGCGCATGACTGCCGAAGACTTCGCCTTCATTTCACAGGCGGTTCCTTCCTGCTTTTTCAGGCTGGGCACAGGAAACGAAGCCAAAGGAATTTCCTCAGGCGTGCATACGCCAGGCTTTGACATCGATGAAAACGCACTCGAAACAGGCATGGGTCTTATGGCCTGGTTAGCTGTTTGCGAATTGCGCGCCTGATCAGCTCCCCAGGATTCTGGCCGGTTTATGACAGGCCCTCAAAGCAAGCCCTGAATACAATTTACTATCTTTAAAAGCGTTTAGTGAAAATGGATCTGAAATCTATGGCCTGCCTGGCCCTCTTCAGCTTATTGCTCGGCAGGGTTCAGGCTCAGATCAATCATCCGGCTCAGGTAAAATCTTTCAAACTCCGGTCAGATACCCTCATTCTGGATAGCCTGAGTATTTTGCCCGGAAGCGTAAAATTAATTCAAACGGACCTTCCTGATAGCAGCCTTCGTTATAAAGTTGATTATACACGGCACGCCCTGGTCTTCCTCGGAAAACGTCCTGACAGCGTGAAGGTGTCATACACCAGGCTCCCCTATAATTTCGAAAAAAGCCATTTTCATAAAGATGCCTCCGAGTTGTACAGAGATTACACAAGGCCCAGGGACCCCTTCACCATTCAATTCAAGGATCAGGACAGGCAAAACCTGTTTGTGAACGATGGTTTAACCAAAAACGGAAACATCAGCCGGGGCATCAGTTTTGGCAATAACCAGGACATGGTGGTCAATTCCAATCTCAATCTGCAGGTCAACGGCAAACTTAGTCCGGAAGTGGACATCATGATGGCGGCCACCGATAACAACATCCCCTTTCAGGCCGACGGTACCACAGCACAATTGCAGGAATTCGACAAGGTATATATCCAGCTCAGCAATCCGGGCACCAAACTGATCGTAGGCGATTATCAGCTCTCGCGTCCGCAAAGCGCCTATTTCATGAATTTCTACAAAAGAGCCCAGGGCGCTTACATCGAGAACACCACTGTGGATTCGAGCACAAAAAAGCCCATGATCTTTAAAACACAATTTGCCGGAGCCGTCTCCAAAGGAAAATTCTCACGCCAGGTTTTTTACGGCACCGAAAACAACCAGGGACCTTACCGTTTAAAAGGTGCCGACAACGAGCCATTTATTATTGTACTCAGCGGAACCGAAAAAATCTATATCGACGGAAAACTGCTTCAACGGGGGCAGGAGAACGATTACATCATTGACTACAACAGCGGCGAACTCACCTTCACTGCCCGGCAGATCATCACCAAAGACAAACGCATTGTGGCGGAATTCCAATATGCGGAAAGAAACTACGCCCGCTCCCTCTTGTATTTTGGTGAAGAGGTGCAAAGCGGCAAAACAAAATATTATTTTAATGCGTTTTCTGAACAGGATAATAAAAACAAACCGCTGCAGCAAACCCTCACTCAGCAACAAAAAAATGTGTTGATAGATGCCGGCGATTCACTTCAGAAAGCCGTGTATTCAGGTGCCACACAAAGCACTTTTAACAGCAACGAAGTGTTTTACCGAAGGACCGACAGCTTACTCAACGGGATTTTATACAAGGATGTTTATGTGTATAGCCGCGACCCAGACAGCGCGCATTACAGCCTTAAATTTTCATATCTGGGACCCGGTAAGGGCAATTACAATCTGTTCAGTAATAACGCCAACGGCAGGGTATACCAATGGGTGGCGCCATTGAACGGTCAGGCCCAGGGGAGTTACGAGCCCGTGTATCCATTGGTGTCGCCTAAGCAAAATCAGATGATTCTGGCAGGATTCACACACAGCGCCTCTCCCCTAAAATTCCTGCAGGTGGAAGGTGTTTATACCAAAAATGACATCAACCGTTTCAGCACACTCGACAAGGGCAACGACGAAGCCGGCGGTTTGAAAATACAAAGTAGGAACCAGTCTTTTCTAAGAAAAGACAGCGCTGAACATGCGCGCCGCCTGGTTTATAATTACGGTTACGAATTTGTTCAGCAGAATTTCAAACAGATCGAAAGGTTTCGAACGGTTGAATTCGACCGGGACTGGAACAGGCCATTAACCGGACAAATTCTCGGAGATCAGAATATTGCCAATGCCGAATTGGGTCTGAACACCGGTGGCGGCAAAGAACTGCTCTACGGGGCATCGTATTTTAGTGAAGGCAGTTTATACCAGGGACTCAAACAAAATATCAGGGCGGCCTATGCGAAAAACAAATTCAACACCTTTATCAATGCCTCTTATCTCAGCACAACGGACAAGAGCCGTGATCAACTGACAGGCTTCTACCGCCACAAATCACAGCTGGCCCAGAATTTTGGAAAAATGCGCCTGGCATACAACGATGAACTCGAACACAACGTGTTCAACAGCATGAGCACGCAAACACTCATGGCCCGTTCGTACAATTTCTGGGATTGGGAAGGTAGCTTGAGCAATGCCGACAGCAGCAAAACAAAATACAAGGTGTTTTACCGCGAACGCCGCGATCAGCTGGCCTATGACGGCGCACTTAAAGACAGCACTCTTGCCAACAATTACGGCCTGCAATTCAGCTCCAATGCCATCAAAAACAATCCTTTTACAGTGTTGATCACTTATCGCAATCTGCACCTGAGTCAAAACATCAGGGGTACCAGCCTCAAACCCGATAACGCACTCCTGAACCGTATTGAATACAACCCCAGGTATTGGAAAGGTTTTGTAAGCGCGAATCTGTTTTACGAAACAGGTTATGGTTTGGAAAACAAACGTGAGTACTATTACCTTGAAGTGGCGCCCGGCCAGGGGCAATACACCTGGAAAGATTACAATGGAAACCAGATCAAGGAATTGAACGAATTCGAAACCGCCCAGTTCAGCGACCAGGCCAATTACATCCGCATTTACACGCCCACCAATGAATACGTAAAGATCCTGCAGAATCAGCTCAGCGTGTCATTCAACATTCGTCCGGCCCAGATTCTGAAAAAACCTGAAAAACAGCTCACCCGCTTTATTGCGCGCTGGGCCTTTCAAACCACCTTTAGGCTGGATAACAAAATCGGCGACAGACCCGACCTGAAAGGCATCAACCCCTTTTTCAGGGAAGCCGACAGCGCCATTCTGGCGGCCAACAACAACATTCGCCAGAGTGTGTTCTTCAACCAAAGTTCCGCGGTCTTTGGTGCGGATTACACCTATATCAACAACCAATCAAAGCAATTGCTCACAAACGGCCTCGAGAACAAGATCCTGATATCGCACCTGCTGCGCTGGCGCTATAATTTTCACAGTGCCTGGACCATTTTTAACGACAATACACTGAGCCGGAAAGGGAACAGTTCAGAATTCTTTTCAAGCCGGAATTACCTCATCGACGCTTATGAATTGCAATTCAGCCTGGCTTATCAGCCCAGCACGCGTTTTCGCATAAGCGCGATTTACAAATACAATAACAAATACAATACCATGGGTAGCATCAGTGCACAATCGGAACCGGTTCACCAGAAAGCTCTGCTCAACACGCTGGCCATGGAAATGCGTTACAACCAAACGGAGAAAGGCAGTCTCACGGCGCGTTTCGACATGATCAGAATAGACTACAACGACGTGGAGAATTCATCCATTGCCTATGAAATGATGAATGGACTGAATAAAGGCGACAATTTTACCTGGGAACTGGTGTACCAGCGCAACCTGAACGCCAACCTGCAGCTGAGTTTTAATTACAACGGCAGAAAAAACCAGAACGGCAATCCGGTACACATAGGCGGGGCTCAGGTTAAGGCATTCTTCTGATCCGGGAGGGTTTACAATACCTTCCTATCACTCAACATTAAAGCGACCCTTGGCCAGTACAGATTCACCCTTAAGAACCTGGTATTGGTACACACCACTTTCCAATCCCTGCAATTTCAATTGGTTCACACCACTCTGTACTTTGCCGCGGTATACTTCTCTTCCGGAAAGATCTCTCACAATAAATAAACAGTCTGATTCACTTCCTCCCAGCTCAAGATTAAACTGCCCTTTGTTCGGATTGGGATAAAGTCTGCAATAGCTTTGCTTCAAAGCGCTGCTTTCAAGTCCTGCACACTGGTCAACATACTGCGTGAACTCGTAGGATGCTGTGCAACCTTCTGCCGAGGTGCCGCTGAGTGTATAGGTGCTAGTACTGCCCGGGTTCACTGTGATTAAGGGATTGTTCGATCCTGTGCTCCAGGTATAGGTGAGAGCTCCGCTGGCATTCAGCTGAACACTTTCACCCTCGCAAATGGTCTGGCTGCTGCTACTCACCTGCAAATTCGGTGCAGCGATCTGGAGATTGAGTACGAGTTGTGCCGAAGGCAAAGGGGCTAACTGGTCAAGCGTTAAGGTGTAATTGCCCTGGGTACTGGTGGTGAAACTCTGTGAACTCGAGCTGAAAGAAGCCGGACCGACCCAGTGGTAATTTGGCATATTGGCAGGTCCGCTAACGGTGGCGGAATTCACGCAACTCAGGGTATTGCCCGGCACACCGTTCACTTCAATGCCAAGCGGTGTGCACTGTGCATCGAAATAGGCATAGGAATAATGTCCGCCCGCTGTGCAGTCAGATGCAATGACGTCGATTGTGACGTTCTGGCCCAGATAGGGTATGAGATTAATGAAATTGAACTGCCATGGATTATAAATGTACTGCGAACTTGAACTTGCAGGGGTAAATCCGCCGGGATTGTAATACGTTACCCAGCTGGTATTGTTACAGGCTGCACTGAGACCGGAAACCGAATAACTGGCGCTGGAAATAACTGAATTGGTTGTGGCGTTGGTGAGTTGAACTTTGAATGAACTCGCATCGCAGCAGGCGTGTCCGCAACTGATCACATTGATAAATGCAAAGCGCAGGAGCGTATTGCTGGTGCCGACCAGAAAGGTTTTCGACAGTTTTTCAATACTGTAATTATTCATTGAACTGTTGAGCCGAATAAAGGTGTTGCCAAACATGCCGCCCGGTATCTGGCTGTTGCTCGCTGTGGCCTGTACCGGGCCAGGACTGGGGCCAAACACAGAGTAGATCGGGTATTGCGCGCCTATAACGGGATCGATATAACCGCTGGCTGAGGTGACGGTGATAATGGCCGACTCGTTCACATAAGCCGGGCAGCAACCGAGTAAATTACAGGAATTATACGTCGCGTTGGTGGTGTGTGTTCCTGCGGTGAGGGTCCAGCCATTCACAACCTGGTTCGTACCCGTGATGGGACCTGCCACCGTGGCTTCAAAATCCTCGTTGACACAGGCTGCAGAAACAATTTTTTGTTCCGGAGACTGGTTGTAAGCACCCGCTGAAGGCATGTTAGAAACCAGACCGTATTTCTCATTGATGTAATGCCGTTTCAGCTGGTACATCCTCACCTTGAGTTCTGCGCCCACAAATTGTTCAGAAATAGCGGCGCGTGCAGCGGCGTTCTCATCAAAGCCCCTGAGCGAATCAAGGTCGAAGGGCATGGTGTAATAGTACTTCGCTGAGTTGTTTTGCTGGGCAATTCCGCTTAATGCCAGCATTATAAGACTGTAAAAAAACACATGTGATTTCATGAGAAAAGAAGTTTAGTCAATTTAGAGAACAGCTTTAGATGAACGGAGTTAAATGCACAGCAAGTTAAGCATTAAACACCGTGTTTTATTCTGAAAAACAGCTTAAGCGGGGAGAAATTAGCCGGGCTGTTAAAGGCCTGAGCAAGGCACAGCTCCCAATGAGTAAATACGTTTTAGGATGATCGCCACTCACCCAAAACCGTCTGTGATCCTTTCACCAAATCTCCGATCTTTACCTTCAAAGGGGTGTTGAGTGGAAGAAAAATATCGACACGCGAACCAAATTTGATGAAACCCATTTCAGCGCACTGCTGAGCTGTGTCGCCTTCTTTACAATACCATACTATGCGGCGGGCCAGAGCCCCTGCGATCTGGCGAAATAAAAGTTCCTGGCCATTTGCGTGTTTCACCACCACCGTGGTGCGCTCGTTATCGGTGCTGCTCTTGGGCTCCCAGGCAGCCAGAAATTTGCCGGGATGGTATTTGAAAAAACTCACCAGACCTGATACAGGGTAACGGTTTATATGCACATTTACCGGACTCATGAAAATACTCAGCTGCAAACGCTTGTCTTTGAAATATTCTTTTTCTTCAACTTCCTCTATTACTACCACCTTGCCATCGGCGGGGGCAATGATGAGATGATCACCCTGAGTGAACACACGTTTGGGATCACGAAAAAACTGAAGTATGGTGATGATCAGAAAAGCACTGAGCAGGTAAGCGAAGCCGGAAGCGAGACTGTTGCCTGGAAAAAAATACCGGGCAATAAAAATCAGGATGGCACTGAACACAAGAACCAAAAACAGGCTGGCATAACCTTCGCGGTGGAATTTCATTGGTAAAATTTTTGCGCAAATATAGGGTATTTCGGGTGATCATGTATGGAGAGGTCGGGCAATCCTTCATATGCGTAAGGGATTGAAGCGAAGGCCCTGCGAAACTAAACCTTAGCGCCGCTGCAGGGCGGAGGCTGCGAAAAGTTTCGCAGACCCCGCACCTGCTTGTAGTGGATGGCGGCGCTTAGGCTTTGTGAGCAGGCCGAAGCGGAAAGCCCGGTGGCGAGGCCATTTCGGGATGATTTGACAAATGCCTCGCCATACGCCCAAAAAACAGACAAACAATTTATAATCATAACTTGTCTATACTTCCAGCTTTCCTAAATTTGTGTCGATTTTTAAAATCCAAAAGCTGACATGAGCAAAATTAAAGTAGCTAACCCTGTAGTAGAATTGGACGGGGACGAAATGACCAGGATCATCTGGAAATTTATCAAAGACAAACTGATCCTGCCTTACCTCGATATTGACCTGAAATATTACGACCTCGGTATTGAGCATCGCGATGCCACTAACGACCAGGTGACGGTTGATGCCGCCGAGGCCATTAAAAAATACCAGGTGGGCGTGAAATGCGCCACCATTACCCCGGATGAACAAAGGGTGAAGGAGTTTAACCTGAAACAAATGTGGAAATCGCCCAATGGCACCATTCGCAACATACTTGACGGCACCGTGTTTCGCGAGCCCATCGTCTGCAAAAATGTACCACGCCTGGTTACCAACTGGACCGCTCCGATCATTGTAGGACGTCATGCCTTTGGCGACCAATACCGCGCCACCGATTTTGTGGTGCCGGGCAAGGGCAGGCTCACAGTGAAATTCGAAGGCGAAGACGGCAAGGTTATAGAACACGAAGTGTTTCAGTTCAAAGGACCCGGCGTAGCCATGGCCATGTACAATGTAGAGGAATCCATCCGTGGCTTCGCGCACTCTTGTTTTAATGTGGCACTCTCCAAAAAATGGCCACTCTACCTGTCAACAAAAAACACCATCCTTAAAAAGTACGACGGACGTTTCAAGGATATTTTTGAAGAGATCTATCAGGCGGAGTTCAAGGCAAAATTTGAAGCGGCAGGCATAGTTTACGAACACCGCCTCATCGACGATATGGTGGCTTCAGCCCTCAAGTGGAACGGCAATTTTGTATGGGCCTGTAAGAATTACGACGGTGACGTGCAATCCGATACGGTGGCACAGGGATTCGGTTCATTAGGCCTGATGACTTCTGTACTTATTACACCCGATGGAAAAATAATGGAAGCTGAGGCTGCACATGGCACGGTGACCCGCCACTACCGCGATCACCAGGCCGGCAAACCCACCTCCACCAACCCAATAGCCAGTATTTTCGCCTGGACCCGTGGTCTTGAATTCAGGGGCAGGCTGGATGGAAACCAGGATCTGATCCGTTTTGCACAAGCCCTTGAAAAGGTTTGTGTGCAAACCGTGGAAAGCGGTAAAATGACCAAGGACCTCGCGGTATGCGCCTTTGGAAACAATGTGAAGCACGGCGAACATTACCTTTACACTGAAGAATTCCTTGCGGAACTTGATAAGAATCTTAAACATGAACTCGGTCAATAATTCCGATAGCGTCCTATTAACCCCGCCTTGCAGCGGGGTTTTTTGTTTATGGCGAGAGCGGAGTTCATTTTCACCTGTATAAAATCACCGAACCGGAGTAAAGTTTTTCTTCACGCTTCACGTTCAGCACTACAAAAAAACCAAAATGTTCCGGAGTGCTTTAAGATTTCTTCTTCTCTGGTCAAAGACCATGAAATTCTATACGAGAAGGCATTTTCCTTATTGCATAAAAATGATTACATTTAATTAACCAAACCAAACAAGCATGAAAACGTTTTTACACCTTTCTACGGCTATGATGCTTCTGACCGGAAGCTTGTTTTCCCAGTCTCTGTTTCTGCAGGTGCAGCCTGCCACTTACAACCCCCAGAACAATTTTGTTTCGGCGCAGCCTTCTAACCCCAATGCCGCTCTGAACAATGTGGGTGATACCCTGCGTTACTTTTTACTGAAACATTATTACCGCAATCCTTCCAGCGGTTCACCAACACCCAATACACAATATTATACCCTTTCCAATCCGTACCCCGGCAATACCTATACCATCAACTACTGTGGCAGCGTATTCCTCAACACCTCCTCCATCACGGTCACAGGCCTCGAAGGCATTGTAACCCGGCGCAGCAACGCGGTGAGCGCCAACGTGCCGATTAAACTTTACATCTGCAATGTCAATGGGGCAAACCTGCCCATATTTCCTCCCCTCGATTCGATATCTACAACGGCATCTGCTGCAACCAACGGCTCATGGATCGGCGGCAATTTTAACACACCCCTTGCCATCAGTGGTAAATTTGCGGTACTGTATAAAAACACCTCCACTGTTGCGGGAGACACACTTGGTATGTTCATCAATAATGCCTGTACACCCACTTCCACCTGCCCGGCTTACCAGAAATTCGGCGAAAGTCTCGGAGTGTTTCGCATCAACGGCAACTTCCAAACCACAACCAACGCTTTTGGTACAGGCACCGATTACGAATTTATAGTAGCGCCCAGGGTTCTGTTCAATTATAGTGGCGGTGTATCTGTGCTTACACAAAGCATCTGTACCAACTCTACAGGTTCTTTCAACAATACCACGGTGCCCATGAATCTGGTTGAACACCGCCAGTTTAATTTCAACAAATTCGCCTCGGTATGGGGCGCACTTTCCAACACCCTGTTGCCCACCACCGACTCCATTTACAACTGGACCTTCAGCGGCTCCTCAACCCCGCCTTTGACCACTAAAAACGCGGTGGCTGTCTTTACACTGGCTGGCATTCAAACCGCTTCACTCACGGTCAAATACAACAAGAGCAGGGCAGGGGGGCTTTTACCTTCTGTATTCGATGTGGCCACCAACACCATTGATGTATCCTCTGCGAATACACCAACCCTCAGCATCAGCGGAAACAGCCTTATTTGCTCGGGCTCAAGCACCACCCTCACCGCCACGGGTTCCGCCACCAATACCTGGGCCGGCATGCCCTTCAACAGTCCCGTTCTGGTGGCCAGTCCCAGTGTCACCAGTGTGTACACCGTTAGTGCCAACAACAGCATCTGCGTGGCTTATTACACCTATACGGTGCAGGTTGCCAATCCGCCCACGGTTGCCGTTACAGGTCCAACAGCGGCTTGTTTGGGATCAAGTGTATTGCTTACCGCTTCCGGTGCCTCCAGCTATTCATGGAGCAACGGGTCCACTACATATTCTACCAGCATAAGCCCTAGCAGCACAGGCGTTCAAACCTACACGGTATTGGGTACCTCTGCACCCTGTCCACCTTCGCTTGCCACCAAAACCATTGCGGTTTATGCCCTGCCCAGTGTGAGCCTCGCCTCCCCGGCAGCTACGATCTGCAGCATGGGCAGCGGGGGCCATACCCTGCAACTGGTGGGTTCTCCGGTGGGTGGTGTATATTCTGGCTCTTTTGTGAGTGGTAGCGGCGTTTTTACACCGTTTAATGCGGCCACGGTTACCATAACATATTCTTACACCGATCCCGCTTCAGGTTGCATGAACACCTCCACCACCAGCATCAGGGTACTCAATTGTTCGGGTGTAGGTTTGACTGAAAACAGTGGTACAGCTATGCCTGTGATTTACCCCAACCCCTGTACAACCGGAAAGCTGAATATCAATAATCTTCAGGGCAGTAATACACTGCTGGTTTACGATATTCTTGGCAAGGAAGTACTCAGGCAGACTGTCGAAAGCCCTGATGCCGTTCTCGATTTAAGCGCTTTCGCAAAAGGCACTTATCTGATGAAGATCAGTGACACGAACGGACAAAACAGTCTGCACAGAATCGTTCTGATGAAAGAGTAAGCCAGTAAAAAGGGTAGGACAAGCCAGGCCGGGGCCAGATTAGCCAATGGCTACAAAATTGAATTTGGAATTGGTGATGCGTTCTACATCGTGACCGAACTCGAGATTGTCCTCGTCTTCGTATTTCCAGAACATTTCCACTTCGTTAGTGGCCTTATAGGAGTTAACAGTGTTGATCAGATCAATAAGTATGCGGAGGGATGCTGTGTTCACATAATCAAGTTCAATGTTGAGCACGATTTTGTTTTTGGGAAGGCTGTTTTTAAAATCTTTTAGCCACTTGCTTACAGGTTCGTAGAATTTAAAAGCGTCTTCAGGATAGGTGACCCCGGTCATAAAGAGTTCACCATTCGGCCTGAAATCGATCTCAGGGGTTGAATTGGTACTTGCAATTTTTAAATTTTCCATGCGTAAAGCATTTATGTGTTGCAGTCCATCCGTTTACGGCACTTATACGAAGGTAACAAACTTCGGCAGGCCAAACAAACACAACCAAATTTAAACCGAATATTACCTTTTGTATCCCCCCGCCAAAAATGTTCTTAATACCCCCTTGTTGAAATCCCTTCAACCGCTGTACACCGCTGTTGCAAAGCTTTTGCGCAGTATATTCACATTCGTTTTTCAGATTCTTTTAAGGTTTGTCATGACCATTATCAGTCCTGATTTTGAAGCCATGTGCTCTTATTATATTGTTAATAATCCATTTTCCCGCTGAAACCGCGCTTTCCGGGATATGATTACATTTAGACATGTCCAAAACCAAAAAGCCCAAACGTTTCCTGTTCGAAGAAGTTCTAGATTTTCTGAAACACAATGCGTCCCAATCCTTTAACCACAGGCAATTGGGAGCTGCCATGGAAATTGGAAGCGAACAGGAGCGGGCTCAGTTGCAGGACGTGCTGGAAGCCCTGAAAGAGCAGGGATTTGTGCTCGAGAAGGAGCGGGGTCGTTACCAGGTGAAATCCGGAAAACAATTCCTCACCGGCAGCATTGATTTCACCAGCATGGGAACAGCCTTTGTGAGCCACAGTCCCGATGAAGCGGACATTTTTATACCCTTTGGTAAAACACGCGATGCCTTACAGGGCGATCTTGTAAAAGTGGAACTTAGCACACGCCGGGGCGGTAAACGACAAGAGGGTGAAGTGGTGGACGTGATCAAAAGGGCCAGAACGGAATTTGTGGGCACCATACACATCAATCCCAAATTCGCCTTTGTGGTGGCCGACAGTTCAAAGATTCACGTTGATTTTTTCCTCCGGCAGGGCGATTACCGCGATGCCAAAAACGGTCAGAAGGTACTCATACAACTCAAGGAATGGAAGCCCGGCGAAAAAAACCCCACCGCCCGGGTTCAATCTGTCTTCGGATTTCCGGGAGAGCACAAGACCGAAATGCACGCCATCATGGCGGAATACGGGTTGCCTGAAAAATTTCCCGATGCCCTTGAATACGAAGCCCGGAAAATACCCACCGCCATCACAGCCCGTGATCTGAGTGACCGCCGCGACTTCAGAGATGTGTTGTGTTTCACCATCGATCCCGCCGATGCCAAGGATTTTGACGATGCCCTATCCATTCAGAAACTGAAAAACGGGAATTGGGAAATAGGTATTCACATAGCCGATGTGAGCCATTACATGGAGGAGAATTCTGTGCTCGACAAGGAAGCCGTGCAAAGGGCCACCAGCGTGTATCTGGTGGATCGCACCATCCCCATGTTACCGGAAGTACTCAGTAATTTTGTGTGCTCGTTGCGGCCCAATGAAGACAAACTCTGTTTCAGCACCGTGGTAAAAATGGACGAGGAAGCCAACGTTCTGGATTGCTGGTTTGGCAGAACCATCATCAACAGCAAACGCAGATTCACTTACGAAGAAGCACAGGAGGTGATCGAATCGGAAAAAGGCGATCATGCCACCGAAATCCTGGTTCTGGATAAACTCGCAAAGAAACTCAGAACCGAAAGAAGCCGAAAGGGCTCCATTTTTTTTGACAAGGCTGAGGTTAAATTTCGTCTCGATGAAGAAGGCCATCCCCTCGGTGTGTTTTTTAAAACCCAGAAAGATGCCCATAAACTCATAGAAGACTTCATGCTCCTGGCCAATCGCCTGGTGGCTGAATTTCTGGCCACAGGCAAGCTCGACAGCATTCACAAAACAAAAGAAGAACCTTCGGAATCCAAAGCCGGAAAACACCTCTGCGTATTCCGCATACACGATATTCCAAACGATCAGAAATTGGGCGAACTGAGTAATTTCGTGAGCAAATTCGGATACCAGTTCCAGATCAACAACAAAAACAAAGTGGCGGCCTCCCTCAACAAACTGCTTAACGATGTCAAAAATAAAAAAGAACAGGGCATGATTGAGTTGCTTGCCGTGCGCAGCATGCCAAAGGCCATATACACCACCAACAACGCCGGGCATTATGGACTGGGTTTTAAATATTACACCCATTTTACCTCGCCCATACGCCGTTATCCCGATGTGCTGGTGCACCGCCTGCTCGAAGCACGGCTTAAAGGCAAAACATATTCGAATCAGAACCACCTCGAGCAACTATGTAAACACAGCAGCGATATGGAACGCCTGGCTGCGGAAGCCGAACGCGCCTCGGTGAAATACAAACAGGTTGAATTCATGTCGGATAAACTGGGCCAGGATTTTGAAGGCGTAATAAGTGGCGTTACTGAATGGGGCATTTATGTGGAGATCATCGAAAACCGCTGCGAAGGCATGGTGAAAAGCCGCGATCTGAGAGACGACCGATATGTATACGATGAGGAAAATTACCGGTACATCGGCCGGAATTCAGGTAAAATATACGCCCTGGGCGATAAAGTAAAGGTACAGGTGAAGAGTGCCGATCTGGTGAAAAAACAACTGGAATACGCCTTCAGCGAATTCGCGCAGGCAAGCGCAAATGAAAATGAGTATTTACACAAGACCGGAAAAACGCAAACCAAAGGCGCGAACAGGAAAAAAGGCAACACAGGCAAGCACCGCAAAGAAGGCTCATCCAAAAAGAAGAGGAGGCGTTGAGATGAGACTCAGAATCTCCACATGCTTTTTGACCTTCATCTTCTGTTCTCTGCTTCAGGCCCAGAGCCTGAAGGATCTGAACTTTGAATATAAAATCCGGAAGGCTTCGCCCGAACTGAAAGACGCGCCTCTTCTGGTGATGCTGCATGGTTATGGCAGCAATGAAGACGATTTGTTTGATCTCGCCTCCACCCTCGATCCCCGCTTTACCGTGATCTCACTCCGGGCACCCATGGCCCTGAATTTCGGCGGTTATGGCTGGTATCACCTCGAACGCAAACCCGATAAAACCTTGCTGTTTGATTACAAAGAGGCCGCCGACTCACGCAACAAAGTGATGCGGTTTATCAGGACCTGTTGCCGTGAATTAAAGCTCGACAGCAACCGGGTATTCCTGCTTGGATTCAGTCAGGGTACCATGATGAGCTACGACATTGCCTTATCTTATCCGGGTCGGATCGCCGGGGTTTGTGCACTGAGCGGTCGTCTGGTTGAAGAAAGCAAACAGCAATGCAAGAACATTAAGGCGCTTCAAACGACCGCCTTTTTTATCGCACACGGCACGGAAGATGAGATTATTCCTTTTAAAGAAGCCGGACTGGCACGTGATTTTCTGAAATCAAAAGGTGTGATCTCAATCGAATACAACACCTACACCATGCAACACGTGTTGAACGGTCAGGAAATCATTGCACTGAGAGATTGGTTAAAAAGGCAGCTCGACCGGTCAAAGCCTTCCGTAAATAAAAGGTAAAAAAAATGCCGGATAACCGGCATTCAGAATTTCATTAGAAAAAATCAACCAAGGTATTGCTGAAGCAATTTGCTGCGGCTGCTGTGGCGCAGGCGGCGGATGGCTTTTTCCTTGATCTGGCGGACGCGTTCACGGGTGAGATCAAATTTGTCGCCTATCTCTTCCAGGGTAAGGCCATGGTTGAGTCCAATACCGAAAAACAATTTTACCACGTCGCGTTCCCGCTCAGTAAGCGTGCTCAGGGCACGGTCAATTTCTTTGCTCAGTGATTCGTTCATCAAACCGTTGTCGGCTTTGGGCGAATCGAGGTTTACCAGTACATCAAGCAGGCTGCTTTCTTCGCCATTGGCGAAAGGCGCATCCATGCTGACATGACGGCCGCTGACCTTCATGGTATCACTCACTTTATCGATAGGCAAATCAAGAATTTCGGCTAATTCTTCAGCGCTTGGCTCGCGCTCGAATTGTTGCTCAAGTTTACTGTAGGCCTTATTGATTTTATTGAGTGAACCAACCTGATTGAGTGGAAGACGAACGATACGGCTTTGTTCAGCAAGAGCCTGAAGTATGCTCTGACGGATCCACCATACGGCGTAGGAAATGAATTTAAATCCCCTCGTTTCATCGAATCGGCGGGCGGCTTTGATCAAACCGAGGTTACCCTCATTGATAAGATCGGGCAAACTCAAACCCTGATTCTGGTATTGTTTGGCCACCGACACCACAAAGCGAAGGTTGGCGCGGGTCAGTTTTTCAAGGGCTACCTGGTCACCGTCTTTGATCTTTTTGGCAAGAATCACCTCTTCTTCCGCAGTGATCAGCTCTTCACGGCCAATTTCCTGCAGGTATTTGTCGAGGGATGCGCTCTCGCGGTTGGTGATGGATTTGGTAATCTTGAGTTGCCTCATGGGTGGGGGGTTAAGTGAGCAAAGGTACGAAAAAATGAGCTATTCTTCAGGTAAATATAGGTATAATACGATTATTTAACGAAAAAAGTTCCGGTTTCAGCTTAAGATTTTAGCTCTGGTAATTCCGCCATGAATTAGATATGGCCCAAAAATCAATCGCCATGTTCCAAAGCGTGGTGGTTTCCAATCCGGATTAGATCACCCTGCTCACCATCTTAACACCGCTCAATAGAGTAGTTTAGTTGGTTTTTAGCCTTGCAGAGCCTGTGTTCACAGGACTTCACAGATCTCGCCAATTAACACAGGCATAATGATAACCCCGTTCTTAATTAACATTCTCCTGTTTAATGATATGTGGTCGTGACTGAAAATCAACGGAATGCAGCCTGTATTTTTAACCAATTCAATTTAGCCGTAATGAATACAGACAGTTTAAAGTCAGAAATACAGCAGGTACTCGACCAGGATCTGGCTCTGCGAAAGGAATACAGTGAGCTCAAACGTTCGCTCAGCGATTACAGGAACCAGTTGATCATGCGTGATGAGGACTGCAAACGCCTCCAGGTAACCATTGATGTGCTCAACACCAAACTTCTGGTGATGGAGAGAGATAACACAAGCTATAAGGCTGAGCTCAACAATTTCAGGGAATTGCGCGAAACCATTGACGCTCAGCTCCTCGCCAAACAAGCCGAAATAGACGAACGCCTCAGCGAGATAGACGATCTGCGTGCTGAACTGGCAGGCCTTTCAACAGGATATGAAAACAGGATCAACGCCATTCAGGATCTTGCGGTGAGTGAAAGGGATGCACTCAAGGAATCTTACGAAAACCAAATTCAGGAATTGCGCTCAACAGCATATTACCGCGAAAATGGCATTCGCGAGGAATATGAAAGCCGGCTCAACGAACTCAGTACAGCCTGGATGGAGAAAGAAAGAGGTTTTCATGAAAACCAGCAAGGTGAACTCGAAAACCTCAGGAAAGAACACGAAAGTATTTTGGAGTCACTGCGCAGTGAATACAATACACAACTGGAACTACTGACCTCTACAAGTCAGTCTGAACTGGCCCAACTGAGGTTTGAAATGGATGAAAAGCTTGCGGAGAAAGAACTCGAATGGACCGCGAAGTTCAACCGCGAACACCTGTATTCAGAAGGAGAGATCGCACGGCTCAATTCCGAGAAGGAATTGCTGGTGCAGGAACAAAACCTCCTGCTCGAACAAAAAACGACTGAGCTGATCGCGAGCTACGAGGAAAAGCTGTCAAACATCCTGATCCATTCCAATGCCCAGAATTCCAAACTGAATGAAGAGCTGGAAAGACTCCAGCTGGAATTACAGCAGGCCCGCGAAAACCTGAGCCTAACCATGGCCCAGCGCGAAAGTCAGGAATTGAAACTGGAATCCATGCAAAACGAATTGCAGGGTCTTCAGAACGAACTGGTTCAGGAAGCTGTTCGTTATGCGGAGCTGAATTCGGAATTCGGCATTTTCAAACAAAACGCGTCCCTGTCAGACGACGAAAAGATTAACGAACTGAACTACCGCATTCAGCAATTGAATGAGGAAATGAAACACATGGGTAACTTGTTCGAAGAAGCTACCAACAGTCTGGCTGAAACGGAAAAGGCGCTTGAGTCCAGGAATACCGAATACCAGCATTTGAAGAGTCAGCTCGAAGAGCTGGAGGGCAGGGCCAGTGGCAACGAAAATCAGCTCGAAATGTTCAAAACCGAGGTTCAGCTCAATGTGCAGGATGAACTACACAGCCGTCACATAGAATACCAGAAACTTCTGGTCGAAAATGAAGGATTGATTAAGGATATAGAGCAGAGCCAGCGCCTTCAGGAAGGGCTGCAGGCTGAACTGGACCTCCTGAAGAATGAACTTGAGCAGCTCAACCTGCACAACCTGGCCAAGGCAGAAGACTTCAGAGAAACGCTCAGCCAGAAAAACCTGGCTTTTGACCAATTGCAAGAGACACACAAGGCCTTGCTGCAGGAAAGTGCTGATCTGAAAGCGGAAAACGCTCGCCTGAGTGAAAAACTCCTGCAACAGGAAACCATACTCAGATCAGAAAACCAAACCCTTTTATCGCAAATTTCTGAACTACGCGCCTCTGTTTCTGAAATGGAAGGCAGGATAAGCTTGCTGAACGAAACCAATGCGGCTTATGAAAAGGAGATCGCTGAGCTCAAAACAACAGCTCCGGCGGCTGGCCAGGATGATTTCATTGAACGCCTGTTTAAACAAATAGACAATCTCAACGATCAAAGACTCAGTTTACTGGATGAGAAAGAACAAATGGCCGGACAGTTGCTGAAAATGAACGAAGTGATCGGTACTTTATCGCAACAGGTTGATAATGAAAGCATTGATGTTAGTGGCTTGAATAATCACCGGAAGAATGTTATCTTGTCGGCTCAATCACCATCCGAAAAACGAGAGTTGGGCGGGGTGAAAGAACAAATAAACAACTTGGTGCGTGAAATTGACAAGTGCATAGCCTTATTGAGTGCTTAATTTTATCGCCCTCTTTGAATGAGCGAGCTTAACATAAAAGTTGAAATTTCAGGGAGTATCTACCCTCTAAAAGTAGACAGTGAAGATGAGAAGAGCATTAAAGAGGCCGTTGAACTGATAAACAACAAGATTGCGGAATTCGAAAAAAAGTACGCGATCCGGGATAAGAAGGATGTGCTGGGTATGGTAATGCTGCAATTGGTTTCGCAGCTTTACAAACAGAGCCAGGACAAGGAGCAGGAGTTAAAGCATTTTAAACAGCTGTTTGCAGAGGTCGATGACATGTTGAGGCTTCACCGCGATGAGGTGAAGAGCATCAACGAAGGGTAAACTTAATTTTACCCTATTTGCGCACGAATTTGAGATGGACTCAGGTTTGTGCGTTTTATTTTACTAACGGGCCAGCTGAAAAGCCGCCCAAACAAATTGAAAACATGGACATATTAACCATTGCATTTATTGCCGGAGCATTGATCGCGGGTGTAGTTGCCGGGTTCCTGATAGCGGGCAGTAAACTGAACGCGGGGGCGGCAAAAGAAAAACAAAACATGATTAAGGAGGCTGAGGTTAAAGCCGAATCCATTAAACAGGAAAAAATCCTGCAGGCCAAGGAAAAGTTTCTGCAACTGAAATCTGAACACGATAAACAGATACAGGAACGCAACAGCCACATCCAGCAAACCGAAAACAAAATCAGGCAAAAGGAATCGGAGATCAACAAGCGCATAGAGGAGATTAACCGAAAAGACAAAGAACTTGAGAACCTTAAAGGCCAGGCGGGTCAGCAGATTGAGCTCTACAAACACCGTTTGGAAGAGGTTGAGAAAGGCCATCGCAAACAGGTGGAGATGCTCGAAAAGATCAGTGGCCTGAAAGCCGAAGATGCCAAAGCCCAACTGGTTGAATCTATCAAATCGGAAGCCAAAACCCAGGCCATGGTGTACATCAAAGACATCATGGAAGAAGCCAAGCTCACCGCCAATAAAGAAGCCAAGAAGATCATTCTTCAGTCCATACAACGTGTGGCCACTGAAACCGCCATTGAGAATTCAATATCCGTGTTCCATATTGAGGGTGATGAAACCAAGGGCCGTATCATTGGACGGGAAGGCCGCAACATCCGCGCCCTGGAAGCCGCTACAGGGGTTGAGATCATTGTGGATGATACCCCGGATGCCATCACCCTGAGTTGTTTCGACTCGGTGCGCCGCGAGATTTGCCGTCTGGCGCTTCACCAATTGGTTACAGATGGACGCATACACCCCGCCCGCATTGAAGAGGTGGTTGAAAAGACCCGTAAAATGCTGGAGGAAGAGATTATCGAAACCGGCAAACGCACCTGCATTGATCTGGGTGTGCATGGCCTGCATCCGGAATTGATCCGCATGGTCGGCAGAATGAAGTACAGATCATCTTATGGTCAGAACCTCCTGCAACACAGCCGCGAAGTGGCCAACCTCTGCGGGACCATGGCCAGTGAACTGGGTCTGAACCCTAAAATAGCGCGCCGGGCCGGGCTCTTGCACGATATCGGAAAAGTGCCCGACAACGAACCCGAACTGCCACACGCTTTGCTGGGCATGAAACTGGCTGAACAATACAAGGAAAAACCTGAAGTATGCAATGCCATCGGTGCCCACCACGATGAAATTGAAATGACCACTTTGTACTCACCCATCATACAAGTGTGTGACGCCATTAGCGGTGCAAGACCAGGCGCACGAAGGGAAGTGGCCGAGCAGTATATGAAGCGTCTGAAAGATCTCGAAGCACTTGCCCTGAGTTACGACGGTGTGGAAAAGACATACGCCATACAGGCGGGTCGCGAAGTGCGTGTGATTGTAGCCAGCGACAAGGTAAGCGATAAGCGGGCAGAAGAACTGGCATTTGACATTTCACAACGCATTCAGACCGAAATGACCTATCCGGGACAGGTGAAAGTAACCGTGATACGGGAAGTGAGGGCCACAGGCTATGCAAAATAACCCACAACACAACCCAAATGCGGAACAGCGCGTATCTGATCCTGAAACGGCACAGATGACGCATACAGGAGACTTTGAAGGGTTCGGGTTTAGCGCCGAACTTTTTGATGGTTTGCAAAGCATGGGTTATAAAAAGCCCACGCCCATTCAGGCCCAGGCCATACCCGTTTTGCTTGAAGGAAAAGACCTGATTGGCTGTGCGCAAACCGGCACAGGAAAAACAGCCGCTTTTCTCCTCCCGATCATAGAACACATTTTACGCGCCCCAAAAAGGCATTTGAACGCCCTCATCATTGCACCCACCCGTGAACTGGTGCTGCAGATCGACCAGCAAATAGATGGTCTGGGGTATTTTTGCTCAGTGGGGTCTATTGCCATCTATGGCGGAAACGATGGTATTACCTGGGAAAAACAAAAACATGCACTGCGTGAAGGCGTAGACATTATCGTAGCGACACCAGGCAGATTGATCGCCTTGTTGCAAAACGGCGATATTGATTTTTCTCACCTGCAACATTTGGTGCTCGACGAAGCCGACCGCATGCTAGATATGGGCTTTATGGAAGACATACAGACCATCATCAATTATCTTCCCAAAAAACGGCAAACCGTGATGTTCTCGGCCACCATGCCGCCCAAGATAAGGGAGCTGGCCAAACGCATCACGAGCCATGCCGAACAAATCAACATAGCCATCAGCAAACCGGCCGAAGCAGTGCTTCAACAGGCCTATGTGCTCTATGAGCAACAAAAACTTCCCCTCCTGGAGAAATTACTCGATAACCCGGATTATCAATCGGTGATCATTTTCTGCTCGAGAAAGGACGGGGTTAAACAACTCGAAAAAGTTCTGAGGAAAACAGAAAACTCCATGCGGGCCTTTCATTCCGATCTCGAACAGGCCGAAAGGGAGTCTATCATGCGGGGCTTTAAATCGAGGAATCTCCGGATTCTGATCGGCACCGACATTTTATCGCGGGGTATTGATGTGGAGGGGGTGAGTTTAGTACTCAACTACGATGCCCCGCCTGATCCTGAAGATTATATTCACCGCATTGGCAGAACGGCCAGAGCATCCAAAACCGGCACAGCCATCACATTCATTAACCCGGCTGACCAGAAAAAGTTTGCCCGGATTGAACACCTCATGGGAGAAGAAGTCCCGAAAATACCACTTCCGGAAGGCATGGGCGAGGTGCCGGTATATGATCCTGAGGCCCAGAAGAAGACCGATTTCAGGGCCAGAAAGCCCGGGAGCAAGCACAGGAACGGCCGGAGGAATCCGAAACCTGGCCTGAAACGTTAACCTTTTCAACTAACTGACGTAGAAAAGACATGACCGAGATACCCATTTTAATCAATGGAATTCGTAAATTGGTTGGTTAGATTTAAGTTTTAGTCGAAATGCGCTCAGAGAAATACCCGGTACCTCTTATCCTGATATTCTTGCTTTTCTGCAGTTTAAGGCTGAGTTCTGCCACTGTCACCACCGTGGGCAGCGGCAACTGGAATTCCACCGTGGTGAATGCCCCTTGGCCATTGGGTATTGTACCTGCCACAACGGATTATGTGATCATAAACACCAACAACACCGTAAACATTACAGCCAGCCAGAGCATTGCCGGTGTCACACTGTCCACCAACGGTGTGGTGAATTTTAACACGAACAATTGCACCCTAACGGTGAACGGCGGCTTTGTGATGAACAACAACAGTGTTATCAGCGGCAATGGCACCACGCGCATGCTTCTCGTCTCCGGGAACATGGATGTGAGTGGTCCAAATAAAACCATACAGAATGTGGCCATACAGGTGAACGGCACTTTGAACAACAGCAGCGGCAACCTCACGTTGAACACAGCGAACACGGCCAGTAAATACTTCGGAAATTTTGTAAATGCCGGTACCTTTGTGAACAACTCCAATAATGTACCTTTTACGGTCGGGGGAGATTTCACCAACAACGGCACATTTACATCGGGTACGGGACGAGTCACGTTCACGGGCGCGGCATCCAACACAATAAGCGGTTCTGCTGCGCTTACAACTTTTGGGGGAGGCATCACAGTGAACAAAGGCAACTCACAGAACAACATACTCGAGGTCACCAGTGTGATCACGATGAACAACGGGGGACTCACGATTACCAACGGCACATTCAAATTATCCAGCGCATCCACCTTCACACCTTTTACAGCAGACCCGAATATCCCTGTAAATGCCAGGTTATGGAACAACGGGGGCACCATGAACAGCAGCGCGAGTATTGACTGGACGCTTCTGGGTAAAATTCAGATCAATGCCGGAAGCATCAATTTTGGCACGGCCATTAATGACAGAATTGCCCCTAACTCCAGCGGCGCCACTTCTGGCGAAATTGAAATTGTCAGCGGTACGCTAAGCGTAACCGGGCGTATTTCGAGCGGTGCCAATCCCTGGCGTTATATCATGAGCGGGGGAACCTGCTCTCTTGGAACACTTGGGAATAACACAGCAGGGCGGGATGTGTTTAATCTGGATAACTCCACAAATGGTGTGTTCAGCATGTCTGGAGGCACCCTGGTGATCTGCAATAAGGGCGGGGGAGCCGGGGAAAACCTGGGTTACCACAATACTGCTACACTGGGTTCAGGATTCACGGGCGGTTGGCTGCAAATGGGCACAGCATCAACCGCTACAGGATCCATTATGCGCGTGGAAAGCTCCATACCGGTTTACAATCTTTTGGTAAATGCCCCAAGTTCAACCGTTCAGATACAAACACCGGCCGCCCCAACGGTTACCTTCCTGCAGATTTCAAATGATATCACGATTCAGGATGGTACTTTGGATATCAGTTTTCTGGATACAGAAGTGGGTGGAGATTGGACCAATGCCAGTGCGGTGAGCGACCCCCTGATTGAAGGCACACGGAAGGTCACTTTTGATGGAAACATTGCCCAAAGTGTGAGCAACAGCGGCAGCGCCAACAGCATGATATTTTACAACATAGAAATTAATAACAGTTTCGGTACAATCCCCCAAATCACATTCAGCAATAACATTACGGCGACCAATGGGTTCACCTTAACATCGGGTAATGTGAACCTTAACAGTACCACATTAACACTTGGCACATCTGCTGCTGCTCCTGGTACTTTGCTGAGAACCTCTGGATTTCTGTATGGTGGTACTTTTTCGCGGTAGTTCCCAACCGCATTGTTTGCAATTGGAAATGTCAGTGGATTGTTTCCTATGGGCACCAGTGTAGGTGATTACCGTCCACTTTGGGTGGCATATTCGGCCAATTTGACAACTGGCGGAATCATTAATGTGGTGCACAGTCCAACATATCCCGCAACATATGTGGCTGCCTCTCATGTTGACGCCAGTTGGGGCAACACCCTGCAGGGTGTGTCCAATTCACTCTGGACGGTCTCAACGAGCACACTGGCCTTTAATGGCGCAACAGGCATAATAAGATTTGGTGGTACGGGTTTTGGTACCAATGCGCTTACTGATCTGGACGCCTCGCTTCTGGCTTCTGTGATTGGCACACACGGTGCCGCCACAAATGTCAACACCACTTACGAGGTGAACCGAACCGCATTGACCACCGCTAACATAGCCAATGCCTGGAGAATAGGCACCCGCAATGTCACCGCATCGCCATTACCAATTGTGCTTCGTCAATTCGCAGCTGAACCAGCAGATGATCATGTGGGTTTGAGCTGGGAAACAGCCAGTGAACTCAACAGCGATCATTTCACACTTGAACGCTCATCAGACGGCCGTGCATTTGTATTTGTACAAAAGGTGAGCGCATCCGGCAACAGCTCCTCAATCAGACGCTACGCCTTTGAGGACCATGATGCCCTGGAAGGCTTGAATTATTACCGTTTGAAATTGTTCGATAAAGACGGATCAGACCAGAGCTTCCCTTTGGTGTTTGCCGATTTGAGACGCACACCCTTAAATGAAGTTCAGTTGTTTCCTAATCCGAGTACAGGTTATGTGGATGTAAAAGGCTGGAAAGCGGGATCAACTGACCAGGTGGTGGTAATGGACGAATCTGGCAGGCTGGTCAAGACATCCCTGTATTCCGGTCGTTTAGATCTTTCGGATTTGATTCCTGGTGTTTATACCGTGAAACTGATCTCCGGGGCCCAAACCCGCGTGCAGAAACTGGTAATATCTAAATAATACAGATTTAGTGTTCCTCTTCGTGGGCCTCTTCGTCTTTGTTTGTCCGGAGCGAATTAAACCAATTCACCAGCAGAAGTTTTTGTTCGTCCGATAAGGCTGTGCCCTTGTGCACCAGGGTATACGAACTCATGGGCATTTCACCTTCCTGAATCATTTCTACACATTCTTCCAGCTTATGGTCTGCTTTTTTGGCGCTGTATTGCCCCCATTCCGAAAAATTAAGATGACGCCGGCCTTCGTTGATGTGATTTTTTATCCACCAGGACACCGGTGCTATATTGGTGTACCAGGGGTAAACACTGTTGTGGCTGTGGCAATCATAGCATGAAGTTTTGAGAATTGCTGAAACTTCCGAAGAAGCCCCGCTGATGGCCAGAAAATCCCTGGCGGGATCAATAGGCGGATTGGTTTTATCGATACGGAAAGCCTGAATCAGCACAAGGAGAATGAGTATGGTGAGGCTGATCTTTTTAAGGGTGAGATGTTTTCGCATAAGTTCGCTTATTTGTGATGGAAGGACTAATATAATTCTTTTAAAGAAACGCAGTGGGGTTTTACCTTGAATTTCACTGTTCAGCCATTCTGATCTATTAACATTGGTGCCTGTAACTATTCTCTATATTTGGCCTCTTTTCACGAAAACAACATGTCAGAACAGGAAGAATTAAACCATACAGGGCAAGCAGCAGAGCCCGGGTCGGTCAAAAAGGACAAGTTCAGTTCATACCAGGTTTTTGTGATCATCATCATGGCCTTACTTCAATTCACAGTTGTACTCGACTTCATGATCCTCTCCCCTCTGGGCGACATCCTCATGAAATCTATGGGCATGAGCACTTCACAATTCGGATCTGTGGTGTCGGCATATGCCATCAGCGCGGGTGTATCAGGTATTCTGGCCGCGGGCTTTGCCGATAAATTCGACAGAAAGAAACTCCTCTTGTTTTTTTATACTGGTTTTGTGATCGGAACATTGTTTTGCGGACTCGCGGATACCTATAGCAGTTTATTCACCGCACGCATTGTAACGGGCGTTTTTGGCGGTGTGATTGGCGCCATTGGCATGGCCATTGTGACCGATTTGTTCAGCATACGCCAAAGGGGTCGGGTGCTTGGATTTATTCAGATGGCTTTTGCCGGAAGCCAGATCTTGGGTGTGCCACTGGGCTTATGGCTGGCTGACACATTCAGCTGGCAGGCTTCTTTTTTTATGATCGTTGGTCTGGCGCTCTGCATCGGAATTGCTGTATTGCTGAAGCTTCAGCCATTGCGTGAGCACCTCAAAATACAAAGCGATAAAAAACCCCTTTTGCATCTGCTCCACACGGTTCAAAAGAAAAATTACAGAATTGGGTTTATGGCAACAGCCATTTTATCTATGGGCGGATTCATGATCATGCCATTCACCTCGGCTTTTCTGGTCAACAATGTGAAGATCGCCCAAAGCTCCCTGCCCTATGTGTTCATGTTCACGGGATTTTCGTCCATCATCATCATGCCCATCATAGGCAAACTCAGCGACAGGATCAGCAAGCTGGTGCTGTTTACAATCGGCACCATGATCGCTTCGGTGATGATACTGGTGTATACCAATCTTGGTCCCGCGCCCATCTGGGCTGTTATCATCATCAATATGATCCTGTTCATGGGCATCATGAGTCGCATGGTTCCTGCTGTGGCGCTCAACTCCGCCGTACCAGAAGCGGCAGACAGAGGAGCCTATATGAGCATCAATTCGTCTCTGCAGCAAATGGCTGGGGGGCTTGCGGCCATTGTTGCGGGCTTCATTGTGAAACAGGAAGGGAAAAGCGCCCCCCTTCAGCACTTTGATGTCCTGGGTTATATCATGCTCGGTTTCATGCTCTGGTGCCTTTACCTGGTGTATCGTGTAAACAAGGTGGTTCAGGCCAAATCTTAGATCAGTTTCCGGGGATCATCCTGCGGAAGGTGAGATTGATCCTGGCCTCTTTCAAACCTTTCAATTTTGGAAGACTGTGCAACCAATGGCTTTGGGTACTGCCCTTCATTTCGAGCAAACTGCCCGGTTCAAGATTAATCTCCACTTTTGTTCCGCTCAGGATGTGTTTCAACACAAAACGCCTTTCAGCACCAAAGCTCAGTGAAGCAATGCTGCTTCCGGGTTCAATTTCCTTTTCATTGTCGCTGTGCCAGCCCATGCCGCTTTCACCGTTCGGATATAAATTGAGGAGGCAGGCATTGTAAGATCCATGGCAAATGTATTCCGCTCTGTTCTTCAAGTCCAGAAGCAGAGGGGTCCATAACATCGCGGTTTTGATTTGACCTGAGTAGAGGTATTGGTAGTTCTTTTCACCATAAAAGGCCACTGAACGGTTTGGCTGAACCAGTTTGCCTGCAATACGAAGCGCTTCACGGCTCCAATTCACCTCAATGCACAGCCTTCGAAAAAAAAATTCGCATTCCGCTGCAGGCATGATCCGCCCATAATAAAACACATCGCCATCGAATGGCAGGATCTGGCGTGGAACCTGATGCATCAATGCCAGTGTTGTCTATGATTGTTCAAGCCCAGTTCTTTTGTTTTTTCAATTCAGTGATGTGTGCCAGATGATGCCTGCCATGCCAGGCATACAAGGCCATGACCTCTTTCAAGGCATACACTTTTTTGTATTCGGGATGAACATAGGTTTTTTCCAGGTCAGCGGCAGACATGTTTTTCCAAAGTAAGGCAAGCCTTTCGTGAAGGCCTGTTAATATCTGAAGTGAGGCTTCAGGCGGAAGTGTGTAATCCGGCATTTGTGCCCATAAGCCTTCGGCATAAGGTTTGATCTGGGGTTGATCTTCGCTGAGCGCGAGCTTAAATCGAATAAAGGCGTTCATGTGACTGTCGGCCAGGTGATGCACCACCTGTCGAACTGTCCAGCCACCTTCACGGTATGGGGTATCGAGTTGTTCTGGGCTAAGTCCGTCAACTTCCTTCTTCAGTTGGTCTGGTAGGCTTTCTATCGTTTGAATATAGTCCTGAATCAATGTTGAACTGTAATGCTCAGGCGCTTTGAATTTACCGATGGGGTAGCGGGGATCTTTTTCCATTTTCTGTTTATTATGGTAATGATAAGCCAATGATGCATACATCGTCAACCTGCTCAAGATTTCCTTTCCAGTTCCGGAAATCTTCCAGCAGTGCATTTCTTTGTTCCTCGGCGCTAAGCATGGCGTGGCGCCGGAGGACATCCATAAGGGCTTTGTATTTGTATTTTTTACCTTTTGGTCCGCCAAACTGGTCGGCCATGCCATCTGTAAAAAGGTAAAACCAGTCACCACTTGTGTACTGGATCTCGTGACTGGTAAACGGTGCGTCGCTGTACCCCTTGCCAATGGCTTGTTTGTTGGCCTTGATCTCTTTCATCTCGTTATTGTGCCAGTACCAGAGTGGATTGTTGGCTCCACTCCAATACACCTTTTGATCAGCCTTGTTGATGCAAAGCAATGAAATGTCCATGCCGTCTTTTACTTCGCTGTAACCTTTTTCAAAGGTTTCTATCACGAGGGCTCTGGTTTTGTCGAGTATCTTTCCGGGGTCGTTTATTCTGAATTCTTTCACTGCACGATTCAAAGCATTGGAGCAAACAACTGAAACCATGGCCCCCGGCACGCCATGTCCCGTGCTATCGGCGGCGGCGATCAGAAAATGATCTCCTATGGTTTCAGCCCAATAAAAGTCGCCGGCTACCAGGTCTTTGGGGCAGTACATGATAAAACTCGAAGGCAATTGTTCCGAAATAAATTCAGCCGGCGGCAGAATAGCTTCCTGAAGCCGTCTGGCATAGGAAATACTTTCAATTATCTCTTTTTGTTTTTCCTCTACAAGTTGTTTTTGTTTCACCACTTCTTCGGTTCGCTCGCTTACTTTTTGTTCAAGCACCTCCAGTGCTTTTTCCTGAGCGTTTTCTTTTTCTTTCTGGAGGGTGATTATCTTATCGCCTGTGGCCAGTGTGATCAAACCGAAAAAGGAAATAAGTCCGATGTGCCTAGCCTTGAACTGACCGATCTGCATAACAGCGTCTATCCAGCCGAAATAATTGAAGAGTATAGACAGCACGCAGAGTATGAATACGATGTCGGCGATCACGAAAAAACGCGCCGGCCGGTAACCCTTTGACCACGACAGAATGCCAATAACAAAATAGAGCAGGAGGCAGAAGGAGACAAACAGAAAGATGATATTATTGATTGGCAGGCTTGTGAAGGCCGACAAGGCTGCGAATAGCAGAAATAATACAGCCAGCATGTTCAGGGTCTTATTCCAGAATGGAAGGAGCATTTTTAGCCGAAGCAGGGACTTCAGATAATATGTTAAACTTAATGCTGACAGGGAAATAAATACATTTACAGGATTCTGCATACCTGAACAATAATTCCAGCCCAGGAAATTGCTGAACATGTACAAACCGAAGTCCTGATTGCGAAACATTTCGTAATGCCAGGCAAAAAGGATGAGGAGGGCGCTAAGCACAAAACTGAGATCCTTTGTGGAAAGAAACAGCATGAGATTATACAGGAAAATGATAAAGAGAATTCCGGCATAAATGCCCCAGTAAAAGGAAGCGCTGTTCTTAAAACGGGATTTGAAATTCTCCTGCAGAAAGGGCCAGTATGGCGATTGACGCAGGGATTGTAACCTGGGTGAATTCTGTATCTGGGCGTAATCTTTATATCCGCAAGCAAAGGCCTTATACAGGTGAAGGCAAGCGCCTGCCTGGTTATGTCCGAGACTCAGGGCGGAAGCCGCCAGAACATGCGCAGCCGCGTTTTCATGGAGGGGCTGGTTTTTGATTTCGGAATCAATAATCACCAGGGCTTCCCTGAACTGACCCAAGGCTATGAGGCTGTCGGCATAATGCAGTGCAGGATCAGGTGTTTGAGCGTGCAGTAAAGGATGAGCGGTGAAAACAATCAGCAATGCAAGAACACGGCACAATTTAAACTGTGATAAGCCTGTTTTGCGATGCACTGAAACCTTGATCAATTAGTCACGGATCAGTGAAAACTGGCTGCTTCGCCCATTCGCATCTTTTATCTTCAGCAGGTAAATCCCTTTTTCCCTGCTTTGGAGATCAATTGCATACTCCGTAGCGTTGATCAGGTCACTTTGCAGAAGTTCTCCCTTCACGCTGAAGAGTTCCAGCCTGCTACCTGTCTTCAGACCCCGTATCATAAAACGGTCTTTTGATGGATTGGGATACACATAAAGTGTTTCAGGACTTTCAGGACTTTGGCTCAGGCCTGTGGTTTCACCAGCTGTATGAAAATCCCAGGTCTCTGACCAGGGGCTGAAATGACCGCCATTATTACTTCGTGCGCGCCAGAAATAGCGTGTGTTGCCTTTGCGTTGCACACAATACACAAAAGCGTTGGGGCTTTTGGTGTATTGCACGGTATCACTGCTGAAGGTGGAGTCGCGTGAAACCTGCACTTCGTATATGATGCCATCGCTTTCGGCTGTCCATTTGAGTTGGAGGTTGGAAGACGAGTCTATGCCAACGGTGTGGTTTGGCGGAGCCTGCAGGATCATCTGAGGAGGAATGGTGTCGTTTGAGCCGATGTAAGTGACGAACATTTCAATTTTTTGCAGGGGCATGCTGGAATAAGAGGAAGGCGCCGCGGCCAGTTTAGGTGTATTCACAATGGTATCCACCCAGTTCATGCCTTTCAGCACCCTGCCGTATATGGAGTAATTGCCATCGAGAAAAAGGTTGTTCACCACGTTGATAAAAAACTGTGAAGTGGCACTGTTGATGTTGTTGGCTTGTCTTGCGGCTGACAGTATGCCCCGTTTGTGCTGGGCCACGCTGAATTCAGCCGGCACCGTGGTTTGGCCTGCCTGTCCATAGCCCCAGGTTGACATGGGGCCATGCCTGGAATTGGGGTCACCACCCTGAATCATAAAACCCGGTATGCAGCGGTGGAAAGCAATGGTATCGAAGAAGTGCAGGTTCACCAAAGAATCAAAGTTGCGCGTATGTTTCGGTGCGATATTGGGAAACAGCTCAACCGTGAAAGACCCCAGGGGACTTCCGCCCCGGGTGGTATAAATATTGTACATGGGTTTTCCGGTAAAGGGAACCTGAGCGCCAAGCTCAAGCCACAGGCCTATACAGAAAATGCCTGACAGGATCAGATAATACTTTTTCATGGGTTGCTTTTTAAGTTAAGGCAAACAAGTCAACCAAATATAAGAAAATTACTGATGCCGGTACCCTGGTTAAAACCGGTCCCAGGTTTCAGTAGAGCTGGGGAACAAAATTTTGTTCCTGTTTGGGCGGCCTCACGTAATTTTTCTCCGACTTGCGTGGAGGCAGTTTGAACTCTTTTTCGGGCAGGTGTTCGTATGGAATCATAGACAGCATGTGTGAGATGCAGTTGAGCCTGGCTCTGCGCTTGTCATCTGCTTCCACTACAAACCAGGGTGATTGTTTGATGTCGGTGTATTTAAACATCTCATCCTTGGCTACTGAAAATTCAACCCAGCGGTTTCGCGATTCCAGATCCATTGGAGATATCTTCCAGCGTTTGATGGGATTTTCAATGCGACCGAGGAAGCGTTTTTCCTGCTCTTTATTGCTTACGGAGAACCAGTATTTGATGAGAATGATTCCGGAACGGATGAGCATCTTTTCAAATTCCGGGCAGGCTCTCAAAAACTCTTCGTATTCATCCTTGGTGCAAAATCCCATCACGTGTTCTACGCCGGCCCTGTTATACCAGCTGCGGTCAAAAAGCGCAATTTCGCCACCCGAGGGCAATTCCGAAACATAGCGCTGAAAATACCATTGTGATTTTTCTTTCTCGGTGGGCACACCAAGCGCTACAACTTTACAAATCCGGGGATTCATAAACTGATCGATCACCTTGATGACGCCCCCTTTTCCCGCCGCATCGCGACCTTCAAAGATCACAACCACGCGTAACTTTTTCACTTTCACCCATTCCTGCAGTTTCACCAGTTCAATACCCAGTTTATTGAGCTCCCTGGCATATTCTTCATTGGGCATTTTGCTTTTGTACTTTACGCCTATATCGCCTTGTTTATTGGTTTTAACCGATTTAGCCTGTTTGACATTTTTAGCGGCGTTTTTAAGGGCTTTATGTTTTGTTTTAATTGTTTTCATGGTTGAGGTTTGTAAAAAGATTAATCATCAGGGGAATATTATCGGTGTTTTGTTCAGGATGAGTTGGTGTCGGCGATCAGTTTCTCAAGTTGTTTTTGTTTACCCCGGTTGCGCTGTTCCTGTGAGGTTTTGGTGAAGTAATGATGCTTTTGAAGGAACTCGATTTGCATGCGGTTCCAATCGTTTTCATCAATCTGTTTGTCGTTGGCTTTAAGTTCTTCGTAAAGGGATTTTGCAATAGGTGCAAAATCGGCCCGGCCAAAGTAATCAAGGTCGGCGTCGGCAAGTATCTCCTCAAGTTTGGTATTGGGCCTTTGTGGGGTATGTGTAGCGGTAATCATGCGGTTGATCGTTCTGATTTCGTCGCGACTATAACCAAAGCGTGGCAGAAATTCACGGGCCAGTTTACAACCCACAATTTCATTCTCGTCATATTGTTTGATGAAACCTGAATCATGAAAAAGAGCGGCTACTTTAATTAATTCTGTACTGGCCTCGTCAACATATTCTCTAAGGGCAATGCCTGCCGCCACATCACATACATCAAGCGTGTGGTGTAACCCGTGATAGAACAGGTTAGCGGGCAGGTCTTTGCTGAGTTTTTTAACGATGAACTTTTTCACTTTCTTGTAACGCTCCGATTCCTTTTCGTTATGAACCAGATACATCTTGAGTTTACCTTTACCTTTGGCTTCTTTGCGGCCTCTGTATTCGCAATCAAAATATTTTTTGATCTTCTGATAAGTACTGTCCGAAATGTTGACCTTACCCGTCAGGCCCCCGCTTTCCATTCGGGAGGCTATGTTCACAGTATCTCCCCAAACATCGTATATGAATTTTTTAGTACCCACTACGCCAGCCACCAGTGGCCCGGAATGTATGCCAACACGCATTTTCCAGGAGAAGCCTTTGCGGGCTTTGCGTTCTGAAATGAATTTTACCATGTCGATAGCCGCGCGTACGGCTTGTACAGCGTGAAAGTCAGAGGTCTTCGGCAAACCAGCAACCGCCATGTAGGAATCCCCGATGGTTTTAATTTTTTCGATGCTATGTTTCTCCGTGATGTAATCAAAAGCCTGAAAGATTTCGTTGAGTTCCTGAACCAGTTTTTTGGCGGGCATGGTAGCTGAAGCCAGTGTAAAATCCTTAAAATCGGTGAACAACACGGTGGCCTCATCATATCGCATAGGTGTTGTAATACCAGAATGTTTCAGTTCTTCAGCCAGTTCTTCTGGTAAAATGTTGTACAGAAGGCGATCCGACTGATCTTTCTCCAGCTGCAATTCACGTGTGCGCAGTTTAACGGTTTTTTCCAGTATTTCGTTTTGTCTTTCAATCAGCTCGCGCTTCTCCTTTTCCTGTTTGCGCAGTTCCTGGTCAAGGCGCTGTTTTTCAATAGCGGAAACGATGATGTTGGTAAGCAATTGCAGAAAATTGAGGTGCTTGATGAGTTTGCTTACACTTAAGTCGTCATTGTTCTTGTCTGCTAAGAGGAGATAGGCAAGTGGTTTATCACCTTCGTAAACGGGGATCACGATGTCGAAATGCGCCAGCACGCTCTTTTGCTCAGTATTCACCGAAGTAATCTCTTTCATGTGTATCAGATCCCTTTCAACCACAATGCCATTCAGGTCCTTATTACTGAAACCGTATGAAAGGATGCAGGTCCATTTTTTATGGTAGCTGAAAAGGGCTAATTTTTCAATTCCCAGCTGATCTTTCAAAAAGCCCCTGTACTTTCCAACAAGCAATTCCGTGGTTGAACTGCTGTTAATGGAATTGGTGACATCCAGAAGAATGTCGAGCTGCATTTCCTTGGCATGAAGCCGGGTCTGCAGGTGGTCTACCTTCGAGCGCTGATTGTTGTTGACCTGATCCGGTGATTTCATGGCTTCAGTTTTCCTGCAGGGCGTTAATCTCCATGTTGGCAAGCCTCAGGCGGTTTGAGATCACAAAGGCAAGTTTCTCAAAGAACTGACCTGAAATATCAGGATATTGCGCGCTGATCTCATTGAATTTTTTGCGTGAAAGGATATAAAGCGACACTTCCTCACCGGCCATGGCATCGGCTGAGCGGGCGCGCTTGTCGAGAAAAGCCATGTCGCCGAAAAAATCCCCCTTTGAAATGGTGGCCAGGTGCAAGGATCCGCCGCCTGGAACCGGCAGCAGGATCTTTATATTTCCTTTTTTGATAAAGTATATCTCATCCCCTTCTTCCTTCATTTTAAACACCAGTTCGTTGCGGGTATATTGTTTTTCAATGAGGCAATTCGAAAGGGTTTGCAGCACTTTATCAGGAAAAGCGTTGAACAACTCAATCTCTTTAAGGGCCAGTACCCGCTCATCGTCTTTGATGCGGGCTTCGGTCAGAATTTCATCCTCCACCCATTCCATAGCAAAATCAAGGTTGTCGAAAAATTTAAGATTGTCTGTTTCGGTTAAGCCCAGGTGTAACAGATACTCTTTCACGTTTAGCCCCGAAGGTAAACTCAGGGGCACTGAAGAAAAGATAAGATATCCTTTTTGATCTTTTATTCGGCCCAGGATCTGTTTGATCCTGTTTACTGCTGTGTAATCAATGGATTGTACGCGCCGCATATCCAGAAGAACGTAACGGCAATCTGATAGATAGGGCTCTATCTTGCTCAACAACTGATCAGCCGTACCGAAAAAAAGCTGGCCCTGTAATTCAATAATGAGGGTGTGTTGCCCCTGCCGACTGAGAATTTCGCGTTCGGCCAGCACCCTGCTTTTTTTCGAATACACCTGGTTGCCCAGCATTTTACGGCGAATAACTGAAGTACGCATTTGTTCTCTCAGGAATAAGATAATGGCCAGAAGAATACCTACACCTGCCGCTGCGATCAAACTGAAAGCCACAGCCGTAATGATCACGCCCAGAACTACAAAAAAATCAAAGGCCGTGGATTTGTGTTTGAGGAGGCTCACGGTATGAAAGTCCACCATACGCACCGCCACAACAATGAGAATACCGGCCAGTGAAGCAATGGGAATCCAGGCCACAAGTCTTCCAAATAAGAGAAGTACAAGCAAAGCGCAAACACCGTATATCAGGCCAGAGGCTTTGGTTTTGCCACCGCTGTTCAGGTTCACCAGTGTGGCGCCCATTGTACCTGCTCCGGGTATTCCGCATAACAGCGCCGAACCAATATTGCCAGTACCTTGTCCAACAAGTTCTTTGTTGGAATCATGGCGTGAGTAAGTGATGGCATCAAGTACCACGCAGGTCTTTAAGGTATCAATCGAAAGAAGAACAGCCAGCGTTAGAGCTGGTGCGAGGATAAAACCAAGCTGGGATATTTTAACGGACGAGAGCATTGACCACTGAGTGGAGAATACAGCGCCCAGATCACTGAGACTGGCGGAGATGGGACCAATGATTAGCGGATTGCCTTCTAACTGAAGCAAGGCCGGATTTGAAACAGACAAAATGAAATAGGTGACGATACCACCCGCCAGAGACACAATGGCTGCCGGGATCAGTTTGATGATCCTTGGCGCGATGTACATGATCGCAATGGTAACCGCTCCTATTACTATGGACTCCCATTTCCAGTCAGCAGGCGAAAACAAGCCGTGCCAGAGCTTGAGATCTTTGGGAAGACCCAGCCACTTGGGTACCTGACCAATAAAGATCAGTACGCCAACGCCACTCAGATATCCCGCCACAACAGGGTAGGGGATATATTTTATGAATGTTCCGCCACCAAGCTTGCCCAGGAGTATTTGAATCAGGCCTACAATGGCGCCGATCAGCATCAGATAAACCGGCAACATTTCCGGTGCCTGTGCCCCTTTGCTGAATTGTTCAGCCATGAACACAGAAAGCACAGCAGCTGCGGGGGCGCATGGAGCAGAAATGAGTCTTTTGGTGCCGCCAAAGAGCGCTGCTAATATGCCAATGACAATGGTACCCATAATGCCGCCAATTGCTGCACGGCCAGAATAGGCAGCGCCCAGGGGGGCATAGATGAGCAAACCAAAGGCAATGGCAGAAGGCAGGGCAACCAGCATGGCCGCGAATCCGCCGAAGAGATCACCAACTAAGGTGTTTGAACTGGTTTTCTTTTGAGCCGCTTGTGTATCCATATACCATTTTGAATATTAGTACAAAACCAAGGACATGAACGCTAACCGGCGCCATGATATTCGCCGGCCTGATCGTACTCACAAATTTAGAAGTATTCCTGACTTAAGTAGTGGCGTTACTGATCTTCTTTGGTTTAACAGTTTCTGCTCGTGACCGCAGATACAGGAAAGGAAAATGTGAAAAGAACGTGTTCTGGATTAAACTTCACTTTGCGGTGATGCGCCGCTGAGTTTGTTCTGCAGCTTCTCATAGTTTGCCTTACCTTTCTCACAGCCCAACTCCGCCGAACGTTTGAAATCCTGCAATGCGCCGTTCACATCGTTCAATTGGTATTTGGCAATGCCGCGGTAATAGAAATAATTCCCCTGGTCCATTGGAAACTCTGAATCTTGTTGGTTTTTATTGGTATTCTGTTCCATGGCGTAAAAATTAAATGGCATTTCCCGACAAGGGTATGCTGATACAAATCTAAGCCAAGAGCTTAGCCGTTACCATGACTTATGTCAGCATGAACAGGGAATAATACAAAAGCCCGGCATCATTTTCAGTCTTCGGGCTATCTATGCTTTGATTCAGTGCCTGGTCAGGCTGCCCCAAACGCCAAGCGGAAGCTTAAGCCCGCTTGCTGCAGGTAAATAAAGCTCGCCGATCTCAAGTTTTGATCCATTCTTGAGAGCATAGGGTTGCAGGAGGTTTTCCGGTATCAGAGCCGAGAAACCCAGCGAATAGGCATTTAAGATCAACAGGTGCTGTGCCGGATCTAGCAGGTCAAGCACAGCTTGCATCATGTCCGAAATTTGCTCTTCGAGTTTCCATTTTTCACCCGCGGGTCCGTGCCCGTAGGCAGGAGGATCCAGGATGATACATTGGTATCGGTTTCCCCGTCGCTGCTCTTTCTTCACAAATTTCATGGCATCATCCACTATCCAGCGGATATTGTCAAGGCCCGACTTTTGCATATTCTCATTGGCCCATGTTACTACCTGCCTGATGCTGTCAACATGAGTGACCTCGGCGCCTGCGGCTCTTGCGGCCAGCGAAGCCGCACCTGTGTAGGCAAACAAATTCAGGCATTTTGATTTTGTAAAACCTTTCAGAAAGCCGTAGATCTTATCCCAGTTCACGGCTTGCTCGGGGAATATGCCCACATGTTTAAACGAGGTGAGCCCAAGCCTGAATTGCAGCCAGGGATCCTTGTCGGCGCCTGTCTTTGATCCTGATGACTTGAGATGATAACGGATATCCCACTGATCAGGCATTGCTTTGAGCTTTTTCCATTCGCCATTGCTTGAACTTTTGGGTACAAAGCGCACATGGGCTTCTTTCTCCCAGTCTTTTAAACTCCTGTTGCGGGGCCATAGGGCCTGGGGCTCTGGCCTGATGCTGATGTACTTGCCGAAACGTTCCAGTTTTTCAAAGTCCCCGCAGTCGAGGAGTTCATAATCGTTAAAGTGTGTGGGACTCAGAATTTGCATGTGCTGTCTTAAGTGATCAAATGTAGAAAATAAAAAATGGCCTGAACAAAAGACCTTTATTTATTGGGAGGAGCAAAGAATAAAAAATATATTCGGGAAAGTTTAGTATGAACCATTCCACCCGATCACCTTTTGCTGCCATCATCACCGTGTTTTTCTTCTGGGGATTCCTGGCCGCTTCCAACGGCATCTTTATTCCTTTCTGTAAAACGCATTTTCAGCTTAGTCAGTTTCAGTCTCAGCTTGTTGACAGCGCTTTCTACGGGGCTTATTTCATCGGCTCACTTTTACTTTATATGATTTCCCTGCAAATGAACAGTGATGTGATAAATCACCTGGGATACAAAAGGAGCATCATTTATGGCCTCTTGGTTTCCATTGCAGGCGCACTGGCCATGATACCTGCGGTAGAATCGGGTTCCTTCACTTTCATACTCATGGCATTCTTTATCATAGCCCTTGGTTTTTCACTCCAGCAAACTTCGGCCAACCCCTTGGTGTTAAATCTTGGCGACCCGGCCTCAGGTTCCCACAGATTAAATTTCGCGGGAAGTGTGAACTCTTTCGGTACAACCATCGGGCCTATTCTGGTTAGCCTTATTTTGTTCGGCAAAGCGGTGGCCAGTGATATCGATAAACAAACGGCTTCCATATCTTCCATAAACGTCCTGTATATTATTCTTACAATTGCTTTTGCCCTGGCTGTTTTTATTTTATATCGAACCAGATTACCACAACTGAGCATTGAAGAACATGAAAACACCATGAAAGTGCTTAAAGCACCGATTCGTTTTATGATAACCCTGCTGGCCATACTGGTTCTTATCTTTTTGTACTTCACGCACGACATGCGCGATAACGACAAAGGCGCTTTCAGCTTTCTGCTCGTCTTTTCCATCTTTCTGGCGCTCGTATTGGTGCTTCTGATCCTTCAATACAGACAAGTGAAGCGCCAACAACGGCTTGAAACAGAGTCTTATCCCCAGGTTGTGCTGGGTATGCTGGCCATATTTGTATATGTAGGTGTAGAGGTCACCATCCAGAGCAATCTTGGCGCCCTGCTGAAACAGCCGTCTTTCGGCGCCCTCGATGATTCACGCATAGGACCTTACATTTCCCTCTATTGGGGAAGTTTAATGATAGGTCGCTGGACCGGCTCGCTGGGCGCCTTTAAACTTGAACGAAAGACCCGTTTAGTGCTTACGGTTCTGGTGCCGCTTGTGGCCTTTAGCCTGGTCTTGTTCATGAATCACCTGAGTGGCGCCAGCATAGTTGACTTTTTGCTGTATGGCTTTTGTGTCTTCATTCTGATCCTTGCCTTTTTCTTCACAGGCCAGAAACCCGCTTTAACGCTGATGATTTTCAGTTTGCTTGGCACGGTAGCCATGCTAATTGGTTTGTGCAGCCAGGGTATGTTGAGTGTATATGCTTTTCTGAGTGGCGGTTTATTTTGCTCCATCATGTGGCCTGGTATTTTTTCTCTCGCTACAGCAGGACTGGGTAAATACACCAGCCAGGCTTCCGCTTTCCTGATCATGATGATTCTGGGAGGCGCCTTTATACCACCTTTGCAGGGACTTATGGCCGATAAGATCAATATCCATTTCTCGTATCTCATTACCGTATTCTGTTTTCTGTTCCTGGCCTGGTACGCCTTTAGGGTTAAAAGGATATTGAAGGCCAGAAATATAGACTTTGATACCAAGGAGTCCGTATCGCATTGATGATGAAAAGTCCTGTGTGGATAGGAATTTGCGCCTGCTTTTTTGCACCAGGTTTTTGGTTTGCCCAGATGCCGCAGAAGCCGGCCATTATTCCTGAGCCCGTGGCATACTCGTCCCAAACCGGCAATTTTAGTCTGGACAAGCAGACTGTTGTGGTTGTGAACGGTGTAAGCATTTTGCCTGATCTGCAACTTTTACTTCTTTTACTCGACAAAGACTTTGATCTGCATCCAAAGATCGCCACGGATTTACCGGCTAAAAACGCCATCGTTTTTGAAGAGCAAAACACATTGAACCCAGAAGCGTACGAGTTGAAGATTTCCGAAGATGGTATACGGGTTAAAGCTAAACGGGATGGTTCCGGATTTTTTTACGCCATTCAAAGCCTGATTCAGGTCCTGCATTCAGGCATCTCAGGGCCAGGCACCCTCACCTTACCATGCCTTCTCATTAAGGATGAACCCCGCTTTTCATGGAGGGGCATGCACCTGGATGTGTGCAGACATTTCTTCCCCACGGAATTCATCAAGAAGTATATAGATCTACTGGCTTCCTATAAAATGAATGTGTTTCACTGGCACCTTAGCGATGATCAGGGCTGGAGAATTGAGATCAAAAAATATCCGGAACTCACCCGGCAAGGGGCCTGGAGAAAAGGCAGTATGATAGGCGCGTACAGTGATCATAAATTTGACACGCTAACATATGGCGGTTTTTACAGCCAGGACGAAATCCGCGACATTGTGAGCTATGCAGCCAATCGCCATATAACCATAGTGCCTGAAATTGAAATGCCGGGACATGCGGTAGCCGCAATTTCTGCTTATCCTTTTCTATCCTGCAAACGGCAAAAGATACCGGTTGAAAAAGCCTGGGGTGTATTCGACGACGTGTTCTGTACCCGGGATTCCGTTTTTGCATTCCTTCAGGATGTGCTCGACGAAGTGTGTGAACTCTTTCCCGGGAATACCATACATATAGGAGGCGACGAATGTCCTAAAACCCGTTGGAAGTCCTGTGCCGATTGCCAGAAGAGAATGAAGGATGAAAAACTCAAGGACGAACATGAATTACAGAGTTATTTCATCCGTCGCATTGAAACATTTCTCAACCTGAAGGGAAGATCCATCATTGGATGGGACGAGATTCTGGAAGGTGGTCTGGCGCCAAATGCTGCGGTGATGAGCTGGCGTGGAGTACAGGGCGGCATAGAAGCGGCTCACATGAAACATAAGGTGGTCATGAGTCCCGGTAGACCTTGTTATTTCGACCATTATCAGACCAGGGACATCGGCCGGGAACCACTTGCTATTGGAGGTTTTAATCCTGTGGATTCAGTTTATGCCTTTGAGCCAGTGCCAACTGCACTGAATTCTGAAGAACAAAAGTATATTGCTGGGGCCCAGGCCAATGTGTGGACGGAATACATATTGAACGGTAGCCAGGTGGAGTACATGGTGCTTCCCCGTCTCTGTGCGCTCTCTGAGGTGCTTTGGACCCCAAAGGAGAAAAAAGACTTTTCTTTGTTTTTAGTGAAATTGCAGTCCCAGCGGAAAGAATGGGATCGAAACAATTACAATTACGCCAAACACCTTTTCCCCCGTTAAACATGAATTCACGTCGAACTTTTCTCAAATTCTCGGCAATCAGCGCATCCCTCCTGGCCATCAAACCGGGAAGGGCCATGGAAACCCTGAGCGTCCAGACAGAAAGCGGAATCAAACCTGTAGTGCTGTCAACCTGGCGTTTTGGCATCCCGGCTAACAAAGCCGCCTGGGACATTCTCATTGCGAATGGCCGGGCGCTCGACGCGGTGGAAGCCGGCGTAAGGATACCCGAAGGCGATCCGAATGAGCGCAGTGTAGGCCTGGGCGGACGTCCTGACCGCGACGGCAGAGTGACCCTCGACGCTTGCATCATGGATGAAAACATGAATATTGGCTCAGTGGCTTGCCTTGAACACATTGTTCACCCGATATCGGTGGCCCGTGCCGTTATGGAAAAAACCCCGCATGTTATGCTGGTGTCGGAAGGCGCCCTGGACTTCGCTTTATCACAAGGTTTCAGAAAGGAGAACCTGCTTACACCCGAATCGGAAAAGGAATGGAAAGAGTGGTTAAAAAAGTCGGATTACAAACCGAAGGTGAATGTGGAAAATCACGATACCATTGGCATGATCGCTTTAGACACCAAAGGCAATCTTTCCGGAGCATGTACCACCAGTGGCCTGGCTAACAAAATGCACGGCAGGCGATTCCCCTATTATTGGAGCCGGCCTTTATGTCGACAATGAAGTGGGGGCAGCAACAGCTACTGGCCATGGTGAAGAAGTGATCCGTGTGGCTGGCTCCCATCTTGTAGTGGAACTTATGCGAAGTGGGATGTCACCGCAGCAAGCTTGTGAAAATGCTGTTGAACGCATACACCGCAATTTTATTCGCCGGGGTAAGGATCCGCAGAATTACCAGATCGGATTCCTTGCTCTGAATAAGGCCGGGCAACACGGGGCCTTTTGTCTCCAGAAAGGATTTAATTACGCCCTTTATTCCCCGCAAGTGAACAATGCCCTGTTTGATTCAAAAAGTTTACTTTGAAAGTGAATCGAATTCTGGAGATAGCCTGTTTTAATCTGGCTTCGGCTCGCATGGCGCAAACGGCAGGGGCCAACCGGATCGAATTCTGTAAGGATTATCAACATGGTGGCCTCAGTCCGGATTTTACAGATATTGAACGCGCCCGATCCATCCTCAATATTCCTCTTCACGTGATCATTAGACCCAGGAAAGGTAATTTTGTCTATACCATAGCGGAAAAGGAAAAAATGCTGGAATGCATTGCCGAATGCGGGAAAATTGGTGTGGACGGTGTGGTCATTGGTGCTTTAAATGAATCGTCCGAAATAGATGAGAAAACATGTTTGATGCTCAAGCGTGAGGCGGGACAAATGCGAATCTGTTTCCACAGAGCCCTTGACGAAAGCATTGATCCTGAGAAGGCCATTGAAACACTTGTCAGATTGGGATTTGACAAGGTATTGAGTTCAGGCGCCTCAGCTACGGCTGAAGCTGGCGCAAACCGTTTGGCCTTGTGGCAAAAGAAATTTAAAGATCATATCACTATCATGCCTGGTGGAGGAATTCGCTCAGGCAACCTGTCCAGCCTTCTGCGCATCACGGCTTGTTCAGAATTTCATTCTGCAGCGATCACAGGATCTCAGGATAAACCCGATACTTTCGAAATCGAACGAATGCGTAAAATACTGGATGAAGTATGAGGACTGCGGGTTTTGTGATCTTGTTCATACTTTCCGGTCTGTCAGGTACAATTTGTTCTCAAAACAAAACCAGAAGTCTTGAAGAAGACTGGCAATTTTACTTCGTCCCGCTGCGCCAATGGTTCCAGGCTGAAATACCTGGTAACATTTACACCGATCTATACAGGCATAGCCTGATCCCCGATCCCTATTTCGCCGATAACAACGAAAAACTCACTTGGGTCGACAGCCTGAACTGGACCTACAGATGCAGGTTTGTGCTTTCCGATACAGAGCAGGCTTCAAATAGTGTGGTACTGCTACTGCCGGGTGTGGATACGCGTGCAAAAATTTTTATCAACAACACACTCATCCTCCATTGTGATAACAGGTTCAGGATCTGGGAAAAGGAAATCAAACCTTTTCTTCACGACGGAGAAAATGTACTGAAAATCGAGTTTGAGTCTGCGTTGTTATATGGCGCCATCAAAGCCAAAGCCTACAATTGTATACTTCCTGAAGCAGAAAGGGTCTTTACACGCAAGGCCCAGTACCAATTCGGCTGGGATTTTGCACCTCGTTTTGCAGCTTGTGGTTTAACGGAAGAACCGAAGCTCATATTCAGTAACAAGGCACGTATAAGGGCTGTCTCTGTAAAGGCCACACCTCGGGCTGCGGACAGTGCATTGCTGAAATTTGTGGTGCACACAGCCTGCAGCAAATCTGGGACCTATTGGATGAATATTCAATCACATGAGAAAAGATGGGACTCATTAACCTATCAGGGCAATAGGTTTAAACTGGATTTGGTTCAAGGCAATCACACTGACACTTTTAAAATGGTTATGCCTAACGCCAAACGCTGGTGGTGCAATGGAATGGGCTTGCAGCATATATATACTGCCGAACTGACCTTAATTTCAGCCAATGGTTCGATTGATCAGAAAACCCTTGATTACGGTATCCGGGAGATTGAGTTGGTTCAGGAGAAAGATGAAAAAGGAAGAACATTTTATTTTAAACTGAACGGTCTGCCTTTGTATGCCAAAGGAAGTAACCTGGTACCCTCAGACATGTTTGTTCTGAAGAAAGAAATGGATACTGTTCTGGTGAAAAGGGCATCTGACCTGGGCATGAACATGCTCCGGATCTGGGGTGGGGGAGTATACGGCAGTGAAGCCTTTTACGAATCATGCGACAGGAACGGCATTCTGGTTTGGCAGGATTTCATGTTCGCCGGGGCCATGTATCCTTTGGATAAAGAATTTGAACTCACCCTGCGGAATGAAATTCAAGAGCAGGCAGAGCGGATTTCTTCTCATCCATCACTGGCCCTTTTTTGCGGAAACAACGAAATTGACGAAGCCTGGCATAACTGGGGATGGCAGAAAAAATTTGGCTGGTCCAAAAAAGATTCCCTGAAACTCTGGAACGATTACAATAAGCTATTCCATTCCGATATGCCGAAGACACTTCATGCCATTGCACCGGAAATTCCATACATCCCCAGTTCACCAGAACTAGGTTGGGGACATCCCGAAAGCCTGCTGCAGGGCGATTCCCATTTCTGGGCCGTCTGGTGGGGACAAAAAGACTTTTCAGCTTACAAACTTAATATCGCACGCTTTCACAGTGAATATGGTTTCCAGAGTTTACCGGACTATTTCACCTTAATGTCCATTTGTGCTCCCGAAGATTTCAAAATGAATTCCAGGTCGCTATTGTCACATCAAAAAAACAGCATTGGAAATAAAACCATACAGCGCCATATGGATGCACTGTATGGAACTTCCGACTCTGTTCACAGTTACATTTATCTTTCTCAACTTTTACAGAGAGACGCCATGAAGATGGCCATAGAGGCACATCGCTGCGCCAAACCTTACAACATGGGCACACTTTTCTGGCAATTCAACGATGCCTGGCCGGCTTTCAGCTGGAGTGCCCTGGATCATAACCTGCGACCCAAAGCGCTTTATTATGAATTGAAACGCCTGTATGCAAACTACCTGATCACTAGCACCAACAAAGGGGACAGCATACAAATATGCCTGGTTTCAGATTCCGCCTTGCTGGAGCCCGGTTTTCTAAAGGCAGAACTGAAAGATTTTTATGGGCACAGCAGATGGTCTATTTCACTGCCTGTAAATATTCAGAGCCAGTCGGGTACAAAGTTCAGTTTACCCTTGCTGGCTCAAAAATTATCGGACAGCGCAGATGTCTATCTCAAACTCGATTATACTGTTTCTGGCCGTGAGCTGGCGAAAACCTTTCATTATTTTGCGCTGCCTAAAAATCTTCATCTGCCTGCGAGCCAGGTGAGCCTCAATTCATACGGCAACGAATACATTGAGATCAAAAGCAGCGCTTTGGTAAAGGACTTCTATCTTTACTCCCAATCGAATTATCTTGAATTTTCAGAGAACTACTTTGATCTGGAGGCCGGCGAAACAAAACGCGTGAAGATCAACAAACCAGCCATACCGGTAGATTTGAAGGATTTGAAATACATGACCTTAAATAATTTACGATAATATGATGAGTTCATTTCGCCCAGTACGCCGGCAGTTCGTATTTGCCTTAATCTCTTCTGTGCCTTTGATTTTTTCCGCCCAGGTGAAGAGCGAAGCCGCCTCATTTGTAAACCCCTTTATTGGAACAGGTGGTCATGGGCATACCTTTCCGGGTGCGGTGGTACCCTTTGGCATGGTGCAGTTAAGTCCCGATACAAGGGTCGATGGAAGCTGGGATGGTTGCAGCGGTTATCATTACAGCGATAAAAAAATATACGGCTTTTCTCACACCCACCTGAGTGGTACCGGCTGCAGCGACTGGGGCGACATCCTGCTTTTACCATATACCGGAACAACCAGTATGAACAACGCTGAATATGCCTCTCACTTTTCACACGCTTCTGAAATGGCTGAACCCGGTTATTATACTGTAAAACTGGATAAATACAATGTGAAGGTTGAACTAAGTGTTACGCCAAGGGTGGGTATTCACCGCTACAAATACAAAAGAGGAGAGGATAAGCAGATCCTAATTGATCTCCTGCACAGGGACAAAACCCTTGAGTGCGACCTGCAACAAAAAGACAGCATCACCTTTGTGGGCTATCGGATCAGTGAGGCCTGGGCCAGGAGGCAGATCCTGTATTTTGCGGTCAGATTCTCTAAACCGGTAAAATCATATCAGATCGCCAGCAACAAAAATTTGCTGATGCCAGGTGCCCTGGGTAATTCAAGAAGTGAAGGCGCAACAATTAATTTTGGCAATTCACCCGGTGAAGAACTTTTGGTGAAGGTAGCCATATCACAGGTGAGCACTGAAGGCGCCCTGAAGAATCTTGATAACGAAGCGCCACATTGGGATTTTGACTTGTACAGACAGAACGCCCGCAAAGCCTGGAATGAACAGTTGTCTAAGGTGAAAATTGAAGAGGACAAGCCTGATACGAAGACCGTCTTTTATACAGCCCTCTACCACTGCTTTATTCATCCTTCGTTGAGTATGGATGTGGATGGGCAGTATCTCGGCAGGGATTTGAAGGTGCACAAAGCCGAAGGTTTTACAGTATATTCAGTGTATTCACTTTGGGATACCTACAGGGCTCTGCATCCCCTGTTTACGCTTCTGGAAGCCGACAGGACCAACGATTTTATTCAATCTTTTTTGCAACAGTATACACAATCGGGGCGTTTACCCATGTGGGAACTCTCGGCGAATGAAACCGATTGCATGATAGGTTTTCATGCGGTATCCGTGATTACAGATGCCTATATGAAAGGTATTCGAAATTACAACATCGATCTTGCCTATGAGGCCATGAAAGCCGCATCAAATTATACTGCTTACGGCATACCTATTTTCAACAAGCAAGGCTATCTGCAGATTGATGATGAAAATGAAAGCGTTAGCAAGTCACTTGAATACGCTTATGACAACTGGTGCATAGCTACACTGGCCCAACGCTTGGATAAAAACGAAGAAGCAATTTATTATTACCGCCGGGCCTGGGCCTACATAAATTTTTTCGACAGCACAAGTGGACATCTTCGTCCACGTAAAAACGGAGCCTGGCTGAAACCGTTTTTCCCCGAAGAAATCAATAACCATTTTACCGAAGGCAACAGTTGGCAATATTCTTTTTACGTGCCGCAGGATGTGGAAGGACTAATGGCTTTGCACGGTGGCAAAAAGGCCTTTGAGCAAAAGCTGGATGAACTCTTCACAGCATCATCCAAAACAAGGGGCAGGGAACAGGCCGATGTCACCGGTTTAATCGGTCAGTATGCCCATGGAAATGAACCCTCACACCACATGGCCTATTTATACAACCATTGCGGGGCGCCTCAGAAAACAATTGCCTACACCAGAAGAATTTGCAAGGACTTTTATCGCAATGCACCGGATGGTTTGATTGGAAACGAAGATTGCGGGCAAATGAGCGCCTGGTACGTGTTCACGGCCATGGGTTTATACCCGCTTTGTCCCGGCACCGGATTCTACGAACTGGGAACGCCCTTGTTCAAAAGCCTCGACTTGTCTTTACTTAATCACAGGCAGTTGAAGATCAGCAGCGACAACACTGCCATGAACGTACCGGATGTAGTGATGGTGAATGGGAAACCATCATTCAGAACCTTTCTCCGCCATGAGGAATTACTCGCCACCAATGAAATTGCCTTCAAAGCCTGGGTAAGCGGAAGCCTGAATTATGGCAGTGAAACGGTTCCACCGGTGTTTGTTTTGCCTGAAGGAAAAAAAATGCTCGCAGCGCCCATTATTGAAAGTCCGGGAAGGGTTTTCAGGGATAAAGCCACCGTGAGCATGCATCTGATCAATTCCGATAAGGCAAAAATTCAATACACGATAAGCACTGCGGATGGCTTGGTATCAGAACAGATATACAAGTCTCCTTTTGAGATCCGCAACACCGCAACCCTTAGTGCCAGGGCCAAAGCGGATGACGGCACGGAGAGCGGATTATCCGTCTGCCGCCTGAACAAGATCAAAAACAATTACACGGCGGATATTCACGCAAGGGTCAATTCACAGTATGCAGCGGAAGGGACTCAGACCCTTTTCGATGGAATTTACGGGGATTGGAACTGGAGAAAGGGCGATTGGCTGGGCTACCAGGGCCAGGATGTACCCGTTGTCATTGACCTTCTCGACAAAAAGAACCTGAGTAGGGTTGGCATAAACTGCCTTCAGGACAGGGGATCCTGGATATTCTTTCCAAAAGCGGTGGAGGTATACATTTCCGATGATAACAAAGCCTTTCAGCTGGCAGGCACCGTGTATTGTCCTGAGGACCTGATGAGGAGAGATATTCAAACCTACACCTATGCACTGGATTTCAAAACGCCCCGCCAGGCCCGTTACGTAAAACTGCTTTTGAAGAATGCCGGTAAATTGCCCGATTGGCATCCCGGTGCCGGAGGAGATAGTTTTATTTTTTTGGATGAGGTTGAAATAGACTGATCCGGTGTGACCGGGTTTTTCAAGTATCTTTGGATTTTCTTAAACACATGTCCTCCACTTTAAAATACTGTAACAGCCTTACCCGCTATTCACGCTTTCTTACACGAGAGGTGAGCATAGGCGATCTGAAACTGGGTGCTCATCATCCTATACGGGTACAGAGCATGACCACTACCGACACCATGGACACCAAAGCCACAGTGGAACAAAGCATCCGGATGATTGAAGCGGGCTGCGAACTTGTGCGTATTACTGCACCAAGTCTGAATGAAGCCAAGAACCTGGAGAACATTCGCCGCGAACTGCGTGCCAGGGGTTATAACACGCCCATTTGCGCCGATATTCATTTTACGCCCAATGCTGCGGAACACGCGGCACGGGTCATAGAAAAAGTGAGAGTGAATCCGGGTAATTATGCTGACAAGAAAAAATTCGAGACCATTGAATACACGGATATGGCTTACGAAGCGGAATTGGAGCGTATACGTGAACGCTTCAGCCCGCTTGTAAATATCTGTAAAGAATACGGCACAGCCATGCGCATTGGTACCAACCACGGTTCGCTCAGCGACAGAATACTCAGCCGTTACGGCGACACACCCCTGGGCATGGTGGAAAGCGCTATGGAATTTCTTGAGATATGTGAAGGACTCCATTTTCAGAACATCGTGCTTTCAATGAAAGCCAGCAATACTCAGGTAATGGTGCAGGCGTATCGTTTGCTTGTAGCCAGGATGATAGAGACTAAGCGTAATTATCCCCTTCATTTGGGTGTTACAGAGGCCGGAGAAGGCGAGGATGGGCGTATCAAATCTGCGGTAGGAATAGGCACTCTGCTTGAAGACGGCCTGGGTGACACGATCCGTGTTTCACTGACAGAAGAACCAGAACTTGAAATTCCAGTGGCCAGAGAACTGGCAAACCGCTATTCAAAGGCAGTTCAGTTGAACACCATACCCGAAATCCAATTTGATTTACCCTATGATCCTTTTGACCATCAGCGTCACAAAACACGGGAAGTTATTAATTTCGGCGCACAACAGGTGCCACGTGTCATTGCCGATTTGAGTGAACGCCAGGAGATCACCAGGGCTTCGCTTTTTCCATTTGGTTATAAGTATTCAGTGGCCAACGACAAATGGCAGATTGCCGATCAGGCCGCGGATTATATTTACACAGGACATGTTGAAATTCCATTCGCCATACCAGGTACCCTGGGTCTGATTATGGATTCCGAAGCCTGGGCTGAGAAACAGGATCGCATCAGAACTTTTCCGCTCTTTTGCGGGGAGGCGTATTTCAATTCAAATATCAAATCACCCGACTTGAATTTTATTGCGGTAGATAATGCTCTGCTCAGCGACGAATTTATAAAAAGATTGAATCAGGAAGAGAAGATATGCCTCATACTCGACGCGGTGAGTGAAAGAGCAATGATGACCCTTCGTCGAATGGCCATTCAACTCAGACACCTCGGATGCCAGCACCCTTTCATCATAAAGGTCAACTATAAAAATCTATCGGAGTCGCAATTTCAGCTCTACAGCAGCACAGATCTGGGCGCATTGCTGATAGACGGATTCGGAGACGGTATATGGATCAAACAAAACAATTGTGTCAACGCTCAGATTACCAATTCAACAGCTTTTGGTATACTGCAGGCATCAAGGATGCGCAGCAGTAAGACTGAGTATATCTCATGTCCGAGTTGCGGACGTACCCTCTTCGACCTGCAAAAAACCACTCAGATGATCAGAGAACGCACCGATCATTTGAAAGGTTTAAAAATCGGCATCATGGGTTGCATAGTGAACGGTCCCGGTGAAATGGCCGATGCCGACTATGGTTATGTGGGAACAGGTGCGGGAAGAATTTCACTTTACAAGGGCAGGGAGGTGGTGAAAAAAAATATCAGCAGCGAAAATGCTGTTGACGAACTCATTGCCCTTATACGCGAAAACGGCGACTGGGTGGAAAAGACCGTGTAAAGACCGTCTTACCAAAATTGACTGAGCAACATTCGCATAAGAAATGTAAAGCCATAAAAAAACCCTCCACCAGGGAGGGTTCAATTTTTAAATGTTTCGGTCACTTCATACTGCCGATCATATCTTCAGGCCGAACCCACTGATCGAACTGTTCGTTACTTACATAACCCAGTTCTATCGCGGCTTCACGCAGCGTTTTATTTCCTTTGTGCGCTGTTTTAGCAATCTTCGCCGCTTTTTCGTATCCGATGTGGGTGTTGAGTGCGGTGACCAGCATCAGCGAGTTTTCCATGTGCTGTTTGATCATGGGTAAATTGGGTTCAATACCCTCAGCACATTTATCGTTAAAGCTCACGCAGGCATCCCCTATCAAACGGGCCGACTGAAGCACATTTGCCGCGATCAGCGGTTTGAACACATTCAGTTCAAAGTGGCCATTGGCCCCGCCAACCGATACGGCCACATCGTTGCCGATTACCTGCGCGCAAACCATGGTCATGGCTTCAGGCTGCGTTGGATTCACCTTGCCCGGCATGATGGAAGAACCCGGTTCGTTATCCGGAATAATGATCTCACCTATTCCCGAACGTGGTCCGGATGAAAGCATGCGGATGTCATTCGCTATCTTCATCAGGGCTACCGCCGTGCGTTTTAAGGCCCCGCTGAGCTCAACCATGGCATCGTGCGCCGCCAGCGCTTCAAATTTATTGGGGGCAGTAACAAAAGGTAATTTGGTAAGTTCTGCTATTTTTTTCGCCACCAGCACATCATACCCCTTGGGCGTGTTCAGACCAGTTCCAACTGCGGTTCCGCCCAGAGCCAGTTCTTTCACGGCCTCCAGCGCATTTTTAAGGGCACGAATGCTCATGTGAATTTGCTGTACATAACCGCTGAATTCCTGACCCAGAGAAAGTGGCGTGGCATCCATAAAATGTGTACGTCCGGTTTTGATCACATTTTTATAAGATTCGGCTTTTTTATGCAGTGTGGCTTTTAATTTTTCAAGTCCCGGAATGGTGATCTCGGCCACCTGCCTGTATGCGGCAATATGCATGGCCGTAGGGTAAGTATCGTTGCTGGACTGGGATTTGTTCACGTCATCGTTCGGGTGAAGTATTTTCTTCTCATCGCTTAGTTTTCCGCCACTCATCACATGAGCCCTGTAGGCAATCACCTCATTCGCATTCATATTGCTTTGTGTGCCTGAACCGGTCTGCCAGATTACCAGCGGAAATTGATCGTCGAGTTTTCCGGCTGTGATTTCTTCACAAACCTTAGAAATCAGTTCGCATTTATCCTTGCTCAGCACCCCCAATTCCATATTAGCAAGGGCTGCGGCCTTTTTTAAATACCCGAAAGCATGAATGATTTCCTTTGGCATACTGGCTTCCGGGCCAATCTTGAAATTGTTGCGGCTGCGTTCGGTTTGAGCTCCCCAATAAACATGTGCGGGAACTTTTACCTCGCCCATGGTGTCGTGTTCTGTTCTGAATTCCATAGTTAAAAAATTGGTACACAAAGGTAAAAATTAATTGTACTGCGGAATTTGCAGGATAACGTAATTGACAGATCAGCCCCGTTTTCGTTTGACGATGAGATCCAGGCTGCGAATGTGCGCATCGCGTTCATCCATCCACATCAGGCCGTGTTCGGCGAACCGCGCGAGTCCGAAATTACCGGGTTTACATCTTGAAATCCTGATCTCGGGCTGATAATTATCATATGCTTTTATCATGCTCAGATTCTGTACACCATCGAATCGGTACAATTCAGTTTGTTCGATCAGATGAATCAGTTCTTCTGCATAGGTTTCGTAAGTGGCGTAGCCGGCTTCCTTGAGACCAAAACACCAGGATCTGTAATCCGTTATGGCATTTTGAAAGAGATTTGCGTAACGAGGCCTTGAACTCAGGAAAAGACTGTGGTCGCTGTAGGAATCCTCTACCCTGTGGTATCGCCTGAAACACTCATTCAGACTGTCATCGTGCTTCACTATGGTATCACCCTGCCAGCCCAAATGGCATTTAATGCCGAAATGGTTGTTGGATCGTTTCGCCAGATCACTCGCCCCGCTGCGGCTTTCAAATATGGCCTGGGCAAGGGTAATGCTGGCGGGTATCCTGTAAGCAACCATCTGGGCTATAGCCAGCTCAGAATACGTGCTGATGTAAGACTGCATTTTGTATTGAGGCGGCTGTGCAAGCTGAGGTAGCGGAACCTGCAAAAGAACAATAAGTAGCGCCAGCCACATGTATGGAATTTGTCTGAACCTCACGCCAGACAAAAATAATTTTGTTCAAAGATGAGCTCATGAAATCTGTCTCAGAATATCAACACAAGACTGTTGGTTGGTGGAAAAACAATTAAAAAGTTTTTGTTCAGGACATGGTATGGCGGCCTTCACTACAGAATCCCTCGACCTGTTTCATTTCACCTGGTTTGGGTCCTTTACCATGGCTTTTTCACAAATGGCCAGGTTTTCAGAGGCCAGGGTGTAAGAGGGCTCAAAGGCAAGTGATTTTTTATAGCAGACCATAGCATTCTGGAAATCACTTTGCAGGTAATACAAATAGCCCTTGTTGTTCCAGAGCATGGCGTTTTGAGGTTCAATACTCAGTGCGCTGTCGAGACAGGACATGGACCTGACAAAATCTTTGTTCTGGTAATAACATTCCGAAAGATCGAGATAACACGACACCTGCCCGGCCTTTTCCCGGAGCGAAGCCTTCAGACTCAGTATAGCCTCATCATACTTTTTAAAATACCGCATCAGGATGAAACCTTTATTGGCCAGGAGGTGAAAATCCTTTGGAGCACGGCTCAGGGCGCTATTTGTGATCTCCAGCGCTTTGTCTGCCTGGTCAAGTAGCAGATAGGTGTTTGCCAGGTTGATGGAGGCCCGGGTGTAATCCGGTTTGTGTTCAAGGGCCTTACCAAACAGCCTAATGGCTTCGGTGTATTGCTGTTTTTCATACAGGATAAATCCCTTGTTGTTCAGAGCCAGCCAATCTTCTGGTTGTTTTTGCAAAAGATCATTGGCCAGGCTTTCGTCGTTTTTCCACACCTTGCTGCGCTCATGACTGGTGTAGGCAAATACCATGACATAGACACCAATCAGCGCAACCAAAACCTGCCTCAGCATTTTGCCTTTTTGCCTCTGTTGGACTAAGACTTCATCTGTCTTTATACCCAGAATAAAAAGCAGGCCCGAATAAGCCATGTATGTATACCGCTCAGCCAGAAAAGCATCGCCAACAGAAACAAGTTGTAAAACAAGAATAAGATTGATCAGGAAAAATCCCGCGCCGAAAAGAAACAGCTTATCCCGCCGGACAGAGCGAAGCACCAGATAAATAAGGATCATGACGATCACCGGCGACAAATAGATCAAGAAGCTAGATTGACCGCCCAGTTCAGGGTAGGGGTAAAAATTGCATAATTGGAAAGGTGCGATGAACTTCAGCAGGTATACTACCAGGGCGTAGCAGGCATAAAGCATCTTTTGGGGAAAGGTGTAGGCGTCGTGCAAAAGCCTGTCAGATTGCTGGGCACTGAGGGCAATGATACCAAACACGAATGAAACAAACAGAAAAGGAATTTTTTCAAGCAAGGATTTGGCGTTAATGGTCCGGCCCCGAAAGTAATCTATGAGCATCAGAACCAATGGAAATACCATGGCTGCCGGTTTGGAAAGCAGGGAACAAACAAAAAACAGAAATACAATGAATGGAAAATACGTTCTGAGTCTTACAAGTATTCCTTGAGAAGCATTTGAGTTGTACTTGCCCTTTTCTTCCAGGTAGTACTGATAAGCGATCATTCCGCCAAGAAAAAATAGGCTGTAGAGCAGGTCCTTCAATTCAGAAATCCAGGCCACGGATTCCACATGCATGGGATGAAGGGCGAAGAAAAGCGCTACAAAGACGCCCACCAATCGTTTTCGACCGGACAGCAGGTAAAAGCACCAGAACGTCAGAAGAATGTTTGCGAGATGCAAACCCACATTCAGCCCGTGAAAAAAATGCGGATCCAGCCCAGCTACCCTGTAGCCAAAGTAATAAACCATCATGGTAAAGGGAATGTAGTTTCCAATGAAATAATGCTGACCAAAGAAGTAAGGCAAGGCTTCTGTAAAAGTTTTTTTCAAATGGATGTTTTCGAATACATGTGCGTTATCATCCCAGTTCACAAACTGGTTGCGTGTGGCAGGCCAATATACGATCAGACTGAGGAGGAGGATGGCGGCAAGGACCCATACACTTTTCTGATCAATTGATGAAGATTTGAAATGTGTTTTTTGGACCGTTTTTTTTTGTGGGTTCAATGGTATTGTCTGATGGATCACCGAATTTAAAATATAAACTCAACTTTTGAAACTTGAATACTAGTGTTTATAAAGAATGAACGGGTGCCCGGTAATTTGAATTAGAAGAATGATTCAGAATTGTCACAAAGCTCCAGTCACAATCTAACCCCTTCCTGTTCAAAACTACCCTTCGGGCTTCACAACGAAACATCCTGCCATCTTACCTTTAAGCAATGAAGAAACCGATCCTTCTGCTTTTATCCCTCTTTTTTCTGGCTTTTGTGTATGCACCACTGAAAAAACAGGATCCGGAGTTCGCCGGCATTCAAAATCCCTGGGTGGATTCTGTGTTCAACGCCCTCTCACCAGATGAACGCATTGCTCAGCTCTTTATGGTGGCAGCCTACAGCAATCGCGACCTCAAGCATGTAAAGGAAATATCCGATCTGATTCGCAACTACAACATCGGTGGTCTTATCTGGATGCAGGGCGGTCCTTTACGCCAGGGCAAACTGGCCAATTATTACCAGAGTTTCGCCAAAACCCCTTTGCTTTACAGTATCGACGCGGAATGGGGACTGGCCATGCGCATCGACAGCACCATAAGGTACCCCAAACAAATGACCCTGGGGGCCATACAGAACGATTCCCTCATTTATCAGATGGGTCGCCAGATCGCAAGGGAATGCAAGCGCCTGGGTTTGCATGTAAACTTTGCTCCGGTAGCCGATGTGAACAACAACCCATTGAATCCTGTTATAGGCCTACGCAGTTTTGGCGAAAACAAGGAGGCGGTAGCGCGAAAAGCCTATTTCTACATGAAAGGCCTGCAGGATGAAATGGTGATGGCCTGTGGAAAACACTTTCCGGGCCATGGCGATACCGACAGCGATTCTCACCTCACCTTGCCACAGTTGAATCATTCTGCCTCCCGACTCGACAGTCTGGAACTCTATCCCTTTCGTTATCTCTTCGAGCGTGGTCTGGCTTCAGTGATGGTGGCTCACCTCAACATTCCTTCCCTCGATACGGCGCGCAAACTGCCTTCCACCCTTTCCGCCAAGGTGGTGAACGATCTCCTGAAAACAAGGCTGGGATACAAGGGTCTCATTTTTACGGATGCCATGAACATGAAAGGCATTGCCAATGGTTTTGCACCAGGTACCATGGAAGTGAAAGCCCTTCAGGCCGGTAACGATGTCCTGCTTTTCCCGGCCGATGTGCCCAAAGCCATTGAAGCGATCAAACAGGCTGTCGCCTCGGGTCAGCTCAGCCAAACTGCAATTGACGAACGCTGTAAAAAACTCCTGCAGGCCAAATACTGGTGCGGTCTCAGCAACAAACAGGAAATTGTAACCCGTAACCTCTACAAAGAACTGAACACAAGCGCTGGTAACAAACTCAATGAAAAGTTAGCGGAAGCGGCGGTCACCCTGCTTCGGAATGAGAAACAAATTCTTCCCCTTAAGCATACTGATAGCCTCAGGATACTCGAATTGTCTTACGGTGTGGAGGAAGAGAACGCGCTTTACGCGCAGCTAAAAAACTACGCGTATACCGAGCATGCCGGGCTTTCACATGAAGCCGGCCCCGATCAAATCAACCTGGCTTTTGAAAAAGTGCGCCGCGCCGATCTGGTGGTGATCCAATTGAACAAAGCCGGAGCAAAACCCGAAAACAATTACGGCATTGGATCGCAAACACTCTGGTTGATGGATTCCGTTTCCAGGATAAAGCCCTGTATCCTGGTGGTGGCCACTAATCCTTACATTCTGAATAAACTTATTTCCCTCAGGCATTTTCAGTCAGTGATTATGGCTTACGAATACCTACCATCCCTGCTAAGGGCCTCTGCAAATCTTATTCTGGGCATGCAACAAGCCCAGGGCAAACTGCCCGTGAGCACAATACCTTTCAAATACAACAGCGGACTGGAATTGCAGATCCGGAAAAGATCTGAACTCGATTCACTGGCTTCCAGGTTTCGCGAGAGGCAATTCGGCCTGGTTGACAGTCTTGCCCTGGCCGGCATCAGCGAAAAGGCCTATCCCGGGTGCCAGGTGCTGGCCATGAAAGACGGTTCAGTGATCTACCAGAAATCCTTTGGCAATTATACCTACGCTCAGGACTCCAAACCCGTAGACAACGGCACCTTGTATGACCTGGCAAGCCTTACCAAAATAAGTTCCACGGCTTTTGCGCTGATGAAACTTCAGGGGGAGGGAAAATTTGATTATAAAAAAACGCTTGGAGAGTATTTGCCTGAATTAAAAGGTAGCAACAAAGAAAACCTTGTAATTGAGGACGTGCTCACACATCAGGCCGGCCTCGAAGCCTGGATACCCTTTTATCTGAAAACAATTGAAAAAAGCGGAGAACTGAAACCGGGCTTTTACGCAAAGGCCCCATCAGAGGAGTATCCTATTCCGGTGGCCAGGGATCTGTACTTGAAAAAAAGTTATCCCGATAGCATCTACCAGCGCATCATCGACTCCAAAGTAGAAAACAGGGGCAAATACCTGTATAGTGACCTCGGATATTACTTCCTGCAAAAGATCATTGAACAGTTGAGTGGCAAAAAGCAGAATCAGTACGTCTCCGACCTCAATTTTACGGCTGGCCTGGGACTGAATTATCTACCACTGAATTTTACTTCAAAAACCCTCATAGCGCCAACAGAAAACGATGACAAGTTTCGCAGGCAGATTATCCAGGGTTATGTGCACGACCCCGGCGCGGCCATGCTGGGTGGGGTAGCGGCACATGCCGGTGAATTTGCCAATGCTTATGAAGTAGCCAGACTCATGCAAATATACTTGAACAAAGGAAACTTCAACGGCACACAAATTCTCGACAGCAATGTGGTAAAGGATTACACTGCCTGCCATTTCTGTCCGGCCAACCGCAGGGGCCTTTGTTTTGACAAACCCGAACCCGATGCAAACAAAGAAAGCCCGGTAACGGCTGAGTGCAGTCCCCTGAGCTTCGGGCACAGCGGATTCACGGGCACCTTCGCCTGGGCTGATCCGGCCAACAAACTGGTGTTTGTGTTCTTAAGCAACAGGGTTTTTCCCACAGCCGATGAAAACAAACTGGCAAAACTGGCCATACGCAGCAAGATTCATAAAGCATTTTACGAGGCCCTGAAATGAGCGTTTGCAGGAGTTCTAAGATCACACTTATACTGCTTTCAAATTCAATTTCGCCTACATTTGAATGATGAATATCCTCATCCTCACACAGTATTTTCCGCCTGAAGTGGGGGCGCCTCAAAACCGCCTGTTTGAACTGTCTGTTCGTTTGCAAAAACTTGGCCTCAGCATCACTGTGCTCACTGCCATGCCCAATTACCCCCAGATGGAGATTTATCCCGCTTACAAAAACAGATCCTACATGTTCGAAGAGATGCAGGGCCTGAAAGTACACCGAAGCTCAATTTATGTGTCGCGAAGCAAGGGTATACTGCACCGTCTGAGGAATTATTTCTCTTTTGTAATCTCCTCAGCCAGGACCTCATCCAAATTACCCCCGCGTTTTGATTTTCTGATCTGCGAATCACCCCCGCTATTCCTCGGTTACAGCGCCATGTACCTGGCCAGGAAAAAAAAGGCAAAACTGATTTTTAATGTGAGCGACCTTTGGCCCGAGAGTGCTGAAAAACTGGGTGTGGTCAAGAATACCTTATTGCTGAAGATGGCCTATCGCCTCGAAGCGCGTCTTTACCGCCGCGCGGCATTGGTTACCGGACAAACCCAGGGTATTTGCCAAAACATACACCAAA
>DAOMFS010000002.1:0-24825 GCA_035429925.1 Bacteroidia bacterium | reverse complement strand
ATTCCCGGAAGTACCAACTTACTGGTTGCCCAATGGGGTAGATTTAAACTTCTATGATCCTTCCAAAATAAAAGATTCGGATTGGAGAGAGAAGCAGGGTTTCCGGAAAGATGATCTTCTGTTTCTCTATGCAGGCATACTTGGTTTGGCACAGGGCCTGGAAGTGATCCTTTATGCGGCAGATAAACTTAAACAGCACCAGCAAATAAAATTCCTGATCATGGGCAGCGGACCCGAAAAAGACAAACTGCTGATATTACGCGATAAGCTTGGGCTCAAAAACGTATTCTTCCTCGATGCGGTTACAAAGTCCGAAATGCCAGGCATCCTTCGTGTCGTAGATGCCTCAGTGATTCCTTTGCGCCGGCTCGATTTGTTTCTGGGGGCAATTCCGTCCAAGATATTCGAATGTCTGGCCATGGAGTTACCCGTATTGCTGGGTGTTGACGGCGAAGCGCGTGAACTGTTTGTGAAACAAGGCCGCTGCGCACTGTATTTTGAACCGGAGGATGCCGGGGCACTTGCCAATGCGGTGCTGACCTTCAGCGGAGATGAGCATTTGCGTGAACAATTGGGCAGGCAAGGTAGGATCTATGTAAATGAAAAGTTCAACCGGGAGACCATTGCCTCGGCCTTTTACGCCCGCATACAAAGCTTGTAAATATTTTACCCAAATCGCTTTGTTGGTAAATACTCAGCTCCAATACCAAGATTCCTGTTAACTTAGTCCTGTTTCAAACCCACAGTCATGGAGATCAGCCTGAAAAGAAAATTGTTTTACGTTTTTCCGGTGCTCTTCTGTTTTTGTTTTCCCCTTGGTTTCAAAGTACTTTCACCCATTCTCATGGCCTGGCTGCTAGTTTCCTTTTTCAATTGGGATCTGGTGCAGATCCGCCAGGGGCTTTTCAACAGGAATCTTTTACTCTTGCTGCTTTTTTTTCTTTTCACCCTCATCAGCGCCTTCCTCTCCGAAAACCACAACGAGGCCAACGCGGCCATCGAAATCAAATTATCTTTCCTCTTGTTTCCATACCTGATGTTTTGTTTTCACTGGCCGGCACAAATTCTGAAGCGTTGCCTGGTTTCTTTTGTCTCAGGTTGTTTTTTCGCCAGCCTTTATCTCATAGCCAGGGCTTCTTTTTTCGCCTATCAGGGCCATCCGGAGTACTTTACATACACGTACTTTTCCGATTTTATTCACGCCTCGTACTTCGCCATGTACCTTGTACTGGCCATAGGGATCATCATCAACTATTACAAACACTGGTTTCACACAAACCGGCAGATCATGATCAGCTCTTACGTGTTCACCTCTGTTTTTGTCACCAGCATTTTTCTCTGCGCCTCTAAAATGGGACTGATAACACTTTGCCTATGCCTGCCTCTTTTGCTTTATTTGAAATACAGGTCTGCACTGAGTGTAAAACGCAGCCTGATTTTTCTGGGGATTGGGGCCCTGGTGCTTCTACTCAGCCTTCGTTTTATACCTGCTGTGTACGAACGTTTCCGGAACATCAATACAATTTCTGTAGAGAATCTCGACAAAACTAGCGTTGAAAGCAACACCAGCCGTTTACTGGTATGGGAACAATCTCTCCACATCATGAAAGAGAATTTCTGGTTTGGTGTGGGGGCTGGAGACGCTAACGATGCACTCTACACCGCCTATGAACAAAATGGCATAAGCGGCGCTTTGGAACACAAACTCAATGCGCACAACCAGTATTTTCAAACCTTTATCGGTATGGGTGTCTTTGGATTCTCCATGCTTCTCCTGCTCACGCTATTCCAGTTTCTGAAAGGCATACGGCGCGACAAGCGCATGCTGGCGTATTTTTCCCTTCTCATCATACTCAATTTCCTTGTTGAAAGTATGCTTCAGGCGGTAGCCGGTGCGGTATTCTTCTCTTTCTTCTTTTGCCTCTTTAATCTGATTGACGAGAAGCCCTTTCAGAGTGCCTAAATTCAAATTTGTATACCTCTTTTTTGTTCTCACCCTTCACCTCAATGCACAGGTAAAACCCGAATTTATCTGGCCTCTCGATTCACCCCGTGTCATCACCGGTAATTTTGGTGAAATCCGGCCCAATCACTTTCACACTGGCCTAGATTTCTCAACCAATGGTAAAGAGAACCTACAGGTTTATGCCATTGAAGAAGGTTATGTGTCCAGAATTAAGATCAGCTCAACGGGTTACGGTAAGGTGCTCTACATCACGCATCACAACGGCAAAACCAGTGTGTACGCGCATCTCAACGAATTCAGTCTGAAGATAAACCGGGAGCTTAGGGAGGAACAAAATGCAAAACTGAGTTACGAGGTGGATTTTTACCTCAGGCCCTATCATGTGTTTGTAAACCGGAATGAGATCATTGGTCTTTCTGGCAACACGGGTGCGTCAACTGGTCCCCACCTGCATTTTGAACTCCGGGATGAAAAAACCGAAATGCCGCTCAATCCTTTAACTGTGTACCATTTTCCCGACCATACAGCCCCCGTTCTGGAGCAGATCGCTTTTTACAACCTGGAGGATACACTCAATCCTCAATTGTTGCAGGTCTTGCCAGCGTCCAGGCTTAACCAGTCTGCAGACACTTTTGAATTAAGCAGCCCTGTTTTGGCTCTGGCCTTCAACGCTTACGACCAATGTGTGGAATCGGGTAATCACAACAACGTTTACGCCATGCGTTTGAATCTGGATACCTCACCTTATTTTGAACAGCATCTGGACAAAATAGATTTCAGGGATAACCGCTATGCGAACGAATACGCCGAATACCACCAAAGAGCCAAACTGCAGAAGTGCTTTTTACCCGAATATTATCCGGCGTATTTGTATGGGTCATGCCGAAACAAGGGAAGACTTCTGTTTCAGGACAACAAGGCTCACAAGCTTGACATCAGCATGAGCGATGAGTCAGGCAATTCTACGGCCCTGAGATTTTATATCCGCAGTTCAAGGCCAGGTTCCTATAAGCCATTATCAATATCAGCGGATTCTCTGGTGAATTGTTTACGCGATACTGTCATTCACCAGGCCGGGCTAACGCTTTATCTGCCGGCCTATTCCTTTTTCCATTCTTTTCTCCCCAGATTTGAAAACAAGATCGAGTCTTCAGGTATCCTAAGAATTGAACCCTCGGCTCTCAATCTTCGCAACGCGGTACAATTGGCCATCCCGATTCCGGCTAGCCAGAGAAAGGTTGCTGAACATCTGGTACTGCGCTCTTCGGGCCAGGTATATTGCCCTCAGCAGCGAAACGATTCTTTATTATTCCCCATACGGAATTTTGGATCCTTCACCTTATTAACCGATAGACAAGCCCCTTCTGCAAAAACCAGTCCTGTACGCCGGGGCAGGATTCTGCATAACGGTACAACCCTCCGGTTCAGAATTGAAGACGATCTCAGTGGTATAGCAAATTACAGGCTATTCATCAACGATGCATGGGTTCCCGCCGAATTTGACCTTAAAAGCAACAACCTTACTTATACCTTTGATGAATCTTCTCCCACAGGAACACTCAGAATCAGGCTTGAGCTGAGTGACAGGGCGAACAACTCTTCTGCTTATGATTACATCATGAAGCGCTGAGCTTATTTGAGTAGGAATTTTCTGCTGTGAATGCCCTCGTTAAACAAAAGATCAAGTATACTGAGATTGGGAACAAACTCAAACTTCTCGGAAAAGGTTTGATAATAAGGCCTAAGCCAGGCTTCACTTGGTCCGCCCCGTTCTGGCTTATCACGGCTTGTTTCCACCAGCCAGCGCAAGTCTTCAGTACCACCCACCTGCGATTCATATGCTTGACTCAAACTGATTTCGCAGTCGCGTCTTAACCAGCGGAACAACTGTTTGAGCTGGGCAGTGTTATAATCTAATAGGAGATCGTATTTCCTGGTGTAAAAATCACGGAGTTCATCTTCAAAATAGGCGAAATAGGGTGAATTCCGGTACGCGCTGCTGATGGCCCGCCAATGCTTGTTCTGCCAAGGTTCTTTGTAGGAAATGAGTACTTCACTGATCAATTCTTTGGGTTTTCGTTTTTGTACTGGAATGCTCAGCCGGAGCACACCATTGGCCGAAAGGATCTCACATCTGTTCCTGTATGTTTGTTTGCCGTAATGCTCATGTTGTTCTATCACCAGGGCATCGGCTTCCAAAGCGCTGCTTATATAAGCAAGGTTTGGCCAATAGGCTGTGCTGAACAGGGCTCTCACAATTTCCCTTTTTTCAGCCTGCACAAAACTTTTCCCCTGATGTCCGACTCAGGTAAAAAGCCCCGGCGGCGCGAGTCTGTGGCATTGTCTCGGTTATCCCCCAGCACAAAATAATAGTCCTGCTGAACGGTGTATGTCTTCACGGCTGAACCGTTCACAAAAATGCTGTCGTGCCTGTATTCAAGACTGTTCTTTTCGTAACGTACAATAAGGTCTTCATATAGGCTTAGGCTGGCACTGTCAAGGTCTATTTTGTCGCCCCGCTTAGGCACATAAAGCGGACCGTAAAAATCGACATTCCACATGCTCCCATATCCTGGCTGAAAACAGGTCTGATCCTTCATACCCTCCTGTTCACATTTTAACTGAATGCTTTCAATGGCGCTGTCCTTTTCAAGAGCTTCTTTTTGTCCGCGGCTTAAGGAGAAGCTGTAGTCAAGGCCTTCAGATACGGGCCCTCCCTCCAAAAGATAATGGCCAGTGATGAAAACCGAGTCAAGGGCTTTATGGCGGCTTTTAATAAAATAATTATGTTTCTCACCCGGTAAGTCTGCCTGCGAAACACCGTTCACAAAAACCACTTTATTGATCACGCTGACACAATCTCCTGGCAAAGCGACAAGTCTTTGAATGAATTGTGTCACGCTTTGAGAGCTGTCAGCTTCGCTGTATCTCAGCAAAACCACCTCGCCTCTTGAGAACCTGCCCGCCGATTTTGAAACCAGCAGGAGATCACCGCGGCTGAAACTGCTTTCCATGTCGCGACTGTTCACCACAAAGAAATCCAGCACAAAAAGGTATAATAATGAAAACCCTGCCAATCCGGCTGCAACACCCCGAAACCAGGCCCTAACGCCCGGTTTCCGGAACACATCCATCAGGCCGACTTGAGTCCTGCTTGTTTTTCTTTCCGTTTTCGGTTCCATTTGCTGAATCCCCAGATAGCCAGTATGCTGAGCAGGAAAGGAATTTTAATGGAGTGCAGGGTACCATCCTGTACATAACAGAGGAAACGTTCCCAGCGGAATTTCCCTTCTTTGCTGTTTTTGGTAAGAGAACCCAGCACAGACTTTCCGCTGACCGGATTGTTCTCGGCATATTTCATGCTGAACCACACAAAGAAGGGTGATCCCACAATATGATCGTAGGGCACCATGCCCCAGCTCCTGCTGTCGGCGCTATTATGGCGGTTATCTCCCATCATGAAATAATAATCCTGCTTAAAGGTATAAGAACTGATGGGTTTGCCGTCGTAAAGAACCTGTGCACCTTGTTTTTTTACTTCATGTATGCCGTCGTCGTAGGTATTCAGTATCTTCTCATAAAGGCATATGTTGTGCGTGTCGATTGCAAGGGTAAGTCCCGCACGTGGTATCAGCAATGGACCAAAATTATCGTTGTTCCAGGCATAGGCCGGATCATGCGGGAAAACCGACAATTCACGATCTCCTTTTTTGTCGATTTTTCTGTTCACACTGATCACATCTTTGAGTTGTTTAACCTGCGCGGCGACTTCAGCCGTCATGTTCAGACGATACACAATAGTGTCTTTCGCAATGGCTTCAACTCCGGCTTCCGTGGCGTAAATATCAAAACGATCAAGCAATTCAAGATTGGAAAGCCCCGGGCGGCCGTTCTTCATCATAAATTCTTCTCCAAACACGCGCGAAGAACATTTTACCAGGTAATTGTGCTGAGCCTTTTCAGGCATGGTTTGCACTTTGCCGTTGATATACACAACTGAATTCCTGATCTCTAAACTATCCCCGGCAATGCCCACGCAGCGCTTCACATAATGCTCGCGTTTGTCCACGGGCCTGGCAACAATGTTGCCAATGGGTTGATTGTTCCATGGAAATACATTGCGCGGATTGTGCATGTATTCGTGCGCCATGCCAAGGTATACCGGATAAGGTTTGACTGGTTGCCCGTTCACCTGGTCTTCGCGTTGTATCATGTAGGCGAGTTGACGCTTTAATTCATAATAGCTGCTGTTTTGATCACCTAAAGCTACCGTATCACCGTCAGGGTAATTAAACACAACAATTTGTTTGTTTTTCACCTTGCCGAAACCTGGCAACCGGAAATAGGGTAACTTGATCCATTCAAGATATGATTTTCGGGTTTCACTCAGGGGCATGGTATGATGCGCAAAGGGAAATGATAGAGGGGTTTGCGGGATCTTTGGACCATATGCGAATTTGTTCACAAAAAGGAAATCACCCACCATCAGCGATTTTTCGAGCGATGACGTAGGAATGGTAAAGGCTTCAATGGTATATCCTCGAATGATGGATGCAGCGATGACCGCGAATATGATGGGATCAACCCAATTGCGGATAAAACTGTTGGGTTCTTTGGCATATTTACTCAGGCCCACAAACTTCACTTCCTTATCAAGCCCCAGTTTCACGAAATAGAGGTAGGGGAACACCGATCCAAAAACCAGGTCACCTGTTCCGCCACGGTTAAAGGCTCTGGCGACGTTAAACCCGTATACCCCGTACATCAGGATGTTTACGCCCGGCACTATCATAATGTAACTCCACCAACCCGGTTTGCCTAAAAGTTTAGAAAGCGTGTAGAAATTGTAGACCGGAATCCAGGCTTTCCACTCATGGATGGATGTTTTCACAAAGAGCTTGCCAAGCCCGTAAAATGAGGCCAGAACCAGTAGAAGAAAAATGTAATTTCCCATAAAAAACGAATGCGTGAAGATAATTAAATAATACCTGAGCGCTCAAATATATTCAGCCTCCCGCCGGGGCTCGTGTTAATAAGTGTTAGCCCCTCAGGCCCGCGGACGAACGGTTGAAATACACGTTCGGCTGCCGGAATGACGCCGAATATTGAGCAGGATTTTAGTCCCGGTACAAAAATTCCGGTATCTTTGAAGCTGAATATGAACCTGCGTTGTAAGCAGGCTTTTTTTATGATTAAAATTACCCTACCCGATGGTTCTGTACGCGAGTACGCTAACGGAACCTCATCCATGCAAATCGCCCAAAGCATCAGCGAGGGCCTGGCCAGAAACGTATTAGCAGCCAAAGTTGATGACGAAGTATGGGATGCCTCGCGTCCCATCAGCCGCGATGCTCGTCTTCAACTCCTAACCTGGAACGACGCCCTTGGCAAAGAAACCCTGTGGCATTCTTCAGCCCACCTTATGGCAGAGGCTCTTGAAGCCCTCTATCCCGGCGTGAAATTCTGGGTTGGTCCACCACTTGAAAACGGATTTTATTATGATGTGGACCTCAATGGACAAAGCCTCAGCACCGCGGACTTCGAGAAAATCGAACACAAAATGCTGGAACTGGCCCGCCAGAACAACGTGTACCAACGCCAGGAAATCTCCAAAAATGAAGCGATATCCTATTTCAGAGAAAAAGGAGATGAATACAAACTTGATCTGCTCGAACGTCTGGAAGATGGTAACATCACGTTATACAGCCAGGGAAACTTCACCGACCTTTGCCGGGGTCCGCATATCCCCAACACTGGGTTTATTAAAGCGGTAAAAATTCTGAACATTGCCGGTGCCTATTGGAAAGGCGACGAAAAAAATAAAATGCTTACCCGGGTTTATGGTATCACCTTTCCCAAAGAAAAAGAACTGAAAGATTACCTCACCCTCCTCGAAGAAGCCAAGAAACGCGACCACAGAAAACTGGGCAAGGAGCTCGAGCTTTTTACCTTTTCAGAGAAAGTGGGCATGGGCTTACCCCTCTGGTTACCCAAAGGAGCTATGCTGCGCGAACGCCTCATCCGCTTCATGCAGGAAGCCCAGACAAAGGCCGGTTATCTTCCTGTTGCCACCCCACACATTGCCCAGAAAGAATTGTATGTGTGTTCGGGTCACTACGAAAAATACGGCAAAGATTCCTTCCAGCCCATTAAAACACCACAGGAAGGGGAGGAGTTTTTCCTTAAACCCATGAACTGCCCGCACCACTGCGAAATTTACAAGGCATCACCCAAATCGTATAAGGACCTGCCGGTGCGTCTTGCTGAATTTGGTACAGTTTACCGTTATGAGCAACACGGCGAATTACACGGACTCACAAGGGTTCGGGGCTTTACTCAGGATGATGCACATCTGTTTTGCAGACCCGATCAGGTTAAAGAAGAGTTCTGCAAGGTGATCGACCTTGTTCTGTATGTGTTCAATGCACTCGACTTTAAGGATTACACGGCGCAAATTTCGCTCAGGGACCCCGAAAACACCTCGAAATACATTGGCAGCGACGAAAACTGGAAACTGGCCGAACAAGCCATCATAGATTCTGCTGCTGAAAAGGGATTAAAAACAGTTGTTGAATTGGGAGAAGCGGCTTTTTACGGACCAAAACTCGACTTCATGGTAAAGGATGCCCTGGGCCGGAAATGGCAACTGGGCACCATTCAGGTGGATTATAATTTACCTGAACGATTTGAACTCGAATACACTGGAAGCGACAACCAGAAACACAGGCCCGTGATGATTCACCGTGCGCCCTTCGGAAGCCTCGAACGCTTTATTGCGGTGTTGATTGAGCACTGCGCAGGCAACTTTCCGCTATGGCTCACACCCGACCAGTTTGCCATACTCCCTATTTCGGAGCGGTTTAACGACTACGCACAAAAGGTCATTCAGGCCCTGAATGCGGCAGAACTCAGGGGATTTATCGACGACCGTAATGAGAAAATAGGAAAAAAGATCAGGGATCAGGAGATCGGTAAAATTCCTTTTATGGTCATCGTAGGAGAAAAAGAGGAGGCTGAAAACACACTCTCCATAAGAGCCAGAGGCAAGGGCGATCTGGGCAGTTTTAGTGTTGATGACTTTGTAAAATATATTCGCCAAATGATTGAAAGTGACTTCAATCAGAAATTAAATGCGTAATTTTACCCCAATTAATTGATTTCTAATTTAAAGCGGAGGCACTATCAATCTTAAAAAACCAAACCCACCAGCAACGGGTACCAGCCCTGACAACAAACCTGTTTTCAGACAACCAAGGGGCTTAAAAGCCGGATTCAAACGTCCGGGAGTCAAAGAAGAATTACATCGGGTAAATCACCGCATCAGCGCACCCCAGGTGCGTGTAGTTGGCGAAGGCGTGAATACCGGCGTTTACCCAATCGCCAAAGCCATGAGCATGGCCCAGGAAATGGGTCTCGACCTCGTGGAAATTGCCCCTAATGTGGATCCGCCGGTGTGCAAAATTGTCGACTACGGCAAATTCCTTTACGAACAAAAGAAAAAAGCCAAAGAGATCAAGGCCAAAGCCGCGAAAGTGGTTATTAAAGATATTCGCTTCGGACCCCATACCGACGAGCACGATTTTAATTTCAAAAAAAACCACGCCATCAAATTTCTTCAGGATGGTTGCAAAGTAAAAGCATTTGTGTTCTTTAAAGGCCGCGAGATCGTGTTTAAGGATCAGGGCGAAATACTCCTGCTGCGTTTTGCAAATGAACTGGAAGAGTACGGTAAACCCGAACAATTACCTGTTCTGGAGGGCAAGAAGATGCTGATGCTCATAGGCCCCAGAAAAAAATAGTTATCCTTATCACGATAAAAAAAACCGGATTTGCTCCGGTTTTTTTATTTGGGGCAATTGCGTTGTGCGTCTTATTTCATATCGTTGAGCACATTGCTTGCTTCGTACACATAGATATCTTTGACAACATTGTTCAGCCAGCGCTTATCGCGACCAGCCTTTGAAGTGTCGTTGGCGCTTTTAAGTTTGTCTTCCTCGGTTTGTGAAGCGGTGAATCCTTTGATCTCAACCCTCAGGTCCTCGTATTTTTTATTCTGTTCACGGAATTGTTTCTGCTCTGCCCTGAATTTATCCAGTTTAAGGCTATACGCCGTATCATCATGCTTCTCCTTCACTTCTTTCGACTGCTCGCGCACCAGGGCAAACTGCGGGTTTCGTTCCACCCGAATGCTGCTGCGTTTGATCAATTCAGGGTAATTGATGGTATTGAATTCCGTATAGTTGGCTTTCGCGATTTCATCCCAGGGCATTGGATAGTCAAGCTCTTTTTCGCCACGGTCAATAAATTCATACGGATCAGGTAAGCGAATATCAGGTGTTACGCCTTTTAATTGCGTGGTGCCCCCGCTGATGCGGTAATATTTTTGTTGGGTGATCTTAACAGAACCTATTGGTTTCAGGGTGTCAAATTGCGGCAACAGCATCTGATCCATGTTGATGAACGATTGTACCGTGCCCTTGCCAAAACTCGGACTTCCAATAATCACTGCCCTTTTATAATCCTGCATGGCCGCGGCCAGAATTTCGCTGGCGCTGGCGCTGTTCCCGTTGATCAGCACAACCATGGGTCCGTCCCACACCACATCGGCTGAACGGTCTTCCATCACATTCAATGGAACATTCTCCCGGCCTTTCACCTGTACAACAGGGCCTTTAGTAAAAAACAAACCGGCCATGTCCACTACCTCCTGAAGAAAACCGCCGCCGTTATCGCGCAAGTCAAGCACCAATCCGCTGATGTTGTATTTTTTCAGTTTTTCAATTTCCTTGCGCACATCGCGTGAACAATAATGCGTGCCGAAACTGTTGGATGGCGCGTAAAACTCAGGCAGGTAAATGTATCCGATCTTTTTCTTATTCTCGAGCAACACACTTTTGGCATACACTTCCTCTATCTCCACCACATCCCTTGTAATGGAAATCACCTTAAAACTGTTGTCGCTTTTCTTTACCGTGAGCCGGACTTCAGTGCCCTTCTTTCCCTTGATGAGTTCAATGGCGTCTTCCATGTCCATATTGGTCACATCCACTGGTTCTCCTGCCCCCTGTGCAACTTTATGTATCTCGTCTCCGGCCTTCAGTTCGCCTTGTTTATAACTCGGACTGCCGACAATTATATCTGTAACCTTTAGAATGCCGTCTTTCTGTTGAAGCCTGGCTCCAATGCCCTCAAACTGTCCGCTCATGCTTTGGTCAAACTTCTTCTTATCCTTGGGGGCGAAATACTCGGTATGCGGATCGTATACCCCGGTAAGCGCATTGGCGAATTCCGAAAAACGGTCTTTGTTGCTCACCTTTTTAAGACGTTTGAAATAATCTGTATTCCCCTTCAGTGTTTTGCGCCGGGCCTGGGCCTCCAGCGAATCGAAAGATTGAACTTTAACTGTGGTATCTTTTTTTTCTGCAGCTTTCTCCTGTTTGTTGAGGCTTTCTTCCAGACTGCTGAGCACCTGGTATTTCAGCATTTTTTCCCATTCTTTCTTCAGTTCGGCTTCGCTCTTGCACCATTTGGTTTTTTTCCAGTCTGTTTCGTATTCTTCGTCAATCGTGTAATCCAGGGGTTTAGACAGGATCTCCCGGCTCCAGTTCTCTTTTTCTGCGATACGTTTGGTGATCAGCTCCAGTGAAAGTTTAAAAAAATCGTGTTTTTGCGTGAGCAACTGGTTGTCAATGTCCTTGCGGTATTTGCCCAGGGCATCGATGTCACCTTGAAGCAGAAATTTCTTATTGTAGTCGAGGCGTCTTGTATACAGGTCAAACACCTTTTCGCTGAATTGATCGTTTAACTGCAAGGGAGAATAATGAAATTGATTGAGGTTGCCGAAAAGCAACTCAATGATCACATCGTTCTTGTCGAATACATAACGGTAAAGGGCAAAGGAGGAAAGTACCAGCGCAGTAGAAATCAGAATCAGCCTGTGTCTGGAATGGGAAAGAAATTGACGCATATCCTGTAAATAGTGAATTACAAATTTAATTTTAATCCATTTGAACCCGGGTTTTCCACCCTGTATTTTCACCGCCTGCACTCAAAACTTGTTTAAATATTGTTAAAGCCTGGCCCCTCTTTAAAAGCTATATTTAGCCCATACGAAGGCTTATGATCAGTTTCACGCGCGCCAGCCTCACCCGTTTGGCCATTCACGATGTGGGTAACAAAGGTTCAGGAGAAGAACTCACTTGCAGTAAAAAAGAAATTCAAATCAAGGATGACTTCCTGAAGGACACCCTGACGCGCTATTTCAGTTCGTCATTCACCACCGATATATACCATCAGTTTAAAACCAAAGCCGATGCCAGCCTGAGCAGTGTAAGAAAATCCTCCAAGGCCATATTCGACGACCCATCCTGCCTGATGGAAGAGTCGGCTGAAATGGCCAGGCTCTTGTATGACCAGAGCATGCACCCGAAAATAAAAGGCGGTGAATTTTATACCTGTTATTTTAAGGATGTTATTGTGGACGGAGAACTGTGTGATGCCATAGGTTTATTTAAAACCGAAAACAAGGAAACCTATTTGAAGGTTTACCAGCACTTGAACGAGTTTGAACTGGACTATGAGAACGGAATCAGCATCCGCAAAATCGACAAGGGTTGTCTGGTGTTCAATACCGACCGGAAGAACGGCTATAAACTCAGCGTGGTGGACAACAACAAAGCTGGCATAGAATGCGCGCTGTATTGGGAAGAGGATTTTCTCCAGTCTACACTCAAAACAGGAGCCTATTACCACACCCGAAACTTTATGGATGCCTCTAGGGGTTTTTGCGAAGAGGTACTTACCGAAGAAAACCAGGTGAGTAAAGAAGACCAGAGAATGATGCTCAACCGGAGTACAGCCTATTTTAAGGAGAAGGATAAATTCCAGATGAAGGATTTTGAAGAACAAGTTTTAACTCAGCCCGAACTGGTTCAGGCTTTCAGGGATTACCGCCAGGATTTTAACAAGCGCCTCGACCTTACCGCCGTAGATGATTTTGAAATTTCACCCACCGCCGTGAAAAAATACCAGAAGTACATGCGCAGCGTGATCAAACTGGACAAGAACTTCCACATTTACATCCACGGCAGACACGATTACGTGGAGAAAGGATATGACGAAGAGAAGAAATTGAAGTTTTACAAGCTTTATTATGTGAATGAGGATTAGTGACTATATAACCTGCATGGAATAATGTCCCTTTAGTATTTTCTACTTATATCTTCATTTTAAAGAAAAAGCAGTTCTGCTATGATACCATCAAATTTGATTTTTTGTAATATAAATTCGTAATTTAGTTATGCAAAATTTAGTATCATGAAAAATCATTGTCTAAAATACTGGATTGGTCTCGGTTTAATTTTTGGTTTGAATTCGAGTTTTTTTGCACAAACCTATCCCTTGAACAATCACTTATTATGTGATGTTGTACTTTCATATGAGGTATGGGTTCCCGGATGTACTGTTTGTACATCGGGTACTATTTCTGTCCCAGCAGGACAAACTGTAAATTTACCGGTTTGTTCTAATTGGATTGATATTTGCATCAACGTAATTGATGTTGGAGGTGATACGCCTTCTACTCCGAATCATACAACAATGAGCAATTGCCATACTGGTTCTACTACTGGGTCTGGTACAACTTCTACCTCATCTTCCTGCGGATCAATAACCTGGAATTCCACCGAGTGGTCAACCTACTGGGAGATCAACTAATCCTTTAGTTCGGGATATTCTTGTCATCATGATTTTATAGGGTACAAACGAGTGATGAAAAAGGTATTACTTTTTACACTTCTACTTCCGGGAATTATTAATGCCCAACTAGGTCAAAAGGAAGCGGCTCAATGGCGCTTTGGTAAAAAATGTGCTTTGAATTTTCTAGGCGGATCTCCGCTTGCCCTAAACACTGGTAGTACAACTATTAGTACTCATGGTAGCAGTGGAGTAATTTCAGACTCATTAGGAAACCTTTTATTTTATTTAGACGATGCTTACAGGATATTCGATAAGAACAATACTGTTATGGCAAATGGCCTTGATTTAGCAGGCCCTACAAGTAGTTTTATCGCTGGTGCACAATCCGGCCTTGTGCTCAGAAAAGCAGGTAATATTTATTATGTTTTTACGAACAACTACTCCAGTTATACCTCCTCTCCGCCTTTATCTGAAATTAATTATCACATTGTTGATATGGGACTTGCCTCTGGCGCAGGCTCTGTTACTGCCAAAACACTTTCATTGAGTCCGATAAATACTCGAATGGCAAGTAAACTGGCCGGAACCTTGCACTGTAATAAGAGAGATCACTGGGTTTTAGCCCATACCGGTGCTCTACCGGGGGCGCCAGGAACAAATCAATATTATGCCTATTTAGCCGGTAGCAGCAGTGTAAATATCAACCCGGTGATTACAGCAATTGGTTCTAATCAACCCAATAATTATGGCAATTATGTTGGTTACTACCGTGGCATACATAAATTCTCACCAAACGGAAGAAAAGTAGCTGCCACAATGATATACCGAACCGTTGAACTGTTTGATTTTAACCCGGGTACAGGCCAGTTAAGTAATTTAATCAGACTTGACTCAATTGCTGCACCTTCTCCATCGTATGAACCTTATGATGCAAATACCAGGGGGTTAGAGTTTTCTCCAGACGGGACAAAGTTGTATGTGACATATGCAAATTTTCACCCGGTATTATGCCAGTTTGATCTGTGCGCAGGCTCCGCATCTGCAATAGCAGCCTCGAAAACAGTCATTTGTGCCGACACACTCTTCAATTATGTAGTGGGCTGTATTGGCATGCAATTAGCTCCTGATGGGAAAATTTATGTAACCGCTACAAGTACATTAAGTTCTCATTCAAACAGCTTAAGTGTTATCAATAATCCAAATGCTCAAGGAATACTTTGTAACTATACGCCATTTTCAGTTGCATTAAATACCCTATCAACTTATCCATATGCTTACGGAGAATCAGGGGCGGGCTTACCAAATTTTGAATCAAACTTTTTTGAGCAAAAACCCCAACTGCCCCTGGTAAATTCAGGTACAATTGTGTGTGGTCTGGTTAATTTTGCTTCACCTATCTTACCCTGTCCGGCTACAGGATACTCAGTCAGTTCTTATTTCTGGAATTTTGGAGATCCGCTTTCTTCCAATAATACATCCGGTCTTGTAAACCCTGGACACCAGTTTACGTCGAATGGGACTTATACTGTGAAACTCACTTTAAACTATTATCCTTGTGGTGCCGACACCCTAAAGCAAATCGTTAATATCTCGGGTTTACCAAATGTAGCAGTGAGTGGTAAAACAAGTTTATGCAAGGGCGAATCAACTGTACTCAGTTTTACGGGTGCGAGTTCCTTTACTATAAATGGGATTGCTTTAACTCAAGGCACTACACAGTTAACGCCATCAATTACTACAACTTACACCCTTATCGCCACAAATACTGTAACCGGTTGCAGTAGCACGAGCACAGTAATAATAAATGTGTATTCTTGCCTGGGTTTATCCAACCTTGAATCGATAAATACACCGTTTGTATATCCCAACCCCAATACTGGATTAACCACAATTGAATTACTGAACAAATGTGAACTCAGTTTACATAATGCATTGTCTCAGGAAGTTTTCACCGCCACCTTACCAGCTGGGGTACACCAACTCAATATGGCCCAACTTTCCAGTGGAATCTATTTCTTACACTGGAAGACGACTGAAGGAAAAGGCTGCGTGAAAATCATTAAAGAATAAACACTTAATTTTGAACTTTTGTGTTGAGCCGGGCTACATAAAGTGGAATCACACTTGAGTGTTAGGATGCATTTAGATCGGAAGTAAAAATTGTAGTTAATCCTACACTGCTTTTTTCTTCACAATTAATATAAGGTCATTATCTACCGGAAGATATCCGTATTCATAACAATAATAATAGGTGTGATTGTTTCGAGTATGAAAAATGCTTGTGAAATACTTAAAATTAAATCCCCGGTCAATGAGCCTTTGCCTAGGCAGGGTTAACTTTTCTCCTTTAAGCAATTCTTCAAGTATTCGCCGGTTCTTCCGGAGTATGTTATTGGTATTCCGGACATAATTCGTGCTGTCGCTGTTGGCCTTGTTGTTAAAGGAATTCCTGCAAAGATCGCTGCAGAATTTTTTATCTATGCGACCCACTATGGGTTCCCCGCATTCTGGACAAAGGCGTTTTTCCATATTTAAAAATAGGAACTATGCCTTCACTTTCAAAATGCGCTGCACCGAACGGGCTTTTTGCTTAGCCTTGCTGATATCTTCATCCACTATCGTTACATGACCCATTTTCCTGAAGGCTTTAGTAATGGCCTTGCCGTAAAGATGAATATACACACCTTTGAATTTTAACACATCTTCGAGCCCTTCGTAAACGGCGTTACCTTCAAAACCAAACTCACCAAGCAAATTCACCATCACCGAGGGTTTAAGGATGGATGTATCACCCAGTGGTAAATTTAGAATGGCCCTGAGGTGTTGTTCAAACTGAGATGTGGCGTTGCCTTCAATGCTCTGATGACCGCTGTTGTGAGGTCTTGGTGCGATTTCGTTCACCAGAATGCGGCCATCTTTTGTAAGAAACAGCTCAACTGCCAGTAACCCAACGATGCCCAGTTTTTCAGCAACTGTGGCCGCTATGTGCATGGCCTCCTTCTCTACACTTTTTTTGATGCTCGCCGGACTGAACAGGAACTCAACAAGATTGGCATCAGGATTGAATTCACACTCCACCACCGGAAAACATTTTATTTCGCCATCTGCATTCCGGGCCACGATCACCGAAAGTTCTTTTTGAAAATCCACCAGGCGTTCAAGCACGCTCGGCGCGTCAAATGCCTTCTCTAGTTGGTGTGGATTCACCAGTTTACTCACCCCCCGGCCGTCATAACCTCCCTTCCTAAGTTTCTGAAAAAACGGGAAATACTTGGCGTATTTGGAGATCTGTGATTTGTTCTCAACCAGGAAGAAATCTGCACTTGGAATATTATTCCGTTGGTAAAACATTTTTTGCGCACCCTTGTCCTGTATCAGTTCAATGATCTCTGGTTGTGGATAAACCGTTATGCCTTTTTTTTGAAGTGCTTTGAGTGCCTCCACATTCACATTTTCAATCTCAATGGTGATGAGGTCCTTGTCTTTTCCGAAGGCGTAAACCGTATCGTAGTCGGTCAAACTGCCTTGTACGAATTTTTTCACCAGGTGGCGGCATGGGGCCTGTTTATCCGGATCAAGAACTGAAATGTTCAGATTGAGATTCACCGCTTCCTGCAAAAGCATGCGGCCCAGTTGTCCGCCCCCCAGCAGACCAATATGGATTTGTTGAATGGTTTTAGGCATGAAAATTAACGAGGCCAAAGATAATTAAAGTAAAATTGATAACTTGTGGGTTCTGATGCCTTGTCGTTATCTGGTTTACGCCCTTTTTCTTTTTGTAAAGCCATTGGCTTCAATAGCCCAGGCCCGCTGCGGGTTTAACGAAGCCAACGAAGTGCTGTTCAGGATCGATCCCTCTGCAAAATCACGCTTCGAAGAACAGATTCAAATCAATTCGGAATCCAGCCCCTCGGATAAATTACTCGCTGTACCACTCTACACCATCCCCGTGGTGTTTCACGTGATTCACCAGGGTGGACCTGAAAACATAAGCGACGCACAAATCATGGACGCCCTGGCCATCCTGAACCGTGACTTCAACAAGGAAAATGCCGATACTGTCAATATAGTGAGTCCTTTCCAGTCCATTGCCTCCGACTGCAACATTGAGTTCCGTCTGGCTACACTCGACGAGTACGGGAATTGCACCACAGGCATTACTCGGCATTTCGATCCAGTGGCCGACTGGGTTGTAAGCGTGTCCAGTTACAAATACACCTGGAACCGCACACGTTACCTCAATATTTATGTGGTGAAATCTTTGCCTCCCGGTGTGGCGGCCTATACCTTCCTGCCCGGCACCGCCTCAGCCCTCATGGATGCTGTAGTGGCCCTTCACAGTTATGTGGGAACCATTGGAACAGCCTGGCCCGGTGGTTCACGTTCTTTGACCCATGAAGTGGGCCATTGGTTAAACCTGCAACATACCTGGGGCAGCACCAACCAACCCGGCGTGGCCTGCGGCGACGATGGCGTAGGGGACACACCCATCACCAAGGGCTTTGGTTTTTGCAACCTCAGCGCGTCTGACCAATGCCAGGCCGGTGTGCCGGAGAACGTGCAGAATTTTATGGAATATTCTTTTTGCTCCAGCATGTACACCCTGGGTCAGCGTAACCGAATGCACAACGCCCTCAATTCTTCAACAGCGGGACGGATAAACCTCTGGAGTCCGGCTAATCTCGTGTTCACCGGGGTTTTCAATTCCCCTTTGAACTGCGCGCCCAAAGCTGATTTTGCGCCCAATACGGCTGTGGCTTGTCAGGGCGATACCGTAAACTTCACCGACTACAGTTATAATGCGCCGGTTACCTCATGGCACTGGAGCAGCCCTTCCTCAGCCTCATCTTCCCAGAATGCCCAGGGCAAACTGGTCTTTAATATGCCTGGTCCTGCCCAGGTGAGATTAAAAGTGGGCAATGCCTATGGCTCCGATTCCATTGTGAAAACAAATCTGATCATACTGCCATCGGCTGTTACCACCTCAAGTGATCTGAGCCAAGGTTTCGAAAATCAATCCTTCCCCAACACACTCTGGTTAGGGACACAAGCTGCCTATGGAGGCTCTTTTCTGGTGAACAACCTCAGCGCACATTCAGGCACGGCGTGTTTATGGCTCAATAATTTTTACGACAACCCCAGCGAAGCCGTGAGTTTTTTCTCTCCACGCTACACCTTTCAGTCTTTCTCACCTTCGCAACTCAGTTTCTATTACGCCTATGCGCAAAAATCTAGCGCCAGCAACGATCGCTTCAGCGTGAGAATCAGTAACGATTGCGGCATGACCTGGTATAACCTCTTGTCCTTGCAGGGCGCTTCACTCAGTACAACAGGTAGCGCCAGCAACACCGCTTTTTTTCCTTCTGTTTCCGATTACAGCCTGGTGAGCCTCGACCTATCAGCTTTCTCCAACCAGGCCATTTACCTCCGCTTTGAATTCAAACCCGATCCGGCAGGACCTGGAAATAATTTTTTTATTGATGACATCAATCTGAGCGGCCTCACCAGCCTCAATACGCCTCAGATAGCAGATGGCATTCGGATCGGTCCCAATCCATTCCAGAAATCAGTCAGCCTCACCGGTTTACCTGCGCAAACCTGTTACATCAGCCTGCAAGATCTGAGTTCCAGAATTTTGCTGGAAACAGAGAGCCGCGAAAACACCTGCACACTGACATGCCCATCTGAATTAAAAGATGGGTTTTATGTCCTCAGCATTCAGGGTTCAGGATTCCGCAAGTGCATCAAACTCGTGAAAAGCGAGTAGATTCCATGGAAGAACTAACAAGAAATTTTTTACTTGATAAACAGTAACTTACATTAATTTCAATGCCTTGATGTCAAATACATAAGAATATTATGTATATTTGTCCAAGGTAATACGAAACAGGCATGATCTACTCATCTGAATTAATCAAGGGAACACTCAAAACCATTGTGCTGAAACTTTTGGCCGACAACAAAAAAATGTACGGTTATGAGATCACACAAAAAGTAAAGGAGCTAACAGGTGACAGAATCCAAATCACCGAAGGCGCGCTTTATCCCAGTTTACACGCGCTGGAGAACGAAGGCCTGCTCACCACTGAAACCGAATTCATCGGCAAAAGGGTGCGCAAGTACTATAGCTTAAGTCCGAGCGGAAAAGTGAAGACCCGTGAAAAGCTCAATGAGTTCACAGAATTCATGAACACCATGAAGATCCTGCTTGATATTCGAACAGCCTGAATGTACCCGCTCAGTGAGAAGCAAATAGATTTTATCCTCAACGACATTCGTGCACGTGGTGTTGAGATGGAGGATCTGCAGTATAACCTCCTGGATCATATTTGTTGCATCATAGAGCAAAACCTCGGGGAAAACGGAGACTTCGAGGCATTCTATAACAAGACCATTCGTTCATTTTACAAAAAAGAACTTTGGGAAATAGAAGAAGAGACCATCTCCCTCATCATTTTTAAAAACTATTACACCATGAAAAAAATAATGTTGTACAGCGGCATAAGTTCAGCCGCACTGGTTGTTGCCGGAATCATCCTCAAATTCCTGCACTTGCCTGGCGCCTCCGCCATGCTGGTACTTGGCGTCAGCCTGTCAAGCCTTATCTTCCTGCCCATGCTGTTTATCCTGAAAATAAAGGAACGGCAAAGCAGTCGCGATAAGCTTATTCTGGGTCTTGGAACACTTTCTGCCATGGCCCTCAGCCTGGGCATATTGTTTAAGGTGATGCATTGGCCTTTCGCTAACATTCTAGGCTTGAGCTCAGTCCTCATTCTTGTTGTGCTCTTCCTGCCAATTTACTTCTTCACCGGTATCCGGAACCCAGATACCAAAGTAAACACCATCGTGTCTTCAATGCTGCTCATTATTGGTTGTGGCCTCTTTATGGCCTTGATCAGAGCACCCAGAGGATCTTTGCTTCTGAAAATCCGCGACACTCAAGACTACCTGAATACCCAGCGTATACTCGAGAACGAAAGAAAGCTAAAGGTTCATTACACCAAAACTGACACCGCTTCCGCTTTGAATACCTTAACAGTTAAGATAGACAGGAACTGCGAATCGATCAAAGCTTTTATCCTTCAAATGCAGATTGGCTCAGGCAGACTACCTGCCGATTTCGAAAAGAATGAACGCTATATTGAAGAAGGGAGCCTGGGTTACCATCCCTTTCTTTCAGATTCCCCAGCTTACGGGGATTATCAAACTCTTTGTCAGGCCATCCGGGAATATAATATCCTGGCCGGCACCTCGGGCATCGCCTTAACGAAGATCCAGACTACCAACACCTTCATCGACCATCTCGAAAACAGTAATTTTAGCCTTGTAACTTATCTTGGCATATTAAATGAACTTACGCAGATCCAAATGCTGGTGCTGCAGAATCAGGGCTTACAAAAAGCAGAATAAAAAAAACAGGGACAGGCAAAGACTTCTGCCTGTCCCGTTTTTTGTATTTTTGGACATGACTAAATTGCACCCCTTCCTTCTTTTATTCTGCATTGGCCTGAATAATCTGAATGCCCAGAATATCAGCACCAAAAATCTCGAAATACACATCTCTTACCTGGCTTCCGACGAATTAAAGGGCAGGGGCACTTCAAGCCCTGAGGAATTGAAGGCAGCGGACTACCTGGCCCGCCAGTTCAAATCTTATGGTTTAAAACCCCTGAACAAATCTTATCTGAAAGAATTTACCTTTCGTAAGTCCCTGAATCCCCACGATACCTCAACGGCGCAGGCGAAAGAAAGAACCGGGCATAATGTAGTTGGATTTCTCGACAACAAGGCACCTTATACCATTGTAATAGGAGCGCATTTCGATCACCTGGGATTGGGTGAAGATAAAAATTCCCTCGATGCCAATCCTGAGGGAAAAATTCACAATGGCGCAGATGATAACGCCAGCGGCACGGCCGGTGTGCTCGAACTGGCCCGGTATTTTTCGGCGAACAAAAAGAAAGAAGCATTCAATTTTCTATTCATATGTTTCAGCGGCGAGGAATTGGGATTAATTGGTTCAAAAAAGTGGTGCGATAATCCCGATTTGCCCTTGAGCAGCATCAACTACATGCTCAACATGGATATGATCGGCCGCCTTAACGATTCAACACAAAAATTGATTGTGTACGGCGTTGGAACTTCGTCTGTTTTTGTACCCCTCATCGATTCCATTAAAACATCACTCAGTATTAAGAAAGACAGCAGCGGCATTGGTCCCAGCGACCAGACCTCATTTTACCTGAATGATATTCCCGTTCTGCACTTTTTCACAGGCCAGCACAAGGATTACCATAAACCAAGTGATGATGTTGCGGGCATCAATTTCCCCGGTGAAGCCAAAGTGCTGGAATACATTCTGGAATTTGTGAACCACACACTGGCCTATCCAAAAATGGGTTTTCAAAAAACACGTAACCCCGATACAGGCAAAGTTTCATTCAAGGTCACCATGGGGGTAATGCCGGATTATACCTATGAAGGAAACGGCATGCGCATCGACGGTGTAACCGAAAATAAGCCGGCTTACAAAGCTGGAATTCAAACCGGTGATGTGGTTACCAAACTGGGTGAATACGAGGTGAAGAATGTGCAGGATTACATGAAGGCCCTCTCAAAGTTCAAAAAAGGCGACAATACTAAGGTTGAAGTTCATCGCAAAGACACAGTATTATTGCTCGATGTAACCTTCTGAAAAGGTGTTTAACAGGTAAACACCATAAATGCTATTCCTTGTCTCAGTATTATTGCTTTGATCTGTTCTGGGCGAGATGAAAGGCGATTCCCAGTGTAAGACCGCTGCCACTGAAATGAAACCTGTATGAAGGCAGTGTTACTGTTTCAGCGCTACTTTCGATCATCCTTTCTTTTGATAATGTACTTGCGCAGGTAATAAATTGCAACTGCCCGAAAATAGAAAAGTGTTTGCCGAGATACCATCCGAAATCAAGAGATTCGTGTAAGCCGAGACCTTTCTTAAAGTCATAATAACTCATTTCTACACGCTTATCGCTTCTATAATAATAGTGAGGTCCAAAACCGCTGAAATTGGATGAATCCAGACTGTAATGTGTGTAGGTCATATAGGTTTGGATGGAGGTACTGCAGAGGAGAAGCCCTAAGCGGGCATTCAGGTCAATTCCGCTCCGGCGCAACTGTTTGTATGGCAGTAAGGTATACGAAACGTTCAGGGAGAACTTTTTACAATGGATGTCCTCTTTGATTTGCGTGGTACTTTGGTAAGCGTTCGGCATGGAGCCAGGGGCGGCAATGCGTTTAGCTCCTGAATATGAAAATTCATTGCCCGGAAAAAATACACCACCTAATTTCCAGCGCCGGTTCAGGTTAAGGTCTATGCCCATACTAAACAGGTTAGGGGGTATGTAAAAAAGCGCCCAATCATCACCAAGCGGCATTTCCGGATATTGTTTTTTCAGACCTTCCCAATCCGCATCACCCTTGTAATGCAGGGCATTTCCATAAACCAGATAGATGTGGAATTGTGAGTAAGCATAATCCTGTTTTGATTTCCACTCAACAGAAAGCGGAAATGCTTTATCCTGTGCGAACAGACCCCTTCCATTCAAAATAAAAACGATTAGGATCATTAAAATCAATCTGAATCGGAAAGCCATTTTACAAGGATTTGATACACGAAACTAATTTGGCTTCTCAGATACATTAAATTGTTGAGCACTGATGGTATAGCAAATTCAGTATAAACTACTAGGGCGTATCTGCAAAACGATGTCTGGAGGATTTAGACCCGAGAATTTCGTTTCAACCCCTAAATTTGGTTTATTTCGCAAAAGCTTATTCGCCGATAAGGTTTAATTGCAAATCATTCTGGCTTGTCTGGATTTGGATCTAGGCCAGAAGCTTCAGAAAATAAAGATCCCCGCTAACTTAAAAGTGGATTTTCGGATTTAACGAATCCTGTCGGCGCTTCTGAGCAGGTTCAGATCGGCTTTTATGGCTTTTATGGCAAGCCAGGCGAAGATCAGGGCTGTCAAAGCCACAATGGTACACAGGTAGTGTATGTTCACGGATTGAACAGAAGGACCCATCACCACAAAAGGGCACCAGGCTATCATGGCACCGAGGCAAACCCAGATCCCCATAAGCAGGTATAACAATCTGATCTGTGTATTTCTTTTCTTATACATAAAAATAGTGGCGAAACTGAGCAAAAGGGCCGCAAAATTCAATACTATGGCCCCGGTATGCCCCATGGTGGATTGAATTCCTGCATCGGCAAAAGGCACTAGAAAAACAGGACTACTTTGATTGTTCTGCAGCACTTCCGCAATTGGAATAAACATCAGGCTGCAGTTCAGGATTGCCATCACCAGAATATATAAGGTTTGTTTGCGCTGTATCATGGGTCAAATTTACAATTTCATTAGAATGGCTGTTAAAGACTGATAATGATTCACGCTTAGGGCTTGTGCAGCCTGATTCTGTACATCTGCCCATCGCTTTGTCTTCCTAAAAGCAGGTATCCTGATTTGAGTACCAGCGCGCAGGGATCCTGGTTCTTGGGAATTTCTTCCAGAGGAATAAGTTGATAGGCGTTTTTCTGCACCTTTAACTGGCTATATTGAATACTGGCTTTCCGGCTATTGCTTTTGCTCAGCAGCCATTCCGCATTGCCAGTACTGTCGCTCCCATACCACAGGTTAACCGGAAATGAAGGCCTCCTGTTGTAAATCTGTTCTGTCCTGCCACTGCTGTCCATACAAAGTTTGCCGTTCAGGTCAAGTTTATCATGACTCGCTACAAATGATTCCAAACTCACATTCGGCGCAATGGCCTTGTTTTCCGGAATAAAATGCGTTCCATTAAAGCTTAATCCAAGACTAAACGTATTCGAATACAAGAAGCAGGATTCACCCTTGTTCTGTTTGTATTGGTCAAACAGAAGTGTGCATGCTCCACCGTCCTGTTTTGAAATGGCTCTTACCTGGAGAATGGAAACACTCACAGCTTGTTTTGTCCCCGGCTTTTGCGGACTGAAACTGATTTTCAGGTCTTGCCTGATAAGCGGGTCTCCAATCGAATCCAGCACATTCAGGTATAATTGCACCGAAGCTGTGGCCGGGGCCATTAGTTTTCCGCTTGTGTAAGTATATTGCGATGTATTGTATTTATGACCGATGAGT
>DAOMFS010000001.1:0-205783 GCA_035429925.1 Bacteroidia bacterium | reverse complement strand
GATGCAGACCGGCATGCCCTCGTCCTCCAGCCTGACCACCAGCGCGCCGTTTTTCAGCTCTCCGATCTGCCAGAAGGCAACGGCTTTCCGGCGTTTGTTATAATTGCGGAATTGCTCAGGGTCCTTGTAATCAAAGGTGCTTCTTTCTTTCTGGTCCAGCTCCATATCCTGACCGAACACCGGACAGGTATTAAAGCAAAAGAACATAAAGGGTATAAAGAGTTTATTTAATATCCGATCCATTTATTGAATTGATTTTACTGGGTTGAACAAATGAAAGTTCCCCGTCAGGATTCTCTGCCATCAGGATCATCCCCTGGCTTTCAATGCCCTTGATTTTCCTGGGTGCCAGATTCGCCAGCAAGCACACTTTCTGGCCAATGATTTCACTAGCCTTATACCATTGTGCAATGCCGCTCACAACGGTGCGGGTGTCTACACCCGTGTCGAGCTGCAGTTTCAGCAGTTTGTCTGTATTAGGTACCGCTTCCGCAGCTACAATGGTAGCCACGCGTATGTCCATTTTCGAAAACTCCTCGAAACTGGTTTCGGGTTTAATGCCTTTCATACCTGGTGTAGAATTGGCTGTTTTGGTTTGTTTGAGTTTATCCAGCTGCAAGTTGATTTCCTGATCTTCAATTTTACTGAAAAGCAATTCTTCTTTATTGATTCTGTGGCCTGCGGGCAGGTTGTTGCTCTGCGCTGCTGATGACCACCGCAGCTCCGGTACATTCAGCATATTAAAGAGTTTTGCCGATGTAAATGGAATAAAGGGTTCGCCCAGGATGGCCAGATTGATACAGATTTGAAGGGACACGTTCATGATGGTCTTCACACGTTCCTCATCACTTTTCACCAGTTTCCAGGGTTCGTTCTCGGCCAGATATTTATTTCCCATCCTGGCCACGTTCATCCATTCGCTGAGTGCTTCCCTGAAACGGAAGGCTTCCAGGGCAGAGGCGATTTTTTCCGGTGCCGAAGTAAGTTCAGCAAGGACTAACAGATCTTGTTTTGTGTACTGGTTCGCCGCAGGCACCAGCCCCTCATAGTATTTATGTGTAAGTACCAGAGTGCGGTTCACGAAATTTCCGAATATCGCCACCAATTCGCTGTTGTGCCGGGTTTGAAATTCTTTCCAGGTAAAATCGTTGTCCTTGTTTTCCGGTGCATTGGCGCACAAAGTATAGCGCAAGCTGTCCTGCTTTCCCTCAAACTCTTTCAGGTATTCATGCAACCAAACCGCCCAATTCCGTGAAGTAGAAATTTTTTCACCTTCCAGGTTCAGAAACTCATTTGCAGGAACGTTGTCGGGCAAAATAAATTCTCCGTGCTCCATCAGCATGGCCGGAAAAATGATGCAATGAAACACAATGTTGTCTTTGCCAATAAAATGAACCAGCCTGGTGTCATTGCTTTTCCAATATTGTTCCCAGGTATCCGGTAACAGTTCCTTGCTTGCCGAGATGTACCCAATTGGCGCGTCAAACCACACATACAGCACTTTTCCAATGGCATCACCGAGTGGCACCTTTACACCCCAGTCCAGATCGCGGGTCATGGCCCTTGGCTGCAAACCTTCGCCGGTATCGAGCCAGCTTTTGCACTGGCCATACACATTCGGTTTCCAGTCGCTGTGTTCATCAAGATAGGACTTGATTTTGGGCTGAAGCTTATCCAGCGGCAGGAACCAGTTTTTTGTTTCTCTTAGCACAGGCCTGCTTCCTGACAAGGCAGAGTGCGGTTCGATCAGGTCTGTAGGGTTCAGTGAACTGCCGCATTTTTCGCACTGGTCGCCATAAGCGCCGGGGTTTGAGCAATTCGGACAAGTTCCTACAATATAACGGTCGGCAAGGAACTGTCCTGCCTGTTCATCATAGTATTGCTCAGTAACCTGCTCGGTAAAACTTCCCTTTTCGTAAAGCACTTTAAAAAATTCAGACGCTGTCTGGTGGTGATTTGCCGAAGAAGTTCTTGAATAAATGTCGAATGAAATGCCGAATTCGCTGAAGGCCTTTTTCATCATATTGTGGTACTTATCTACCACATCCTGCGGGCTGGTGCCTTCTTTTTTGGCTTTGATGGTAATAGGTACGCCGTGTTCATCGCTCCCGCAAATGAATTTTACATCTTTTCCTGCAGAACGCAGGTAACGTACATAAATGTCGGCAGGTAGATAACACCCGGCAAGGTGACCAATATGTACCGGCCCGTTTGCATAAGGCAGAGCCGCTGTGACGAGGTTCCGTTTAAATTCTTTTTTCATAGTACCCGGACCTTGTTCTCCGGCTTAGGAATACTGCGGTAATCCGCTTAATAATTGTTTATATTTACACGGGTAAAGATACCAATTTAATCCCGTCATCATGAGCAGCAAACACGAAAACTGGAAACCGGTCCTGCTGGATGGCAAAGCCCCCAGCGTACCATACATGATTTCTGATTTGGGCAGATTCGGTGTAAAGAAAGCCGACGGTAAAATTGAGGTGCGTCAATTCAAAGCAACGGGCGGTTATTACCGTTACAATACCCGGCAAAAAGGCCGGAACAAAGCCATTTTCCTTTTTAAGGAAGTTGCAAGGGCTTTTCTCAGGAAGCCTTCTCCCTCTCACCGTTTTATAGTTCACAAAGACCACAATTATCTGAACGACCGCGCAGATAATCTTAAATGGGCTACTGCCAGCGAGCACAGGTTACACACTGCCCAGAGTCCCCGTTCGGTATTGGCCAGAAAACGTCGCGTGATCACGAAAAGCAGCCATTCCAAAGTGCTCAATGAAAAAACCGTTACTGAACTGAAAAAAATGATCTGGGATCCAAAACGGAAACTGTCTTTCAGGCAAATTGCCGAACGGTTTGGCGTTTCCGAAATGCAGATATACCGGATAAAGAACGGCGAATTCTGGTTTCACATCAGGGTTGAGCACGAGCCACTTCACGATAAATTCAAACAGAATCAACGCAATCTTGAGCTTGCTGAAAAGAATTCACCATCCAGGCCCGTTGAAAAAACAGCCGCGGAGAAAGATAAAGAGAAGAAGAAAAAAGACAGGAAAAAACATAAAAAAAACAAGAAGTCAGAAAAACGGAAAAAACATAAACACGCCAGGCACAAATCCGGGAAACACAAGACGGGAAAACACAAGAAGAAACATAAACATAAAAAGTAGAGTCAATATCCACCCATGTCTCTTGCCCCCCCTTACCTCAATAAAGGCGATACTATAGTTATTGTGGCCTCAGCCCGCAAGATCAGTCCCAGGGAATTGCAACCTACGGTGCGCATACTGAAACGCTGGGGATTAAAAGTGGAACTTGGGCCTAATGTATTTAAAGAACACAATCAGTTTTCGGGCACTGATGAAGAAAGAACCAGTGACCTTCAATGGGCACTGGATCATCAAGAGGCTAAGGCGATACTCATAGCCAGGGGCGGTTATGGCATTCTGCGTATCATTGATGATATTGATTTTACAGGTTTCATCGGAAAGCCAAAATGGCTGGTTGGGTACAGCGATGTTACCATTTTGCACAGCCACATTCAAAGTCTGGGAATCTGCAGCCTTCACGCCACTATGCCCATCAACTTTCTCAAACACGAAAAGGCCACTTTATCTATCAAAAAACTGCTTTTTAACCAGAAACAAAGCTATAAGATCGAACCTAATCCACTTAACCGCCCGGGCTTTGCGGAAGCCGAAGTGGTGGGTGGGAATCTTTCCCTTCTGTACGCCTTAAGCGGAAGCCCGTCTGAGCTGAGTTACAGGAACAAGATACTTTTTATTGAAGACCTCGATGAATTTTTATACCACGTCGACCGCATGATGCTGCAACTCAAGCGTAGCCGTAAACTGGAACAACTGGCCGGACTTATGGTTGGAGGTATGAGCGACATGAAAGACAACAGTATATCGTTTGGAAAAAGCGCCGAAGAAATTGTTATGGAAGCGGTTGAAGAATACGCTTATCCTGTTTGTTTCAACTTTCCTGCTGGGCATATTGACGAGAATATGGCATTTTATCTGGGTCGAAGGGCAAGGCTGCGTGTTGGCAGGGAAAAGGTTCAGTTTCTTTACCCATGATCTGCAAAACAGAGGATTCAAAGGAAATTTATTATGAAGTGCAGGGCAATTTAAGCGCTCCGCATACGCTGGTGTTTTTGAACGGCCTTACCCAAAGCACCCTGTCCTGGGGCCTGATGTGGCCCGTTTTCAAGGAACAATACAGAATTGTTCTCCTGGATTTTGTTTTCCAGGGTCGCAGTTCAAAAGAAGGAGACTGGCGTGATTTTGACCAGCACGCGAGGGATCTGAGATCGCTCCTCGAATTGCTTGGGCTCTACCGCGTTCATCTTGTTGGCCTGTCCTATGGCTCATTTGTGGCTCAGAATTTTGCTGTTAATTTTCCTGATCATGTGGATAAGCTGATATTGCTTTCAACTGCTGCCCATAAAAATCCATATTTCGAAGCCATAGAAACAAGCTGGGAACAAGCCCTGAAAATCGGGGGCTATTCGCTCTTGCTGGACATTATGTTGCCCTCTGTGCTGAGTGAAGAGTATTTTTTGAATCCGCTGATACCTATTGAAAACATGAAAGAGAGCCGTAAGGAACTCAACCAGAATACCGGGGCTATTCTCAAGCTGATGCGGGCTACCAAAGAACGCAAGGATTACAGAGCTAAGCTGCGCGAAATTCACTGCCCCTGTCTGATCATACAAGGGGAGCGTGATATGCTTCTGCCGGTTCACATGGCCAGCGAAGTGCATCAGAACATCAGAGGATCAAAGTTCATTGTGATCCCAAATGCCGGGCACACCCTGAATCTTGAGCACGTGCAAGACGTTTGCCATTATATCAAAGATTTTCTCTCAACATAAGCCCCGCTTTGCCTTAACGATCAAAACTGATAAAATGATCATTGCCATTGCCGGACCCTATTCTGCCCCAACACCCCTTCTCAGAAGGAAGAATCTGGACGCTCTGAACAAAGCGGCTGCCAGCGTACTTCTTATGGGACATGTTCCGCTGGTTGGCGTGAATGCGGCCCTTCCGGTCATTCGGAAAGCCAAACCCGTAATAGCCTACGAATGCATTATGAAAATTTCAATGGCCCTGGTTTCAGTATGCGATGGGTTGCTTCTGATTGGCGAAAGTCCTGGAGCAAACAGCGAGCGGGATCATTTTCTCAGCTTGGGTAAACCCGTATTTTACAGTCTTGATGCACTGAGGCACTACAGTGAAAAGGGCGAAGACACTTGAATCACTGCAGGTCGAATATATTCCTAACGCCCGGATAGCGGTTCACTGTGAAGCCTTCTGCGTATTTTACGCCAATTGCACGGCCCCAAATCGACATCTTGCTGTTCAGGCTTTCAATGAATTCTTTTCCTGATATAGGGGTATCCGGTTCGTTTGAATCTGGATTATAGAATTGGGAAGAGAATGCCATAATAGATTGGCGTTTGATGTCCACGAAATCGCTGATGTCAACCACAAAATCGGGATGGATGAATTTATCCTGTATATAATGATAAACTGCTTTAGGTCTCCATGCATTTTGTGGGATGCCATTCAAGGCAGTCTTCACCTTCATCAGGCCACTGTAGAAACAGGCGTCTGCAATTAGTTTGGCCGCACGGCCATGGTCGGGGTGCCTGTCGTTTACGGCATTGCACAGCACTATTTCAGGTTGATGCCGTCTTATTTGCTCTATTACCAGTCCGAGATGTTCCTGGTCATGGCTGAAAAAACCATCTTTCATGTTGAGTTGTGTCCGAAAAGCAACCCCCAGTATGGATGCGGCATGGGCGGCTTCCTTGCTTCGCAGTTCAGGATTTCCGCGTGTACCCAACTCTCCCAGACTGAGATCAAGTATCCCTGCTGTTTTACCCATGGCTATGTGCTTTGCCAGAGTGCCACTGCAGCTCAGTTCAACATCATCGGGATGCACCCCCACGGCCAGGATATCCACCTTCATGATTTGGTGCTGTTGAGTTGTTTGGTGATGGCATTCAGTCTTTCGTTCAATTTTGGCAAACTCCGAAACAAGACATAACTGCGCTTGTATTCACCGATGCTGAATGCCGGAGAGCCCTGAACAATTTCGCCTTCTTTCTCAATATTTGATCCTATGCCCGACTGGCCTGCAATTTTCACCCCATCGGCTATTTTAAGATGTCCGGCAATGCCTACCTGGGCGCCAATCATACAGTTCCGGCCAACTTTCGTTGAGCCCGCAACACCAGAGAGACCTGCGATCACTGTATTTTCACCAATCACCGTGTTGTGCGCAATCTGCACCAGGTTATCCAGTTTCACGCCTTTGTGAAGGATAGTTGACCCCATGGTGGCTCTGTCGATAGAGGTATTGGACCCCACCTCCACATTGTCTTCTATCACCACATTGCCGATCTGGGGTACCTTAACAAATGCCTCTCCTTCTGCATTTGGTGCGAAACCAAAGCCATCACTTCCAATGACTGTGTTGGCGTGAATGGTGCAGTTCTTTCCGATAACACATTCATGATACACTTTTACACCTGAAAACAGGATGCTGTTGTCACCAACAACCGTGTTGTCGCCAATATAAACCTGTGGATATATTTTCACTTTATCACCCAGCTTCACATTCTCTCCAATGTAAGAAAAGGCTCCGACATAACAGTCTTTACCCAATGCAGCGGATGGGGAAATAAAACTAGGTTGTTCAATACCTGTTTTGTAATGCTTTACTTCTGTATATATCTGAAGCAAGCGGGCAAAGGATTCATACGCGTTGCTGACACGTACCAGGGTGACGCCGGCCTGGACTGATTTTTCAAGCTGAAGGCTTTTGTTCACCAGTACAATGCTGGCTCTTGTCGTGTAAATATAATTCGTGTATGCTGGGTTAGCCAGAAAGGCAAGACTTCCCGGGATACCCTCTTCAATTTTAGCAACTGAACTGACTTTAACAGAAGCGTCGCCTTCAACCTGCCCCTGAAGCAGATCTGCTATTTGTTGTGCTGAGAACTCCATATCGACATTCAAAATTAATCATTTTTACCAAGGGCCTGTATTACCTGCGAAGATCATTCAGTACGGCAAGAAGCTTTTTTTTCTCGAGATTCCAGTTCAGTACTGCAGAAGCCGCCTTTGTGTTTTCACGATAGATCAGAAGTTTGTCTGAGGCCAGCATGGCCCTGATCCTTTCTGCAATGTGCACACTCTGGTGATTTTCTATGAATTCGCCTACCTGATATTGATTTACAAGGTGTTCAATTTCTGTTAAACGGCTTGCCAAAACCGGTATTCCACTGTGTATATAATCGAAGATTTTGTTTGGCAGGCTGTATTGGTAATTCAGGTTTGTACCTTTATCGATGCTTATGCCCAGATCCGCCACATGGGTATACTCCAGCAGGTCCTGTCTGGGGAGTTTTTCAATCATATGCACTTTGTTCTCCAGCTCTTCGTTTCTGATCTTTTCTTTTAAAACCGGCCAGATGTCACCCGAACCAATGATGAGCAGAATAGCGTTATCAATGTATTTCATGGCGTCTACCAGTTCTTCGCTTCCTCGGTCCACATTAATACCGGCGCCTTGTAAAATGATGATTTTTTTATCCTGCGGCAATCCGAGTTCAACCCTGGTTTTTTTGATTTTTAAATGTGTATTGTCAGGTATGTTTCGGATACTGTGAAACTTTACGCCGTATTTCTCCTGAAACACCCTGGCGATGCTTTCATTCACAGTAATGCAGTTTTTGAGTTTTGGCACCAGATAGGCTTCCAGGTTTTGCCATATTCTTTTTTTAAGCGGGCTCCGGAGAAGTTCGGGTACTTCGCAAAACAGTTCATGGCTGTCGTAAACCAGGGCCGCGCCTTTAAGTTTCGAGACCGTGTAATTCGGCCACAAGGTGTCCAAATCATTTGAATAATAAAGATCGGCCTTTCGGTTTAGCAGTAAAAAGAATAAGCGGATATTGAACGATACATAGAAGAACGGGCCTTGGGTAAAAATCAGGCGCATTCGGATGCAAGTGTAGGGCCAGCCGGGAAGCGGTTTTGAATGTTTCAGCTCGCGGCCAATCAGAACAACATTGTATCCTGATTCCATCAGGGCTGAACAGGTCTTTTGAACGCGATGATCGCTGCTGAGATCATTGATCACACTAACAACAGCTATCCTGGTTCCTGAGGACAATAATTTTATTCTAGAAGGCTTAAAGTTAAACATATTGCCGGTATATATTCTTATTTTTGCCCGTCCATGCCTGACATTCTTCCGCACTACAACCTCAAAAGCCTTAACACTTTTGGCATCGAGCAGTATTGTGATTACTACACAGAGGTTCATTCCATCGAAGAATTCAGGTCACTCACACATCACCCTCTTTTTCGTTCAAGTGCCAAATTGATTTTGGGCGGAGGGAGCAATGTGCTCTTACTTTCTGATTTTAAGGGCCTGGTGATTCGAAATTGTCTCAAAGGCATTTCCGTGTTGAAGGAGACAGAGGACTTTGTTTTAGTGCGCGCCGCTGCGGGTGAAATCTGGCACCAGTTTGTGCTGTGGTGCATCGAACACAAGTATGCAGGGCTGGAAAATCTTTCGCTAATTCCGGGTTGTGTTGGCGCAAGCCCAATGCAGAATATTGGTGCTTATGGTGTAGAAGTGAAAGATCATGTGGTGGAAGTGGAGGCCTATCACATGAATGATGCCGCGCTCAGAGTATTCAGCAAAGAAGAATGTGCATTCGGGTACAGAGAAAGTGTATTCAAGCATGAATTAAAGGGTCAGTACTTTATCGCTTCTGTGACGTTTCGGTTGAGCAAAAACCCTGTTGTGAACACAAGTTATGGCGCCATCCAGAGCGAATTGCTGAACATGAACATTCAGCATCCGGGCATACAGGATGTTTCTAAGGCCGTCATTCGTATTCGCAGCAGCAAATTACCTGACCCCGCAGTGCTTGGCAATGCCGGTAGTTTTTTTAAGAACCCTGAAATAGATTCGGAGAAACACAAAGCCCTGAAATCAGAATTCCCTCACCTGGTATCTTATGCCCTTGAGAATGGGCACTACAAGCTAGCGGCAGGGTGGCTTATCGAACAATGCGGATTAAAGGGTCACACACTGAATGGCGCGGCGGTGCACGACAAACAAGCTCTTGTGCTGGTGAACAAGAATAACTGCACGGGTAAAGACGTGTTTATGCTCTCTGAACACATTGTGTCTGTGGTGAGAGAAAAATTTGGTGTGAATCTGGAGCGCGAAGTGAATATCATTGGATGAAAGTTTTGTTTTTATACACGGAGCTGGCTTCCTATTTCCTGAAATGCTGTGAAGAATTAAGTAAGCGCAATGAGGTACACATCATTCGATGGCCGGTAAACAAGGAAGCGCCATTTGAGTTTGAAACCGGTGGTACCATTCGTTTATACGCTAAAAAAGATTACAGTTTTTCCGGGCTTATACAACTTGTAAAAAACATAAATCCTGATATGATCATCTGCAGTGGCTGGATTGATCGTGAGTACCTTCGGATCTGCAGATCGTATTTCGGCAAAATACCTACCGTTATGACCTGTGATACCAGCTGGAAAGGTAGCTTCAGACAATATCTGGCTACAGCCCTCAGCAGATTAACACTGCTCAGAATCTTTTCAAACGCCTGGGTGCCCGGTCATGCACAACGCCGTTATGTTGAAAAACTGGGTTTTGAAAACAACAGGATTGAAGAGAAGTTTTATTGTTGTGACCTTGAACAGTTTAATTCGATTTATGATAAACGACGAGCTGCAGCTGACTTCGGAAAGACAAAGCGTTTTTTATACATCGGTCGGTATTATGATTTTAAGGGATTGCCTGAATTGTGGGATGCCTTTGCTGAACTAAAGAGAGAAGACCCGAACGACTGGGAGTTGTGGTGTGTTGGAACAGGAGGTATAGAAGGTGTTCAGTCCCCGGGTATCCGTCATTTTGGCTTTGTTCAGCCAAAAGACCTGGGGGTGATTCTTCTTCAATGTACAGTGTTTATTCTTCCCAGTCGGTTCGAACCATGGGCGGTTGTGAGCCAGGAAATGGCTGCTGCAGGCTTTCCGCTTATCCTGAGTTCTGCGGTTGGTTCCGCTGAACGCTTTCTCGAAGAGGGTAAAAACGGTTACAACTTCATTGCGGGTGATAGCACTTCTCTACTGAAACAAATGAAAAAAATAATACATTTATCTTCAGCAGAACTTTCAAAAATGTCAGAACACAGCCATTCTCTCGCGCAATCTATCACACCGGCGGAATGGGTGAATTGTGTTGACCGGATGTACAATGGAATCAAAAACTAAAATACTGGTTACAGGTGGCGCTGGAAATATAGGTAGCGCGCTGGTAGAACGCCTCATTTCCAATCCGGATAATTTTGTTGTGATCCTGGACAACCTTTCAACAGGCACACTTGCGAAATTACCTACTCACCAGCACAGTAACTGGAAATTCATTAAAGCCGATGTGAATCAGTTCAACGACATCTCTTCTGTGATGTTGTCCTACAATTTTGATTATGTGTTTCACTTTGCCGCTGTAGTAGGCGTGAGTCGTACCCAGGAAAATCCAACCTTGGTTTTAAATGACATTGAAGGCATCAAAAACATACTTAATTTCTCTAAAAACTCCACAGTTAGGCACGTATATTTTTCTTCCAGCTCAGAAGTATACGGTGAACCCGTGGAGTTGCCCCAAAACGAACACAAAACACCATTGAATTCAAGGGTCCCCTATGCCGTTGTTAAAAATGTGGGGGAGTGTTTTTTCCGGTCTTACTGGCATACATACCAGTTACCCTATACAATTTTTCGTTTCTTCAACACCTATGGTCCGCACCAGAGTACAGATTTTGTTGTGCCTCGCTTTCTGGCTGCAGCCCTCAAGAACAAAGACATTGGAATTTACGGAGACGGATCACAAACCCGCACATTCACGTATATTGACGATACCATTCAGGTTTGTGAAAGCATTTTCAACAAAAAACTATTCACAAATGATGTGATCAATATAGGGAACGATGAGCTTATGACTATTAAAGAACTGGCTGAGCTCACCATCAGGCTTACTAACTCAAAATCAAAAATTGTCTATCATCCGCCTTTGAAAGAGGGTGATATGACGCGCAGGCAGCCAGATAATCAAAACATGAAAAAATTATTGAATAAAACCCTTATCAGCGTTGAAGAAGGCATACAGCGTATGCTGGGAAACGAGCGCTTTCTCAAATCTATCGACTGAATTAATCATGTGTGGTATTAATGGCATAATATCTTCTACAGGGCATGCTGAAAAAAACGCCGCGCTGATCAGAAAAATGAATGCCAGGCTCGCACACAGAGGGCCCGACAATGAGGGCGTTTGGACTACCGATACGGTCGGTCTAGGACACCGTCGACTTTCCATAATTGATCTGAGTCCGGAAAGCAATCAACCCATGCGTTCCAATGATGGCCGTTATGTAATTGTTTACAATGGAGAATTATACAATTACAAAGAACTTAAACTTGAGTTGCAGCGTTCTGAAAAGGGAAGTACTTCCGAGCCGTATCTCTTTCAAACAGCCTCAGACACTGAGGTTGTGCTCGCCGCTTTTATACGATATGGTGCAAAGTGTCTAGATCTGTTTAATGGCATGTTCGCTTTTGCCATATACGATACTGCTTCTCAAAGTACGTTTATTGCCCGGGATCGTATGGGCGTTAAACCGCTTTATTATTATTATGGCGATGACACTTTTCTCTTTTCAAGCGAAATCAGGCCCATCATTCATTCCGGAATTAAAAAATTCCACTTGAACAGAGAAGTGCTGACAGAATACTGCATGTACCAAACGGTGAACGCACCCAATACTATTGTAAAAGGGGTTCGTTTTCTTGAAGCGGGGCATTATCTCACACTCCGGCAAGACAAGCTGGAAATTACCCGTTACTATACTTTGCCTGTGAATGTGAAAACCGGTGGTGAAAGGCCTTATTCCGAAATCTGCCGAAGGGTGTATGAGCTTCTCGCCCATTCTGTGCAAAGGCGGATGGTGTCTGATGTGCCATTTGGCGCTTTCCTTTCTGGTGGAATAGATTCGAGTATTGTAGTAGGCTTGATGAGCGAAGTCAGCAGCGCGAAAGTGAATACCTTCAACGTGAGTTTTGATGAAGAGAATTACTCAGAGGCTCATTATGCCCGGTTGATTGCCACAAAATTTGGTACACACCATGAAGAAATAAAACTGAAGCCTTCAGATTTCCTGAACCAGCTTCCGGAAGCCTTGTCCGCCATGGACCATCCAAGCGGCGATGGCCCCAACACTTTTGTGGTTTCAAAAGTCACAAAAAACAAGGGTATTAGCATGGCCCTGAGTGGCATTGGAGGTGATGAACTTTTTGCGGGCTACGACGTGTTCAGGCGAATGCATCAGCTCCAAAAACGGTCCTGGTTAAATGCTTTGCCTCCGTTTTCGCGCAAAGCCACAGCTTCACTCCTGCGGCTTAGGAAAAAATCGGTTGGTAGGATGAAGATTGCCGAATTGCTTGAACGCAGGCAGGTGAATTTTGATTCTGCATACCCTTTAAACCGCAGTCTTTTTACAGAAAAGGAACTTGGTTTATTGATTCAGAACACTGGTCCGGTAAAAACGGTCTCAGAGCTCATGAAGGTAGTGCCAAAGATAAAAGGGCATTTGCTTAGCGCCGTGAGCATCGCTGAAATGAACACATATCTTCAGCACACACTTTTACGGGATGCAGACCAGATGAGCATGGCTCATGCGCTGGAGGTCAGAGAGCCTTTTCTGGATCATCCGCTCGTTGAGTATGTATTGGGAATTGAAGACGAGCATAAATTCCCGCACAGGCCAAAAAAATTGCTGGTTGACAGCGTTGGGGCCTTGCTCCCCGAGGAAATCGTGAACCGTAAAAAAATGGGCTTTGTGTTGCCCTGGCAGCTTTGGTTAAAAGCCGAACTTCGTACATTTTGTGAACAACGCTTGACCTGGCTCGGTAAGAAAAACTTATTCAGAGATCAATCCTTGGATATACTCTGGCAGCGATTTTTGCATGATGACCCCCTGGTGAACTGGGCCCGTGTATGGCACCTAGTTGTTCTAAGCGACTGGATGCAGCAAAATGACATCATCGACTAAGGCAGCCATACTTGTTTTTATTGACTGGTTTTATCCCGGATATCTTGCCGGAGGACCTGTGCAATCTGTACTTTCCCTCATTCAGGAACTTCACCATGATTTTGAATTTTGGGTATTTACAACCAACCGTGATCTGAACGGCAAAGTTCCATATCCAAACATCATCAGTAATACCTGGACTAAAAGCCAGCTGGGCTGCAACATATATTATGCCGATCCCTCCTCTCTAAACCGCTCGCTTATCATAGACGTGATTAGCCAGTGCCCGGCAAAAGTAGTTTATATTAACAGTTTGTTCTCCCGATATTTTTCTGTGCTTCCACTTCATCTTATCAAACACCGATTTTCTGATAAGACCGTATTGCTGGCTCCCAGGGGTATGTTGGGTGCCGGAGCACTTAGCCTCAAACGACATAAAAAATGGGTTTTTCTACACTACGCCAAATTGTCCGGACTTTTCAGAACAGTTACCTGGCACGCTACGTCCAGTCAGGAAGAAAAAGAAATTCGCTTACGTATAGACAAATCGGCAAAGTGTGTCATCATTCCAAATTTGCCCAAAAGACTCCAGCCCAGAACTAAGTCGGACAAGAAGACTGGTGAATTGAAGCTTTTCTTTGCTTCCCGAATCTCCAGAAAAAAAAACCTCCTGTTTTGCCTGGATATTTTAAGAACGATTCGGCAGGGTGAAATTCGCTTTCACATCTATGGCCCGGTAGAAGATGAAGCCTATTGGGCATCTTGTAAAGAATTAATAGTCCAGATGCCCCCGCGTGTTCAGGTGGCGTACAAAGGGACTTTCAGCCCTGAAGAAGCCGCAAACATTCACGCATCAGAGGAGGTGCTTTTTCTTCCGACGTTAAATGAAAATTTCGGCCACGCGATCGTTGAAAGCCTTTTATGCGCTTGCCCCGTGATCATAAGTGACCAAACGCCATGGACTGATCTGCAAAAAGCGGGTGCGGGTTTCACCATACCTCTTTCAGATAAAGAAGCTTTCAGGCGCGCTGTTGAAACATTTACTTCAATGGGGCCAGATGAATTTAGTGCTTTCAGCAAAAAGGCCTTTGAGTATATTAGCACTAAAATAGACCTGGATGGAACAGTAACTCGATACAGGAATTTATTTTATGAACTCCTCAAAAACTGACCTGTCAAAATTCAATAACGCCTGGTACAAGCCGGGTAAGTCAGCCCCAATCAGGATGCTTTGGTATGTAGTGAATCTCATATTTTTTCGCTCAGCCAATCCGTTTTATGGCTTAAAACGGCTTCTGTTGAGAGGCTTTGGCGCTAAAATAGGAAAGCATGTGATCATCAAGCCTCACGTCTCAATTAAATTCCCATGGAAACTTGAGATTGCTGATCATGTTTGGATTGGCGAGGGCGTGTGGATAGATAATCTGGGACAAATAACGATCCAGGCCAATTGTTGTATTTCACAAGGTGCCATGTTACTTTGCGGAAACCACAATTACAGAAAGAACGCTTTTGATCTTGTAGTTCAGGACATATTTATGGAGGAAGGTTCTTGGGTAGGGGCAAAAGCTGTTCTGTGTCCAGGAGTCAGGATGGGCGCCAACAGCTTACTAACGGTTGGCAGTGTGGCTGTAAAAAATCTTGATCCTGACTGGATTTATCAGGGCAATCCCGCTCAAAAGCTCCGCAAACGGGAATTTTCCGATTAGTGTTCTTCGTCAATTCTAACCACCCTATTCACCCCATTGATCTTTTTCAGGTTAGCGATGAGATGGTTCAGGTGTTTGGTATCATGCACATAAACCATTACAGTTCCTTCAAACATTCCGTCATCCGTATCAAAATTAATGGACCTCATGTTTACATTGTGTTCACTGGAGATCACTTTGGTAATCTCATTTACCATGCCGATCACATCTGAGCCGGCAATTTTAATACCTGCCAGGAAGGAGATCAGTTCGTCATTCATCCATTTGGCCTTCACAACACGATAGGCATAATTGGATAACAGCTTTATGGCATTCGGACAATTCACACGATGAATTTTTATGCCCTCGCCAACTGTAATGAATCCGAACACATCATCGCCGGGGATCGGATTGCAGCAGGGCGCCAGTTTGTAATCCAGTTTCTGCATGTCATCACCGATAACAAGCATGTCGGATTTGCCCCTGGCATTCGTTACCAGCTCTTCCAGCTTGGATGATTCGCTTCGTGAGACCTTCTTGCCGGGACTCTCCTTGTACTTAATAAATTCCCTGATCTCTTTAATGTCCACATTTCCAAGTGCAGCCCTGTAGAACAATTCCTGTGAAGAGGGCAAACGAAGGAAGTTGCACAATTCGTTTGTGTTCTTGAGGTTAAATTCCAGTTTGAGCCTGTCGAATTTCCTGCGAATCACTTCTTTGCCTTCTGCCGCTATTTTTTTACGTTGTTCCTTGAGGCTGTTCTTGATTTTGGATTTTGCTTTGGCCGTGATGACATAGTTCAGCCAATCCTCTTTAGGGCTTTGTTTTTTGCTGGTGAGTATTTCAACCTGGTCGCCGCTTTTCAATTCATAACTGAGAGGCACCAGTTTGTGATTTACTTTTGCTCCAATGCAGTGTTCCCCTACTTTCGTGTGGATCTCAAAAGCAAAGTCAAGCGCTGTAGATTTAACTGGCAGCGTTTTCATATCACCTTTCGGTGTGAACACAAACATTTCATCGCTGAACAAGTTAAGCTTGAAATCGTCTATGAATTCCAGCGCATTTGGATCTGGATTCTCAAGCACCTCCCGCACCTTCAACAACCAGCCTTCGAGTTTACTCTCCTTATCGTTCGCACTGTCCTTATACTTCCAGTGTGCAGCATATCCGTTTTCAGCAAGATCGTCCATGCGTGTTGTTCTGATCTGTACTTCCACCCATTTGCCTTCAGGACCCATTACAGTTGTATGAAGGCTTTCATAACCGTTGCTTTTTGGCGTACTGATCCAATCACGCAGCCTGTCAGGGCTGGGATGGTAAAAATCAGTAATAATGGAATACACTTTCCAGCAATCCGATTTTTCCTGTTCACCTACACTGTCTATTACTATGCGAATTGCAAACAGATCATAAATCTCTTCGAACGCGACTTTTTTCTGTTTGATCTTGTTGTAGATGCTGTAAATGGATTTCGGGCGTCCGAATATTTTAAATTTTAACCCTTGTTCGGTCAGAATTTCCCGCAGGGGCTCTATAAACTTTTGAATAAAGCGCTTGCGTTCAGGTTCACTTTCCTTCAATTTATTGGCAATATCGAAATATGATTCGCTGTCGGTGTATTTTAATCCAAGGTCCTCCAGCTCTGTTTTAATGGTGTTGAGTCCAAGTCGGTGGGCAAGTGGGGCATAAAGGAAAAGTGTTTCGCTTGCAATCTTCATTTGCTTATCCCGTTTCATGTGCTCCAGGGTACGCATATTATGTAAACGATCAGCCAGTTTGATGAGTATCACCCTTACATCTTCGCTCAGGGTGAGCAGCACTTTCCTGAAATTCTCAGCCTGGATAGAGGAGGTGTTGTCGATTACGCCTGAGATCTTGGTCAGACCGTCGATGATTTGCGCTACCTTATCTCCGAATAAACCACGAATATCATCCAGGCTCAGGTCTGTATCTTCAACCGTATCGTGAAGCAGGGCACACACAATACCCACTGTGCCCAAACCGATTTCTTCGGCGCAAATTTGCGCCACTGCAATGGGATGGTAGATGTAAGGCTCTCCGCTTTTACGGCGCATTTCCTTGTGCGCCTCAACCGATACCTCAAAGGCTTTGCGTATGGTTTCTTTATCCCCTTTTTCCAGGCGTCGCTTACAGGCCTTTATCAGTTGTTTGTAGCGGTTAAGAATCTCTTTTCGTTCTGCCTCTAGATCAATTTGAATCATGGTGCTTTCGCAGGGGGAATACAAAGCTGAAGGTATTAAATTTGCCTCAGATTTAAAACCACTTTTCGTGTCGGTTATGCTGGTGATATACTATTTCTTCCGATCCCTGGTTTTGCGTGGACCAGTGGCACACCTTAAGCTGGTGCTGGGCGAATTGTATTACGAAAGAAAATTCGGACTCAGCACTTCGGGTTTCAAAATCAGTTCCAGCAAGGAAAATTACCATTATCAGGCTGCAGCCTATATTCCTGTTCTGGCGGTTTTGAACAACCTGTTCCCCGAAAGTAAACAGCATTCTTTTATGGACATTGGCTGCGGCAAAGGCCGCGTGATGATACTCGCCGGACATGTGGGATTCAACACAATCAGGGGTTTAGATCTGGATCCTGAATTGCTCAACGAAGCCAGGACGAACATAAACTTTTACTCAAGAATTCATCCGGGAAAGCGATTTGAGTTGCAACAGCAAAATGCCCTTAATCTGGTTTGCCCCGGTGAAGCCTGTGTGTTTTTCATGTTCAACCCATTCGGCCCGGATGTGCTTGCCGGAGTGCTGGATCAAATCATCCGGTTTTCCGCCAGGGGCTCCTTCATTATCTATATGAACCCGAAGCATGCGGATGTTTTCAGGGACAAAGGACTGATTCCTTTCAGGTTCTACAAGCGTTTTCTTTATACCGAAGCCATTGTTTATAAGCTGAATGCATGAGTCTAAACCCGTTCAAACATTTTACCGGGTTTACTCTTCACCAGGTTGCTGAATTCGAGCTGCAGAAGAAGCGTAGATACTTTTGAAACCGGAAAAGAAGTGGCCAGACATATTTCATCCATATGCATGCTGGGTTTGGTGTCGAACAGTCCGAATACCGCGCGTTCATCATCACTTAACTGAACTTGTAAGGGAATTTGCCCGGATTTCCTGGCTGGTTTTTCCTGGGGCTGCCACTGCATAGCATACAACAGGTCTTCCGCATGTTCAATGAGAGAAGCCTTGTTTTGTTTAATGAGTCCATTCCCTCCTTCTGATAAGGCTTCTCCGGCTTTACCCGGAAAAGCAAACACATCTCTGTTGTAACTATTGGCTATTGTAGCGGTGATCAGGCTTCCTCCGCTTCGTTTGCTTTCCACCACAACCAGCGCATCACATAATCCTGCCACAATCCGGTTCCGCTTCGGAAAATTCACCGCGTCAGGATTGGTGTCACTCATGAATTCGGTCAGCAACCCGCCTTGTTCCAGCATTCGTTTTGCTGTTTTAGCATGGCTGCCCGGATATATTCTGTCGAGCCCGTGGCCAAGAACCCCTACTGTTTGTAAACCAAATTCCAGGGCCTTTCGGTGTGCCAGCACGTCTACGCCATATGCAAGTCCGCTGATCACCAATATTCCGCTGCCCTCTAAATTCTGAATGAGTTTTTCCGTCATTTCCCTGCCATACTCACTTGGCCTTCTTGTGCCAATTACACCAACTGTTTTAGCTGCGTTCAGATCGGCATTTCCTTTATAATATAACAACACCGGGCCATCGCTGCAATTCTTCAAACGACCCGGGTAATCTTCATTTGTAAAAAAAACGGGTTTGATCTTGTACTTCTGTATAAAACGAATTTCCTTTTCGGCCCTGCTGAACACAGATTTGCTGTTGAACACCGAGCTGGCCAGGACTGAGCCAATACCTGGGATTTTCTGAAGCTGTCCCTTTTTTTGCCTGAAGACCTCTTCTGCGCTTCCACAATAGGCCAGAAGGTTTTTAGCCCCAACATCCCCTATTCCTTCAATGAGTGTAAGCGCAATTTGATACAGGATATCCCCTTTTAGGTTTTCCATGCACACAAATCTACTCCTACTCTATGAATGTCATTGCTCTGTTTTGTAGCAAATCAATGGCTGAGCAACACGAATGCGCTCCAATAAAATGGTTCTTTGTATTTTGTTTTAATTTGCCGGATGGCATCCTGAAAAGCCTGGTTCTTATCGCCGCTTCTGATGTAATTTCCGTAGAACAAGGTCATGAGCTCCATGGTAGCCTCATCGCTAACGCTCCACAAGCTCATAATCAGACTCCTGGTGCCCGCTATAAGGAAAGCTCTCTGCAAACCAAACACCCCTTCGCCCTGTTTCACGGCTCCAAGTCCTGTTTCGCAGGCGCTGAGCACCACAAGGTCGGTTTTGTCGAGATTCAGGCTAATCACTTCGTAAGCTGTCAGAACCCCATTCTCCTTTCCCGTTGAAGGATGGTAATTTTCATCGAATACATTATCGCAATCCGATAGTAACAAGCCGCTCCTGAGAAGGGGGTTTTCACGGGCCGCATTAATATCCACTCCCAAAACCTTATTGCTTTCAATTTGGCTAACATCTTCAAGAAAGTATCCGTGTGTGGCAATGTGAAGCACCGAGGGTGATTTCATTTCTTTCACTTTAGCCTCTGTGGCCCTGGCTCCAATGAGGGTTTGCGTTTTCACCTTGTTCTTTTCCATCAAGGCGCTGATGGTTTTCACTTCCTTTTCTGCCCCTGGTAACTGGTCTATGATCTCGTTTTTACCAAAATCAGGATTACCAACTAAAAATGCACTTGTCGGTTTTACAGCTGTGCCTTGCTCAGATTTGATGTTCAGTACGTCACGTGTATTGCTGAGTAATCTGATGTTATTCTGATCCACCAAATAGTTGCCACTTTCGTTCTTAAGGGCATTCACACTCAATTGATGGTACGCGCCATCAAGCGAAAGAAATATCGTTTTCACATCTTTCAGTGCCGTGGCTAGCGCTTTCCAAACCGTTGCATAAGCCGAATTCTCAGGCTTTGTATGTATCACATTTTCCCTGAAAACGGAAATAGCTTCATCAATGCTTTTCTTATCTCCCAGGTTAACAAGAGTAATCTGTCCTGGTTTTAACACAAATGCCACATATGTTGCCTGGCCTGTGAATCCGTTTTTGTATTCATTTAATTCCAGAATCTCTACCGCGCATTCTCCTTCGCTTAAACGGGCCTGTATATCCGACGATTTTACAAGGGCTTTTTCCTGCGCCGACTTAAACAAGGCACTCTTTTGGGATAAAATCCGTTCCAGCTCATCCTCCCTTTTCTTCAGGCTGTCGAGATTAACCTTTTCCTGTTCCAGTTCCTCCTTGCTCATCTGATAAGCTAGATTGAGGTTTTCTTTCGTTTCCAGCCAGTCCTGATAGTTTTGTTTAAGACCTTCATCATTGCCTGAAACAATTGAGTTTCTGATTTTAGAAGAATTTGTGATCAGAAACCCCTTTGTGTTGATGCAGTTGCTGTAGAAGTCTTCGAGCAAGCCGTTTTGCTTTTTCCAGGTGCTTGCGGCAAATGCAAAGTATCGCTGCAAACGATTGCTTGTACGATCCCAATATTGGGTTTTCTCATTTTCATTCAATGCGTCAAAATAGGTGTTAATGAAATTGAGACTGTTATCAATGACAGTTTTATAGTTGGCTGCGGCTTCGGTTACTTTGTTTGCCTGCCATTGTGTGAGCGCGAGGTCTTCGAGTGCCTGAACATAATTGGGATGCGCCTCGCCATAAACCGTTTTCTTTTTACTTACTACCTTTGTAATATGCTCAGCGGCTTTCGCATTCAAGCCTGTGAATCGGTAATAATTGGCCAGTTCCTGTTCTGTGGCCAGCGTAGCCGGATTGTTCTCTCCCAGTTTGCGTTTTTGAATGTCAAACGCACTGAGCAGTAGTTTTTCGGCGTCCTGCATTTTACCCATGTCCATATAAAGCTGGGCCAGTCCCTTTTTGAGCTGGGCCAGGTCGGGGTGAGCACCGAGTTTCTTTTCTTTGGCTGCAATGGCCGACAGATAAATTTCCTCGGCTTCCTTATATTTCTTCTGCATCCGGTAAATGCAGGCCAGGTTAATTCTGAGTTTGATAAAATTCGTCGCTTCCTGTTCCAAAATCTTTGAAGCTTCACTTAGAGCGCTCTGCATATTTAATTCTGCTTCCTTCATCTTGCTCATGTCAGCGTTGGTCATGGCCAGATTATTCAGAATCAGGGCCAGGCCCAGTTGGTTGTTGAGGTTGCGCGCAAAATCAATGGCTGATTTGAAGTCGGATTCGGCTTCTGTGAACATGCCGCTCTCTTTTTTCCAAACCGAATAATTATTCATCGAGACAAGCAGCATGTCCTTGTTCTGTCCCTTTTTTCTCAGATCAAGGGCTTGTTCGTGATACATTTTAGCCTTGTTGAACCGGCCTCGGGTTTGGTACAATAAGCCCAAATCACTAACGGTTTGTGCGTAATTATCAGAACTGGTTTTTCCTGCCTGTTCATATAAAAGTTTGGCGAGTTTAAAGCTCTGTTCGGCCAGGTAGAATTTATTCCCCGCCATCAGCATTTCGCCGTTCTTCAGGTTGGTGTATGCGCGTTCTTCAACACTTTTCTCCTCCTTGTTCAGTAATTTGGCTCCACCGAGCAAATTCGAAGCAAAAGCATTGCCTTTTTCTCCGGCTTCGAATACGCTGCTGTTATCAATAAAACAAATGGCGTAATTAAAATTGCTGGCGTCGTACTCGTCCTTCTGCTTTTCAAGGCTCTCTGTGCCTTTTTCCAGGGCCTTCTCCTTGGCTTTTTGCTGGGCGTCTTTGGCCCTATCCTTAAGGTAGCCCCCAAGATTGCCCTGGGCTTTCAACAAAGCACCGGAGCCAAAAATGAAGGCGAGAAAAAACAGTTGAATATTTGACTTCATTCTACTTTTAAAAGTAGGCTTTTTTATTAAAATACAGCTGTTTAGAACTCTGCTTACCTGCCGGGTTCCCGGAACAGGGTTTTGTCTACTTTTAAATGATGAGCCAAAAGTTTTTGCTTCGAGCGCTGTGTTTCCTCTTTCTGCTGGCCACTATGGCAAGCAGGGCACAAGACACTGTGAAAGTTAATCTGGCCCAAAACCCCGATCAGGAAGCCGAGCAGAATTACAACCTCGGCATTGAACTTATGCAGAAGGGAGAATATCAACTGGCCATTAATCTGTTTTCTAGTTGCCTCCTTAAAAAACCCGCCTTTGATAAGGGTTATGCCAACAGGGCAATTGCCTTCAGTCAGTTGAAAAAATACCCTGAAGCGCTGATGGATATCAATTCCGCCATTCACTACAATCCCGAAAATCCGGAGTACCCCTTTAATAAAAGCCTTATTTATCAGGGTTTGAATGAAACCGACAGCCAGCATGTAGCGCTTGACCAATGTCTTAAGTTAAAGCCCGGACACCCTGAAGCCGCATATTATAAAGGAATGCTGTACTTTGAATCGGGAGATTATAAAAAATCACTTGAGTATTATAACCTGGCTATTGAAAACAAACCAGATTATTGTTTTGCATACAACGACCGGGGCAGTGTTCATCTCGCTTTGCAGGAAACGGAAGCCGCAATAAAAGACTACAGCAAGGCAATCAGTATTGATTCAAGCCATGTGTTTATTTTCAATAACCTTGGTTCGGCATTCAGATCGGCAAAACAATTCGAAAAGGCACTAACATACTACAGTATGGCCCTGCAGAAAGATCCGAATTATCTCGTTGCGCTTAATAACAGAGGCGCAACTTATCTGGAGAACAACGCCCTGGACGCTGCGCGCGAAGATTTTGAGCAAGTTGTAAAAAAAGATCCCAGAAATTTTTCCGCGCTGAACAATCTGGCTTCTGTTGCTATAAAAAACAAAGACTTCAAAAAAGCGCGCGACTATGCCTCACGTTCAATTGAAATCAACGCAAGAAATGGCGCGGCTTATTACAATCGGGGCATTGCGCGCCAGATGCTGAGGGAGGAACAAGGTTCATGTGATGACTGGCACAGAGCGCTGGAATTGGGGGTTCAATCCGTGAAAACTTTTATCAATTCAACCTGCAATGATTAAGTTGATAGGTCACAAATTTCTGAGTTATTTTGGTTTTGTTATCACCTGTTTGATGTTGACCCTGGTTTGCAGGTCGCAGAATGTAGACTTTGTAAAAGAGAATTTTCCCGGTAAAAAAGATGAATTCAAAGAGGCCAGACATAAACTGGAAGTGGGCACAGAGTTTTTCACCAACGGGAAACAGGAACTGATGGACTTTCGTAAAAGTTATTTTGCATTGAGGAAGTTTTACCCTGTGAGCTTCTACGATTTCCAGAAAGCAGGTTTTCAGAATTTCCGGGCTGCACTTTCTCCACTCAACGATGCCAACCGCTTTAATCCCAAAAACGCCCAACTCAATTACATGCTTGGTCTGATATGGTTTATCACCGATCCCATCAGCAAAGAAGCTTTGGACTATTTTGAGAAGGCCTATACCTTGAATGCTAATACTGAAGACGACCTTCGCTTTTGGTTAGCCTGGTCTTACCACCTGAATGGCAAATGGGATGAAGCCATAAAACATTATCAGGAGTATTATGATTTTCTGAAACTGCGGGCGAAAAGCAATGCAAGTTCTATCGAGGATGTGAAGAAAAAAATTCAGGAATGCGAATACGGCAAACTTTTTATCGCTAAACCAGAACGGGTTTTCGTTGATAATCTGGGGCCGGGCATCAACACCCAGTATCCTGAATACGGACCTTCGATTTCTACGGATGAAGAAACCATTATTTTCACCGCACGCCGCCCAAACTCAACAGGCGGAAGGCGTGACCCAACAGATAACGGTTATTATGAAGACATCTATTCATCTGTTAAATCAAATGGAAAATGGCAAAGCTCGAAACCCCTCAGTAAAAATGTGAATACCGAAGACCACGATGCTGCGGCAGGTTTATCTCCCGACGGAAACAAGTTATACGTTTACCGGCATGTGGAAAGAGACGGTGGTGATCTTTACGAAAGCGTGTTGTTTGGTTTAGATTGGGAGCCTCCGGTTCATATGAACAAGAACATAAACACCAAGTATCATGAATCAAGCGTGAGCTTGAGTTATGATGGTAAACGCATGTATTTTGTGAGCGATAAAGACGGCGGTATAGGCGACAGGGATATTTATTACAGTGAGATCGATATTAACGGGGAATGGGGTCCAGCTAAAAACATAGGCACTACCATTAACACGAAATATGCCGAAGAAGCAGTCTTTGTTCATCCCGACGGGGTTACCATGTATTTTAGCAGTAAGGGGCACAACAGCATGGGTGGTTACGATATTTTCAAAACAACCCTCGTGAACGGACAATGGCAAAAGCCCGAAAACCTGGGTTATCCAATAAACGGGCCCGATGACGATGTGTTTTTTGTGGTGAGCGGAAGCGGTAACAGGGCGTATTTCGCCTCATCCAAAACCGGGGGATATGGCGAAAAGGATATATACCGCATCACCTTTCTGGGTCCTGAAAAAACGCCAATTCTCAATACACAGGATCAACTGATTTCCGTACGGGCTAATCCTGTTAACAATCTTAAAACAGAATCTCAGGTTGCCTTGAATTCAGCGCGTTTAACCATCCTGAAAGGCGTAGTCAGCGATGCGGAAAGTGCAAAAGCGCTGGAATCCCAGATCGATCTGGTGAACAATGATAAGAATCTGGTGTTAGCTACTTTTAAATCAAACAGCAGCACAGGCAAATATCTCGTGACGCTGCCGAGTGGGTTTAATTATGGCATTGCAGTGAAAAAAGAAGGTTATTTGTTTCACTCTGAAAATTTCAATTTGCCCGACACCATGCAGTTCCAGGAATTCGTACTCGACATCAAACTTAAAAAACTGGAAGTGGGCAACAGTGTGGTCTTGAAAAACATCTTCTTTGACTTTGACCAATCCAAAATCAGACCTGAGTCTGCTGCAGAGCTCTCGCGTCTTGTAAAACTCCTCAACGATAACCCCAAACTGAAAGTAGAGATCGCAAGCCACACGGATGATATCGGAAGCCCCGACTACAACCAGAAGCTGAGTGAAAACAGATCCAATGCTGTTACCGAATACCTCATCAACAAAGGCATCAATGGCACGAGATTGATTGCAAAAGGTTACGGAGAATCTAAACCCATTGATAAGAACGACAGCGAAACCGGTCGTCAGAACAACCGGAGAACGGAGTTCAAGATTCTGGAAAAGTAGGCTACTCCCTGATTTTCCTGATCAACGCGGTGGTTGAATATCCCTTCAAAAACGGGATTGTGATCACGTCTCCCCCATTAGCCTTCACAATGTCGTAGCCCGCAATCTGTTCGGGTTTATAATCATCGCCTTTCACCAATACATTTGGTTTCAAGGCACGAATAAGTTCATACGGTGTTTCTTCATCAAAAAGCACAATGGCATCAACCGAGGCCAGTCCGGCCAGCACCAGGGCCCTGCTGAACTCGTCATTCACCGGCCGGTTCAAAGCTTTATTCAGTCTTTTAACCGAAGCATCGGTGTTTAAGCCCAGGACCAGGAAATCGCCCAGGTCGCGTGCCTGTGCCAGGTAGTCCACATGCCCTGGATGCACAATGTCAAAACAACCGTTGGTGAACACAACCTTGCCACCTCTCTCCTGTACGTCTTTCACCTTTGGCAAAAGAGATTCAAGGCTTTGGATCTTTTGTTTAAGCTGCTTGTGGTACATGCTTTTTTCTGTTGTATAATGGCAAAAAGAGCAAACTCAAAAGACCAAACAGAACAATTAGTATAAACTGAGCCGTCCAGGCAAGCCAGGGTAAAGCAAAGGAAGAGACTTCATCCAGACCATAGGTGCCATGCAGAATACCGTAAAGTATCAGAGGATAGGCCCCCAGGCCGCCCGGTGAGAAAATTACACCAAATGTGCCGAAGAGCAACAAGGTCAGTCCCTGCCCCTGGCTAAGCTGACTGGTGCCATCAAGGGCAAAGAAACAAGTATAAAGCGAATAAAAATACGAAAGCCATATGAGTACACTAAGCAGTACAAAACGCAGGGGGCGCTTCATTTTGCGCACCGAACCTATCCCTTCACCCATACCCTTGAGCATTCCGCCGAGTTTACCCTTAAGCAAGCCGGAAATTCTTTTCCGGAAAAACAAGATCAGTGCAAACGATACCACAAGCCCCATAGTCAGTATAATAATTTGCCCCGGATGATCGGAAATGCCGCTCAGCCTGCTTTTCAAAGGATCAAAAACAAGTTTGTTTGCCAAACCAATCAGATCATTGAACTGCAAAACCAGCGTGATCACAAAAATGATGAGGAACAGGAAAAAATCCACTATGCGTTCGGTTATCACTGTGCCAAAACCAATTTCAAACGGAACCTTGTCGTACTTTGCCGCTAGTGTACACCGGCTAACTTCTCCCATGCGCGGAATACCATAATTTGCAAAGTATCCAATAAATACATGGCTCATCGCATTCAGTAATCTGGTTCTGTGGCCTGTGGGTATGAGTAAATCATTCCATCGCAAGGCCCTGAAAAAATGACTCAAAAAAGCAATGAACATTGAAATTCCAACCCAGAAATAATCGGCGTTCTGAAAAGACCTGATGATGTTGTCTTTTTCAGGGGCTACCTGTTTTAGAGAAAGCCATACCAGCAGAAGTCCAACGCTTAAAAGGAGCAGGAACTGAAGTACAGAACGCTTTTTGCTTCCTGACATATTATGGTTTCAGCTTATTGGTAGCCGTATCCGGAAACACCACCCAGGGCCTGAAGGTTTTGGCTTTTTCAAATTCCATGTTCGCGTACGAAAGCACTATCACAACATCTCCCTTCAACACTTTGAGTGCTGCAGGGCCGTTAATACAGATCACGCCACTGCCCCGCTCACCTTTAATCACATAGGTTACGATTCGCTGACCATTGTTTTTATCCAACACGTGCACCTGTTCATTCTCTATAAGATTAGCGGCATCCATAAGGTCTTCATCGATTGTGATACTGCCAATATAATCCAGTTCGGCTTGTGTAACCGTTACACCATGAAGTTTGGATTTCAAAACTTGTATTTCCATGAGAGTGCAAATTTAACTGAATTTCTGAGCCCCGCAGGCCAATTAAACTCGTCAAAATCAATACCTTTACACAATTTTAACGCAGCACAATCGTTCAGCTTTTTCTGAAAAGGCATCGCCTGATAATCATTTTTATGGCCTTCGTACACCTTGTGTTTTCTCAGGAAAGCGACGGGTATTCTGTTAATTTGCCCAGATTTTACAGCCGGAAACTGCACTTCGGATTTACCATTTCAGGCAATCAGAGCTCATTCAGAATCGAACCACGCCCCAACTCCGAATTACCAGATACTGTAATTGCCAACACGCGTTATTGGGTGAAAACCGTGTACCCCAAATCATCCCCTAATTTTGGCCTTGGACTGGTTGCAGATGCGCGCCTGCAGCATTACATCCGTCTGCGTTTTACCCCCAACATCACTTTCAGCGATAGAAAAATTGTTTACACGCTCGAAACCCAAGATCGGGACAGCAGCAAGATCTACGAAAAAACACTTGAATCGGTACTGGTGGTCTTTCCCCTTGAAGTAAAGCTGCAATCCAAGCGAACGGGGAACTTCAGCGCCTATGTGATTGGAGGCGGTGGTTATTCACTCGACCTTACAGCCCGGAAAAAAGCCGGTACGGCTTCCTCGGGAGGTGCGAACCAGCTTGATGACAATCTTAAACTGCAGCGCGATGATTATTTTTACAGTGCTGGTACCGGAGTAGATTTTTATCTCGAATATTTCAAATTCGGCCTCGAGCTTAAATTGCTCATTGGCACAAAAAACCTTCTCGTTCCCAGCAACAATGTGTTTTCGAACAGCATTGATAAAGTTCGTTCACGCATGGTTTTGTTCACCCTAACATTTGAAGGTTAAGTCATAACATTTTCACAGTGTTCGGGCTTTGTGAAGACGGTAACTAATTGTTTAACTTGCAGCCTGATTGAAGACTAAAACTCTTCCCAGCGATGACCAGAAAAATTCTCCTGCAATTAAGTCCCCGCTCAGCTTCCGACTCAGTGCTGATCAAAGACGCCCTGCATCAGGAACTGGGCACGGATCCCGACAAACCACTGTATTTTAAAGTTATCAAGCGGAGCATTGACGCACGCGGAAAGTCGATCAGGATCAACCTTAGTGTTCTGGTCTCTGAAACAAACAGTCCGGAAGAGCCCCGGTTTGAACCCGCATATCAGAACGTGTCAGAATCAAAAAGCTTATGTCACATCATCGGTGCGGGCCCTGCCGGTTTGTTCGCTGCTTTGAGATGTCTGGAAAGGGGCATCCGCCCCATTGTTTTCGAGCGGGGAAAAGACGTGCAGGCCAGACGACGTGATCTGGCCGCAATAAACAGATTACAGGAAGTGAACCCTGAAAGTAACTATTGCTTCGGTGAAGGTGGAGCTGGTACATACAGTGATGGTAAGCTCTACACGCGTTCTACCAAAAGGGGTGATGTAGAAAAAATATTACGTACCCTGGTATACCACGGCGCCTCTTCTGAAATTCTTGTGGATGCGCATCCACACATTGGCACCAACAAGCTACCGCAGCTGATCCAAAACATTCGCCAGACGATACTGAAACATGGTGGGCTGATACAATTCAACTCCAAATTGCTTGATTTTACACAGCAAGATGGGAAGATCGTAAGTGTTTCCGTCAGCACTTCAGGTGTGCAGAACGATATCCCTGTCCAGCACCTTATTCTCGCAACAGGTCATTCTGCACGTGATATTTATGAGTTACTTCACAACAAGAATATTCTACTGGAAGCCAAACCATTTGCGATGGGTGTGAGAGCCGAGCACCCCCAGGAACTCATCGACAGCATTCAATACCATTGCCAAGACAAGGCGTCTTTGATTGAACTCCGGCATTATCTGCCGGCCGCGAGTTACAGCCTGGTGAGCCAGGTAGAAAATCGGGGCGTGTATTCATTCTGCATGTGCCCGGGTGGCATCATTGCGCCCTGCGCCACCAAACAAGACGAAGTGGTTACAAACGGCTGGAGTCCAAGCAAGCGAAACAACCCCTTTGCCAACAGCGGAATTGTTGTAGGCCTCGGTTTGCACGACTTTACCCGGTACCAACATATGGGGCCGCTGGCCGGACTGGAATTACAGAAAGAACTTGAACACCGGGCCTGGCAATTGGGTGGTTACAAACAAAGTGCACCGGCCCAGCGTCTTACTGATTTTGTGCAGGGTAAAAACAGTTCGTCTTTGCCAGATTGTAGTTACCAGCCCGGAATCGTGTCTGCCAATCTCCTGGATGTTCTGGGCTCCAAAATAGGGACTGTTTTGAAGCATGGGTTTAAAACATTCGGTCAAAAAATGCGGGGATACCTCAGCTCAGAAGCTGTAATCGTAGGCGTTGAGTCCCGAACATCAACCCCTGTGCGAATTCCACGCGATAAAGACAGGCTGCATCATCCTCAACTGCATAATTTATTCCCATGTGGTGAAGGCGCTGGTTATGCAGGAGGCATTATGAGTGCTGCCATGGACGGGGAACGTTGTGCAAATGCCATTGGTTTTATCTGATTCCAGAATTGGTTTCCCAGATCAGCGAGGTCTTTCCTGGCTGGCCCTGAAAAAGCTGAATATGCGGGAGGCCCCTTGGTTGCTATTTACGGTAAAGCCAAACCGGCAATGGGAGTCTGAAGTATTCGTTCATCGCGCCGGTTGCCTCACCTGGTTGAACTGCAATTAGAAAAGTATTGACAGGTCTGATATGATACCGCGGAATACTTAACTTTATACGCTTTATGAAACGAATTTTAACCGGCATTCAAAGCACCAACATTCCCCACCTGGGCAACATTCTTGGTGCCATATTACCTGCCATTGGGCTCAGTAAAAAACCCGACCTCGAAAGCTTGTTCTTTATTGCCGACCTTCACACACTCACAGCAGTTAAAGACGCCGCTTTTGTGCGCGAAAGCACATACGCCGTGGCAGCAACCTGGCTGGCATTTGGCCTCGATACGCAAAAAACCATTTTCTACCGGCAAAGCCGTGTACCACAGGTGACTGAACTTACCTGGTACCTGAATTGCTTCACGCCATTTCCCATGCTGGCCAATGCCCATTCTTTCAAGGATAAAAGTGAACGGCTCAGTGATGTGAATGCCGGTTTGTTCACCTATCCTGTTTTAATGGCAGCAGACATATTGCTTTACGACGCACATATGGTACCGGTGGGCAAGGATCAGGTTCAGCATCTTGAAATAACGGCTGACATTGCCGGCACCGTAAACCATAAACTTGGGAAAGAAGTGTTTGTTGTTCCTGAAGCCTTAGTAGATGAGCGGGTTATGATTGTGCCCGGAACAGATGGACAAAAAATGAGCAAAAGTTATAACAACTTCATCAATATTTTTTTACCGGAGAAAGACTTGAAAAAAATTGTCATGAGTATTGTTACTGACAGCACGGCTCTTGAAGCACCCAAAAACCCCGACACCTGTAATGCCTTTAAACTCTTTGCCCTTTTGGCTTCACCTGAGCAAACCAGCACCATGCGCCAGAACTACCTTAAGGGGGGTTATGGTTACGGGCACGCCAAAACGGAGTTGTTTGAATTAATATTGGACAAATTTAAAGTGCAAAGAAGTAAATACGCCGAGCTCATTAACAATACCTCTCTTCTGGAAAAAGAACTTGAAATCGGAGAGAAAAAAGCATCTGTTCTGGCTAACGCCAAGCTCGAAATGATCAGGCCATTGTTGGGTTATTCAAGACATTGAAGTTCGGTTTTACCAAATCTTCATAAAACCGGAATCTACTCTACCCAGCTCTTATAATATTTTCCGTCATCAATTTTCATTGCTTCTTCGGTAACCATTAATGGTCTAAAGGTGTCGATCATCACCGCTAATTCCTGAGTGTCTTTCTGGCCTATGCTTCTCTCCATAGCTCCCGGAGCCGGACCGTGTGGGATGCCTTTAGGGTGCAGGGTGATATGGCCTTGCTCAATATTGTTGCGACTCATGAAATCGCCAGCAACATAATACAGCACTTCATCGCTGTCAATATTACTGTGGTTGTAAGGCGCAGGTATGGCCTGGGGGTGGTAATCGTATAAACGGGGTACAAAACTGCAAACCACAAAGGCGCTGGTTTCAAAGGTCTGGTGTACAGGCGGGGGTTGATGGACCCTTCCGGTGATGGGTTCAAAATTGTGAATACTCATGCCCCAGGGAAAATTGTATCCATCCCATCCCACCACATCAAATGGATGCGTGGCATACACCACTTCATGCATCATGCCTTCTTTTTTCATTTTGATCAGGAAATCCCCTTTCTGATCATGCACCTCCAATTCAGTTGGCAGGAGATAGTCTCTTTCGCAAAAAGGAGAGTGTTCCAAAAGTTGTCCCTGTGAGTTCTTGTAGCGTTTTGGTGTATAATACGGTGAGTGGCTTTCACAAAACAAAAGGCGGTTGTCGCTGCCATCGAAATGCAATTGATAAATCATGCCCCTCGGTATAATGAGGTAATCGCCTTCTTTGAAAGAAATGTTACCCATAAAAGTCTTCAGCTTACCATTGCCTTTATGCACAAAGATCATTTCATCAGCATCGGCATTTTTGTAGAAATAATCGTTCTGGCTTTTGCGCGGAGCAGCCAGGGCAATGGCGCAGTCGCTGTTCACCAAAAGTGTTTTCCTGCTTTCCAGTACATCATCTGCCGACTTTACCTGAAATCCTTTCAGTAACAAAGCCTTTATGTTTTTTTCGATGGCGATTTTGGGTTGTACAGGATAGGACTTCAGGATCTCCTTCACCTGGGTTGGACGGTGTACATGATAAAGTATTGATTGCATTCCACTGAAACCCTCGGTGCCGAAGAGTTGTTCGTAATAATGTTTGCCCTGTGGCGATTGAAACACCACATGTCGTTTCTGGGGTATGTTGCCCAATTTATGGTAGATTGGCATAGTATTTATTTGATCTTTTTACCCTTTACGGTCACGCTTTGATCGAGTTTGAGCGTTTGGGTCCCGGTTTGATTTGCATTTACAACAATACTTAGCTTGAACTGTATGTTGTCCTTAAATATATATTCTTTGATATTGGCCTGGCTCAGGTCGGCTGAAACATTTGTAATTCCGGATGGTATGAGTGTTTTGCTGGCCACTGCTGTCTCAGCCAGTCCTGTAGCCTTGATGCTGATGTTAATGGACTTCAGAAAATCGAGATTACTGCCTGTTGTGGAAATGTTAAATTTGGTAAGGCTTATATCATCAATCAGGTCTTTAGTGGTGCCTTCAGAAGCAAATCGCGTGGCTGAACCGGTTGGTATATCAGGCGTGGTATAATCTACCGGAACAGACAAATTTACTGTGGAGACTGGCGCCGGCAAACTAATGTTCGTACTGTAATCCATTGTGAATTCAGTAGCTTGATTCACCTGGTTTTTTGTTTTCTCACAGGCGCTTAAAAACACCACGCAGATGCATATGCTGATATAGTATAGAATTCTATTCATTTCAATCCTAAAGTTAATTCTTTTTTGAGGATCTCTTTCAGATTCGGGCGTAAGCGGCTTTTGTACACGGCGAGGCATTCAGGTCCGTTTTTTACCCGTCCCTTTCGCAGCTTTTTTTGCTCCGCTTCCGGAAGTTCAGTTATTCTTAAACATTCGTGTGTACAACAACCTTTCATGCTTTCCTCACAGGCAGTACATTGTATAAAAAGCAGGTGACAATCGTTGTTTCTGCAGTTCACATGCCTGTCACATGGCGCTCCGCACTGGTGACAAGTGCTTAACACATCGTTAGTGATGCGCTCTCCAATGCGTTCATCAAAAACAAAATTGATGCCTTTGAATTTGCTCTCAAGCTGTTGTTCGCGCACATCTTTAGCATATTGTATGATGCCCCCTTGCAAATGATTCACGTCCTTGAATCCTTTATGCCTGAAATAGGCACTGGCCTTTTCACAACGAATGCCCCCGGTACAATACATCAGAATTTTTTTATCTTCTTTTCCTTTAAGGTGTTCAATCACAAGTGGTAATTCTTCCCTGAAAGTGTCTGCATCGGGACAAAATGCTCTTTCAAATCGCCCTACTTCGCTTTCATAATGATTCCGCATGTCTATTACGATACTATTGCTGTCTTCAAGAGCCTTGTTAAATTCAACAGCATTTAAGTATCGGCCGGTTTTGGAGGGGTCGAAGCCGGGGTCTTCAATGCCATCGGCTACAATTTTTTTTCGGACCTTAACGATGAGTTTATAAAACGATTTGCCGTTGCCATCAACTGCATGTTTAAACGGTACATTTTCAAAATAACTTATCGCGTAAAGCTGCTTCACAAAGTCCTCCCATCGGTCTGCAGGCACACTCATCTGGGCGTTAATACCCTCTTTGGCCAGGTATATCCTGCCAAAACAGTTAAGTGCGGACCAGGATTTGTAAAGTTCATCGCGCAGAATTCCCGGTTCGTCAATGTTGACGTAGCGGTAAAAGGAAACGGTTTTTCTGAGGATCTTCTCCTCTTTCAAACGTTGCTTCAGAACGTTTTTATCGATTCGGTTAACGAGTTGGGTCATTATTCGGATAAAAATAATTGCAGGTTATATTATCGCGTGTAAACAAGGCCCTGAATTCCGGGGAATTCAAAAATTATATTTACGTTTGCAAAGTTAGTAATTTACCTGTAACCAAAGGCTGAAAAACCATGTCAGACGCCAAAGAGAAGATATTAGTGATCGGGGCAGGTGGCCAGATCGGACTTGAACTTTGCGAGAACCTCGCGCAACTTTACAGTCCCTCTCAGATCTATGCCAGTGATCTGAAAACTGCCCCACAGTTAGCATCCTATAATTTTAACCAGCTTGATGCACTTGATAAGGAAGGGCTCTTTCAATTGGTAAAAAAGAACGGCATAACCCAGGTCTATCACCTCGCGGCCCTGCTCTCTGCGACTGGCGAACAAAAGCCCATGATGGCCTGGAAACTAAACATGGAGAGTCTTTTTCATGTGCTCGAACTGGCCAGAGAAAAACACATCCGCCAGGTATACTGGCCAAGTTCCATAGCAGTTTTCGGACCCACCACGCCGAAAGAAAACACCCCGCAATACACCGTGATGGAGCCCAGTACCATCTATGGGATCAGCAAACAGGCTGGTGAGCGCTGGTGCGAATGGTACCACCAGAAACATGGTGTAGATGTTCGGAGTCTCCGATATCCCGGACTAATTGGCTGGAAGAGTGCGCCTGGTGGGGGTACAACCGATTATGCCGTGCATATTTTTCATGAAGCCCTGAAAAAGGGTCATTATGAGTGTTTTCTTGGCCCTCAAACCGCATTACCTATGATGCATATGGAAGATGCCATCCGGGCCACCATAGAAATTATGCACGCTCCTGCAGACAAAATAAAAATACGGGGAAGTTATAACTTATCCGGTATAAGTTTTACACCGGAACAAATTGCCGGCGAAATCAAAAAACACATCCCTGAATTTCGAATTTCATACAAACCCGATTTCAGACAAGACATTGCCGACAGCTGGCCCAGGAGCATCAACGATGCCGAAGCGAGAGCGCATTGGGGCTGGAAAGAGCGCTATAACCTTCCGGCTCTGGTTAAAAACATGCTGGAGCATCTGGGAAAATGACGGTCATTACCTGGCATTGATCAGCCAGGAGCCTGGATCCATGGTTTTTTGACCTTTCCAGATCTGAAGATTCATTGAGGTTTTATCTTCGCCTTCATCGTACATCACAGTACCGATGGCCTGTTTCACAGTTACCTTTTGTCCTGTTTTTACAAGCACATCATCGAGGTTGCTGTAAACACTCAGGTATTCGCCGTGTCTGATGATTACCAGTTTTCCGCCGGTGGGTGAAATGGCAATTCCCGTTACTTCACCTTCAAAAACTGCTCTGGCTTGTGTGCCCCTGCTGGCGCATATTTCAACCCCACTGTTAAACATCATGAATCCTTTGATGGCGGGATGTTCGTGTTCTCCGTATGTTTCACAGATGATACCCTTCTCAACAGGCCAGGGCAAACGTCCTCTGTTGCTTGAGAACTCCGTACCTAGCGCAAGAGCTTCTGAGCTCAGGCCGGGTATTGTGCTTTTGGTCTCGGGTTTTACTTCCCCTCCTTTTGCGGTCTCGTTCTCCTTAAGAGGGGGTTTTGTTTTTCCTTCGCCTTTTTTCTTTTTCTCCGTTCTGGCCAGCTCTTCTTTTTCTTTTCTTTCTTTCTCCCGTAATTCCCGTTCGGCCTCTTCTGCCTTACGGCGGATCTCTTCTTCGATCAGACGCTTAATGGCCAATTGGAGTTGCACTGCATCTTCTTTCTTTTTTTCGAGTTTCAACTTGAGGTCTTTCTCTTTACGCTTCAATTCGCCAAGCACTTCTTCCTGTTCCTCTCTTTCCTGGTCAAGTTGTTTTTTCTCGCTTTGTTCATTTCCCAGTAGACTGTTTTTCTCCTCACGTTGCGATTTGAGTGTGTTAAGTTTCGAGATTAACTCACTTTGCGCTGTCATGATCTCCCCAGCTTGTTTTTTACGGAACCCTGAATATTGCTGCATGTACTTCAGTCGCGCGTAAGCCTGGTTAAAATCTTCTGCGGCAAACACAAACATCAGAGATGAATAAGCATCCTGATTTCTTTGGGCTACCACGATCATACGTGCATATTCTTTCTTCAGTTTCTCAAGGTTGTTTCTGAGGCGCTTGCTTTCGTTTTCGTTTACCCCGATTTCCTTGTCCAAAACCCGTATTTCGGCATTGATGGTGTTTATGAGTTCACGCCTCTTTTCGAGTTTTATGTTAATGTTCATGAGGGTTCCAAGGGAGTTCTTTTTATTCGCCTTGGTTTCCCGTAACAAGGAGTTGATCTGATTGATTTCTTCGTTGATCTTTTTCTTGCGGTTCTCAAGGTCCTTTTTACTGTTCCTGGGCTGTGCCTCCACACCAGAAGGGAAGCATAACAAAAAAACAAAAAGAGGGATCAGACAAAGGACCTGTCTATTTTTTCCGGATCTGGATGGCATCGTATTTCGCTGGAATATTGAGGCCGAGCTTTTGCGGCGTGTTCTTCTCAATGCGAACATACTTAATTTTGAGGTGGGCTTCCTTTTGCGCCAGTATGTCAATATCAACACGGTACGGTGCATAAACGCTGTCGCGGCTGCCAAAATCGCTGTAACCGGCAATGAATTTCCTGCCGGTTGAAGACTGCACAAATTCATTTCTGAATATCTTGAAAGTTTCTGGATCAAGGCTCAATGTTTGAAGATCTTCTGCCAGACTATCCACACCCATCTGTATTCTTTTCAGCCTCTTCTTACGCTCGCTGCTGAGCATATAATAACAATTTTCACGGTTGGTTACAGGTTTGAGTCGTTTATCATCATCATAAAATTCCGCACTGTTCCCGAATAACACAGATTGAAGCAAATCAAAATCAAGCTCGGTGTTGAGCATATCATTGATGTATTGAAAGTCTCCTTTGAAATAGGTTTTGTGAATGTAATCTACAAATTTTACCGAATCCAGTGTGATCAGCACTTTGGCCACATTGATACCCAGTACATACTGTATATTCACTAACATAGCGCTGTCGTTTCGGGCACTTATACGGATATCAAAACTCTCCTCCTTGTCGTCTATTTTTGATTCAACATTTGCCTTGGCAAATATCCAATCGAATTTAAGTTCACTATCGCCCATTAATCGGCTAAGCGCTTTGGCATTCTTGTAATCCAGCTTGCATTTACCGGCAAGACTGTCGATTTCTGTCTTTTCGGCATGCTCCGTTTTTCTGAGATGTTTCGGATGCTTGCACGACGAAAGTACGACCAGCATGAATGAAAGGCTCAGCAGTGTTCCTGATTTGTATAGCGTGTGTTTAATCATTGAGGCATTTGCATCGTATCTTTTTCTGCAGTTCTTCAGAGTTGGATCCGGCTGTTTTGGCACCTTTCCATTGCTCCAGAGCCTTATCCGCTTTTCCATTACGGAACAAAGCGTCACCATAATGTTCGAGTATAGCTGCGTTGGGAGGCTGAGTTGAAGCTGCTTTTGACAGCCAGAATTCGGCTTCACTGTACCTTGCCTGCTGATATAGTATCCAGCCGTAAGTATCCATATAGTTTTTTTCTTCTGGTTTAAGGTCCAGACTGTGTTTTGACAATCGTTCGGCGTATTGAAGTTCTTCTTTACGCAATGCCAGAAAATAAGCGTAATTGTTCAGCACATAGGTGTTATCCGGATCAACTTTCAGCGCCTCGCCATAATATGCAAAGGCACGCGGGGCGTCGCCGTTATAATATGCGGCGTCCCCGGCCAGAGAACAAAGTTTCAGAAGAAGATTGTTGTTTCCACTCACCACGGAAATCCCATCATTTAAGGCGATCAGCGCTTTTTTATAGTTTTTTTTCTGCACATTGGCGTACCCGTTGTAATAATACACAATGGGCTGACCCGGAAAGAGCTCCATAGCCATAGCGCTATGTCTTTCAAGTGAGTCCATCCGCAAAAGGTCGATATCAGCCAGTAACAGATTTTCCCAAACCTTGAAATTGCCTGTGTTGAGTGTTGCGGCTTTGTAAAAATAAGTTGCGGCTTCTTCTGTTTTCTGATCTCTTAGAAGATACTCTGCATAAATGGCATTGGCCTCAGGTGATTGCGGATGTACCCGGATAAGGGCCAGTGTGAGCTCACGTCCTTTTTCCCTGAATTCAGGAGAATCTCCGCTTTGTTCGAGATATGAAATAAGTATGCCTGTTTTAACATCCGCATCCAGTTCCGGGTTCAGAAAAGCCGTCTTGAGGTGAGTAAACGCTAACTCACTTTCTCCCCTCATACTGTAATAATCATGGAGGGCAAGATGCACCGAGGGGTTGTCTGGATCCATGAGCAATAAGGTGTCGTAAAGCGCTTTGGCCTTTTCGTTTTGCTTCTGATCCATATAGAACTCGGCAAGGTATGTCCTATAAAGCGCCTCTTCAGGAGCCGAAGCAATGAGTTTTTTTAGTTCCTTTTCAGCGTCATCCGGACGATTGAGGTTCTTCAGCAGTTTGAGTTTGTTCATGCTCAGTTCCTCATTCACCCCAACATTTTTTTCCAGTTCATCATAAAGCGTAAACGCCTTGTTGTATTGCCCTGCCATCGCGTAATCATAGGCTAAATCCTGTTTGAAATCATTGTGGTCAGGGAAATTCTTGACCAGTTTTTCTCGCACTTTCAAGGCCTCGTTATTCCGGTGAAGGCTGTGCAGACATTCTATCAGTAAAAGCTGATACCATTCGTTTGCGGGGTTCGAGGCCGCACAAACCCTGGCTTCTTCCAAAGCCAGATCGTTTAACCCCAGCATGCGGTGTATCATGCTCATTTCATAGTATACTGCCGGGTTTGACGGATCGATTTCCTTGCAATGGGTGAAACTTTTTAGCGCATCCTGCAAATTGCCTTTCATGCGCTCAGAGCATCCGTCCACAAAATAATAATCAAACCGCAGTTGCCTGATGCTGCTGCTGTCTGATTCGCGACGATCAGGTGTGCTTGCCTCAACAAGTGATTTCTGCGGTTTGCACGCCGAAACAAGAATGAGACCCCATGCCAAAATGAAGAGTCGGAAAGTATTTCCCTTGCTTTTATACAATAACCTGGGAATAATCGCTTATGCTGATATCGATGGCATTCCCCCTGACCTCTGCGCCTGTACCCAGCATGCTGTTCGCAATATTGGCCTGAATTATCCTGCAGTCTTTCTGAATGATGGAATTTCTTACGAGGCTGTCATGAATAGAGGTGTTGGCACCAATGCTGGCATAGGGTCCAATCACACTGTTTCGGAACGATGAACCATCACCAATATAACACGGTTCAATAACAACGCAGTTCTCAAGTACAACGTTTTTGCCGCGAAGGTGTGCCTTACCCTTATCGAATTCCAGAACCCGCTGATTGGTATAAACGGTTGAATTTTTGTTGCCGCAATCAAGCCATTCGCTTACCTGGCCAGGCTTAAACTTTGTGCCCTTTTTCTTCATGTTCTCAAGGGCATTCGTAAGCTGGTATTCCCCCTTTTCACGGATGTTGTTGTCGAGCAGGTGTTGTAATTCGCTCTTCAGGTAATCCCCGTCTTTGAAATAATAAATTCCGATTATGGCCAGATCACTTACAAAACTTGAGGGTTTCTCCACAAAATCAGTGATCACACCGCTGGCATCGAGTTTTACCACGCCAAACTGCGAAGGGTCTTCGATTTTCTGTACCCAAATCACACCCTCTTCCTCTGTATTCATCACAAAATCGGCCTTAAAAAGTGTATCGGCAAAGGCCACAACTGTTTTTCCCTTTATGGCGTCTTTGGCACACATGATCGCGTGCGCAGTGCCAAGTGCTTCGGATTGGTAATAAATACTACCTCTGGCGCCTTGCGACTGGGCAACTTTTACAAGATTTTCTTCAACGTCTTTTCCGAAGTCAGGTGCAATCACAAAAGCGATCTCTTCCACTTTCTGGCCACAAACCTTGGTGATGTCTTCCACCAGCCTTTGTACAATGGGCTTACCCGCAACAGGCAAAAGAGGTTTGGCCGTGGTTAAGGTGTGAGGGCGCATGCGCTTACCCTTGCCGGCCATGGGAATAATGATCTGCATACTCGTTTATTATCCCGCAAAAATAGCATAATTTCATGGATAGAAGTCCCGCACATGCCCGCCCAAAAGTACTTCCTGGCCATAGTGATCCCAGAACCATTTTACTCAGAAGTAGAAGATCTGAAGCAGGACTTGTACAGGCGTTTCGGGCTCAAAGGCGCTTTACGTTGCCCTGCGCACATCACGCTGCACAGGCCTTTTGTCTGGCAGGAGGACAAGGAAGAAAAACTCATACGCACCTTGAACCAATTTCAATCCGGTCGCCATTTTGAACTCGGGTTACAGAATTTCAGTTTTTTTGCCCCCAGGGTTATTTATATCGATGTTATCCAAAACCCCGAACTTGACAACCTGCATCAAAACCTCCTCCGGTTTGCAAAACGAGAATTGCATCTTTTTAATGAGGCCGATGACAACAGGGGATTTCACCCGCACCTCACCATAGCCTCCCGCGACCTCAAAAAGCCATTGTTCCATGAGCTTCAGGCTGAATTTTCAGGCAGACCATACGCTGCACGATTCCAGGTAACGACATTTTGTTTGTTAAAACTCCGGAAAACCTGGGAAGTGCTGAAGACGTTTCCTGTTTAAACTTGTTCCAAATAGGCTGAGATACGCAAATTCCCAAGTGCATTTTACTGAGGATACATGACAGGTGTCATTTTATCACCAACAAAACTTGATAGTGCGCTCATTGCTTAATACATTTGCCAGCACATCTGTTAATTCATCCCATTTCGCTATGAGCAATTCCTCTGGATTTCTTACTTCATCTATCGGTAAAAAACTGGTGATGGGCATTACCGGTTTGTTTTTAATCACCTTTCTGGTAGTGCATTGTTTTCTCAATGCCCTTATTTTCTTTAACGACGGCGGACTCACCTTCAACACGGGAGGCCATTTTATGGCCACCAACTGGTTAATCCGTATCATGGAGCTGGTGCTGTTTTTTGGCCTGGTTTTGCATATTGTACAGGCCGCTGTTCTCACACGAAACAATCGTATGGCCAGACCTGACTCATATGCAGTGCCCGGCGGAAACGTGAGCTCCAGCTGGTATAGCCGTTCAATGGGTTTGCTGGGCACCCTGCTTCTGATATTTCTGATCATTCACCTCGCGCATTTCTGGGTAAAGTCGCGTTTCACAGGATTACCCGGTGAAGATGCGAACGGGCATGAAAACCTCTACGCGGTTATGCAGGAAACTTTCGCACAGGTTTGGGTAGTGCTGGTATACTGCCTGGCCATGTTGTCCCTGGCATATCACCTTCTTCATGGCTTTCAATCTGCCTTCCAGACGCTTGGACTTAACCACAAGAAATACACTCCCCTCATCAAACGATGTGGCGTTTGGTTCTCCATTCTCATTCCTTTCATCTTTGCCCTGATGCCCATAAGCATGTATATGGGTTGGGTTAAATAAACCTTTTATTTAACAGTCGTATTATGGCTACATCATCGAAACTCACATCGAAAGTTCCCGAAGGTCCACTTGAGAACAAATGGACCAAATACCGTTCAACGGTTCCCCTCGTTAATCCCGCCAACAAACGCAGCCTTGAAATTATTGTGGTTGGCTCCGGCCTGGCAGGCGCTTCGGCAGCAGCGTCATTGGCTGAAATGGGATATAAAGTTAAGGTGTTTTATTTTCAGGATTCGCCCCGGCGCGCGCACAGTATCGCGGCTCAGGGTGGCATCAACGCTGCTAAAAATTACCAGAATGACGGCGACAGCGTGTACCGTTTGTTTTACGACACCATTAAAGGTGGCGATTACAGGGCACGGGAAGCTAACGTTCACCGTCTTGCCGAAGTTTCGGGAAGCATTATCGACCAGTGTGTAGCACAGGGCGTGCCTTTTGCCCGTGAATATGGCGGAACATTAAGTAACCGGTCTTTTGGCGGAACGCAGGTTCAAAGAACATTTTATGCTGCCGGCCAAACCGGACAACAACTTCTGCTTGGTGCATACAGTGCTCTTCAGAGGCAGGTAGGCATGGGCGCTGTGCAGATTCTGGCCCGTCACGAGATGCTGGATATTGTAAACATTGAGGGTAAATGCCGGGGCATAATTGCCCGTGATCTTGTGAGTGGAAAACTGGAACGCCATTTCGGACACGCTGTGCTCCTGTGTACCGGCGGTTATGGAAATGTGTTTTTTCTTTCTACGAATGCAATGGGAAGCAATGTGACCGCCATCTGGAAGGCTCATAAAAAAGGTGCTTTCTTCGGAAATCCCTGCTACACCCAGATACACCCTACTTGTATCCCCGTTTCGGGCGACCATCAGTCTAAACTGACCCTGATGTCGGAATCACTTCGGAACGACGGTAGGATATGGGTACCCAAGAAACAGGGCGATACCCGCAAGGCTACCGAAATTCCGGAAGACGAAAGAGATTATTACCTGGAGCGCAGGTACCCTGCATTCGGCAACCTTGTGCCGCGTGATGTTGCCAGCCGGGCCGCAAAAGAACGTTGCGATGCCGGTTACGGCGTAGGAGCCAGTAAAATGGCTGTTTATCTTGATTTTACCGCCAATACAGAGCGTTACGGCCGCATTGAAGCCAACAAAAAAGGTCTTCACAATGCTTCAAAAGAAGAGGTCATGCGCCTAGGCCGGGAAGTGATCAAGGAAAAATACGGGAATCTCTTCGATATGTACAAACAGATTACCGGTGAAGACCCTTACGAGGTTCCCATGAGAATTTACCCTGCCGTGCATTACACCATGGGTGGCATCTGGGTGGATTACAATCTGATGACCACTATTCCAGGATTATACGCATTGGGTGAAGCAAATTTTAGCGATCATGGAGCCAACAGGCTGGGCGCCTCTGCCCTCATGCAGGGTCTTGCGGATGGTTATTTTGTGATACCGTACACCATAGGCGATTACCTTTCAAAGGAAATTCGTACCAAGGCCATTCCGACTGATCATGAAGCCTTTGTCAAAGCTGAAGCGGAAGTTCAGGAGAAAATTAATAAACTGATGGGCATTAAAGGCAGCAAAACGGTTGATCACTTTCACAAGAGACTTGGTAAGATCATGTGGGATAAATGTGGCATGGCCCGAAATAAAGAAGGCCTTACATCTGCTATAGAAGAGATTAAGCAGCTCAGGGCTGAGTTCTGGAAAGATGTTCGTGTACCAGGTGATGCCAATGAACTGAACCCTGAATTGGAAAAAGCCCTGCGTGTCTCCGACTTCCTTGAATTGGGTGAGCTCATGTGTATTGATGCTTTGCACAGGAATGAAAGTTGCGGCGGGCATTTCCGTGAAGAGTATCAGACAGAGGACGGTGAGGCCAAACGGGATGACGCGCAGTTTACTTACGTAGCTGCCTGGGAATACAAGGGTGAAAGTACATTCGAGCTGCATAAAGAAGAATTGCTGTTTGAGAACATTAAACTGGCCCAGCGGAATTATGCTTAACATTAAACAACTGTATTATGAGTCAAGGTAATATGAATCTCACCTTAAAGGTGTGGAAACAAAAAAACAAGAATGAACGCGGACGTTTTGAAACGTATGATGCCAAAGGCATTTCACCCGACATGTCGTTTCTTGAGATGTTTGATGTGGTAAACGAAAAACTTGTTTCTGAAGGCAGGGAGCCCATTGCGTTCGACCACGATTGCCGCGAAGGCATTTGCGGTATGTGCAGTATGTACATCAATGGCCGCCCGCATGGCCCCAAAGAAGGCATTACCACCTGCCAGCTTCACATGCGCAGCTTCCGCGACGGAGATGTTATTGTGGTTGAGCCCTGGCGCAGTGCCGCTTTTCCGGTGTTAAAGGATCTGGTGGTGGACAGGAGCTCGTTTGACCGCATTATGGCTGCGGGAGGTTTTGTTTCTGTGAACACAGGTAATGCCAAGGATGCCAACAATATCCTTATCCCCAAAGACGATGCCGATGAGGCGTTCAATGCCGCCGCCTGCATTGGCTGCGGAGCTTGCGTGGCGGCTTGTAAAAACGCCAGCGCCATGCTTTTTGTTTCAGCAAAAGTTTCGCAATTGGCTTTGTTGCCCCAGGGCAAAATTGAAGCCAAGCAGCGTGTACTGAATATGGTGAAGCAGATGGATGAAGAAGGCTTCGGAAATTGCACCAATACCGGCGCCTGCGAAGCAGAGTGCCCAAAAAGCATCTCCCTGGAAAACATCGCGCGTATGAACAGGGAATTTCTGGGCGCAACATTCACCTAGGCGTTTCTGGTCACCATACGTTTTTCAGATTCGACTGAGTTCTATCCTGATTGTGCTGCCTTTTTCCATTTCGCTTCGCAGCACATAGATCCTGCCCTTGTGATAACTTTCGATGATGCGCTTGCAAAGACTCAATCCCAGGCCCCAGCCTCTGCTTTTTGTGGTATAGCCAGGTTCAAAAACAGCCTCAAATTTTGAAGCCGGAATACCCTTACCGGTATCCTCCACGTCGATCTGCAATCCTTCAGGCACACTTTTCAATTTCACCCACAAACTGCCTTTCCCATCCATCGCATCAATGGAGTTCTTGCAGAGGTTCTCAATCACCCATTCAAAAAGCGGTCTGCTCAAATGGGTTTGAATGTTTTCATCAGGCAATTCAAGGTGGTATTGCACATTTCGTGATGTTCGTTTTTTCAGATAATCTATCACTTCTTCAAGTATTTGATTCACGTTTTCAAGAATCAGGTCGGGTTGAGATCCTATCTTGCTGAATCGCTCGGTAATGGTGTGAAGCCTCTTCACATCCTGCTGCATTTCTCCAACAATTGTTTTGTCTACACCAATACTCAGCAGATGCTCATTCCAGGCCATAAGTGACGAAAGCGGCGTGCCCAGCTGGTGTGCCGTTTCTTTACTCATTCCAACCCATACCTGATCCTGCTCCGCTTTTCGGGCTGTACTGAATAAAATGTATGCGATCAGAAGAAAAAGCGCGATGGCTCCAAACTGAAAATAAGGGTAGTATTTCAGGCGCGTGAGCAGCTGGGATTGGGCATAAAATATTTTATCCTTGCTGTTGCTCCCCAGGTCAATTTCAATGGGTGTGTTCTCCGCGCTCAACTCGGCCAGTTTAAGTCTGAGTTTTTCCGGTGAACCGATTTCCTGCATGGTGATCTTTCCAAGGGCAATAACCGAATCCTGCCGGCCATTTGTGTAAATAACCGGCACATCGGCAGAATTTACCGCCACCTCAGTTATGAATGACTTAATCAGGCTGTCAAATACAAGTTTGATGTCGTTGAATACCTTGCTGTCTTTATGATAAAGGCGTTGTTTCATGCCCTTGTATACATCCACCTCAACCGGTGAGTAAAGGCTTTTCATAAGCATGAGCTGCTCCTGGAGGTACAAGGTATCGTTCTCCTTTTCAGGATCCAGATTGCGCTTGGTCAGGATCCTGTCCTGGTCATCCGTGAGTATAACCGGCACTGTAGTGTTCTCCTGAAGCACCTTTAGCACAAACGAGACGTCCTGATTTCCTGATAGGTCTATGCCCTTGCTGAGTTCCCTGGTGGCTTCGGCAAAGAGTTCTGCTTTGCGGGTCTCACCAAGCTTGATTTGTTCAAATAGTTCCTTGGTGAACTTTACCAGGCTGGCCTTCTTTTGCACAGCCTTGGCCCAGAGTTCCACTTTCTGCTTTTCATTCGCTTTGATTTGCTGAACAAGATTGCTGCTGTACCAGAACGAAACGAGCACAATTAACAGGGCTGCTGCCGCCAGTCCCATTTTCCAGCGTTGCTTTCTGAGGTAAATGTTCACGTTAGAGAATAAAGGTATTGATTTTAAAAATCATCATCCTCTTCTTTTTTCTTTTTAGAACCGAGCACTTTTTTAGGACTTGGTTTTTGAGGCTTCTCCAGCTCAAACCTGGTTTCTTCCTTTGTTCTGTTCTTGAGTGCCGTATCCTTCTTAAAAAGTCCGAATTCCTCTTTCAGGAGCGATTTCAGGTTTTGATTTTCCGCTTTAATGTCAGACCTTATCTTTTCCCGTAAACCACTTTTGTCGTATTTTAATATTGGATTGTCTACCGTGCCGGTCATCAGTACAAAAACACTTCGCCGGTTTTCTGAATCATTCAGCACTTCGCCAAATTCAGAATTCTTCTTTTTCCTCCGCCTTGACAGAAGCTCACTTAAAAGCAGTTGAATATGATATTCTATACGGTTTTCAAAATCGTGTTTTCCCCAAAATTCCAGATTCAAAGCAGAGCTCCTGATGCTGGTTTTCGGAAAATAAATACACTGGTCGTGAATTTCCACCTGACTTTGCAGCTTTGAGAACCGGATGTCCTGCAGATCATTCACATCCACAAATTTCGAGAGGCTGAGCATGGGTTTAAAATCGATCAATTCACCTTGTTCAATTACAAGGTTACAGGTTGACCGTAATGAGTTGTAGTCCGCTTCAAGCGCGTTGCTCCATGTTCCGCTCAGATCCACGCTGGCTGTGGCAAATCCTTTCAGATTTTGATCAACCAGTGTACGCTGCCCGAAATTATTGAACTGCAGAAACATTTCTGAAATGTTGATGTGATTCAGATTACTTTGAAGCACCACATCCAGTTTTTGTTTCGAATTGTCAAAATAGGCGTTCAGTTCTGCCTCTCCTTCCATGACCTTTAATTTTACATCGCTGGCAATGGCCTTTTGATTCTTAATTTCAATGTCCCCGCTGATTTCATCCGCCCTGAATTTTGAATAAGAAAAGTGTCCGATGCTGGCATCCAGCTTAAAATAAATGTTTCCTGGTATAAGTGGCGCTTGCTTATCTGACGAGCTGATATACGCCGTCATAAAGTCTTCCAGATACAAATTGTCTGAATGCAGCTGACCTTCGATACGCAATGGTTTTGTTCTGTCGCTTATGTACGCGAAGAGGCCTGGTATTCTTCCGTTTACCGTTACATCCGATTTACCACGGATGAGCTTGCAGTTTCGTACCATCACTTCCCCGTCTAAAGCGTACACGCTGCAGTTTTCCACTGACGACAGGCGCTCGTCACCTTTGAACTGTAACTTTAGATCCTGCAAGGCCACCTCGAGGTTCAACACCACCGTGTTACCCAGAACATTGCTTTTCAGTTCCTTCAGGCTTCCTTCACAAGCCGCTTTTAAACGCACTCTTCCGCTTAGTTGCACTATTGTGTCAATAGGGTAAAACCTCAGCAGATTCTCAAGCATGAGATTGGCATCTGTTTCGAGTTTGATCTGCGGTTCGTCGAAATTCCTCACAAGCAGATTCCCGCTTATGTTGTCTTCACCAAGCCGCATTTTCAGCCCATTCAATTCCAATGAAGTATTTCGCGGACTCATGTCAAGGCTTCCTTTTAAATTTATATGATCGGCCCGTGTAGCATTTGGTTTATACACTATCACACCTTGTTTGACACCAAAGTTCGTTTTCAGGTGATACCCTCCCTTTGCCTTGTACTCGTAATCGCCATGAATAAAGAATTCTCCTTCACTGCCGTAATCGTTGATCCTTCCCTTTACTTCACCCGGCATTAATGATATTACCGAGGAGATGTCGAGTTTTGGCGCGTTAAACCTGAAGGCCAGGTGCTCAAGCTTGTCGGCGTAACGAATTTTACCACTGAGATCAAGGGCAAGATGATTGATGTTAAATGTCGCCTTCCTGAAAATATAATCATCCCCATTGACATCAAATACCAGGTTAAACTCGCAATTCTTGTCTTTCAGGTATGTTGTGTGTTTGAGTTTGACCTGCTCCGCAAGACAGGCGCCCCTGGTCCTCAGCTCATACTTCTGACTACTGAAATTGCCCTGCAACTGAAGTTGTGAAACCCTGAGGTTCAAAAACACATCACTCTCCTTGTCAGAATATCGCACTCTGAGCCGGGTACCTTGTATATCCTCGAGCCTGAAACGGAGATCTTCTTCCCCGGCTTGAACCGTATCCTGTTTCCAGAAATAATAATTGCAGGTACCGTCCTGAAGTATTCTCAGGTTCACAAGCCCTTCCTTCAGTTTTATTTTCTTTATGTTGTACTGTTTCTTCCAGATATCTTTCACATTAAAACAGAGGTTAAGCTGTTTTGTGAAAAGCAAAGTGTCTCTTCTTTTAAGTTTCAGAGCCTCCAGCATCAGGAGGTCCCTGAATTCTATGGAACAATCAGGGAAACTGCTGAGAAGGGTAAGGTCAATGTTAGCGGGGTCAACTTTTACTTCAGCGTCAAGGTGCTTGTTGAGTTCCTTGATCACAAGATCTTTTATGTCATCTTCATAAGCATACAGCAGCCCAACAAGGCCGAAGAAGGCTAGTACAATCAGCAACAGAAGTCCTGTTAAGAAGCGAAATACTCTGCTCCAGAATGACCTTTTGTTGTTATTATCTTCAATCCCAGGCTCCATACATCAAATTTCACAATTCCAAAAGCGCTTTACCTTGCAGCACCGTAAAAAAATAAACAAGTTGCTTTTTATAATAGTCAAAACGCAAGCCTTGGGTGATATTGCCTGCTTTAGCGAAATTTTGCATTCTACTGTTATCCGCTTTTAACAGAAGTCCTTTTTAAATGCTCATCAAATGGCTTACCTTTGGTAAAACAACAGCCATGAAAGCATTTACTGCGTTTACTTTTCTCCTTTTTCTCCCGGTTTTGTTCAGCTTTAAAGGGAGCGGGGACGAATTGTCCATTAATTCGGCTATTCCGCTGCCTGACTATAAAATGAAGGATGTAAGTGGTAAAGAGATCAGTCTTTCCGAAGTAAAAACCGGTAAAGGATTGCTCGTGATCTTCAGTTGCAACACCTGCCCATACGTGAAGCTTAACGAGGGTCGTATAAAAGAGTACAGCGATTTTTGTCTGAAGAACGATATTGGCTGTATTCTGGTCAACAGTAACGAGGCCCAGCGCGGCGACGAAGACAGCTTTGATGAAATGGTAGCCTATTACAAACAGCAGGGTCTCACTTGCCGCTATGTGGTTGATGAAAAAAGCCAACTGGCAGACGCTTTTGGAGCCAGCCGCACGCCACAGTGCTTTTTATTTGATAAAGGAGGATTGATCTATAAAGGTTCAATTGACGACAATGTGAAAGACCCTTTGGCCGTGAAGGCTCCTTACCTGAAAGACGCGCTGAACGCCCTCTTAATGGGCAAAAAACCCGTCCAGAACCAAACAAAGTCTATTGGTTGTACCATAAAACGAATGGATTAGTATCCGGATTTTAAGGGCGTTTTGTACCTTAGCGCCCCCAATGTTTGCAAAAGATCTGGATCCGGAAGATTTTTATCTAAGTCCCGAAGGCTATATCGTTTTCACAGAAAAATACCATCTTAAACGTGGCTATTGCTGTAAAAACGCCTGCAAACACTGCCCATACGGTTACAACAGGAAGACCGGAGATTTTTTCAGGAAAGACCAAAAGAACAACACCCCATGAGTGCAATTAGCGCCTTGACCTTCCGGGACCTTATCCTTCAAGGGATACCGGCACAGCTTCCGGAACCAAAACCCTTCGATGGCAGCCTTAACCACGCGCCCAAACGAAAAGACATTCTGAGCAAAAGTGAAAAAGAGCTCGCCCTGAAAAATGCGCTGCGTTACTTCGAGCCCAGGCACCATGCTGTTCTGGCCCCTGAATTTGCAACCGAATTAAAAACCTATGGCCGGATTTATATGTACCGATTCAGGCCCGACTATAGGATATTTGCCAGGCCCATTTCTGAATATCCCCACAAGAGTATTCAGGCTGCCGCCATTATGCACATGCTGAGCAATAACCTCGACTATGCTGTTGCCCAGCATCCCCATGAACTCATCACTTATGGAGGAAATGGAGCCGTTTTTCAGAATTGGGCCCAGTATCTTCTTTGCATGCAATATCTGGCCGGAATGAGCAATGAACAAACACTGGTTTTGTACAGCGGTCATCCCCTTGGCTTATTTCCTTCACATCCTGAAGCGCCGCGCGTGGTAATCACAAACGGCATGATGATTCCGAATTACAGCAAACCCGACGATTGGGAAAAATTCAACGCGCTTGGGGTTACACAATATGGACAGATGACTGCCGGAAGCTTTATGTACATTGGCCCCCAGGGAATTGTACACGGCACTACCATAACCGTAATGAACGCCGCCCGTAAAAAATTTAAAACGCCGGAAGAACGCAAAGGCAGGCTTTTTGTGACCTGCGGCCTGGGCGGAATGAGCGGCGCACAACCCAAGGCTGCCAAAATTGCCGGCCTGGCGTCCATTACCGCTGAAATTAACCCGAAGGCAGTTCAAACAAGACTCTCTCAGGGTTGGGTGGATGAAGTATACAGCAATCTGGACGAACTGATCACACGAACCAGAAAAGCCTGCTCCGATCTTGAATCCGTTAGCCTGGCCTACCAGGGCAATGTTGTTGACCTCTGGGAACGACTGGCTGCTGAAAATTTCCCCGTGGATATTGGCAGCGACCAAACCTCACTTCACAACCCCTGGGCAGGAGGATATTATCCAGCAGGATTAAGCCTGGACGAAAGCAACCGCATGATGGCACAGGATCCGGACGCCTTTAAACAGGCGGTTCAAAACTCTCTGGTTCGCCACATCAAGGCCATAAATGCCCTACATGCAAGAGGCATGTACTTTTTTGATTACGGAAATGCTTTTCTGCTTGAAGTTTCAAGAGCCGGGGGAGATGTTTTCAGAGCAGGCTCAACAAGCGAGTTTCGGTATAATTCGTACGTTCAGGATATTCTCGGGCCCATGTGCTTTGACTATGGCTTTGGACCCTTTCGCTGGGTTTGCACTTCAGCCGACCCGGCAGATCTGGCTGTTACCGATCATTTGGCCGGAGAGGTATTGTCTGAGATGTTAAACAGCGCGCCGGAAGAGATCCGGCAGCAGTTGCAGGATAACCTGGTTTGGATACAACAGGCCCAAAGCAATAAGCTGGTTGTGGGTTCACAAGCCCGCATCCTCTACGCCGACAGTGAGGCCCGCATACGGATCGCCAGGGCCATTAACAAGGCCATACGCGATAAAAAGATCAGCGCACCGGTAGTGCTTGGCCGTGACCATCACGACGTGAGCGGCACCGATAGTCCATACCGGGAAACGTCAAATATTTACGATGGCAGCCGTTTCACTGCTGATATGGCGGTTCAGAATTTTGTGGGTGATGCCTTTCGCGGAGCTACATGGGTTAGTCTCCACAATGGCGGCGGAGTGGGTTGGGGCGAAGTGATAAATGGCGGATTTGGATTGGTGCTCGACGGCAGCGCAGAAGCTGACACCCGTCTTGAACGCATGCTCTTCTGGGATGTGAACAACGGGATTGCCCGTCGTGGCTGGGCCCGCAATCAGGAGGCCCTTTTTGCAATAAAACGCGAAATGGAGAGAACGCCCCAGTTAAAAGTTACCCTGCCTAACCTGGTGGATGAACATACCATTTCAAACCTTTTTTAATCAAACGATGAACTTAAAACCTCTGTTTTTTAGTCTATTGCTTCTGGTTTATGGAAGCCCTGCCTCTTCGCAAAACAAATTGCTCACCATTCAGGACGCTGTTCTGAAAGGCAAGACCAGTCTTGCCCCGAAAAAACTCCTGAATCTGGCTTTTTTGCCTGGCAGCGATAAGTACAGTTATGTGGATAATCAAACCCTTTTTGTTTTTGAACCAGGCCGGTCTAGTCCCGTATTCAGTCTGAGTCTGGGCGCTCTGAACCGCCTGCTTGTCGCTCAGAATACCGATACCCTTCCTGGTTTTGATTCCCAATCCTGGGTTTCTGAGTCAAGTTTCGCTGTCAAAAATACCCGGGCAGAGTGGATTTACGACCTGGGCAAAAAGAGCCTTACCATTTCAACAAGGCCCCAAACCGAAAGTGGATTAAAAAACCTTGAAGTGTTTAAGTCTGGTGAAACATATGCCTATGTGCAGGATAATAACGTATTTGTTTTTGCGGGCGGAAAAAAGGTCCAGGTCACAAAGGATGGATCATACGAAATTGAGAATGGCAAATCTGTTCACCGTGATGAATTTGGTATTCACAAGGGTTTATTCTGGAGCCCCGAGGGCAACGCGCTGGCCTATTACAGAATGGATCAGAGTGATGTAACCGATTACCCGATCATTGACTGGACAACATATCCGGCCCAAAACCACAACATCAAATACCCCATGGCCGGGTCCAGGAGCCATTACGTGACGCTTCACGTATACAATCTTCAAAAAGGCACAACCATTCCGATCAAAACCGAAGGGCCCAAAGACCAATATCTGACCAATGTAGCCTGGAGTCCCGATGAAAGCAGGGTATATATAGCCATCTTAAACCGTGAACAAAACCATTGCTGGCTCAATGAATACGATGCCAACAATGGAAATTTTATCAAAACCCTTTTCGAAGAAAGCGATGCCCGCTATGTTGAACCTCAAAATCCTGTGATATTTGTAAAATACAAGCCCTCGCAATTCATCTGGCAGAGCCGGCGCGACGGATATAACCATCTGTATCTATACAACACTGAGGGTAAACTGCTGAAACAGCTTACAACGGGAAAATGGGAGGTGAAATCCATTGTGGGCTTTGACGCGAGGGGGGAGCGCCTTTTTTTTCACGCCAACGCAGAATCGCCGGTTGACCAGGATTTTTATGCCGTTGATCTGAAATCCTGCAAAATAGAGCGTTTGAGCAGTACTAACGGTTTTCACACTGCCATATTAAGCGACAAGGGTTCCTTTTTTATTGACAACTTTACGGCATGCTATACCCCACGTGAATACAGGATTTGTTCAACCCATTCACCCCTGCATGTCACCTTTTTTAAAGCCGAGAATCCCATTAAAGACTACCAAACCGGAAGCTGGTCATTATTCAGCATCAAAAATGCTGAAGGCACAGAACTGTATTGCAGAATGTATAAACCGGTCCGATTCGACAGCACCAAAAAATACCCGGTAATTGTCTATTTGTATAACGGGCCGCATTCACAGTATGTGCTGAATACCTGGATGGCCGGCGGAGAACTCTGGTATCAGTATATGGCCCAAAAGGGCTATGTGATATTCACCATTGAGGGGCGCGGTACCTCCAACCGGGGAAAAGAATTTGAACAGGTGATCCATCGTAATCTTGGCGCCCGTGAGATGGAAGATCAGCTCCGTGGGCTAGAATACCTGAAAGCACAGCCTTTTGTTGACGGTTCCCGGGTGGGTATATTTGGCTGGAGTTTCGGCGGGTTTATGAGCACCACACTCATGACGCGTTCTCCGGGATCTTATAAAGTTGGTGTTGCCGGTGGACCAGTTATTGATTGGTCGTATTACGAGATCATGTACGGCGAACGCTATATGGATACTCCACAGGAAAATAAAGAAGGGTATAACGGCAACAACCTCCTAAACTATGTTGGCAATCTGAAAGGGAAGCTTTTGCTCATCCACGGGGCTCAGGATAATGTGGTGGTGTGGCAGCATAGCATCATGTATCTTAAAAAAGCCGTAGAAAAAGGTGTTCAGATCGACTATTTCGTTTACCCCGGTCACGAACACAATGTGCTGGGAAAAGAAAGGGCCCACCTGATGGACAAGATCTGCAATTACTTTATTGAGAACCTCTGAGGCGCAGTCCGACACTCAGGCTTTGTTCATGAGAGATTCGATCTCTTCCGTTTCAATCGGAATATTCTTCATCAGGTCCATTTGACCATTTGTTGTGATGAGAATGTTATTCTCTATCCTTACCCCTATTTTCTCTTCCGGAATGTATATGCCTGGTTCAACCGTAAACACCATGCCGGCTTGCATGGGTTCAGTAAAGAAGCCTACATCATGTACATCCAGACCAAGAAAGTGGCTTGTTCCGTGCATAAAATACTTTTTATATGCGGGCCAGGCCGCGTTCTGCGCTTTCACTTCCTCTGTTTTCAAAAGACCAAGTTTTAATAATTCCTCGGTCATCAGATCTCCCACAGCTTTATTGTATTTCTCAAAGGTTTGACCAGGGAGCAATAATTTAACCGCGGCACGGTGTACCCTTAGCACCGCGTCGTAGACCTCTTTCTGGCGCCTGCTGAACTTGCCGTTTGCGGGCACACACCGGGTGAGATCACTTGCGTAATTGGCATATTCAGCGGCCACATCCAGCAGAATGAGGTCCCCCTCTTTGCATTGGCGGTTGTTTTCCACATAATGCAATACACAGGCGCTTGCCCCGCTGGCAATAATGGGCCCATAGGCAAACCCCCGTGAACGGTTGCGAACAAATTCATGAATAAGTTCAGCCTCTATTTCATACTCCCAAACACCGGGCTTCACGAATGACAAGAGTCTCCTAAACCCTTTTTCCGTGATGTCACAGGCTTTTTGAATTAATTCAATTTCAAGATTGCTCTTGATGGAACGGATCTTATGAAGTATGGGCGCGCTGCGCTCATAACGATGCAAAGGATAGCGGGCCATAATGCTTTTGGCAAAGCGTTCCTGTGCGGTTTCTACTTCTATAGACCGCCTTGTGTGTTCATTGCTGTTCAGGTAAAGATGTTCTGCCTGACTAAAAAACGCCTTGCAGATTTTATCAAACTCGTGAAACCAATACACATGCTCAATGCCGCTAACCTTTGTTGCCTGCTCTTTGTTGAGCTTGGCCCCCTCCCAGATGGCAATGAGCTCGCTGGTCTCCCGCACAAACAGAACCTCTTTGTGCTTTCCGTCTTTAATGTCAGGAAAAAGTACAAGCAAGGTTTCTTCCTGGTCTATTCCACTGAGGTAAAACAGATCGCTGTTTTGTTTAAACCCCATGCTGCCGTCGGCATTGGTGGGCATAATATCGTTGCTGACGAACAGGGCCATGGAGTTGGCCTTCATTTGGCTGGTAAATTTCCTCCGGTTATCAATGAACAAAGAGTTGTCTATGGCTTCGTATTTCATGGTGAGTCCCCCGTAAATTTGTAAAATAGGTTCCGTTTTTAATGAAGAGGAACGAAGGTATTGATTTCAGGACGCAATTCAAATACACTATGCTTTCAATAATGGTCGGGTTCCGCAATCTGCCGCCAAAACACGGCCAGTTTTTTTCCGGTCATCCTGGGGTGATCGCTTATAGGATATAATTAAAAACCTATCTTTGAGCTATCAAAATTTGAATTATGATTGATTTAAGTGGTATTATTTCCATCACAGGTCAGCCCGGCTTGTTTAAAGTTGTGGCGCAAAGCAAGAACGGGTTCATTGTTGAAGGCCTCAGTGATAAAAAACGCAGCAACATTTACGCCTCAGCGAAAGTGTCAACGCTTTCCGATATCAGCATGTTCACCACAGGTGAAGATAAACCCGTGGCTGAAATTATGACAGCTATTTTCGAGAAGGAAAAAGGTGGTCCAACTGTTGACAATAAATCGGATGATAAGGCTATTGTGGCTTATTTTGCCCAGATCTTGCCGGACTACGACAAGGATCGGGTTTATGTGAGCAACATGCGGAAATTGTTCTCCTGGTATAATATTCTGCAATCAACCGGAAACCTCAAACAGGAAGAAGAGAACAAGGAAACCGACAATAAGACCAAGTCTCTGAAAACAGAAGAGAAAACCCCTGCAAAAAAGGCACTGACCAAAGACACAACCAGAACCAAAACCAGCGCCGGCGTGAAAAAAACGGCTGGTGTCAGAAAAACAGGAACGGCCTGATTTTACAGCCTCGGATCACTCAACTGGCATCCCCAAACCACTGTTTATTGATCTTTGTAGATCAACATGTGTATGCTGCCCCTGGCGGGACTGGAGTTGTCGCTGAGCGTAACCACAAATGGCCTGCGCTGGCCTTCGTAACAGTTGTACACCACGTAACCCTGGTCCTCAATAGGATTGGGCAGTTTGTTCGCGTAATAATCTTTTAAATCGCAGAACAGGTACGAAATGAGTTCCGGATCATTGCTGTTGATCTGCACATTGATTTCCTGGAGGCTGTCTCCACTGAAATTATATTCAATGGAGTAATTGGTGAGGCTGTCAACCCTGTATTCATAGTACAACTGACCGGGCGAGCTCTCCCTGGGCGCAGCAGGTTCTCGCTCTTTCACCGAATCAGGTTTACTGTTCAGCTCAACGCCCCTGAAAACGCCGTTTTTACTTCTCACGATTTCGTCAAGAAGCACATGATACCCTTCAAAAATTCTTGCTTTTACTTTTGGTTTTTCCGGTTTCTCTTCCTGACAGGAGAGGATTAAGGCGAAAAAAAGAAAGCCACATATTTTAAGTACGGCACGCACTGCAGGTCCTTGCTTGGCAAATATACTATTATAATTCGTCAGCCATGTTGCGCCCGCTCAGGTTTGGTTGAGTCCGCTCTAATCAGGCCTGAAGACGGCGGTCAGACCTCGTTCTCGGGCCTCATTTGAGGAAAGAAAAGCACCTCCTGTATGGCTGCGTTATTGGTGAGAAGCATGGTAAGCCTGTCAATGCCTATTCCAATTCCCGCAGTAGGGGGCATTCCATATTCCAAAGCTCTCAGAAAGTCATGGTCAATAAACATGGCCTCATCGTCTCCTCTCTCCTGCAGTTTGAGCTGTTCTTCAAAACGGTACCGCTGTTCTATAGGATCGTTTAACTCTGAATATGCATTGGCGATTTCTTTACCATTTATCATCAGCTCAAAACGCTCCACCAAACCGGCTTTGCTTCGGTGCTTTTTGGTGAGTGGACTCATTTCAACAGGGTAATCGGTAATGAATGTGGGTTGCACATAGTGTTTTTCGCATGTCTCACTGAAGATCTCATCAATAAGTTTACCCTTACCCATGCTCGAGTCAACTTCAATGTGCAGTGTGGCACAAAGGTTCCGAAGTTGGCTTTCATCCATTCCTGAAATGTCTGTTCCGGTGTGTTCTTTTATGGCATCATACATGCTCACACGTTTGAAAGGCGCTTTGAAATCAATTACTGTGTCGCCAACAGGTAATTCCGTTTTGCCATAAAGGTCATTTACAACCTTTTCGAGCATTTTTTCGGTGAAGCTCATCATCCAGTTGTAATCCTTGTAAGCCACATAGAACTCGAGTACGGTGAATTCAGGGTTATGCGTGCGGTCCATGCCCTCGTTACGAAAATCTTTAGCGAATTCATAAACCCCGTCAAAGCCACCCACGATGAGCCGTTTCAGGTAAAGTTCGTTGGCAATCCTAAGATAAAGCGGCATGTCGAGTGCGTTGTGATGCGTGATGAATGGCCGGGCAATGGCTCCACCAGGTATGCTTTGCAGAATCGGCGTTTCCACCTCAAGCAAACCGGCGTTATTCAATACCTGGCGTATGGATTGTATGATCTGTGTACGCTTGCGAAAGGTGTCTTTCACGTCTGCGTTGATGATCAGGTCAACATAACGCTGCCTGTAACGGAATTCAGGATCACTTACCTCATCATAGGATTTTCCGCTTTCATCCGTTTTTACAATGGGCAACAATTTCAGTGACTTGGAAAGCAAACAAAAAGATGTGACGTGTATCGAAATTTCGCCGGTTTTGGTTGTGAAAACATATCCTTTAACGCCAATGATATCACCAATATCAATCAGCTTCTTCCATACAATATCGTAAAGTGTTTTATCATCCCCGGGGCACACATCATCCTTGCGCACATAGATCTGTATCCTGCCCGTCGCATCCTGTAAAACGGCAAAGCAGGCTTTTCCCATGTCGCGAACACTCATCACCCTTCCTGCCAGGGAAATGTCCTTATAATTCAGTTTGTCGCGTTCATAATTCGCCCGTATATCCGCTGAATTTACATTCACCATGAATTCATCTGCAGGGAATGGGTCAATTCCCATACCTTTTAACTCTTCGAGTTTTTGCCGCCTGATTTGTTCTTGCTCACTCAGATTACCTGACATAATGCTGCTTTTTAAAGTATGCAAAAGTAAGCTTTAAATGCTTGCCTCACAGGCCCGGACCCAAGTTCAGGACATACTGGCTGGGTTCGTATTTAATGTGTTGTTAATCAAATAATTACCCCAACCTTAGATCCGGGTTCGGTTGTGCTTAAAATAGGGTTTTATAGCTTATTTTCGCCTTGCCGGACAAGGATCATTTTCAGCGCCAGATATATTCCCTTATAAATTCGCTATGTCAGATATGCACCAGGTTTTTTCAAGTCATCATGCCAATCTGCCTGCGGTTCTGCTCGAAATACCCCTCACCTTATTCTGGTTTCGCCGCGACCTCAGGCTAGATGATAACGCAGGGCTTTATCACGCTTTCACACAAAACAACCCTGTTCTTTCGATTTTCATTTTCGACACCGCTATACTTTCTAAACTTGAAAACCCTCAGGACCGCCGGGTTGATTTTATTCACAGAACTCTCTTGAACATGCAGAAAGGTCTTCGGGAAGCCGGATCAGACATATTGGTTTTGCATGGTGATGTTTTGGCTATTTTCAAAGAACTGGGTTCGCGATTAAACATTCACAGCGTTTGCTTTAACCACGACGAAGAGCCTTATGCGCGAGAACGCGACACACAAGTGGTTGACTATTTTAAAAGTCTGGGTATTCCCTGCTTTGCTTTTAAGGATCATACGATTTTTGAACGCCACGAGATTCTGAAGGATGATAAGAAGCCTTATACCGTTTTTACGCCTTATAGCCGGAAATGGAAGTCCAGCCTGCGATCGCATCATTATGTCTCATACGAGAACAGATTGTTTTATCCACGTTTTCTGAGATGGACCAATGAAAGCTTGCCTACTTTAGAAAAACTGGGTTTTCAAAAAAGCGATTTGCCTGATGCCCGTCGGCCTGTTCTTGAAGACGCCACCTTATTGAATTATGCAGCAACCCGCGATTTCCCCGCATTAAACGGGACCAGTCGTTTGAGTATGCACCTTCGTTTCGGCACCGTAAGCATACGTGCTCTGCTCAGGCAGGCTATGCCCTTAAGTGAGGCCTGGGTAAACGAGTTGATTTGGAGAGATTTTTATAAGATGATACTCTGGCACTTTCCCTATGTTACCGAACGCGCGTTTAAACCAGCTTATGACCGCATCACCTGGCGCAACAACGAAAATGAATTCGCGCTCTGGTGTAGTGGTCTTACAGGGTTTCCTATTGTTGACGCCGGCATGCGTGAACTGAACACCACAGGATTTATGCACAACCGTGTGCGCATGATTGTAAGCAGTTTTTTGGTGAAAGATTTGCGCATTGACTACCGCTGGGGAGAAGCCTATTTTGCAGAACAACTGAATGATTTCGATCTCAGTGCAAATAACGGCGGTTGGCAATGGGCCGCAGGCAGTGGTTGCGACGCGGCGCCTTACTTCAGGATCTTTAATCCTGCTGAACAACAAAAGCGGTTTGATCCGGACATGCGATATTGCAAAACCTGGATCCCTGAACTCGGTACACCCGGATATCCCTCGCCCATTGTTGACCACGCGCAGGCAAGGGCAATAACGCTTACGCTCTATAAAACAAGCCTGCAGGGGAAGCCATAAATTTCACATATCAAGTCGGATCAATACAGATTAATTGTTGGGACATGCAATTGCCTTGTCCCTGTTTTCAAAAATCCTATCTTTAGTTTTTAATCATCGCATTATGGCAAAAAAGAATAAGATTCTGCCCATGCAGAGTGTTTTTATTCAGAAGCTCAGGGAAGTGATTCCACCGAATCTTGCACTTGCCGACGAAATGGCCGATATTCTGGAAATCAGCAACGATAGTGCCTACAGGCGAATTCGCTGCGAAACAGAAGTGAGTATAGACGAAGTTTATAAGCTGGCCAACAAATACAAGCTCTCACTTGATGGCATATTTTCGAACCTCAACGACACAGTTACTTTCACTTACACCAGCCTGATAGACAGTCAGGACCATCTGGACCGTTACCTGAGCCGCCTGTTTGGTCACGTGCAGCTTGTGAATTCATATCCTGAAAAAAAGAACTTTTATGTAGCAGACACCTTTCCGCTTTTTTATTCCTTTTTCAGCAAAAAACTTTGTGAGTTCAAACTTTTTTTCTGGCAGAGAAGTGTGCTGAATGTGCCGGCCTATCAGGGCAGAAAATTCGAGTTTGGTTTTGTACCCGAACAACAGGTCAACCTGGCCATGGATGCTTCGAAAGTATATAATCGTATTCCAGGTATAGAAGTTTGGACCACAGAAACGGTGAACACCAATCTGAAGCAACTTGAGTACTATGTGGAAAGTGGTGTTTTTCAAAAAGCTTCAGATGCGCTACTTATTCTGGATGAACTCAAAGTAATGATTGAATCGCTTGAAAAATGGGCCACCCAGGGCAGAAAAGATGAAAACCTCAACGATGACAGTTTTCAGTTTTATTGCAGCGATGTGGAGCTGGGCTCCAATTGCATATACATACAGGCAGGTCCTGCACGTTACGCATATGTTTCTTTCAATACTTTAAACTCCTTATACACCAACAACCAGGTGTTCTGTGAAGAAATGGAGCATTGGGTGAAGAACATTGTTCAGAAAAGCACACTCATCAGCGGCATTGCTGAAAAACAAAGGTTCAGGTTTTTTAGCCGGATTTATACCTATATAAGCGATTGCAGGGAACGGATAAGCAAACACTGAAGCAGTACTGTAACGTCACGAGCCCGCTTTAAATTCGCCTTAAATCAAAAGCCCCGGTCAGATGGCCGGGGCTTTTTATAATGATGTATCAGGTATTAGCCGTTGAGGGCTTCAGCGCCACCGACTATCTCAAGGATTTCCTTGGTGATGGCGGCCTGTCGGGCTTTGTTGTATGTGATCTTAAGTTCCCTCTGCATGGCCTTGGCATTGTCAGTAGCCTTGTGCATAGCGGTCATCCTGGCACCATGCTCTGAGGCAACGGAGTCCAGAAGGGCCTTATGAAACTGTGTTTTTATCGACCGAGGGATCAGATCGTTGATGATGAACTCCTGGTTCGGTTCAAAAATGTAGTCGTGTTTTGCTTTTGGCTTTTCGTCGCTTTGGCGGGTTGATACCGGCAGGATTTGCTCATGCACAGGCACCTGAACTCCGGCGTTTTTGAACTGGTTATATACCAGGATAATGGTGTCGAATTGCCGGTTGAGATAGGATTCAATTATGGCCTCAGATACAGCCGAAGTGTTCTTGAATCGAAGATCCCCAAATAGGTTGTTCAAACCATGTGGAAGGTCAGAGCCCGTGATGTGATATTCTGTTTTTTTAAACGCGTCCTCAACTTTCTTTCCAACAGGTAATATCGTAACCTCGAAGCCACTGAATTCGCCGCGGATAAGCGCCCAGGTTTTTTTGATCACATTGGCATTAAAGCCCCCTGCGAGTCCACGGTTACTGGAGATCGGCACAATCAGAACCTTTTTTTGTACGACCAGCCTGTTGAAGATGTTTTCGCTCGCGTCGAGGTTGGCGCTTACATTTTCGATTATCTCCTGTAATTTCCGGGAATACGGCCTCATCTGCGTCACTGCATCCTGGGCGCGTTTCAATTTTGCAGCACTCACCATTTTCATGGCCGAAGTGATTTGCATGGTTGAGCCCACCGATACAATTCTGTTTCTGACTTCCTTTAAACTTGGCATTTCGTGTTCTTATCTAAGCGGTTTGGACCTTTTCAATTGTTAACCCTGATCAGGCGTTGTATTTGCCCAGAAGATCTTTTGCGCAGGCATCAATTTCAGCTGTAATGTCGTCAGTCAGCTTACCCGCTTTCAGGCCCTCCAGTGCAGTTTTATGCTTGCGTTCCATGGCAGCGTGAAATTCTTTTTCAAATTCATGCACTTTGCTGATGGGTACATTTCTCAGCATGTTTTTAGTGCCCAGATAAATTATTGCGGTTTGCTGTTCAACGCGTAAAGGAGAGAACTGACCTTGCTTCAGGATTTCCACGTTTCTTGCACCTTTATCAAGCGTAGCTTTTGTGGCGGCATCCAAGTCTGAACCGAATTTCGCGAAGGCCTCCAGTTCCCTGTACTGGGCCTGATCAAGCTTAAGGGTTCCCGCAACTTTTTTCATAGATTTAATTTGTGCGTTACCACCTACACGTGATACGGAAATACCCACGTTAATGGCCGGACGAACGCCGGAGTTGAACAGGTTCGACTCCAGAAATATCTGTCCGTCTGTAATTGAGATTACGTTGGTTGGAATGTAAGCTGAAACGTCACCGGCCTGGGTTTCGATAATCGGGAGCGCGGTTAGTGAGCCTCCGCCTTTCACCAGACCTTTTAGTGAGTCGGGCAGGTCGTTCATGCTTTGCGCGATAGAATCATTGGCGTTGATTTTGGCGGCACGCTCCAGCAAGCGGCTGTGAAGGTAAAACACGTCGCCGGGATAGGCCTCGCGTCCTGGAGGACGACGAAGGAGCAAACTCACTTCACGGTAAGCCACAGCCTGTTTTGAAAGATCATCAAACACAATAAGAGCTGGGCGTCCGGTATCCCTGAAAAATTCTCCAATCGCAGCTCCTGCGAAAGCAGAATAAAATTGCATTGGTGCAGGATCAGATGCGTTAGCTGCTACGATTACAGTAAAGGGCAATGCGCCATTCTCTTCCAATACGCGCACCACGTTGGCTACGGTTGATGCTTTTTGCCCTATGGCTACATAGATGCAAAACACCGGTTTACCGGCATCATAAAATTCTTTCTGGTTGATGATTGTGTCGATACACACCGCGGTTTTTCCGGTTTGCCTGTCACCGATCACCAGCTCGCGCTGACCGCGGCCAATGGGTATCATGGCATCAATCGCTTTAATTCCGGTCTGAAGAGGCTCGTTAACCGGTTGGCGGTAGATTACACCAGGCGCCTTGCGTTCTAAAGGCATTTCATAGGTTTTACCCTGAATTGGTCCCTTGCCATCAATGGGCTGACCCAGTGTGTTTACCACACGGCCAAGCATGCCTTCACCAACATGGATGGATGCGATCCGTTTGGTACGCTTGCACGAACTGCCTTCCTTAATGTTGTCGCCGGATCCCAGCAATACTGCTCCCACATTATCTTCCTCAAGGTTCAGAACGATGCCCTGAACGCCGTTTTCGAATTCTATCAATTCGCCGGACTGCACCTTGGAAAGTCCGTAAATACGGGCAATTCCATCGCCAATCTGAAGAACGGTTCCTACTTCTTCCAGCTCCGCTTCACTTTTGAAGCCGCTTAATTGTTGTCTCAATATTGCAGAAACTTCTGCGGGGTTTATTTCAGCCATTGTACTATGGTTTGTATTCGTTTAGTTTAATGCTTTATTCGTTAAGGTCTTGCGTAAAGTACTCAGGTCACTTGCTACTGAGCGGTCAATCTGTTTGTCGCCAACACGCAGCACAAATCCGCCAATTAAATCTTTGTCTACTTTCTCAACCAGCTCTATTTCTGCTTTAAGTTGTGATTTGACAAGCTCAAGTACCTTATCCCTGGTCTTCTGATCAAGACCCATGGCTGAGGTAACCTGTGCTGTTAGGATGTTCTTGTGTGTTTTATACTGTTCTTCAAATGAGTTCAGTATTTTCTCCAGCTGGTTTTCCCTGTTTTTGGAGGTGATTAGTCGGAGAAAGGCCATTGAAAGCTTGTCCAGCTTGTCGCCGAGCAAGGTGTTGAGTATTCTGATTTTATGATCAGTTTTGATTAAAGGGCTGCTTAAAAACATTTGAAAGTCGCGGTTGCCAGTACAAAGTGAAAGCACCTGCTTCAGGTCTTTGCGCACAACATCGAGTTGGTTCGACTCCAGCGCTAAGTCCATAAGTGATTTGGCGTAACGGTCAGCGGCTGCCATCTTAATTCAGATTAACGTCTTTCATGAGATTATTAACCAGACTCTTTTGCTTCTCGTCATTAGAGAGTTCGGCTTTCAGTATTTTTTCTGCGATTTCTATGGAAAGTGAAGCTACCTGAACCTTGAGGTCGGCTACAGCGGCATTCTTTTCGTTGACGATTTGTTCGCGTGCGCTCTTTAGGATCCGATCCGCCTCAGCCTGGGCTCTGGTTTTCGCTTCATTTATAATGCCCTCTTTGGTTTCGCGGGCCTCTTTCATCATCGCGTCTCTTTCGTTTCGGGCCTGTGCAAGAATTTTTTCGTTATTCGCCTTGAGTTCCCGCATGTCATTTAGGGCGCTTTCAGCGCTGGCGAGCGCCTTGCTGATCCCTTCTTCCCGGGTTTTAATGGCGTTCAGAATGGGTTTCCAGGCGAATTTGCCCAGTATTCCCAGCAAAAGGAGAAAAACCAGTCCGGTCCAGAAAATGAGACCAATACCAGGGGTAATGAGTGAGCCTAAAATAATAAAATTCATTGGTGTTGTGTTTAATGTTTTTTACCTTTTTGATTAAAACAATTAAGCCCCCTGCCAACCGCAGGGGGCTCAACCTACTTCATTACAGTAAGGCTACTACAATACCGAACAGCGCTGCACCCTCAACGAGAGCGGCTGCGATCAGCATGGTAGTTTGGATTTTTCCGTGAGCCTCAGGTTGACGTGCAATGGCATCCATTGCATGACCACCGATCTGTCCGATACCGATCCCGGCGCCTATGGCTGCCAGACCTGCACCGATTGCTGCGATACTTCCTGTCATTTTACTTGTTTTTATTGGTTAATCAATTCGTGTTAGTGTCCGGCTGTTGCGTGTTCTCCTTCATGCGACTCGTCATGGTGGTGTTCCATCATGGCAGATCCTATGAAAAGAGCTGTTAATAAAGTGAAAATATAAGCCTGAAGTAGCGCTACCAAACATTCCAGCAGATCAATGAACAGCGCGAATCCTACGGCGATTGGGGATACCATTATCGTTTGAAAAGTGAAGATCAAACCCACAAGGCTTATCACTATAATGTGCCCGGCAGTCATATTCGCGAACAACCGTATCATGAGTGCAAAAGGTTTTGTGAAGATGCCCAAAAACTCCAGTGGCATAAGTATGGGCCAGAGAAACAATGGCTTGGGAAGAAAAATATGTTTCCAGTAATCCTTGCTCGCGCTGAAACTGGTAACGATAAATGAAATGCAGGCCAGCACGAATGTGAACGCGATGTTACCGGTAAGGTTCGCGCTTACCGGGACAAGTCCCAGCACATTGTTGATCAGAATCAGAAAAAATACCGTGAGAAGGTAGGGCACATATTTCTCATGCTTCCCGCCGGCAATGTTGGATTTGGCGATTTCATCGCGTACAAAAACGATAAGGGGCTCAAAAAAGGACTGCTTTCCTTTAGGCGCGCTGTTCACGCCGCTTACCTTGTAAGCCCTGGCAATTGAAGTGAACAACCAGATAAGAATCAAGGCTGTAAGCAACAGTTGGGCGACATTTTTGGTTATAGAGAAGTCAAGCGGTTTGGTATTCACCGGATGTTCTTTCCCTTTGGCGTCCTGTTCAAATTCCAGGTATTGTCCATGCGCATTAGCTTGTGCTGATGCGTAAAAGATGTCTTCTTCAAAATTCACAAAACGCTCGCCGTTTTTTTCAACCACCACTTTCCCGTGGCTGTCATGGTGAAATTCCGCTGAAGAAAAACACACAATTCCCTGGTTTGATTTGAGTATCACCGGCAAGGGAAGCGAAACCGGATGTTCATCTCCCCAAAGGTGCCAGCTGTGTGAATCCAAAACGTGTTCAATGGCAATTTCCGCCATGTTCACTTTTTTCTTACTACTGTCTTTTACTGGGTGCTCTTCGTGACTTGCCGGGGTGTGGTTGGCAGAGGTTAATGTGCTGGAAAAGCTGAAAAGGGCTAAAACGATGAAAGAAACACGGGCGTTTCTTATGAAGGTCTTGATTTTACTGGGCATTTGCTTCAACGTGAGCGTGTTTTTCGATTTCGGCTGCAAATGTAGGTATTTTTTAAGTATTGCAAAGTGAATTTTCAGCTATTTTTGGCCCTGCCCCTCAGTATTTTACAGGGCCTAAACCATGACCTACTGGCTCATCAAATCCGAACCCTCAGTATACAGCTGGGATCAGTTCAAACGCGACAAATCTACCCGCTGGGACGGGGTGAGAAATTATGCAGCCCGCAACAATCTCCGCGATATGAAAAAAGGTGATCTGGTTTTGTTCTACCACAGCAATCTGGGTCATGAAATAGTCGGTTTGGCGAAAGTTGTCAAAGAGCACTATCAGGACCCCGGTAGTGCTGATCCGGCATGGCTTGCCGTGGACATTGCACCATACAAAGAATTTCCAAAACCAGTTCTGCTTACGCAATTAAAAGCCGATGATTTTTTTAGAGACATGGATCTCATCAGGTTAAGCCGATTAAGCGTTGGCCGGGTTCGCCCCGGAGAGTTTGAAAAAATCTGTGCGCTGGCCGGGTTTAGCCTTTGACCGTGTTCAAAAAAGCGTTTATGCTGACAATGGCAGAAGAGATCCTTTCTGTTCCTAGTCCCCTCACCATCTGGTAAGGTGTCTCCTCTGCTTGTATCATGTCCAGGTTACGTTGCAGGATGAGTTCCCGGCTGAATTTATTCTGACGCTGATCATCTGCCTCCCATGGCACCTCGTTGCTGGTAACAAGATACAGGTGGTACCTGGTGTGCTTCATAGCCCTGAGTATGATTTCTGGGCATGTGCCGAATTCAAGCTCTGCCCATATCCTCAGGGTGATGAGGGCGGTATCGCAAAATAGAAGCGATTGAGCTTGTGCCAATGCGCGCCTTTCATCTTCAAGTTGTTTCAGGGCAATAATCTCCAGATCCCTCAGGCTGTAGTTGTATATATCTGAGTTGTTAAAATAAGTCCTGGCGAATTCAGGCACCCAGGTGGTGTTGAAATGTAGGGCCAGGCTCTCGCAAAGTGCCGTTTTTCCGGTGCTTTCTGCACCAATGACCGCTATTTTTAGTATGTTCTGCGATTCCATTGCGTCCATCCGTAAGCGGCCATCAAGGCAAAGAAGAGGTAGAGCAAAGCAAAGAGCCACATGGATTTTGAAAGGTAAAGTACCACGTAAGCCAGGTCTATGCCGGTCCAGGCTATCCAGTTCTCTTTCCACTTCATGGTCATCATATACGTTGCGCTTAAACTGCAGGCAGTGAGCGCAGCATCCAGTATTGTCCGGTCGCCCTTAAAGTGCTTCAACAGCAAATAATACAATGGCATTTGTAGAAGTGTTACAGCGATTAATTTTGGCCATGCTGTTTTTGGGGTCGCACGAACCTCGGTGGTTTCTGTGCTTTTCCGGCTCCAGACAATCCAGCCATAAATGCCAGCAGCGAAATAAACCACCTGCAGACTCATGTCGCCAAACAGGCGTTGCTGCTGAAACTCAAGCGCAGAACTCAGTACCGAAACCAACGCAACCGGCCAGCACCAGATATTTTTCCTGATGGTGAGCCAAACTCCTGCTACGCCTGTAACAAAGGCAATTAAGGATAGAACGCTCATTATTCCATAACAATGTGTTGCGTTCTGAACTCTTCCACTATGGCCAGGAAGCGCTCATAAGGCCTTTCGAATGACCAAAGGAAACTGTTGAAGGCAATGCCGTAAAATCCATACTGGTGTGCCTTCTGAACCGAACTCAGAATACAGCCGCCTCTGGCCACCAGGTTTTTGGCACTGTTTGCGTTTGCAGCCCGCACACCTTCTTCGTAATACCCGCTGTAGAGATCACCTGTCATACGGTTGAACATGGTGCCCAGAAGGTAATAACTATAATTTCTTTCCTCCTTGTGGTACACTTGCTGTAAACGAGAATATGAGCGGCTTTTCGAGGTGTCTTCAAAACGCATTTTCAGCCTGAGCCTCACAAAAAAATACTTCCAGTGACGCGAAAGATGCACGTCGCCCAGGTGTATGCCTTTGAGGTTGAACTTGAGTGCCAGATCATGATGCGAGTGCAGAACAATCCGCTTGTGAAAGATCTCGGGTATCTCCTGAATATACTCCCGCAGTTGCTGTGTTGATTTCTTTGGTTTCCTGATGTGAAGGGTCATTAAACCGCTTTCGAACATTTTGGTCACCAGACTCGTTTCATCAGGTACATCACTTGAGGGGGTAATTACAATCAGTTTCATGGAAGCTTTGCGTTAAGCCTTATTCAACCGAAGCAGGCTGAAAGTTCTTTCAATAAATGTACATTTTTTTCAAGTGCATTTCCCACCACCACCATGTTAGCGCCCGCTTTGATAGCGGCCCTGACTCTTTTACCCGAGTCAATTCCTCCTCCCACAATCAGGGGAAGATTTACCTCTTTTTTAATTGTTCGGATGAGCGATGCGGGCAACGACTCTTTAGAGCCACTCCCTGCCTCTAGATAGATGGCTTTAAACCCCAGTTGTTCAGCTGCCATGGCTGTGTGCACAATGCGCTTCCGGTCATTCTGGTCAAGGGGCCTTGTGCGGGTTACTTTTTCGGTGCTGGATGAACTGCCTGTGCCAATGAGCAGGTATGCGGTGGATAAATAAGGTAATTGCATTTTTCTGATGATGGGAGCAGCAAGAATGTGTTTGCCTATAAGGTAATCCGCATTTCGTCCTGAAAGCAGACTCAGCAGCAGCAGCCCGTCGGCCCTGGGACTCAGCTGTTTCTCATCCCCCGGAAAAAGCACCAGTGGCTTGGATGAAAGCGTCTTAATTTGGCGGGCTGTTTTTTGCAGACTGCCTCTCTCGAGCTTGCTGCCACCCAGAAGAAAACAGGCCGTGTTGGATCGGTTGGCTTCTTTTACCAGCTCGGCATTAAACTTGTCGGGGTCGATCAGAATCGCCAGCAAAGCCTGTTTACCATGCAATTGACGAATGAGTTCAGCGAATTTCATGATGCGAAAATACCATGATGTATTGATCTATCCGCTCTTTGCTGAGAAGATACCGTTTTATTTGTCCTGCCATTTCAATTCGTCCAACCAATTCAAAATCCGTTTCGGTTTCAATAAAGAGATGCCTGATAAAATCTACTTCCTTTTTTCCATACAGCTTGTATAAACACTCTTTTGCGGCCCAGTAGGTGATGAGTTTTTCCGTTTGCCCCCCTGCCCTTTCCTGTTCCCCGGCATTCAGGTATTTGTGCTGTATTCTCTGAACCTTGTCTCTGATCAGTTCTATGTCAATGCCGGTTTCTTCCTTTGCATTCAGAATGATGGCCAGCTTATCGTGTGAGTGTGAAATGGAAATATGACCTTCACGGTTCAGAAGATGTGGCTTGTTGTTATTGTCATATGTGAGCTGCACAGCCCTATCCCCACACATGGTTGAAAGCAGGGTCCGAGTACCAGCCCTCTCAAGATCCCGTTTTGTCGCCTCAGGGCGCTGTGCCGAATAGGCTTCCAGGTCAAGCAATCCAAGGCTAATGCCTGGCTTCAGTTGTCGGATGTTAAACAAATTTAATTGTTGAGTGTTACAAACATATAGTTTATCTTTGTAATCCTTAAAAATCAAACGAAATCACATGTCAGTAACAGCAACCAAATTCACCCGGTACAAAGTGAAAGACCTCTCTCTCGCGGAGTGGGGGCGTAAAGAAATCAAACTTGCAGAAGAAGAAATGCCAGGACTCATGTCCCTGCGAAAAGAATATGGAGCCAGCAAGCCCCTCAAAGGCGCGCGGATTGCGGGTTGCCTGCACATGACCATTCAAACAGCCGTGCTGATTGAAACCCTGGTTGAACTTGGAGCCGAGGTAACCTGGAGCTCCTGCAATATCTTTTCTACTCAGGACCATGCCGCTGCTGCAATTGCTGCTGCCGGAATTCAGGTATATGCCTGGAAAGGCATGAGCGCTGAAGAATTTGACTGGTGTATTGAACAAACACTCTGGTTCGGTGAAGACCGCAAACCACTCAACATGATTCTGGATGATGGCGGTGACCTTACTAACATGGTATTTGATAAATATCCCGAACTGGCCGCCGGAATCAAAGGGCTATCTGAAGAAACCACCACCGGTGTTCACCGCCTTTATGAGCGCATGGCTAAGGGCACTCTCCTGCTCCCCGCCATCAACGTGAACGATTCCGTTACCAAATCAAAATTCGACAACAAATACGGCTGCCGCGAATCTCTGGTTGACGCCATCCGTCGTGCCACTGACATCATGCTCGCCGGAAAAGTTGCTGTTGTAGCGGGTTACGGTGATGTTGGAAAAGGTTCAGCACAATCACTTTCTTCACAAGGCGTGCGTGTTATCGTTACAGAAATCGACCCCATTTGCGCCTTGCAGGCGGCCATGGATGGCTACCAGGTTCAGAAAATGGATAATGCCGTGAAAATCGCCGACATCATTGTAACCACAACCGGTAATAAGGATATCGTAGTCGGACGTCATTTCGAAAGCATGAAACACGGTGCCATTGTGTGCAACATCGGTCACTTCGATACCGAAATTGATATGGCCTGGCTCAACAAAACCTACGGCTCAACAAAAGACACCATCAAGCCCCAGGTTGATAAGTACACCATCAAAGGCAAAGACATCATTGTACTGGCCGAAGGCCGCCTGGTTAACCTGGGTTGTGCAACCGGACACCCCAGCTTTGTGATGAGCAATTCCTTCACCAATCAAACCCTTGCTCAACTGGAGTTGTGGACCAATAGCCACAAATACGAAAAGAAAGTATATGTGCTGCCGAAGATCCTCGATGAAAAAGTGGCCCGATTGCACCTGGCCAAAATCGGTGTTGAACTCGATGTGTTGAATCAGGAACAAGCCGATTACATTGGTGTAAAAGTTGAAGGTCCGTTTAAGTCAGACGCCTACCGTTACTAAACAAGTATAGTCCTTCAAATTAAAGCCGTTTCTAAGGAAACGGCTTTTTTGTTTTCAAGCCTGTTCTGGGTGCCATCCAATAAAACAAGCCCCCGTCTTTTCTGGATCGGTTTTGTGCTTCAATTCAACGCTTAAACGTCTAACTCAGGATTTCGCTTTGAGACTCCTCACCATTTCCCCGAAGTTCATCTTTTTATACATCGCATGGATGACGTTTACGATGCGCCCGGCCCGGGTATCAGCTCCTTTTGCTGTGTAGACATAACGGTGAAAATAGTTTTGATGGGAAAGCAAAAGTGAATTAAATTGTTTGAGCGCTTCTGGTTCTGTCTCCAGACAATCCAGCAACTCCTGCGATTTCAGTGCAGCACTTTTGTCCAGCACAAATTTGACACTTACAATTGCGCCTTCTCTTTTGCCCAGTTTTTTTCGCAGTTCGGCATTGAGCGCAATGATAAAGCCTTCCCCTTTCATGGGATAGCAGACCAGGCGCTCAATTTTTACATCATCTATTTTGCCCTTGATCCTGAATTCCCGCCTGCTCTTTAATTTGAGCTTGCGTTCAATGTCAAAAGGCATTTCCACATAAGTCCAGCCTGTTTTTTCGGCCTTGCTGGAGAATTTTTGAAGAGCTGCATTAAAGCAGTGCATGGTTAAAGATAAGCAAATACAATTTGCCGAAGCTCCTATTGTGCCTTGCTCAGGCCTTGTTCAGTTCAATCACTGTAATCTCTGGCCAGATGCCGAGTCGTCCCGGATAACCCAGAAAACCAAGTCCCCGGTTCACATATAAAAACTGAGTGCCCTGCTTGTAGAGCCCAGCCCAGTTTTTGTAAAGGTATTGCACCGGACTCCATTTAAACCCGGGAATTTCTATGCCAAACTGCAGACCATGGGTGTGCCCGCTCAGGGTCAAGTCAACATCGGGGTATTCGAGCAATACCTGCATGTCCCAATGGCTGGGATCGTGGCTCATCAGAATTTTAAAGGGATATTTTTCGCTGCCCTCATAAGCCTCTTTCATTTTACCGTAACGCGGAAACCGCATATTGCCGCCCCAATTCTCAATTCCAAGCAGGGCAATGGATTCGCCGTTCTTTTCAATGGCCACGTGTTCATTCATGAGGAGTCTCCAGCCAAATTCGGCATGGTGTTGTTTGAGCCTGTCCAGATTGGCTTTTTTGGCTTCCGGCGTTTCCCATTGCACATAGTCCCCGTAATCGTGATTACCCAAAACAGAAAATACCCCGTGTGGCGCTTTTAAACGCCTGAATTGCGCCTCATACCCTTTCACCTCGTCTGAAACATTATTCACCAGGTCGCCGGTAAACAAAATGAGGTCGGCGCGTTCCTTTTCAACCAGGTTCATGGCCTTGTTCAAGCCCTGATCGTTTAAAAATGAGCCCACATGAATATCCGACAATTGAACGATCCGGAAACCCCTGAACGCTTCGGGAAGATTGGGAAAGCTCAGGTTAACCCGGTGTATACGGTAACGATACGCCCCCTTCACCATGCCATAAATAAATCCTATGGCCGGAATAACAGTAAAGGTTACTGCGAGCTGACTCAGGAATTTCAGGCGGCTGATCCCTTTCGAAGCATCAACAGCCTCGCTGTGCTTTTCAATGAAAAGTGAAAATACCCAGCGAAACAAACGGATAATATCATCGAGTATCAGAAAACTTGAACCCAGGAGTTTGCAAACCAGCAGAATCAGGGCCACGGACGAAATTGTTCTGAAAAACAAATTCCAGTTGGGCGGGGGATAGAACAGGGATACAATTCCGATGAGCAGGCTGAGGCCCATGAAACCATAAGTGATGTAAAGTATAATGTTCTTTTTCTGCAGTGTAAAATCCCTCACAAAGGCTTTTACGCCGCTGAGGAAATAAAACTCAATCAGAACAATAAATCCGAAGAATATGAGAAAGCGGATGAACATGATAAAGCGAACGAAAATTACACTTTAAACCTTGCTGAATTTACATACCTCTGTTAATTATTTGCAAAAGCCGGTTTCGGCCAAACAGCGCTTTAGTCTACATTTGGATTATTCTCAATTTTGTAAAGCAAAGAGACATGTCACACAAGATCCGGATTGGTATCATATTTGGCGGGCAGAGCAAGGAAAGGGAGATTTCTTTTGCCGGGGGACGAACCGTGTACGACAATCTCAACAAGTCACTGTTTGAACCCATACCCCTTTTTGCTGACAGTTTTGGGAATTTCATAGAGCTCAACTGGGAATATATTTACAAAGGCAGTATTCGCGACTTTTATCCCCCTGTAAGCGCACTGCCTGCTCAGAGCCGTTTTCAACTGTATGCAGAAAACCTCGGTGCGCTTAGCCGGGCTGAACAAGATAGGCTTCTGCTTACTTTGGGAAATAAAATCAGGGTGGAAGATCTGCATGACAAGATCGATTTCGCTTTTCTGTGTTTGCACGGCCCGTATGGAGAAGACGGTCGCATCCAGGGACTCCTGGAGTACTTCCGTATCCCATACAGTGGTTCAGGCATATTGCCCTCAGCCATAGGCATCGACAAATCACTTCAAAAAGAACTCATGGTCAACAAGGGCTTCAACTGCCCGGAATACCTTTGCGTCAAGCGTCAGGATTGGATAGAAGGAAAAGGCCAGGCCGCCTTTCAGCAAGTGAAAGACAAGATAGGATTTCCTTGCGTGGTGAAGCCGGCAAACCAGGGCTCAAGCATAGGCGTAAGCATTTTACAGAACCCCCTTGAGTCCGAATTTATGGCGGCTGTTGAAAATGCATTGTTTACCCGTTGGCTGGATGGCGCCGAATGGCGCCGGATGTCACCAGAACAAAAACTGCATTACATCAAATCACTTGCCGACATCAGGGAAGGCATTGGCATGCCCTTGCGCATTACGGAGCCTTCAAACCTTGCTCAGTTTATTTTATATGGCCCGGATGAATTGCTCGCCTTTCTTGACAAACACCAGGAATCAGAAGGCTTTATGCTGGAAAGCCTTGATGGCGAGCGTACGGTTTTGGTAGAACGATTCGTTGAAGGGCGTGAATTCAGTTGCATTGTGATCGAAGACGAGTCTGGTGAGGCTATTGCGCTTCCGCCAACAGAAATTCGTAAGGGCAAGGAGTTGTTTGACTACCGGAGCAAATACCTGCCGGGTCTTTCTCGTAAAATCACACCCATTGATCTCGACGATGCGGGGATAGAAGCGATAAGAGCCGAATGCGAGCGCTTGTTCCGGGAATTGCATTTCGATGTATATGCGCGCATAGATGGTTTCCTGTCGAAAAACGGCACAATCTACCTCAATGACCCGAATACCACCAGTGGAATGATGCCCTCCTCTTTTTTCTTCCACCAGGCGGCAGAGATCGGGCTAAACCCCTCGCAGTTTCTGAGTTTTATTATCCGTACCTCCCTTGCAAAAAGAACCGAACAGGGGAAAGGCATACCACAGTATAAAACTTTACTGGAAAGGCTTGACGAAGCCCTGCTGCTCGACAAAAGCTCAGGCGCGAATAAAATCCGTGTGGCGGTGATGCTTGGGGGTTACTCCAGCGAGCGACACATCTCAGTAGAAAGTGGGCGGAATGTTTATGAAAAGCTTTCTTCCTCCGAAAAGTACCTGCCCTATCCTGTTTTCCTGAGCGGAAACACGGCGGAACACAAGCTCTATGAACTGCCCATAAATCTTCTGCTCAAAGACAATGCCGACGATATTCGCGAAAAGGCCGAGCACTATGCCTTACACCCCGCTATTGCCAGAATCCAAAAAAAATGTCAGGCCATAACTGCCAAATACGCTTCCCCGAATTACATTTCAGCGCCGCGCCGGCTCAAATATGACAACCTGAAAAGCCTGGTGGACGAAGTGTTTATCGCTCTGCATGGAAGACCTGGTGAAGACGGTGCTGTTCAGGAAAAACTTGAAGCCATGGGTTTGCCGTATAATGGTTCTGGCAGGGAGAGCTCTTCTGTGACAATTGACAAGTACAAAACAAATGAAATATTAAAAGCTAACGGTTTTCTGGTTGCCGAACACAGACTGATTCAGAAGGATAGCTGGCAAAACAACAAAGAAAGCGTATTGAACTTGCTGAACACCCAAATACATTACCCCTTCATCGCCAAACCCGTTGACGACGGCTGCAGCAGCGCGGTAAAAAAGATCCGGAACCCTGAAGAATTCAAGGCTTTCTGTGACCTCATGTTCAGAGAAACCGAAGCCCTGCCTTCTGAAGCCGCCAGCATACTCAATATAAGACCCAAGGAAGAATTCCCGATAAAACCGGTAATCCTGGTGGAAGAACTCATCAGCCGAAAAGAAGCCATGCACTTTCTTGAGATCACCGGTGGCATGTTAACCCGGTACAACACAAGAGGTGAAATTGAATACGAGGTGTTTGAAGCTTCTGAAGCACTGGCCGAAGGCGAAGTCTTAAGTCTTGAAGAGAAGTTTCTTGCGGGCCAGGGCCAGAACATCACCCCTGCCCGGTATTCGAGGAGTGAACAAGAACGGAAGCAAATCAGCGATTATGTGAAGAACGAACTGGGTCGCGCCGCAAAAGTGCTGGGTGTGAGTGGCTATTGCAGGATTGATGCCTTTGTCCGGATTTATGCCAATCTGAAAATAGAAGTTATTTTCATCGAAGTAAACTCCCTGCCCGGCATGACACCCGCAACCTGCATTTTTCACCAGGCTGCGCTAAACCATTACAAACCCCTTGAGTTCATTGACCATATACTTGATTTTGGGAAACAAAGGGCACTTAGTTTATCGCATTAATCCACCCGCATCCGCTAAAAATGTAATTTAGGCCATGGAATTCGAGATCCGGCCAAGGACAAAGTTAAGTATAGGTTTACGTGAGCTATGGACTTACCGCGAGCTGTTTTACATTTTCACATTACGCGATATCAAGGTCAAATACAAACAAACCATTCTGGGTTTTCTCTGGGCCGTTTTACAACCCATGTTGCTGGCACTTACTTTTAGTTATTTTCTCGGCAAGGCTATCGCTTCATACACAAACCTTTCGATGTCTTATGAGCTTTTTGCCTTCAGCGGACTGGTGCTCTGGGGTATTTTCTCAACCGGACTGAACAACGCCGGCAACAGCATGGTGAGCAATGCCAATATCATCAAAAAGATATATTTTCCAAGGCTTATCATACCAGTATCTGCTGTGTGTGTTGGCCTGTTTGATTTTATCATGGCCTTTCTGGTTTTTCTGATGTATTGTTTTATGAATCAGGTACCGTTCTTTGCCAGGTCTCTTGTGTTGATTCCGCTTTCCGTTTTTCTGGCCTGCGTGGCTACGCTTGGTTCAGGAGCGCTGCTGGCCGCGCTCAATGTCAAGTACCGCGATTTTCGCTACATCATTCCGTTTTTGGTGCAATTCGTTTTGTTCCTGTCGCCTGTAATTTACCCTTTGCGCATCAGTCCCAATCCTGTGCTTCAGGCTTTGATATCTTTAAATCCTATGACTGCTCCTTTGGAATTATTCAGGGCCTCGTTTTCCGCTCAGGAACTATACACCGGGCCTATTTACATAAGCATCGCATCTTCCATCGCCTTGTTCATCACCGGGATTTTATATTTCAGAAAAACGGAAGATTATTTTGCCGACCTAGCCTGACTAATAGTGTGGCTTTAGCCCTTTCATGGTATAAAATGCTATGATGTCGTCCCACGGTCCAAAGGCGTGCACGCTATCGGGAAACCCATCCAGATAGGGTCCGTGAAAAAAGTCGATCGATTTGGTGTTGATGTTCGGAAATGAGACGTGAACTGCTTTTGGTCTGGGGTGTATTCTGCCATCGTTTATAAAAGCCGCCACGTCAAGCGCCTCCTGGTCACTTAGCACAGGATAATACTGGCTTGAGTCGTTTGGCATGTTGTATTTGATGAATTTAGCTGCTTTAAGAACCCGATGCATGGAGGAGGCTTCCTGATAAGATTTATCTCCCCAAAGCGGAGGATAAACATACATGCTTTTTTTCGCATCCAATACCCCTGCCCCATCCTCTCCGTGGCATCGTTTGCAGTGACTCAGGTAAACTTTTTCACCCCTTTCCGGACGACCACCAAGGCCCTTGATATCAATATCCTTAAAGCCATATCCTTCATGTACCTCAGGATCGTAGTTTTCACCCAGCCATTTAATGTATGACACCATGGCTACCATTTCCTTAGAATCCAGCGGCAGGGGCTGACCTCCCAGCGGTCTCGTGATGCAATTGTTCACCCTGTCGGCAAGCGTCAGTATCATGTCTTCGCGGCCCCTGTATTGCGGATAGGCCTTGTGCGAATTGAAAAAACTCAGACCAAACGCTTTTGTTCCGTCGTTCAGGTGGCAGTTGTTGCAGCTCATATGCGTGATCACATTGTGGCTCACCACGCCCTCAGGACCAATGTAGTAACTGGTATTACGCATGAGGCGTTTGCCATACTTCACCATGTCGCCCCAGAGTCCCGGAGCCAGAGTAGAAGTGTCTGGCGGCGTAAAGGCTTTAAGGCTTTTTTTCTTCTGTTCATTTTGTGCGGTTTCAGGTGCTTTCTCGCGGCTACATGACCAAAGCAAGAGGATTGTGGTGAGAATAATAAAACGCTGTTTCATTGCACGCGCAATTTAGTTCATTATTCCTTAAAGCCGGATGAAATTCTCCTGATTTTTATCCTGTTCTGCAATCCGCATTTCGCGTTCTGGTCTGCGATTCTACTGCATGTTTTTGTACCTTGGGACAATGCAAAAATCCACATTCGCCTGTCTTTTCTTTCTCTTTCTTTGCGCCCATACACTTCTGTCGCAACAACGCAGCCTGGGCCTTATTCGTCAGAATGAACAATCTTTGCCGGGTTATGTCCTTTTTGCCCCGCTCAATTCCAAATACACTTTTCTGATCGATAAGTGCGGAAAAGAGATCAGGCGTTGGCAGAGCCAATATACCCCTGGCCAATCTGCTTACCTCTTGAAGGATGGAAGTTTATTGCGCTGCGGCAACGACTCCAACAAAACGTTTCAATCCGGAGGGGGGCGAATAGAGCGATTCGACTGGAATGGCAAACTCAAGTGGTCATATGTGGTTTCTGACAGCATGCAATGTCAGCATCATGACATTTATCCCATGCCTGATGGCAACATACTGGTTCTGGTTTGGGAGCGTATTCCACAAAGCGAAGCCATTCGCTCGGGTCGTGACCCAAAACGCACCGGAGCATGGACCTGGTCTGAAAAAATTATGGAGTTGCGGCCTAAGGGCAAAGATAAAGCCGATGTGATCTGGGAATGGAGAACCTGGGATCATCTGGTTCAGGATTTTGATCCAACAAAGCTAAATTATGGGACTGTATCAGAAAATCCCCAGTTGATTAACCTCAATTTTCTGGCCACAAGCGACTACGATTGGCTGCACTTCAATTCACTCGCCTACAATGCCGAACTCGACCAGATTGTAGTAAGTAACCGCAACTTTTCTGAAATCTTTATCATCGATCACAGCACCAACACCGCAGAAGCAAGATCTCATAAGAAGGGTAGGCAAAAACATGGGGGCGATTTGCTTTACCGTTGGGGAAATCCAATGGCATACAATTGTGGCACAGAAAAGGACCAAAAGCTCTTTCGTCAGCATACTGCTGTGTGGATAGAAAAAGGGTTGACAGACGCCGGAAAACTACTGCTTTTTAACAATGGCTTCGGTCGCCCGGACAGCCTGTATTCCAGCGTCGAAATTATCGCGCCACCGCTTGATGCCGGGGGGGCTTACAAAAAAACACCGGGACAGCGTTTTGAACCTGAACAAGCCTCATGGATGTATACCAATGAAATCAAAACTGCATTCTTTTCTAAAAATGTGTCCAGCGCACAGCGTTTGTCAAACGGAAACACGCTCATTTGTTCAGGGGCGTCGGGGCGTTTCTTTGAAATTGACCCTGGCAAAAACATCGTTTGGTACTATGTCAATCCGGTAAGCACAAGTGTTTTGCAACAGGGCCAGGCGCCGGTCCAAAATCAGGTGTTTCGCTGTTGGTACTATGGTCCTGAATACGGGGCTTTCAAAAAGAAAAGGCTGGAACCGGGTTCCAGCCTCGAAGGGGGCGAACAGTTTTACCCATGTATCATGGATTCGCCGATACCGGCTGAACCCCGGAAATAAAATCAGGGTTTGAAAAACTCTTCATAGCTCAGTTCTTTTCGGTCAAGGGTGCATTTCTCCTTGATGAGCTCTAGAACCTTTTTGCTATATAGATTTTCGAATATTCTCTGGGCCTCTTTCTCCTTGGAAAGCAGATCCATCGCGATCTTGTTGAGGTCCTCTTCTGTTGGAACCTGGCCATAACGCGCGTACTCAGCCTTAACAAAGTTTTTTGCCTCTTCAACGGCTTCGTGCTGATCCACTTTTATTTGATTGTCTTTGATGATCTTATTTTCGATCAAACGCCATTGCATGGCTTTGGCGTAATTGGGATAATCCTTTTCAAGCTCTTCCTGGCTAATCGGTTTTTCGTTCACAACTGTCAGCCAGCGTTTCAAAAAAGCATCCGGTAACTGCATGTTGATCTTCTCCACAAGTTTCGATTCCACTTCTGTTTTCAGGAAACGTTCTGAATCGGCGCTGAACATAAGGCCAAGCTCCTCTCTGATCTTAGCCCTGAAGGCGTCTAATCCGTTTATCTTATCGGGACCATAGATCCGATCGAACAGTTCCTGGTTCAGCTCCGCCTCTTCCATCCGCGAAATATTCTTAACCGTTAGCTGTAAGTTGCAATGCGTGTTCTCTGCCGTCTCTTTGTCAAGGCCAAGGCTTACGCTTTTATCCAGGGCCGTTTCAAACAAATCGTCTACGTTCAGGCTTAGCTTATCTTCTTTTTTTAGACCAAGAAGTTTAGCGCTTGTTGTTTTGTTGACTATACGTTCGGGGTTAAAGCTTGTGCTTTTGTAAATACCTCCTGCTTTAATGTTGCCGTCTGCATCAAGCTCATTCAAGTCTACAAATATCGTGTCCTTTTCGCCTGAAACCTCAGGATAGACCGGCTTACCATAATTTCTGCGCACATCGCTAAGGTATTTGTCAACCAGGGCCTCATCCACCTTTACGGTTTTATAGGTGAAAGTGTTTTTACTGTCGAGGTTTAGTTCAAAAGCCGGTGCCAGTCCCAATTCATACACAAAATCGAAATCCTTTTGATGTGCAAAATCTACACTCGCTTGCTCTTTGGGCAGTGGATTCCCCAGAATTTCGATCTTTTGTTCTTCTATGTAATGGTGTATTGTATCATTGAGCAGCTTGTTTATTTCATCCACCATAATCTGGGTGCCGTACTGTTTACGGATGAGCCCGGCAGGCACTTTGCCTGGCCTGAAACCCGGCAGACTGGCTTGTCTTTGTACTTTCTTAATACCTTCGTTTACCCGCGATTCATAATCAGCCGGGCTAAGTGAAATGGTGATCTCTTCGGTCAGATGGTTGATGCTGCTTCTCTGAATATTCATGTGTAAAAAATTGGATTGCAAAAATAGGTAATTTTCCTCTCCCGGGGCCCATGGTTACGGGTTACCGGATCAAATTAACAGTTTTAATGAAAGATAAGCCTGTAATCGCTTGTGAAGGCTGCCCCCGGAGACAACTGCAAAATACCCTTCTTCTGTTCAAGTGCTTTGTTGTGGTTTTTGGTATCCGCAATGCCGTACCAGGGCTCAAGACAGACAAAACGAAGACTTTTTTCAGCAGGATGGGATTTTGACCAGATGCCAAAAAACGGCCAGTTTTCGCATATCATTTCAATGTGCCTGTCCTGATAACCTGTTACAAGTTTGATGTGCCCGACCTGAGCATTTTCAAATACTAGCGCGTCTTGTTCAAATACGCTTGGCACCAAACGAAGGTTCTTGTCCGGTATGTTGAGCTCGTCTTTTTGACCCTCTAACAAACCCGAATCGAGGCGGCTTACTGTGTAATGCGCTTTTTCCATCGCCAGGCAGACCTTGTTTTCTCTGCTGGAATCTATTCTGAACCCCGGATGAGCACCAATACTGAACAACATATCAGAGCCTCCGGTGTTCCTGACCAGATAGGAGCATTTTAAAGTGTTTAGTTCCAAATGATACGTCAATACCAGCTCGAAATCAAAAGGGTAATTCTCCAGGCTTTGCTTGGAAGATTTTAAGGTGTAAACCGCCTCGTTAGGGTGTTTTGAAGTGTCTTCAAATACCATGTCCCTGGCGAAGCCATGTTGTGGCAGTTTGAATTTGTGCCGCTTAAAAACGTATTCCTGGTCTTTAAGTTTACCTACGATCGGAAACAAGACCGGTGCCCTTCTGGGCCATATTTCAGGATCTCCTTGCCAGAGGTATTGATGTCCGCTGCGGTGCATAACACTCTGCAGTTCGGCACCCCGCGAAGAGATCAATACTTCCAGATCATTGGAAGAAAGTGTTGTTATCATGCACGGGTCAAAGGAACATTATGCCTTTTATTTTTGCGGCTTTTTCATATACCGAAATGATCTCGTCAACGCTAATCACAACCTGTTTGGCCGTAATACTGATGTATTTGCCTGCTCCGCTTTCCTTGGTGCTGATTTCGGCTTCTTCATCAAAGAGGTTTTCAACGAGTGCAATATTCCTGTTGGCGCTCTCAACAATGAACTTATACATGTAAACGCTGGGAAAGCTCATGGTTTCCGAGAGCTTCTTCCTGAATCGCTCACTTTCCTCAGGGCTCATGTCAATTCAAAATAATGGTTATAAATAAGAATCAGACCAAAGATAATGAGTAAAACCCCGGTGATGTTGTGGATCAAATGCATTGTTTTTTGGGTGAGAATTTTTTTGAGTCGGTTTGCTGCCGATACCTTGGCCAGTTCAACCATCAGCACGAGCCCCAAGGTGAGCCCGAAATACAATATCATGTTCACGATTGAATAATTGAGCGATTTACTCACCGCGGTTACATTACCCAGCCAAAGCAGCCACACCGCTGGATTAAGAAGGTTAAGCAGAAAGCCTTTGATCAGCATGGCGCCTGCTGATGGCAACACGATGTCAATTGATTCGTTCTTACGCGACAAGGGTTCGCGAAAGTACAAGACCCCAAACACAAGCAGCACAAGTCCCGCCATGATACCCATAAAGCGTTGATTTTTTTCATTATCGATCAGATTCGCTGCGCCAAGGTCGACCAGAATAATAATGAGCAGACACACAAGGAAGTCGCTGAGCAATATGCCCACAGCCAGAAGGGAACCAGTTTTGTACCCGTATTTTATCCCGGTATTGATAAGCGCAAAAAAAGAAGGCCCAAACGAAAAGCTCAGAAGCAGAATGATGATGATGGTTTGATATATGAGGCTAAGGATCAATCCTGTTACTGGGTGTTGTGTTCAAGAAATGCCAGCCATTCATTCAGAATTTTCCCCTTTAAAACCCTGGGGAATTTGCTTTGTCCGCCCAGTTTATTTTTGCTTGCCAGAAAGTCAATAAAAGTTTGGTTCGGAATAACGGTTACGAAGATTTCTTTCAGGGCGTGCTCCCGTTCAACCGCGTAATCGTCATTCAGTTGTTTAAGGTGCTTGTCGAGTACCTCCTTCAGCTTCGAGGCGTCCTTTTCTCTGTCGGTTCCGATAAACCAGTGGTGCGCGAAACGGCCCTCGTGGGTTTTTCCATAAACGCAGTACTCGTTAATGCTCAGATCCATCTCTTCAGCGCAAAGGGCGATACCCTTATTCATGTTGTCAAGGCTAAGGTGCTCTCCGCATAAACTCAGAAAATGTTTGGTCCGCCCGGTAATGATGATTTCATTTCTCTGAATATTCACGAATTTTACCGTGTCGCCAATCAGATAGCGCCAGGCCCCGGCACTGTTTGTGATCACAAGCGCATATTCTTTTTCGGCCTCAACTTCTTTTAAGTCAAGGGCCATAGCCCTGGGTTTCAGATTACCGTCAGCGTCGAAGTTCTCGTCATCAAAGGGAACAAACTCAAAAAAAATACCGTTATCTGTGAGCAATTTCATGCCCTGAACATCATTGGGTCTTTCCTGAAAGGCTATGAAGCCTTCTGATGCCATATAGGTGTCGATATAAATAATCTCTTTTCCGCAAAGTGCATCGATTGTATTCCTGTAGGGCTTGATGGATACGCCTCCGTGCACAAACACAGCCAGGTTTGGCCATATATCATGTATGGATTTGAGGTGGTAATGTTTGATAATGCGCTCGAATAGGATCTGTATCCAGGCCGGTACACCACAAATAAAACCTACGTTCCAGTTCTTTGCATTCACAACCAGGTCCTGCAGCTTATCTTCCCAGTTTTTTTGTGAACTGATGTCCGGTCCCGGCAGAGAAAAATTCTGGAACCAGCGTGGAATAGACCCTGTGGTAATGCCGCTCAGGTCGCCACTGAAAAAAATACCGTTGTAATTCAGGTTGGTGCTTCCGCCTACAAACAGAATTTCGGTTTCATACTGGCCTGTTGGGAGATTAAAATTCTTTGTGGACACGATCTGCTTCAGGGTGGCGCGATGTATGGTTTTGATAAGGGCCTTGCTTACCGGAATATGCTTGCTCGACGATTCCGATGTGCCCGAGCTGAGCGCAAAGTATTTGATTTTACCTGGCCAGCAAACGTCGCGTTCCCCTTTTAAGATCCTGTGCCACCAGGTGTCGAAAATGCCCTGGTAGTCGAACAAGGGGACTGTTTTCTGAAATTCCTTCACCGTGTTTTCTGACAACAGCAAGCGGCTGAAATCATACTGAATTCCAAAGCGGGTAAATTCGGCTTTGGTCATTAATTTCTTGAGCTGCTTTAGCTGTTGTTTATACGAGCTGCTTCTCGCCGGTATCCGGGCACGGATTCCTATTGCTCCTTTAATAATTGAACCTAATATCGGCATCTTTCTTTTCCTGGATCTTAAATCATGTACCTGAAATCCTGATTATTTTTCAGGCTGATAACGCTCTGGTAAATTAACCGGATGACATCGTCAATATCGGCTTTGTGTACGCTTTCAACAGTGGTGTGCATATACCGCAAAGGTAAGGATATCAGGGCCGATGCAATCCCGTCCGTGGCATAAGCAAAAGCGTCGGTGTCTGTTCCGGTAGCCCTTGATGCTGCCTGTCTCTGGAATTTGATCTTGTTTTTGTCAGCGGCCCCGATAATGTGCTTGAGCAGGTTATTTTGTACAGCGGGCGCGTAACTTAACACGGGGCCTTTTCCACAGGCTATGTCACCACTGCTGATCTTATTCATCATGGGCGTTTGGGTATCGTGACAAACGTCTGTTACAATGGCCACATCGGGTTTTATTTTTCTGGCAATCATGGTCGCGCCATTTAGTCCGACTTCTTCCTGTACAGAATTCACTATATAAAGGCCGAAGGGCAGTTTTTTCTTCGACTCTTTTAATAACCTGGCGACCTCAGCAATCATAAACCCTCCTATTCGGTTATCAAGCGCTCTTCCAACGTAATAGTTCTGGTTCAATTCCATAAGGGGCGCCTCATAGGTTACTACAGTGCCCACATGAACGCCAAGTGATTCCACCTCTTTATCGGATTTGCAGCCCAGGTCGAGGAAAATGTTTTTGAGGCTCGGCGCTTCTTCTTTAGCGGCATCACGGACATGGATGGCCGGCCAGCCAAAAACCCCTTTCACTATGCCTTTGCTGCCATGCAGGTTCACTCGCATGGAAGGTGCTATCTGGTGATCGCTGCCCCCATTTCGCCTCAGGTAAATGAATCCGTCTTTCGTGATATAATGAACAAACCAGCTGATTTCGTCGGCATGCGCCTCAATCACCACCTTATAGCGGGCATCTGGGTTCACGATTCCCACCACAGTACCATATGTGTCAACCAGGTAATCCTGTATATACGGTTTTATGTAATTCAACCATATCTTTTGTCCCTCACTTTCATGGCCTGTGGGTGAAGGATTGTTGAGATATTTATATAAAAATTGAACGCTTTTTTGATTGAGCACCGTCTTGCTGTTGGCCATTCTTCTGGATTTTGTACCTTAAATTAACGCAAAATAAGCAAAACTTAAAAGATGGTTTGTTCAAGGCCTGGTTTTCCTTGACCAGACCTTATACACTTGCTGCTGGTCACTTTGAAAGGGCTTCTCCCTTCTTTCAGGCTCACAGGCTCTAAGTGATGCTCTGCAATCTTCAGGTAACTTCTGATACAGGGCCGTTCCCGCTGTTTTCCACTCCAGCATTTCTTCACTGACTTCTTTGATTGCTTTAGCAGGATTGCCCACCAGCAATTGTCTTTTTCCTGTTTTTGTTTCGGAAGGCACAAAACTCAGAGCACCTACAATGCACTCATCTCCGATTTCTGTGTTGTCCATTATAACCGCGTTCATGCCAATCAGGCTATTTCTACCAATGATGGCGCCATGAATTATGGCCCCATGCCCAATGTGTGCGCCTTCTTTCAGAATAACTTCTGTACCTGGAAACATGTGTATGGTACAATTCTCCTGAACATTACATCCGTCTTCGATGATAATTTTACCCCAATCGCCCCGTATCGCAGCACCAGGACCGACATACACATTTTTACCAATTACCACATGGCCTGTTACCGTGGCGTTTGGATGCACAAAAGCGCTCTTGTGTATAACGGGTTTATAGCCCTTGAATTCGAAAACATTTGCCATAGACTTGGTTATTAATTGTTGGCTTGAAGGTACTAAATTACCTTGCCATGAGTAGGTCTATGGCTCACAAAGCCTGTGCAAATTCAATATGCTACATTTTGTGGCAACATCTTGCTTTGTTTTGTGGTAATTTTGTTAAGACACAAATATCCAGATCATGAAAAAACAATTTGAATTGGGATTTACAACGGTTGCGGTTCAGCTTAACAGCTTTCACTCCGCCATATTAGAGTTCAATCAAAAAAAGGAGAGGGGATTTCTGAATAGCAACGATAAGGGCGAGGCCCTGATCAAAAGCCTGAAAAAGCAATTTCTACCTATTCGGCAGGTGGGTTAAGAATTTTAACTACTCTGTTCAGGTCTTTACTTTGTTTACTGGCCTGAACCCCTTTTGCTTCATCAAAATTTTTCGCTTTCTGCGAAGCATTCTTTTTTATTGCCCGGTTTCTTTTATTATTAATATCTGAAATCCCCACTCTTGTATTTTCAAGTAGCCTGGATCCAGTGTTCCACGTGCAACAGTTTGGCCTGGGATAAACTGACATATAGCCCTTGTCTACAAATCTGCATTTGAATGTTACTTGTCCAAGTTAAGATAATGTTGGGGTTTGAGGCTTCAGCGATTCTTCAAAATGCGATATCACTTGTCCAATGTAAAATGCTATGGCAGATTCTAAAGGACCTTTTCTGGCGAATTACTGAGAATAAACTTGAGTCCACATGAATCTTATTTACAAAGAATAATGGGGTGAAGATGTGGTAGAAAGATCTGCACTAAGAGTGAGTTTAAATTGTATTACCAAATCATTAAAAGGTCTGGAATAAGCCTAAAAACAGTATAAACTAATATAGCAAAACAAATTAAAATATATCCTTGTCCAGAGGTATTACTCTCGCCATCTCATCGTTGGCGAATATACTTTCGCCAAAAAAAAGGGGGACAACTTGTCCCCCACATTAGAATGGCTGCAGATTAAGCTCGTCTGAATACATAGACCCTGCTGGAGTATTCAGAGTTGAAAAGGGCCCTAAAATTCGAATATAGCCCTATACAAACGGCTTTAAGATACGCTAAGGCTGAACCTTGATTGCGCTCGCTGAGAAGGCTTACATAAAAACTATCATAGGGCATGCCGATGCTTTCCTTCAATTGAAAGCCCTTGCTTTCAAACAAGCGTTTAAGGTCCTGCTCACAGAAATGATATAAATGTCGTGGCACATCAAGGGCGGCCCAGTCCCTGCCATAATGAACGGCATCCCGGGAATTAATATTCGGTACGGCGACATACAAGGTGCCATTAGCACTCAGGCGGCGGTCTAGAAAATCAAGACAAGCACTCAGATCTGAAATGTGTTCCAGTACATGCCACATGCTCACGACGTCTAATTTTTTATCGGCTAGCGCCTTCTCCAACTCGTCTTGCGAAGTTCTTACCACCGATCCACTTGTAGTCTCAGCTATTTTAAAGGCTTTTTTGTCGGGCTCAATACCAAAGACCTGCCATCCCTTTTCCTTACACACAGATATGAAATGGCCGGTCCCACACCCATAGTCAAGCAAGGTGCCTGGCAAATTATGCCTTCTGATCCACTTCTCTTTTGATTGAAGGGTTCTCCTCCTGACCAATCGGTATAATCTCGCCACCAGGCCCCTCCCTGAATCATTGTGTGAGACATATTCATCAGATTGATAATATTCCCCCAAAGCATAATCCTCGGGCCTTGGGCTCGTGAACTTAAAACCACAATGGACACAAGTTTGTATATCAAATTCGGATCCGCTGACCAGAAAATCCTTTGCACTGAACAGCTTCTTAAAATCCGTGTGTTTACACACAGGGCAATTTTCAATTGTAATCATCTGTAAATGTTCCACGTGAAACCTATCTACCCATATAAACCAAAAGCACGGAAATATCCGCAGGATTTATCCCAGAAATTCTGCTGGCCTGACCAATGGTATTGGGCCTGTGCTTTGTGAGTTTTTCCCTGGCCTCAGCCCCCAGGCTGGTGATTTGGTAGTAATCAAAGTCGGGTCTAATGTTATAATTCTCTAGTCTCCTTATCTTTTCGGCATTGTCCTCTTCTCTTTGAATATAGCCTTCATACTTAAGAAGAATTTCGGCTTCAGAAATGCTCTCTTTGTGATACTTGCTCAAGAATACATCTAATTTGGTGTCAGCGGAACGGAATTCATGCAACCATACATCCGGTCTGGCCAGAATGTTTTGGTATCTTGTCTTTTGGCTAATTTCTGCAGAGGAGATCTTTTGAAGATAAGGGTTAACGTTCTCCGGTTCCGCGCTTGTGCCCCTCAGAAAATTCAAGATTTCCACGCTTTCCCGTTTTTTTCTGTTCACCAAATCCATGCGTTCCTGCCGAGCTAAGCCCAGCTTATGTGCGCGTGGTGTTAGTCTAAGATCCGCATTGTCTTGTCTTAACAACAATCGGTATTCTGCACGGGACGTAAACATTCTATAAGGCTCTTCTGTACCCTTGTGTATTAAATCATCAATGAGGACGCCGATATATGCTTCATAACGGTTTAGCACAAAGGCTTCTTGTTCCCTCACTTTTAAATGGGCATTAATTCCGGCCATCAGGCCCTGACAAGCAGCCTCCTCGTATCCTGTGGTCCCGTTAATCTGTCCAGCGAAAAATAGTCCTTCTACCAAACGTGTTTCCAGACTTAATTTGAGCTGGGTTGGAGGAAAATAATCGTATTCTATAGCGTATCCTGGCCTGAACATTTTCGCCTGCTCGAGTCCTGGTATTTTGGCCAGGGCTTTTTGCTGAACATCAATAGGAAGTGAGCTTGAAAAACCATTCAAATAAATCTCTTCCGTGTTCCAGCCTTCAGGTTCAATAAAGAGCTGATGCCTTTCTCTCTCGCTAAAGCGGTTGATTTTATCTTCTATGCTTGGGCAATACCTTGGACCCAAGCCCTGAATCCTTCCCTGGAACATAGGTGATTTTTCAAATCCCGTTTTAAGCGTCTCGTGCACTTCAGGATTCGTATAAGTGATATAACAAGGTAATTGGGCGCCAGGGTTGGCATAAATACCTGTGTTGGCTTCCAGAAACGAGAATTTTTCCGGGCATTCGTCTCCATCTTGCCTCTCAACCCTGCTATAATCAATTGTTCTGCCGTCCAGACGCGGAGGCGTACCTGTCTTCATTCTTCCAGCCTCAAAGCCTAACTGGACCAGTTGTTCCGTTATTCCCTTGCTTGCTGCTTCCCCTGAGCGTCCACCCCCGATCTGCTTTTCTCCAATATGAATGATCCCGTTCAAAAATGTGCCATTCGTTAAAACCACGCTTTTGGCCATAAACCTGATTCCCATCCCAGTTACCACACCCTGGATATGCTTATTATCATGAGACAAGATTAGTTCTTTAACCATATCCTGCCAGAAATCTACTCCCTTGATTTTTTCCAGTTTTTCCCGCCAAAGAGAGGCAAACAGGCTTCTGTCGTTTTGTGTCCTCGGGCTCCACATGGCAGGGCCTTTGCTTCGGTTAAGCATACGGAATTGAACAGCGCTTTGATCAGAAACAATTCCGCTTAATCCGCCAAGAGCGTCTATTTCTCTTACAATCTGACCCTTTGCAATCCCGCCCATTGCCGGGTTACAGCTCATCTGGGCAATGGTTTGCATGTTCATGGTGATAAGCAGGACCCTAGAACCCATATTGGCAGCGGCAGCGGCAGCTTCACATCCAGCGTGTCCGGCACCCACAACAATTACATCGTACGTTTGCATGAATAAGCTCACAAAGATAGGGAATTCCAATAGACCCTTTTCCCGGTTATCCCCTAGATATTCTTGAGTTTAGCTCAAATCTATCTTCTCAACCCTAAGACTGTGCCGTCCGCCTTCAAAAGAAGTTTTTAAAAAGCAATTCAGGCATTCTATTGCTTCCTCATATGTGATGAACCGTGCTGGTAAGACCAAAATGTTGGCATCATTGTGCAGTCTGGCTAATTCAGCGATTTCGGGCTTCCAGCATATAGCTGCCCTAATACCTGAGTGTTTGTTCGCCGACATTGCAATTCCATTTCCGCTGCCACAAAGCAATATCCCCAGATCAGCCTTTTTATCCGTTATATCTCTTGCGATAAGGTGACCAAAGTCTGGATAATCTGCCCTTTCTGCACTGAAACATCCTTCATCCTTTACCTCATAAGATTTTTGCAAGAGGTAAGTTTTGATTTTTTCTTTAAGCTCGAAACCAGCATGATCGGAACCTATAGCAATATGAATGGACATGTGCAATACAGTATTGTGATTTCAACAAAATTACTAATCAACACCAATAAACCTTCATAAAATTATGCATTGATTTTCAAGGACAGTCAGGAGGGCTTAATTAACATTCATAATTGTATAATTAAAAATGGTGTTCATTTCTACTGATTAAAAAACAGGTCCTTGGTTGCGCGAACCTGGCTTAAAAAAAATAGTGACATTTAAGGAGCTTGCTCGGCAAAATTTACTGCAATTTTCCCATTGCTTTTTCGACAATCTAAACATGAATTCAGCAATAAAATTATAAACACTCATTGCTACTAACATTTGTTAATCACTATTAAGTGTATTGAAGAACAAGTCATTATACTGTAAATTTGTTAATGATCTGTTAATACAACAGGTTTAAATTACCAAACAAATCAAAGTTGCTTCAATTATCAACTGTTTGAACAAGCTATAATATACTACCATATATAAATTTTTTAAAATGAATACTATTGTATTAGATAAAGGTTGGCTGAATGTGAAAGCAGAACCAGGGCTTGACCTGGTGAAAGAAATACGCTACCTTAAAGAAAAAAAACAAGCCGTTTTGCTCGCACACTACTACCAAAATAATGATATTCAGGATATTGCTGATTATATCGGTGATTCTTTAGGCCTTGCTCAGGAAGCTAAGAAAACCCAGGCTAAAATTATTTTGTTTGCCGGTGTACATTTTATGGCTGAAACCGCGAAAATTCTGAACCCAGGAAAAAAGGTATTGATTCCGGACCTTCATGCCGGGTGTTCACTTGCGGATTCATGCCCTCCGGAAGCTTTTGCTGCGTTTAAAAAAAATCATCCAGATCACATTGTGATTTCATACATCAATTGCAGTGCTGAAACAAAGGCCTTATCAGATATTATTTGTACAAGTTCAAACGCCGTACAAATTGTACAAAGCCTTCCACCCGAACAAAAGATCATTTTTGCGCCCGATAAAAATCTAGGGGCATATATCAACAGAAAAACAAATAGAGATATGCTGTTGTGGAATGGAACCTGTATGGTGCATGAAATCTTTAGTCTTGAGAAACTGGTAAAACTAAAACACCGTCATCCCGAGGCGCTGGTGCTTGCGCATCCAGAATGCGAAGAACAATTACTGGCAGAAGCGGATTACATCGGAAGTACAACAGCGCTCCTGAAATATTCAAAATCTTCGGAAGCAAGCGAATTTATTGTACTTACCGAACCAGGCATACTCCATGCTATGCAAAAAAGCAGTCCTCATAAAACCTTTATTCCCTCACCTCCTGAAAATAACTGTGCTTGCAATGAATGTCCTCATATGAAGCTTAACACCATGGAGAAGATATACACAGCACTTAAATTTGAAGAGCCTGAGATTGAAATGGACAGTATTCTGATGGAAAAAGCCAGAAAACCCATCATGAAGATGCTGGACCTGTCCAAACAATTCGGATTGTGATAACAGAACGCGTATGAAAATCAGACCTACATTTATATTAGTCTTCATACAGTTGGTTTGTGAGAATATATGGGCTCAACAAACCAATCCGAACGGGTACAATAAATTCTATTACGAGAATGGAAAATTAAGCAGCGAAGGCTTGATGAAGAATGGAAAACCCGATGGATACTGGATAAACTATTACAAAAACGGCAAAATAAAGACAGAGGGTAATCGCAAGAATTTTCTTCTTGATAGCATCTGGAAGTTTTACGACGAGAAGGGGAGGCTGAGTAAAAGTATTCAATACAAAGAGGGTAAAAAGAACGGGTTTACAAAGGTGTACGATACGCTTCAAAAACCAATTAGTATTGAACGTTATGAGAATGACCAGAAGAACGGGTTAACAATCTTGTATTATCCAAACGGGAAAACCAAAAGCACTATACCCTTTCTGAATGGCAAGCAGGAAGGACAGGCATATGAGTACAGTAAGGATTCTGTATTGGTCGCCATCAGTGTGTATAAAGGCGGGATCCTTCAAACCTATGAGAAAATAAACCAAAGGGATGAAAACAACCGCAAGCAGGGCATTTGGAAAGAATACGACCAGAAAATGGTGCTACGAAAAGAACAAAAGTTCAACGACGATTCCCTCGATGGTTATGTTAAAGAGTATGATGTAAAAGGAAATCTCATCAGCACCAAAAAATTCAACAATGGGCGCCAGATTATGAATGCGCCCGAGATAGCGAATGTTGAAGTGTACCGGGAGGTATTTGAGGATGGTACTTTAAAATACGAAGGCGTTTACAGCGATGGGCTGGCTATTGGAACACATTACAAGTATATCCGCAAGTTACGCTGCGACAGCACGCTCTATCTTAAAGACGATTCGAATATGATTTATGGGCATCGTTTGATATGTAAAAATGTGCCAATACCCGACTCGGCCATTGAGTATTTTGATGGTGTGGTTGTGGCCTTCGGGGCTGTCGACAGCCTCCGGAACAGGATAGGGATATGGCAGGAATTTCACCACACCGGTGAATTCAGGGGCAAGGGTTTGTACAGCGGAGGAAACAGGGTGGGGGACTGGGAATTCTACTATGCTTCCGGGAAACTGGAACAAAAAGGACGCTACGATAAAAAAGGACGTATGCAGGGACCCTGGAAGTGGTATTACGAAAACGGTAAGCTGTGGAGAGAAGAAAATTATGTGAATGGCAAACGGGAAGGTGAACTTCGTGATTACACCGAAGAGGGCAAGGTGCTCATGGCTGGGAATTTCACCGACGATAAGCGCGATGGGCTTTGGACTTATGAGACCGGGGACTACCTCGAAATCGGGAAATATCTTAACGACGAACCCGATAGCCTTTGGAAAAGTTATTATATGCCGGCAAAAACCCGGAAATTTGAAGGCGCATTTCAGGCAGGTGAACCGGAAGGCCTGCACGTGGCGTATTATGCTAACGGCAGCAAAAGATACAGTGGAAAATATTCGGGTGGCATGAAGGAAGGTGACTGGAAGTTTTATGACGAGCAGGAGTTCAATTACCTCACGATCACCTATAAAAACGATATTGAAATCAAATGGCAGGGCGAAAAGATAAGACCGAGCTACGAAGAGAGTCTTAGAACATATAACATTCGCCTTGATGATAACAAGACACAAACGATCAGGAGGTAACCGGAAAAGGCATGGCTGCGACCAAAAAGAACCATTTGGAAGATAAGTATTCAGAATTTGAGAATAGTCCATTCGCCATTCTGGTGCACGACCAGAACTCGATTTATTATGCGAATTCAGCGGCCATTGAAACACTCAATCCTGGATCAAAACAACAAAAACCAAAATACCCTATGCCCCTGCCAGGATTGGTTGATCCCGGACAAATACAAGTGTTTCAGAACCACTGTAAAGCAGCCCTGAAGAAGAAGGGGCCTGTAGAAATCAGCCTTGGACTGGCCGGAGCCAAAAACAAAAACCAGTACATCCGGTTCACCACAAAATCCTGGACAAAAGACGGTGAAAAAAGGCTTATATCCACGCTGATTACAACAAATACTGATGGGGCGCTGGCGAATGCCTTTCAGGTGGTTTCCGAAAACAGCCCGGACGTGTTGTTTTGCATGAGTTTTTATCCTCAGACCAGTATCACCTACATCAGCGATTCGTGTCAGAATGTACTCGGCTTTACACAAAAGGAAATTTATCAGGATCCAAAAATAATTGAGCCGTATCTTCAGGGAGAGGATAAGAAATTCGCCATCGCTTCAAAAGAAGATTACCTGAAACTGATGAGTGAATTAAAGGAAAACAGAAGCCAGGTCAGATTCCAGAACAAAAAAGGCGAAACCAAATTTCTGGAGGTGATCGGCAATCCTGTATTGGATGACGAAAAACACCTGATCGGCCTGGTAGGCAGTATACGCGATATTACCGATCGCATGCTCACAGAAGACCTGCTGGTTGAAACAAAATCCAAATTTGACCTCATCACCAATTATGGAAACAACATTATCGCCTTTTACACCTACCAGCCAACTGACCGGTACATCTATGTGAGTCCCAACATTGAGAAAATTCTTGGTTTTAAGCCGGAGCAACTGCTCAGCGATCCTTTTTTCTTCAGCAAGAGACTGCATAGCAATAAAAGCGCTTTCCTGGAAGGAGAGTCAGACATGTCGCGTTGCCAGCAAAACAACGACTTTAAAAGCTTTAAACACATTTACCGCATTGCAAATGCGTCCGGCAAGGAGGTTTGGCTTGAAAACAGCTCTACACCGATCATGAATAACAAGGGCAAGGTTGGTTTTTACCTCAACATCATGAAAGATGTTACGGAAGAAAAGATCAAGGAGCTGGAGATTGAAAAACAATATATCAATTACCGCGAACTACTCGACAATTCTCCGGCAGCTTACATAATTCACGATAAGGGAAGAGTGTTGTACAGTAACGTGCAACTGCAAAACCTGCTGAAGTCAACGGAACAGGAATTGCTGGGACGTCATATTGTGGAATTCTTTACCGGCGACAGCAAAGAAAAAGCAACCAACCGCCTGAAGGATATTTACAATCAAACCAACCTGAACCAATTTTACAACTATACCTTAAAGGACAAGCTGGGTGAGGAAATAGAGGTGGAGGTGAAGTCTGTGTTTGTCAAGTTTGAAAACAAGGATTGCGTGCTTTCCCTGGTGAATAACCTGAGTCGTAAAAAGGTTATTGCCAAGGAGAAGGAGATCATGAAAGCCACGGCCGTACAAAACGTGCAACTAGAAAAGGAAATCAGAGTCAGGCAGGTGGTTGAGAAAAGCCTGATTGAAAAAACGGCGCATCTCACATCCATTTTGGAGAGCTCTACTCACCTCATCTGGACCGTTGACAGGGAGTTCAGGCTTACTTCCTTCAACGAGAATTTCGCCAAGGTGGTGAGAATGCAGCACGATGTAAACCTGAAGCCGGGAGACAGGATTGACGAATTGCTGAAGCGCAATAAAAAGGAGTATGCAGAGTACTGGTATCCGATATACAACGAAGCCTTTCAGGGTAAAAAACTTGAATTTGAAAAGAAAGATTACATTGAAAACAGGGGAGAGGTTCACCGCCGGGTGTTCATCAATCCAATTTTTGGAGAAAATAAACAAATACGCGAGATCAGCTGCATTGCAAACGACATCACCGATTCAAAGCTTTACGAAAAGAAACTGATCAATCAAACGGCCAAACTCACCGCCATTTTCGACAGCAGCCATCACTACATCTGGACCATTGACAGGCAGGAAAGGCTAACCTCCTTCAATAAAAATTATTTTGATATTATATCCTCACTTTACAATACCAAACCATATCTGGGTTTGGTTTTGAACAGAGGAATTTTATCCAACAATACCGAGTACAACAAACTGCTCAAACAAAATTATAAGGTTGCGTTTGAGGGGCGGGCTACTGCTTTTGAGCTGGAGATAATCGACAAGAACAATAAAAAAGTATATCTGGAGGTTTTCCTGAACCCGATATTTGAAAAAGACAAGGTGATTGAAGTGAGCGGAATTGCCCACAACATCACGGAGAAAAAACAGGCTCAGCACAAAATCGAAGTGTCCCTAAAGGAAAAGGAAATTCTTTTGCGCGAGGTGCACCACAGGGTTAAGAACAACATGCAGGTGGTGTCAAGTATTCTTAACCTTCAGTCGTCATATGTGTCTGACGAATATGCGCTGGCGCTTTTAAAGGAGAGTCAGAACCGGATCAAAACCATGGCTTACATTCACGAAAGCCTTTATCAGAACAAATCATTCAGCTCAGTGAATTTTTCGGAGTACGTTCGAACGCTGATCAATAACATTATTCACTCGTATTCTTATTCTAAAGAAAAAATAAGACTTGAACTCAACATCGAACCGGTTATACTGCCACTGGACAGCTCCATTCCTGCGGGACTTATCATCAATGAACTCGTCACCAATGCCATCAAGCACGCATTCCCCGGCATGAGACAGGGTACCATAACCCTTGATTTAAAATACGAGAAAGAATTTGTATTTTTAGCCCTCAAGGATGACGGTGTGGGCTTCAAGGACAATGTGAGTTTTCAAAACAGCAATTCCCTTGGTCTCCAGCTGGTGAACACGCTGATAGAACAAATAGACGGGGTTTATAAATTCAAATCAGAGAAAGATATAGGAACCGAGATACAAGTAACATTTAAGACCTGATAATATGGACAAGATTAAAATATTTATTGTAGAGGACGAGAGCATTGTGGCAAAAGACATTCAGAACAGCCTTGTTAAGCTGGGCTATGAGGTGCTTGGCATTGCCAATAATGGCGCCGATGCCATAGAAAAAGTGGTAGAGCTTGCCCCCGATCTGGTATTGATGGACATCATGATCAAAGGGAATCTAACCGGCATAGAAGCCAGTGAAAAAATAAAGGAACAGATCAATGTGCCGGTTATTTTTCTTACTGCCTACGCCGACGAGGGCACTCTATCGAGAGCCAAAGTCACCGAACCCTATGGTTATATTCTGAAACCTTTTAAAGAAATAGACCTGCACTCCAACATTGAGATGGCCATTTACAAACACCGCAAGGACGCGGCCCTCCTCAAGGAAAGAGATTTTTTGTACTCCCTGGTTGAAAACAAAGAGGAGGGCAGCAACGACATGCTGTTTGTAAAAGCGAACGGCAAGCTGGTGAAAGTGCATTTAAAGGACATATACTATGTGGAAGCCCTTAAAGATTACGTGACCATTAACACGCTGTATGCGCGGTACACAGTGCATAGCACCATGAAAGAGATTGATAAAAAACTGGGTAATGTTGAATTCGCCAGGATACACCGCTCCTTTATCGCAAGGCTGGACAAAATTCAAAGCATTGATTCGCAAAACGTGATCCTGGAAGACGATAAAAAAGTTATTCCTGTTGGCGGAGCTTACAAAGATGAGCTCATTCAGAAACTGAATCTGCTTTAACAGCAGTTCAGGTTTTAACTTTTTCCCACACACCCTTCAATGGCCAAAGCTAAAGCGCTTTACTTTTGTCAGAACTGCGGAGCCCAGTCTGCAAAATGGATAGGACATTGTCCCAGCTGCAAGGAATGGAATACCTATGTTGAGGAACTTGTTCAGAAGGAAAATAAAAACCAAAGACTTAAATTATTCAGGACCGGCGAGACCACAGGGCGCGGCGTTTCAAACCAGCCCGTTTTGCTTCAGGACATTGGTTTAAGTGAGTATCCGCGCATAGCAGTGCCCGGAAAGGAACTGGCAAGGGTGCTGGGAGGCGGAATAGTGCCGGGGAGCCTCGTTTTGTTCGGCGGAGAACCCGGTGTGGGCAAATCAACCTTAATGCTTCAGCTGGCACTGCGTTTAAAACAGCTCAGGGTGCTTTATGTGAGCGGAGAGGAGAGCGAACAGCAGATCAAGATGCGCGCTGAGCGCATCGGCATCACCACAGACAGCTGCCACATACTCCAGGAAACCAACACCCAGAATATTTTTGCACAAATCAACGCCATCAAGCCTCAGCTCCTTATTGTTGATTCGATACAAACACTATACACCGATTATGCCGAAAGCAGTCCGGGAAGTGTGAGTCAGGTAAGGGAATGCGCTGCAGAATTTCTAAGGTTTGCAAAGGAGAGCAACACACCTGTTTTCATGATAGGTCATATTACCAAAGACGGAAGCCTGGCAGGACCTAAAGTGCTGGAGCACATGGTTGACACCGTGCTTCATTTTGAAGGTGACCGGAATCAAACATATCGTTTATTGCGGGCAACAAAAAACCGCTTTGGAAATACCAACGAGCTGGGCATTTATGAAATGCAGGGAGAGGGCCTGAAAGAAGTGCTGAACCCATCGGAAATACTTATCACGCAGCGCGAACAGGCTGTAAGCGGCGTGGCCATTGCGGCCACCATGGAAGGCAATCGCCCGCTCTTAATCGAAACACAGTCCCTGGTGAGTACAGCGGCGTATGGTACGCCACAAAGATCCTCCACAGGCTTTGACCTGCGCAGATTATCCATGCTTCTGGCTGTTTTGGAGAAGCGCTGCGGTTTTCAGCTGGGAATCAAAGATGTATTTGTAAACATTGCCGGCGGATTAAAGGTAGAAGATCCAGGCATTGATCTAGCCGTGGTGTGTGCAGTATTAAGCAGCAATCAGGACAGACCCATTCCATTAAATTATTGTTTTGCCGCAGAAATCGGCCTCACAGGAGAGATCAGGCCCGTAAGCCACATAGAACAGAGGATTTCGGAGGCCGCCAAGCTGGGATTTGAAAAGGTATTTATTTCACAAAACAACACCAAGAATCTCGGCACAAAAAACCTGAGGATAAAGATTTCTGCTATCGGTACAATCGGAGAGCTTTTTGCCGAGCTTTTTGGCCAATAGTTCAATCCCCTGAAATTTTAAGGGCTTCAGTAATGCTAAGGCGTTGTCCGTTTTTTAAAGCAATTACAAAACAATCGCTCAGGCCCTTTTCCCTCAAGGCGTTCTTGTGTGCTGTGGCATCCTTGAAACTTTTGAAGTTACCGGATGTGTACTTCAGCACCTTATCCACTTTATAAAAATCAGGGTCTACTACAGCGGCGTATTTGATTTGTTTCAAATTCATGGGCTGATCGCTGCTGGCAAATTGAACTTTATACACAACTTCGTTTCTGGCAGGCATGTTTGAACCGGACGCAATGGCGTTATACTTGGTCTTCGCGCTGTCTCTGACAGGCCGGGCACTGTCACCTCCCAATTTATCCTGTCCGGGTTTAAGGGGAAGTTCGGTAAACTTATCATCATCTACTTTTTCTTTGTTTTTATCTGCGGCCTTCTCCGGACCATCATCCTTAACCACTTCTATGGGGTCATCACCATCGTCAGAGACTTTTTTGCCAGCCTGATTCCCGGCTGCCAGGTTCTCATTCTCAAGGGGTGTTTGTGTTTCAATAGCGTCAGTATACACTCTCTTTATCCCCTCCAGGTCATCCTTGTAGTGCCGGATACCCCTGAAAATGGCCTTGGCCAGGTAATCCTGTCCCTTTTCACTACCCAGAAATTTCTCTTCCAGGGGATTGGTGAGGTAACCGATTTCAGTGAGCACGCTGGGCATGGAGGTTCTCCAAAGCACCCAAATGCTTTGACGGTGGACGCCTTTATCAATACGACCTGCTTTACTGGCGTATTCATCCTGAAGCTTCACAGCCAGATTGGCGCTTTGTATCACGTAAGCGGAGGTGTAATTGCTCATTATGATATAACTCTCTTCACTTTCCGGATCAAAGCCCCCGTATTTCTTTTCATAGTCTTCCTCGTAAAAAATGGCTGAGTTCTCACGCGTGGCTACTTTCATTTTCCCCTCTTCATTTTTAAGCCCCATCACATACGTTTCTGTGCCATAGGGTACCGGATTGGGTTTTTCAAGAGGTATATAACGGCCCTTACTGTTGCGCACGAGTTTTGGTCTCATCTTTCCGGTCCTGGCATCCTTTACCATTACCGCTTTTCCGGCTGCGTTGCAGTGGATAGAAAGAAAAAGATCCGCTTTTGAGCGGTTTGCAATTTGAGCCCTTTCTTCAAGATCAACAAACACATCGCTGGTACGTGTGTAAATTACCTTCAGGTCTTTGTAGTTTTCTTCCAGCAGGTGTCCTAATCGCAGGGCAACGGCCAGGGCCACGTCTTTTTCGCGGTGTATCGAGCCCTGACATCCCGGATCTTTGCCTCCGTGCCCTGGGTCAATCACCACCGTTTTAAGCCCGTTCACAGCACCTGGTTTAAGGACCATGAAGCTCGCAAGAGCAAGCCCCACAAGGGATATGAACAGGACATATTTTATTTTTTTAACCATGCGGCACAATTCTCCAAAGAGCAATACCCTAAAGTATTGTAGCTTTGCCAAAGGACTATTACCCACTAAAGTTATCTTAATCCCTTTGATACCAAGGTCATATACAAAAGTAGTTTTCTTCCTTGGTTTGTTAATATCTATGGTACCTAAGCTTATAGGGCAAAGCGGTGTAAAAGATACGCTTCTGTCCAGGGCAGATACCTTAGAACAAATAAAAGACGAGGACACCCTAGATGAACCCATTTTTTACGAGGCCCAGGATAGTATAGTTGCTATTGGAGAGGGCCGGAAACTGATCCTGTATGGTAAGGCAGAACTGAAATACGGCAGCATGACGGTTAGGGCAGAAATCGTGGAACTGGATTATTCCAGGAATATTCTGACAGCATATGGCAAAACCGACAGCCTTGGAAAAGCTTATGGTGAACCGGTTTTTAAGGATTCTGAGCAAGAGATCACGGCACAGAAGATCATGTACAACATGAAAACCAAACGGGGTAAAATTTTCGGAGCCCTCACCAAACAGGGTGAGATGCTGGTTTATGGCAGTGAAATAAAGAAAGACAGCAACGATGTGGTTTACCTGAAGGGGATGAAATGCATTCCCTGCAACGAAGCTGATTCCAGAACCATGTTCAGGGCCACTAAGGCTAAAATAATCCCCGATGACAAGATCATTACAGGCCCAATGTATCTCGAAATTGGTGGTGCGCCAACGCCCCTGGCGCTGCCGTTCGGGTTCTTTCCAAACGCCAAACACTCGCATAACGGCCTGATTATACCTACTTACGGGCATTCTAACAATTGGGGTTATTTTCTAAAGGATGGAGGATATTACTGGGGCATTAGCGATAAGGCCGACATGGTAATCACCGGTGATATATATAGCAACGGCAGCTGGAAACTTAGAACGATGAACAATTACAATGTGTTGTACAAGGGTAAAGGCAATCTGAACCTCGCATACAGCAATTTCCTGAATGGTGACAAAGACATACCCAGCACGTTTTACAAAGAAAAAGCTTCTCTAATCAATTGGGTACACAGTCAGGACAACCGCAACAACCCCAGCGTGATGTTCAGTTCTAACGTGAACATCAATTTTAATCAATACAATAAATATAATTCAGAAAATTCAGGGCAGTTCATCAGCAACACCTTCATGTCCAATATAAATTTTACCAAATCGTTTAAATGGAGCTCTCTTAGTCTGAATGCCACACACGACCAGAACACGATTTCGCGACGAATGAATATCACCCTGCCCCAGCTAACCTTTAACGTCAATCGCTTTTATCCCTTCCGTTCCAGCCACATCAAAAGACCTGAGGTGATTGACAAATTGGGCATAAACTATCTGCTGGAAGGCAAAAACACCCTAAGCGGAACAGACAGCACCATATTCAAGGGTGCGCTTGAAGACAGCCTCAAGTATGGCCTGCAACACAGATTGCCCATTTCAACCAATTTTAATCTGTTTCGTTTCATCACGGTAACGCCGGCCCTGAATCTGAGTTCGAATATGTATACCCGGACCGTGAACAAGATTTACAGCTCAGAAAAGAAAAGTCCTGTGACCCAAACGGTGAAAGGATATTCAGGCGCATTTGAGTACAATTTCACAACAGGCCTTAACACCAAAGTGTATTTTGATTATCAGTTCCGCTCAAAGGCCCTGAAGCAGATCAGGCACCTGATGATACCAACCCTGACATACGAATACAGACCTGATTTTGGTGATGACAAATACGGGTACTACAAAAATGTTCAGAAAGACAGCCTGGGCAATATCACGCGTTATTCTATTTATGAGAAAAGTGTTTTTGGAGGACCCCAGCCAGGGGCCAGAAACGCGCTTGCGCTAAGTATAGGCAATAACCTGGAGGCTAAGATCAGACAGCGCAGCGATTCAGGTTTCAATTATGTCAAAACCACCCTGATTCAGGATTTGAGCCTTAGTGGCAACTACAACTTTGCCGCTGACAGTTTTAACATGAGCCTCATCAATCTGAGTGGCCGAACAAAGGTGTTCAAATATTTTGATCTGGTTGCCAACTCGGTTTTCGATCCCTATGCACACAATGCCGAAAACCAAAGAATTCATGTGTACTCTTATACATATAATGGAAAACTTCTCGTGTTTCAGTCGGCTTACTTTACCGTGAACGCAGCCTTTGGAAGCAATTCACTGGAGGCTCTGAAAAAGGTCAGAGAAGCGCCCCAGCTTACCAATGCCGTTGAGAAAGGCGCGCCAAAGGGCAATGAGATTAATGTGGCCAAAGTGAACTGGAATCTGAGAGCTTATTATAATGTAAGTTTAAGCGGCCAGGAGACAGGCAAAACAAAGCCTATTCAGACCTTCAACTTTTCAGGAGACATTTCCCCTACAAAATACTGGAAGCTCGGCATGACCAGTGGCTATGATTTTCACACCAAAGGACTGGCGTATACCAGTATAGACATTTACCGCGATCTGAAATGCTGGGAGATGCGTATCAACTGGGTGCCATTTGGATTCAACAAAAGGTACAGCATATACCTGAACCTGAAAGCCTCAGCCTTAAGTAACATCAAAATACCGCGCCAGAAAGGCTGGTATGACAATATTCAATAATTCATCAGGAAACAAAAAATCCCGGATAAACCGGGATTTGTGTATCACTTTGGTTTGGTGCCCGCTGAGGGTTTAACCGGAACCGGTTTTGGCGGGTTAAAATAATTTTTGGCCTTTTCATTTGGGGGATCAAGCTCCTTTACCAAATTCCAGGTTTCATCTGCTTTCGCTTTGTCTTTGGTGGTGACGTAAAAGGCACCCAGATATTCGTAGGCTTCTATCAGGTTTGTCTTATACGTACCGGTACGCTCTTCGGGTTTTGTGATGAGGCTGATCATTTTCTCGTAATGTGGCTTGGCTAACCAAAGCGTGTTACTGGGGTCGAGGTAAGAATTGGCTCTGGCTCTCCAGAAATAGCCAATGGGCCACACGGCGTTGAGCTCAGTAACCTTGAGGAACGCGGAATCCGATTTCACCAAAGCATTTCTGGTCAAGGCTTCTTTGGCCTGAATTTCGGGGGTATCCAGTGGTTTTTTCTTCTTGGTTTGAATGTCTTTCAGATCTTCACCTTCCTTCTTCAAGGCCAGGGCTGTGTAAAAATATGCACGGCCCAAACTGAAATAATCATTACTGTTGAAACTAGCCGGATCATCCGAACGTTTCATTTCATAAAAACGAATGGCCTCTTTGTAATTCTTAGATTTCATGTAGGTGTTGGCCAGCTCAGTATTAATTTCTGGACGAAGAACAGGATCTAAGGAAATGGCCTTGTTCAGCTCAATTTTTGCCAAGGAATCTTTTGAAAGCCGGAGCAGGAAGTAACCCTTGTACTTGTAATCCATGCCCAGGTATTTAAAATCAGGGCCTGCGTGTTTAAAGAAACTTTCGAGTGCGGCAAAACCTTTGGTGTAAGCCTCCTTGTCGGTTTTATCTCCCATTTCGTAATAGCTGTATGCCGCTAAACGCTCAAAGTACAAATTAGAAAACCCTGTTCTTTTAAGGGCTTCGTATTCTTTCACCGCGTCGCCGTATTGTTTATTGGAATAAAACGCACTCATATAGCGGTAACGGGCATATGGACTGTTATTCAGCTTAAGGTATTTTTGCCAGTTTTCGATTGACTTTGCCGGCTGGCCAGCAAGGCTGTATAGTTCTGCGATTTCGCGGTATGCAGGCGCAAAGGTTGAGTCAACACCAAGCGCTTCGCGATACTTCTCAAGCGCGAGCTGGTAGTTCCTGCCGCGTTGATACAATTTTCCAACACGCAAAATACCCTTTACGCTCTTTGGGTTGAGTGTGGTGGCTGTATTATAACTTTTTATGGGTGTGCTGCCGTCAGAAGGGTTTTTCTCTAACTGGGCATCACCCAACACAATGTAATTTTCTGCGTTTTTCGGATCAAGTTTAATGGCGGCATTAGAGAGGTTAATGGCCTCGTCGGGATTTTTGTTCTCAGTTACAAGCCAGGCCTCTGCTGTTTTCCTTAACACATCTGCGCTTTTTCCGGCACCAAGGGTTGCGGCTTTGTAGAATTGTGATTTGGCTTCATCTGGTTTAGACTGCAGAAGGAAGCATTTGCCCATTCCCACATAATTCAAGGGAAAAGTGGCATTCACATCTATCCCTTTTGCATAATAATAACATGCGCTGTCGGTTTCTCCCTTCTTGTATGAATTTTCGGCATAATAGTAATAAAAATCACCCCGATTCGGGTAGCTTGACATAAGCGCTCTGAGATCTACGGCCGCCAGATCAAAACGCTCATTTTCGGTTTTACTCAGAATATCCTGAAGATTCTGTGCGTTCAACACCGTAATGGAACAAAGCAGAACAAAGCTGATTAATACGTTTTTCATGGTTGTAATAATGTTTAAAAGTACTGAATTACTGGTTTACAAAGCCAGTGCCCGTGATCGGCGAAAGACACGATTTAATGAAATTTATGAATCTGTTCTTATTCACCAGGTTCTTTGCTTTCAAGATTTACATGAACACTTCGTTCGCCTTGTCTCCCAGGCAACAAGCCTTGTTTTAGAAAGATAAGCTGACCCTTTGGTCCCGCCACAAAACTTTCAAAACCTTTAGCAAGCGTAAAATCGCCAGTTTTACGCATCACATATACGGGCCTGATAAAAGGATAGGTGTTAAGCTTAAAACTGCTCTGGTTGGGCATTTCGTAACGGTGTTTATCAAAACGTGTTTCAACCGGAAGAATGCGGATCGCAGACCTGTTGGCTATGGAAATGGAATCATCAATGTCGCTGAGCCAGGCAAAATCAATCAGGGCAAGTGCATTTTTGTGCGTGGCCACGTAGTTTATGGTTTCGGTGCTCGAACCCATGGCATTCAGGTATTGAGGCAACAGACCACCATGCATCAGGGAATCTTTCAGGTATTCCGCAAGCGAAGAGTTGCTTTTGTCGATGAGGAGCGTGACAGGAGTTTCAATACCAAGGCTATCCTGAATATTATTGGATTGATGAAGGAGCCCGTCTATCTGAGACAGACGGAGAAATTTTATGGTGCTTTGTGCATTGCAGATAAACGCAAGTCCGGTTTTCGCCACTAGAGAGTATTTGGGATCGTAAGATTGTGAAGCGAAGGCTTTTTGCTCCTGAATATTCAACAGGCGGCTTATAAACACAAGTTCGCAGCTGTCTTGATACAGGGCTCGGATCGCCTGGGCATTGCTTGAGGCTTTGAGGTGGAGGCGAGCCCTGTAATAAATTCCCTCAAAAGTGAAGGCCTGATTTCTGGCGTGTTTTTCAAGTCCCTCATCGTAGCATATGCGCAGTTCTCCCGACGTTGGGGTGTTTTCAATCGGGGCTCCTTTTTCATCCTGTCTACACGACAGCAAGAGGAGCGTAAACAGTAAAAAAGAAAAGAAACGGATGAAGGGTTCAGGCTTCATGATGGTTACTTTGCCTGTGAATCAGGTACAGGCGATAGGCGCGGTAGCATCCATATAAGATCAGAATAAGTATAAAGGCCCAGCGTTTTGTCCCATAGAGCTCATCCTGCATAAAGGGGCTGAATGTGAAAAGCATGGCACCTCCGAAAACCAGAACCAGCATAATATAGCCCATAATAACAGACAAAAGGCGCCAGCTCATTTTATACTGTAAAGCATGTTTTTCCCCTAACAGGCAGGAGCATCACTGAATTTTGAAATTTATTGGAAGGGTAAAGTAGCATTTCACAGACCGCCCGGTCATTTTTGCGGCCTTCCATTTGGGCATGTTCTTTACAGTATTAATCGCCAGTTTGTCACAATCAGGGCAACCAGGCACACCTTTCAATATTTCCACATTGCTGATTTCGCCGGTTTCATTCACCACGAATTTGAGGAAACACTTTCCGCTGATACCAGCTTCACGGGCCATTGGAGGGTAATTGGGCTCAATATTCTTTTTCAGATATTTGGCCAGCTCACCAATTCCACCCGGAAATTCGGCAGGCTCTTCCACTATGGTAAAAATTTCCGGCGTAGCGGGCTCGGCAGGACCTGTGTTTTCTGAGGGGGGTGCAACTATTTCTTCACCTTCCTGGTCTTTTGTACCTACGGTGGTCTCCTTCACGTCTTCCTGAAGTTTTTGAGGCTCTTCTTCCACTGCATCGTCCTTAATTACTGGTGGTACAAAGCGAACCATTTCCACCATGGGGGGAGGAGGGGGAGGGGGAGGGGGAGGGGGCACTTCTTCAATGGGCGGTGGCGGGGTCAAGTCTATCTGAACATTTTCAAGAATGGTTTCCTTCACTTCTTCTTTAGGCCTGTCAGCGAATTTTTTCATCCCGAATAGCAATAGGCCAAACACGGCCATGGCGCCCAGGATATAAGTTACCCTGAGGTTATATTTGCTTCGCAGTTCATAAGCGCCATAATCCCGATTCCGGCCAGCGAATACGATTTCGTTACGGGCATCAAATGTAAGGTCGTTCCAGTTTTTGAACATAGTATACTCCTCTCTTAATTGCTGCCGGTTTTAGCGAGCACCAGGTCCAGCTCAGATTTCATAATGTCCACCATCACATATTTTCCAACTACGTTAATATTCAGTTCGTCAATAACGTCAATCACATTTTTGTATGTGGCCTTATCATCGGTTTTGATGAGGTAAGTGAAAGACTCCTTATCTGCTTTTCGTTCTTTCACAAGACGTTTGAACGTGGTGTCGGCAAGCTGATTGTTCTTGTGTTTTTCGGTAAGGGCCTTGATCTGCTCGTGCATGGGTTTGTTTTTTTCGAGCAGGTATTTGTGAAGACTGTTTTCCGAATCCTGAGAAAAGCTGAGTTCTTTCAGTTCCGTTTTTGGTCCTTTGTCGTTTGCCTCAGCCCTGAACTCACCTTCGTAATAAAAAACTCGGTTGTCTTTAGAAAGCAGGAAGGTGACACCATTCTTAATCGGGGGCTGATCTTCTGGCCTTTCGGGAGGAGCGGGAAAAGTAAGCTCCATGGATTTGGGTTTGCTGAAGGTAGCGGTAAGTACAAAAAATGTGAGAAGCAAAAAGGCCAGATCCACCATGGGGGTCATGTCGACCCTGGTTGACAGTTTCTTGGCTCTTTTTTTGCCGCCTTTTTTGTGGCCACCGCCGCCACTATCTGCTATTTCTGCCATTGTATGATCCTAAACAATTATTTACTTGGTTCAATTACTGTTCCACCGCCCTCCAGCGAGGTGATGAGGTTGAATTGATAGATCTTTAGATCGGTAAAGGTTTTAACCACGCCTTTTACCAGCATATATTTGGTGTTGCCATCGCATTTAATGGCATAACGGGGCTTTTCAGCCTTAAAGTCCGTGTTGGATTCCTTGGCTTTTTTCTTGGCCGCCTCGTAAACCTTTACAGCTTCAGTGCCACCGAAATTTATCCAATCGCGCAATTGGTTATTTGGTGTAATCGTATCCATGGGAACACCTTTCTGGGGCTGAAAATTCTTGCGCTCGTCCTCACTCGAATCAATGTAGCGTGGCAGATCTTTCAGGTCAACACCTATGCTGGGCAGGCCGCTGAATTTTTTGATCTGGGCTTCTGAAAAAGGCACCTTGTAGCGGGAGCTCATTTCGCGAAGCGCGTTCATTTTGGCCGTTGTGTTAGTGATCCCGAAAAATGTTCTTCCTTTTTCATCAATTGTAACGATGATGTGGTTATCGGGCAGGTCAACCTGGCCGATAGAAGAGGGGGGATCAACGGTAACAGGCTCGGCCAGGCGAAATGAAGCCGTGAGCATAAAGAAAGTCACCAGGAGGAACGCGAGATCCACCATGGGTGTCATATCTAATGCCGGGGCTCCGCCTTTGGATGGTTTTTTGGACATGTTATGTTGAAGCTATGGTATTGTCCTTTAATTAATGAGTTGAATTCAGATCATTTGCTGCCAGAAGACTGGAATTCTTCAATGATGGAGAATCCGGCTTCATCCATGGCGTATGTGATCTGGTCGATGCGGTTAGAGAAATAGTTATAGAAAATGATGGCGAAGGCGGAGGTTAAGATACCGATGAGGGTATTCACAAGAGCCTCAGAGATACCGGTAGCCAGAGCAGAGGTGTCAGGTGCGCCAGCAGCGGAAAGCGCGGCAAATGCCCGGATCATACCCACAACCGTTCCGATCAAACCGGTGAGTGTTCCGATGGAGGCCATAGTGGAAATGACCACCATGTTTTTAGAAAGCATGGGAAGTTCGAGTGAAGTGGCTTCTTCAAGGGCTTTTTGAATAGCGTGCACCTTAGCCTCCTTGTCCATCACACTATCGCTTTGAACAAACTGATATTTCACAAGGCCCTCGTGAACAACATTGGCCAAAGAGCCTTTTTGCCTGTCGCATTCGGCTTTTGCTCCTTCAAAATCATGCTGAGAAATCAACTCCTTGATTTTGGAAACAAACTTGTCGGTACTGCCTTTACCACTGGCTTTGCGAATGGTGATGAAACGCTCGATCGCGAAGGTGATCACGGTCAGCAGGAATCCTATGAGTATAGGCACAATGATTCCGCCTTTGTACATGGTTCCGAGAATATTACCGTTTACAGGGTGTCCGTGGTCAGCATCCCCGCCTTCAAAATTGGATGGGGCGCCCAGTATGCCTTTGTAAATAAACACGCCAATGCCCAGGCAGATCAGAATGGCCAGGGCCGAAATTACCAGTGGGAATCCACCCGATGTTTTTTGTTTGCTCATGTGTATAGAATTGTTGTTGTTTTAAGGTTAAAATTTGGAAGGCCAAACATAAAGAAAATACTGCTAAGAAAAAATTGTGTACAGCCTAATTTTAGAGGAGAAACGTGAATTTGGCCACAAATATTTTGATTCCTTGCATTTATATGGCAGGAGCTTTTACAAGTGGCGCTTGCAGCGCTATATTTGGAGCGAAAATGAGGAAGTCTTAACATGAATGCTGAGGAGATCAGGGCATTTTGCCTCTCGCTCCCCGGAACGGAGGAAAGTTTTCCATTCGGGGAAAGTGTTCTGGTATTTAAAACAGGCGGAAAGATCTACTTGTTGTTGAGTCTCGATGAAGAAACCCTTCAATTTAATGTGAAATGTGATCCGGTGCTCGCGCTTGAACTACGTGAGCGCCATCCGGCTGTAAAACCAGGTTACCACATGAATAAAAAGCACTGGAATACGATTTACTGTGACGGAAGCCTTGGAAAAACGGCATTAAAGGAGATGATCAAGCACTCCTATGACTGCGTTAAAAAGGTCAGAAAATGAAGGCGTGCTTCAGATTCTTGAAAGAACGAGCAAAATTATCCATAAATTAGCCAAAAATTAACACGATGAAAAGAACATTTACTCTTCTCCTTCTCGCGGCCTGTTCGGTGTTTACCGTGAATTCACAGACCCTGCTTTCAGATGACTTTAATGCCACCTGGAATCCTGCCACACTCGGCTGGACAATCATTAACAACTCTTCGCCTGTTGGAACCACAAGTGTTTTCCAGGGTAACGGAGCAAGCACCTTTCCCGCTTATAATGGTGGTCCGAACGACTACATTGGTATGAATTACAACAACACCGGCAGTACCGGCGGCATCAGCACCTGGCTGATCACGCCCGGATTAACAATTTACAACGGGGCAGTTTTGCAGTTCGCTACCAGAACATCATCTTCTACAACAACTTACCCTGATCGTCTACAGCTCAGAATGAGCCCCGTAGTGACCACTAGCATTCCATCAGGAACCACAAGCGTGGGCACTTTTACCAATCTCATGCTTGACATCAATCCAAACCTGAGCACCGCCAATTCAAGCGTGGTAAGCAACGGTACAGTGAATGGATACCCGCAATCCTGGGCCGTGTTCACCGTTCAGGTTACAGGCATCACCGGAACCGTAACGGGTTGTTTTGCCCTTCGTTATTTTGTTAGCAATGCAGGCCTCAACGGATCCAATAGCGACTATATTGGCATTGACGCCTTTCGTTACACGCTGCCTTGCGGTCCTACAGTTCAGAGTTACACAACCTGTGCCAGCGCATCAACTACACTTTTTGCGGTTAATGGCCTTCCTGCCACAACATATTCATGGAACACCGGTGCAACCACTTCATCTATTGTAGTTAGCCCCGGCTCAACCACCACCTATTCACTTTTTCCTGCCAATGGCACAATCAGCTGCGGATCTTCAGTGACTTCAACTATTACAATTGCTTCTAACCTTGTGGTGAACATCAGCGCAAGCTCATCCACTATTTGTTCCGGTAACCCGGTTACCCTTACAGCTATTGCTCCGGCCACCACTTTCTCCTGGAACACTGGTGCCACTACTGCGGTAATTACCGTTACACCAAACAGTAATACTACCTACAGTGTTGGAGCGCTTAACGGCGGTTGCTTTGGCGGTAACACGGTTGCCATTACGGTGAACGCCAGCCCGAGCCTGAGTGTAAGTTTAACACCGGCTTGTGTGGGCGGATCACTTACCATCACAGCATCCGGAGCTAACACGTATACATATCTTGGTTCAAGCACAAACCCTCAAACTATCGCATCTCCGACAGCAGCTGGCGGCTATTTCTTCACGCTGCAGGGATCGAACAGCAATGGCTGTACCGCTTCAGGCGTTGTGAACTTTACAGCCTATGCACCACCAGTGGTGACAGCCATAGCCTCTAAAACCATTGAGTGCCAGAACAAGGTTATTACCCTAACCGCTGGTGGCGCTTCAACCTACACATGGTCAGGTGCGGCAACTTCAACCAACGCCTCATTCAATTACACCACTTCAACCACAGGTATGCAAACATTTAATGTGATTGGCACCGAAACCACTGGCTGTTCTGCCAGCGCCGCGGTGAATGTGTCTGTAACCTCTTGTGTGGGCATTGCCAAAAACGAAAGTAACATTGAGGCAGCAGTATTCCCCAATCCCTTCAGCAACGAGCTGAATCTTTCAGGGCTTGAAGGCCGGATTGAAATTTACAATGCTATTGGTCAGCTGGTGCTGAGCATGCCTGTGAATGGCGAAGAACGTCTCAACACATCTGAAATGGCCAGGGGGGCCTATATCCTGAAAGTGTACAACCAGGAGGGCGTTTCCACAAAAACCATCAAATTGATGAAGAACTGATAGAATTCATATGAATTCAGAAACCCGTCCTCAAAAAGGGCGGGTTTTTTTATGTTTTGTTTAAAGCACAGGTAAATTAACTTTGCAGAGCATGACACCTGATACATTACTGAAAAGAGCGCTGGAATTTGACTTTCTGAGTATTGAGGAGGGCGTGTTCCTGTTCGAAGAAACACCCCTTACAGACCTGATCTTTGTAGCTAACGAGCTAAGGAAGAAACAAAAGAAAAATTCGGATAAGGTGACCTGGATCATTGACCGGAACCTGAACACCACCAACGTATGTATAGCCAATTGCAAATTCTGTAATTTTTACAGGATACCGGGACATCCTGAAAGCTACATTACAAGCATAGAAAGTTATAAGACTAAAATCGAAGAAACGTTCAGATATGGCGGAGAGCAGTTGCTTCTTCAGGGTGGTCATCATCCCGACCTGGGGCTTTCTTATTATGTGAATCTATTCAGAGAATTAAAGAACCTGTTCCCGAATCTGAAACTGCATGCGTTAGGGCCTCCTGAAATTGCCCACATCACCAAACTTGAAAAAAGCACGCACACGGAAGTTCTGAAAGCGCTGATAGATGCTGGTCTTGATAGTTTACCCGGCGCAGGCGCCGAGATACTGAATGACAGGGTTAGACGACTTATCAGCAAAGGAAAATGTACAGGCCGCGAGTGGCTTGAAGTGATGAAGGCCGCTCACCAGCTTAATCTGACAACCAGCGCAACCATGATGTTCGGACACGTGGAGACGGTTTACGAAAGGTTTGAGCATCTGGTCTGGCTTCGTGAAGTTCAGGCACAAAAACCACCTCATGCCAAAGGATTTCTGGCATTTATTCCCTGGCCGTTCCAGGATGACGGCACCCTGCTAAACAGGTTGAAGGGCATAAAAAACACTGTAAGCGCAGAAGAATACATTCGCATGCTGGCTCTCAGCAGGATCATGTTGCCTAATATTGAGAACATTCAGGCAAGCTGGTTGACGGTGGGCAAGGCTACGGCACAACTTTGTCTTCACGCGGGGGCCAATGATTTTGGCAGCATCATGATAGAAGAGAATGTAGTCAGCGCCGCCGGCGCGCCACACCGCTTCACTTACACGCAGATTCAGGACGCCATACGCGAAGCAGGGTTTGTGCCCCAGTTACGAAATCAGCAATACGAAAACAGGGCAATTCCAGAAAACATTGTAGAACAGGAGATCCGCTACTGACTACTGACCAGAGCGCAAACCCTCTTACATGACACATGCCTATCCTGAAATAATCGCAAGGTATTCTGGTCATGGGAATACAAGGCGCCTGCTAATGCTCATCCAGATATTGATCAGCTGTTTTGCTCACAGCCAAGACGTTTTTCAAAACAATTCAAAATCACTGATATCAAAACTTCGTGAAGGAGATTCAATATGCTATTACCAATGCCATGTTGAACTGGCAAACCAGCAATTGGTAACCGCTTCAGGCCAAAGCATCAGCAGCAGCGGCAAAAATGTGAGCGTGAATGAAAAATTTGTGATACGCCGGACCCCGCAGGCCTATACCATAAAACACTATTGTTCAGGTCTGAACCTTTTACCAAACAGACGGTTTTCGGGATTAAAATTCAGGGAAAAACCATATTGGGAATTCAGGGTAGCCGGCACAAAAGAGCTGGACTCAACAGAACTGATGCTGCTAGAAAAACTGGAAGACAAGGGGAGAGACGCCACGGAATACGATTATGCGGTTACGTTACAAAGCAGCAATCAGGTTATCATACTTTACGGGAACAAGGTGAAACAATTTACCTTGCCAAAGGGACTTCTTCTCTCTGACATTATGAGAAGACCAAATGGTAAGGCTAATTCAAATGACAGGCGATGAAGTAAGGGTTTTCGGGATTTTCCTTGTTATAGAGCAAAGGTTCCCGCGAGCTGAACCTATACAGGGCATTTCCCGACTGCTCGAGTATGCACTGGCCGGCTGCAGTATCCCACTCCATGGTGGTGCCAAAGCGGGAGTACTCGTGTGCCTTTCCTTCCGCAACCCAGCACTGCTTAATGCTGCTACCGGCGTGTAAAAGGTCCACCTCACCATATATGGATTGCAATTGTTCCATGCGCATGCTGATTTCGTGACTGAGAAAAGACCTGCTGGCTACAAGGGTGTAAGTTTGCGGAAGTTTTCGCAAAGGCAGCTTACGGGAACTTTTCAGAAGATCGGAATACCCGGTGTAATTACTAAATGAGAAATCTTCAACCATAAAACTCCCTGCTGAACGGGCAGCAAAATACAATTGTTTCCAAACCGGAACATATATAACCCCTATCACAGGAACCTGATTTTCAATCAAGGCTATGTTCACGGTAAACTCACCATTCCGTTTTACAAATTCGCGGGTGCCATCGAGGGGATCAATAATCCAAACACGATCCCAGTTTTTCCTGAGCTCATAATCAGGCAGTGGTTCCTCTTCGCTGATGCTTGGCAGACCACTGCTTGCAAGAAGCTCAATGATGCTTTTACTGGATGCCTTGTCGGCCAGAGTAACCGGGGTGTTATCAGATTTGGTCTCAACCGTAAAATCTGTCTGGTAAACAGCAAGAATTTCCTCCCCGGCTTTTAGAGCGGCATTTACGGCAAGATCTAGGAGCGCTTCGTAATCCATTATCTGCTCACAGTTTCAAATCCTTTGCGTTTCCAGTCGTCAAAACCTTTGGTAAGATTCACCACCTCTTTGAATCCCAATGATTTCATAAGTTCAGCACACTCTGAACTTCGTCCTCCGCCTGCACAATAAACCAGGTATGATTTTCCGCGATCCAGTTTTTGAATGGTTTTCTCAGAGTCCTTGGCAAGATAATCCAGGTGCATAGCGCCTTTGATCATTCCTTTGCTTTTTATTTCGTCATCTGTACGCAGATCAATCAAGATGTATTTCTTTGATTCGATCAAGGTTTTGAATGTGGCCGGATCTGCATTCTGAATGGAGTTTTGCGAATGCCCGGAAAGAAACAAAATGACAAAGGCAGCAATCAGTTTGAGTTGTAACATGGCAATTAATTTGGATGCACAAATTTAGCGCATTTGGGTGAAACGCCTTCCGGAGCAAGGTCTGGCATAACGTAAATTGTGTTTTGTTCAAACTTCTGAAAGAACCTGGTAAGCATGCAGGAGTCTTAAATTACATCACGCACAGATCAGGACACGCGTTTAAGCCTGGCCATATAGAAGCCATCGAAACCGGCGGAAGGCATCACGTTTTTTTCAGCAACAAGCCGAAACGACGGATTTGATTTGAGAAAGTTTTCTACCTGAAGATGATTTTCAGAAGGAAATATGCTGCAGGTGCTATATACCATGTCTCCTCCGGGTTTGAGCATGGCGGAATATGAGCGGAGTATCTTTTGCTGAATCAGTTTTGTCCTTTCAATACTTTCAAGGCTCAGCTTCCACTTCGCATCCGGATTTCGCCTGAATACACCCGAACCACTGCAGGGCACATCGAGCAAAAGCCTGTCTGCCTTTCCCAGAAGTGGCCCAAGGCGTTCATCTGTATCCATCAGAAGCGTTTCAATATTGTAGGCACCCGCCCGCCTGGCTCTCTTTTTCAACTCATCGAGTTTCCATTGTTCAAGATCCATGCTGATGACCTTGCCTTTATTCTTCATGAGTGCCGCCAGATGCAGGCTTTTACCACCGGCACCAGCGCAGGCATCTACAACCAGCTCTCCCGGTCTGGGATCCAGAAAAGGTGCTATTCCCTGAGAGCCTGCGTCCTGAATTTCAAAAAAACCCTCACGGAAAAGCGTGTTTCGGAACACATTCTCTCTTTTCCGTAGTACATAAGACAGATCATGATCTGGCACCTTTTCCAGCTGAATAGCCTGCTGTGCCATTTTATTAAGGAATTCCTCTTCGGTACACTTCAGGCTGTTCACCCGTAGCACCACTTTGGCTGGTTGGTTCATGGCCCTTGCTTCCTGTTCCCAGACGGAGTCTCCCAGCTCTCTCACGCCAAGCTCCCAAAGCCAGTCGGGATAGGATTCAGAAACAACAGGCATTGACTTCAGGGCCTGGGCATCCAACAAGACCTGATCCCTGTTCAAATCTCTGAATTCCGGCCAATCGGGAAACTCAATGCCTTTCAGCACCATCCAGGCGGCAACCATCATCCAGAAATTCCCGGGGGAGTGGATCAGTTCGGTGTACAATCGTTTGTAGCGCACAATATCGTAAACCGCTTCTGCTACAAACCTTCGGTCGCGGCTTCCCCATTGGGGATGCGCCTTGAGCTTTTTCTCAAGGGCTTTATCGGCGTATCGATCACGGGTAAAAATATCCTGCAGGGTTTCTGCAACAGCATTGACCAGGTTTTTGTATACTTTCATACCGGCTACCTCACCACCTCCAGATAACCTTTTATGCTGCGTTTTACTATGCCTTTTAATCTTGGCTCAAACACATCGCACAGGTAGAAAAAGGTGCCCTCACTAACTTTGAGACCACTAACCGAACTTATGGTGTTCCACTGGAAATAAGGATCATTGGTTGTATAAACCAGGTTTCCCCAGCGGTCGAATATCTTCAGGTCAATTTCCTTGATCTGACGCACCTTCACTGCCTTGTAAAAATCATTCACCCCGTCACCATTATCAGTTACAATATTAGGCAACTCAAAAACAGGACAATTTTCGATACAAAAGTCTGCACTCTTCTGGCTGCGATTTAAAGTAGAATCTATTGCTTCAATGGCATAACACCCGTAAACCAGGCTGGGATCATCCGGCGAATAGGTTTTTCTCGGTCCCTGATACACCAGGGTATAATCATCGTTTACGGTTTGTTTGAAATAAAGGGCATAAGAAATCACATCATCACCACAAGCTTCCTGCGTGATATCGTTCCAACTCACGGCCACAACACCCATAGGGCAATCAGCTTGTATGCTGATACTGGGTGAACATGGCGCCACGTTGTCGACCGTTAGCGCACAGGACTCTTCAGAGTTGTTGATCAGAGGCCTGGGAATGGCCGGTTCGGAGTATTCACCATAACTGGTAATCTTGTAACAATACGTGTTACGGTTTGCCAGGTTTTTCTTGTCGAGATACTGGGTTTGTTTGGTGCTGTCAAGCAGCACAAAAACGGAGCTGCCGGGATTTTTTCGCCAGATTTTATAAAGGTAATTGTCCCAGGGTGTAGCCGAGCTCCATTTCAGCTGAACCTGCCGGTCGGAAGGTGTTGACTTTAGGTACACTGATGTGGCCAGGGGGGAACTGCCAATATTGACGGTGCCGGCAATAAATTCGATCTGGTATTCAGGCCTCATGTCCTGTGTATTGAGGTTGTTATGGGTAAAGGTTAAGGGCAAGGCGAGAAAAACATCACTTGTAAAAGTAGCCGCAACGGAATAAGAACCGCCCGAGCTTAAGCGATATTTTACATTGTAGGTATAAGGCCCCTTGAATACATTTGTGTCGAGATTAGCCGCGTCTGTCAGGGGCCTTACCCAAGCAACAGCTACAGAACCGTTAGAAACAGAAGTGGTTAAAATATCCACTTTGGTAATGACCGGAATGTTGCGTATCAGTTTAGCACATACCTGAACAGAAGCGTATGTTTCTGTACCGTCTTTGAATGCAGCTAACACCAGATAACTGTAACTCTTGCCAACAATCAGTCCTTGACCGCCATTGTCGTCGATGAATTGAGAAGTTGTGGTATTGGTCTGACCAATCAGATTAAATCCGCTGGTAGGGGCTATACCGGTTTGGCAGGGGTTACTAACGAGGTTCACGCACGAATCACGCCTGTAAATTTTGTAAGCAACCAGAGGGTTATTTGTGGAGGCGCTGCATGTCGAAAGGGCCCAGGTAATCTTCATATTAGATCCCTGAGGTGTAGCTGAAACATTTTTGATGGTGGGTGGCACTACTTTTATGTTGTAATCGGCGTAATAAGCGAGAGGCACAGCCCAGTTGTCAACAGCAACAATAACGGATTGATAAGGTTGCTGGCGGATGTGTCCACACTGTGTAGCCCATGTGAATGCGGTTGTGTAACCGGAAGCCGAGCCCGCGTTGGGGTTAAGACTGGCTATTGGGGGAACATTCGTTGCAAAAGCGCCACCGAAACCTGAAACGGTTACTACTTGACCCGAATTGGGATCTGACACTTTGATTATTTTGCTGATTACAGTACCGGCTTCCACGCAGGTATCAGGCGGTGCAACAGCCAGTGGCGGATCGTTATTCGGGCAAGCTTCCACTACAACCTGCATATCACGCAGAACATATCCGATCATAACCGGGGTGCCGCTGGAGTTTTTTCGCCATTCCTGCACAATAAAGGCGATATTATATTCGGCCTTTACCTGGGGTGTACACCAGGTCAGCACACCGGAAACCGCGTCAATGCCGTAATAACCGCCACCGGTTTCGGGAAAAGAATACCCCGGAACCGTGGAACCCCCGTATCCTCTTGATGTGGTGATGATATAGCTCAGGCTATCACCATCAGAGTCAAAAGCGCAGGGGTTGTGGTAAAAGCATTTGCCAAGGCAGGCGCGGTAAATTGGTTCACAATTAAAAACCGGAGACGAGTTCGCGCCGCTGAAATTGGAGATCATCAGGTAAGATTCGAGATAAAAAGGCTGCTGGTCGGAATTGGGAATATTGTGCACACCCTGGTTGCGGTTAGGGTCGAACATCTGAATTGTGTATGTGCCGGCACCAGGGTAGCGGTGGGTGATGGTGTAAATGTTTCTTTTAACCTTATAGCTGCCGTTGTTAATTATCAAATCTCCACACTGCACTGTTCCGCTGCACTCGCAATTGAGTCCGAAACCCCCGTTCACCCGGTAAGCAATGCCTCTTTGCCCATCGCCAAAGTAAACGGTATCCGCACAGCGGTCGGCTATAGATGGGCCGTGGTCGGTATAGGCGATTACTGTAATGGAATAATTATACACCGGCACAGGTACGCCGTTCACATTTTCAGTAAGTGGTGGAATTCGTTTATAAATGATTTCTCCGGCCCGGTTGTGTGTAGCCCATAAACCGGAAACCACCAAAGCGAACAGCACAATATACAATAACCGCATTTTCATTTGCCTACAATTACTTTTTTCTGAATTTGAGTTTTGCTTCCTGAGATCCTGAGCAGGTATATGCCTGAACTCAGATTTTCAGTACTGAAGCTGAAGGTGTTTTGCTGAACCTTTACCCAATCACGGAACAACAGAGACACCCTTCTGCCGGAGGCGTCAAAAAGTTCAAATGCCAGGTATTCGGGGCTTTGTAACTCGAATTCTACACTAAACAAATTGTCAGCCGGATTCGGATACAGCCTGGGTTCCTGGACCTGATGAGTCTGAGTGGGAAGCAGCCCGGTGAACATGTTTTCGTCGCGGAAAATCTGAGCAACCCAGGCCCCGTGTGCGTATGGATAGCCGCTACTGTAACGGTAGGCATAATAACCACTCATCCATACCTCACCCGGATTCTTGTATCGCCTTTGCGAACCGGAGTAGTCACCCCAACGCTCAAGGTTGCCACTGAGCAGGTTGATGTAGTTAGTACCTGTGGCGATACTCCTGAAAGGTGAAAAATTTCCTGCTGCATCGGAGAGTATGGCTGAACAGCCCGCGAATTTAAGGTTGGAACTGTGGTCGAAACTCAGAATGGCCCTGTTATCGTTAGATGAACTTCCCGCATAGGAAATGTTCGGGTAAGCATAATCGAGTGAATCGTTGGGAAGGATGTATCCACTGGCGCTGGCTGAGGCTGTACCCGGATTTGCTATGAGTCCGTAATATACGCTCACCCGGTTATTCAGTGGGTTGCTGGTGTTGTGCACGTATTGAATCAGTCCGTTCTCATAAAAGGCGCCCATATTCCGGGCATCATTGGTGGCCAGGGTCTGTGATGCAATGGTTTGCCGCCCACCCGGAGGAAAATAATAGGGCTGACTGGTTACAAGCGAACCAACGGTGATTGTACCACCAGGCGCAGCTATGGTATCAGTGATATTAATTAAAAACACGGTATCGTTCTGAGAGGCAAAATTGCGGTTTGAAAGGAAGAACATGTTGGGACCGTGTGGCTGACTTCCGCCTTTCACGGGACAGAGATAACGCACAGGCTGTCCGTTAAATTGTATGCCAGAATGCAGAACGGTGCCTAAAGGCAGGCCAGCGTATCCACTGTCTTTCTTCATTTGCCAGACCACCGTTTCTACAAAACCTGTTTGCCAGGAGCTGTTGTTGGTGAGCAGGTTTACAGACAGAAAGAGTTCCTTTTTGGTGATGGCGATCATGGGATAATCTGACCAGAGGTTGTTGTTGAGCGGATTGCCCGGTATGGTGTACAAATTCCAGGCGCCTGAAGGGTCATTGCTTTGGGAAAAGCCCACAATCATTTTACTGGTGGAGTCTACAAAGCCGACCATGCACATTAATATGAACCTATCCCGGTCGGGATCGTACAGAACCTTGGGGTCAAATTCCTGGTGGTTGGCATTGATGGGATTGGTGAAAGCGGCGAGGGATTTTACCGGATAAACACTGCCTGTGGCCACGTTACGCATATGAATGTTGGTATTGATGACGGAAACAACAAAACCAGAATCGGAAATAGCCATGTCGTTGTCATTTGGTGTTGACACCGACCAGGGATTGGCGAAATAACTTATTCCCAGCGCAAGACTGTTCAATGTGGAACTGTTCGCAGCCTGTGTTTTTTCCGAATGTTCTGGTCTGGGGGCGTAATGCACCATTTTTTCATGGCCCTGTTTTGGCATTTCGCGCACCATCAGTGCGGGCTTAAAATCAACGGAAATCGTGTCGAAGCGGACACTGGCCTGTTTTTGCAGGCTGAAATGGTTTTGCTTGTATGCAGGATTCACGCCGGTAAAAGTTTGTGAGAAGAGCAGGAATCCCGGCAAGAAGTTGAACAGATAAATGAAGAGCGTTCTGTGCATAAAAGATGGATGGGGATATTAAAGGTACAAATTATCCGATAAAATACGGTATACCAAACAGAAGAACAGGCTTCAAATAAAAGCCCGCATTTCCGGAGAGTGTTTGAATTTGTATTAATTTCGCAGCAGTTCAGCTAAACGAACCTTCATGGCAAACCCACAACAGGGCCACTTTAACAAGATCACGTTTTCAGGGCTCATTGTTACGCTTGGTATCATTTACGGGGATATCGGCACTTCACCGCTTTATGTAATGAGTTCCATTATGGGCTCTGCCCCCATCAATGCTGAAATAGTGAGGGGGGGCATTTCCTGCATTTTCTGGACCCTTACGCTTCAAACCACAGTTAAGTATGTGATACTGACCCTGAGGGCCGACAACAAAGGGGAGGGCGGTATATTCTCCCTGTTCACGCTGGTGAAACGTACTAAATTCAAATGGCTTTTGGTTCCCGCCATTGTTGGTGGCAGTGCGCTCCTGGCCGACGGGATAATTACACCACCCATTTCGGTTTCAGCCGCTATTGAGGGCTTGAAGTACTTTAACGCCGAACTCAATACGGTGCCCCTGGTGCTTGGCATCATTTTCGCCTTATTTTTCATACAGCAATTTGGTACCAGCCTCATTGGGAATCTCTTCGGACCCATGATGATGGTCTGGTTTCTTATGCTTGGGGTTCTGGGTTTGATCCAGCTGTCTGAGGACTGGTCTGTGCTGGCCTCGCTGAATCCAGTTCATGCTTACAACCTGCTGGTTATACATCCGAGCGGCTATCTGATTCTGGGCGCTGTTTTCCTTTGCACAACCGGTGCTGAAGCCCTCTATTCCGACCTAGGTCATTGTGGCAAGAAAAACATCCGGATTTCCTGGGTGTTTGTGAAAACCATGCTGGTGCTGAATTATTTCGGACAAGGCGCATGGCTTATTGCACATGAGGGACAAAAACTCACAGACTTTAAGTCCACTAATCCCTTTTATACAATTGTGCCAGAAGGGTTTCTTCCTTACGCCATCATTATAGCTACCATTGCCGCAATCATCGCGTCACAGGCCCTCATCAGCGGCTCATTTACCCTTATCAATGAGGCCATGCGCTTAAATTTCTGGCCAAAAGTGCAGGTAAAATACCCGTCACAACTCAAGGGACAACTTTATATTCCCTCCATTAACTGGCTACTGATGGTAGGCTGTTGCGGGGTGGTACTGTATTTCAGGGAGTCAGCCAATATGGAGGCAGCCTATGGTCTCGCCATTATTCTTTGCATGCTGATGACCACAACCCTGCTTAATTTCTACATGCACATGAAGCGGTATAATGTGTTGTTTATATATTTTATCATCGCAGTGTATGGGGTCATTGAAGTTTCATTCCTTCTGGCCAATCTCAGCAAATTCAAAAATGGAGGCTGGATTACGCTGATGATTGCCATGTTGCTGGTTATTGTGATGACCGTATGGTATATGGCCAAACGTATTCGTCAGCGTTACGTTGATCTGGTGAAATTGCGCGACCATGTTGGCAAGCTTGTGGATCTAAGCAACGACAATTCTATTCCCAAATACTCAACCCACCTAATCTACATGACGGGCGCCAATAACCCTGAAGAAATTGAATCCAAAGTAATTTACTCCATCCTGCAAAAACGACCCAAGCGGGCCGACGTTTACTGGTTTGTGCATGTGGATGTGATGGATGAACCTTATCGCATGGAATACAAGGTCAGGCACATCGCCTCTCACGACATCATCCGTGTCGACTTCAGGCTGGGATTCCGTGTGGCGCCCAGGGTGAATCTAATGTTCCGCAAAGTGGTGGAAGACATGGTTCAGAACAAGGAAGTGGATATTACCAGCCGTTACGATTCCCTTAACAAGAACAACATCATCGGCGATTTCAAGTTTGTTGTACTGGAGAAATACCTCTCCATTGATAATGAACTCCCCTTTTTCGAAAAAGTGATTCTCAACATTTACTTCCTGCTTCAGCGGTTCAGCACAAGCGAAGCCAAGGCTTTCGGACTTGACAGCGGATCGGTTAAGATCGAGAAGTTTCCGCTTATCATCAATCCTCCCAAAGAATTTAATCTTGTGCGGGTAGACTGAGTTCTCGAAACGAAATCAGTGTTTGAAGTGACGGATTCCGGTCATGACCATGCTTATGCCATGAGCATTGCAATAAGCAATGCTTTCCTTGTCCTTGATTGAGCCACCAGGTTGTATTACCGCCCGGATGCCCGCGTTTCCCGCAATTTCAACACAATCGGGGAAAGGAAAAAAAGCATCACTGGCCATGACCGCACCATTCAGGTCAAATCCAAAAGCACGCGCTTTATCAATCGCCTGTTTCAGCGCGTCAACACGGGAAGTCTGACCGGTACCGCTGGCCAGCAATTGCCCGTTTTTAGCCAGCACAATGGTATTGGATTTGGTGTGCTTAACCAGCTTGTTGGCAAAGAGCAAATCGCTGACCTCTGACGGAAGGGGTTCTGTTATAGTAACTGTTTTCAGATCCGCTTCACGTTCTGTTTTCAGATCTTTATCCTGCTCAATTACACCATTCAGCAAAGTCCGGAATGAACTCACTGGAAGCGTACATGTTTTCTGTTTCAGGAGTATTCGGTTGGGTTTGGACTTCAGAATGGCGAGGGCTTCTTCATCGAACCCGGGCGCAATAACCACTTCACAAAACAGCGTATTGATTTCTGATGCCGTTTCTTTATCAATTGGCCTGTTGGCGATAAGTATTCCTCCGAATGCCGAGACAGGGTCGCCGGCCAGAGCATCGCGGTAAGCCTGTTTGAGTGTAGGCCGGCTGGCTACTCCGCAGGCATTGTTGTGTTTGAGTATGGCAAAAGTAGGCTCAGAAAAGTCAGCGATGAGGTTCACGGCGGCATCAACATCAAGCAGGTTGTTGTATGAAAGTTCTTTGCCACCCATTTTGATAAAGAGCGCGTCCAGGTCTCCGTAAAACACGCCTTTCTGATGAGGGTTTTCGCCGTACCGCAGCACCTGTGCCTGCTGAAAGCTTTGATTGAACAAGGCAAGTTTTTCGTCGCGGTTAAAATAGTTGAAAATGGCACTATCGTAATGCGATGAATTGGCAAAGGCTTTGGTGGCGAAGCGCTTTCGTGTTTTAAGGTCCGTGAGGCCATTGCCTGACTCAAGGTGTTCAAGCAGTTCAGGATAGTCCGCGCGAGAAGAAACAATAAGCACATCACTGAAATTTTTTGCTGCCGCACGAATGAGGGAGATGCCTCCGATATCAATTTTCTCAATAATGTCTTCTTCACTTGCTCCTGAGGCAAGCGTTTCTTCAAAAGGATAAAGGTCTACTACCACAAGATCAATATCCGGAATGTTGTGAATGGATTTTTCTTTCTGGTCACCGGAATGATCTCTTCTGTTGAGAATGCCGCCAAAAATGGCAGGGTGAAGTGTTTTCACCCGACCCCCAAAGATCTCGGGATAGCCTGTTACAGAATCTACAGCGGTAACCGGAACATTCAGTTTTTCAATAAAGGTCAATGTGCCTCCTGTGCTGTAAAGGTGCACACCTAGCTTGTGAAGTTTTAGAATGATGGGCTCGAGATGATCTTTGTGGTAAACCGAGATCAGCGCGCTACGAATGGCTTTCTGCGTACTCATGGCTGAAAAATAAAGCGCAAAGATAGGGGAAGAAACGAGACCCTGTCACACCTCAGGGTCTGGTTTTTTCTGACTGAATTTTTTGCCTCAGCCAGGTCAGGGCATCTTGACGGTTTTCGAAAAAACGGGTTGGCACTTTAGGCTGGCTTACTTTTAAAAAAAGATTACCCATAACCCGGTGTGTTAATTTCGTGCTGCAAAGGGCAAGGGCCGCCGTATACCGGCTATATTCTGATGAAGCCGCCAGCTGCCTGGCTTCGCTGGTGAGATTACTGTTGTCTTCGCCTTCCAGCAACACGTAAAAACGGCTGTTGGGTTTATATTGAAGTGAAAGGTCTTTGGTGAGTTTCATGTCTTCTGCGTTCAAAGTTTTGTTTTCTTTCACGCAAATCTCTTTGATGAGATCATCGCTAATCCTCATCCTGAAATGATCCTGGTCAAATTCTTTCATGATCAAAGGTATTCAATAATCAGGTTTAATATGCCAAAGCCGGACCAAGCCATTTCTCCGCTTCATCCAGGCTCATTCCTTTGCGCCTTGCATAATCTTCCACCTGGTCTTTAGTGATCTTGCCAACACCGAAATAGCTGGAGTCGGGGTGAGAAAAGTACAAGCCGCTTACTGCTGCTGTAGGCACCATAGCCAGGCTTTCGGTGAGATGAATGCCTGTGTTTTTTTCTACATCGAGTAATGTCCACAGTGTCTTTTTTTCGGTGTGATCCGGCTGGGCAGGATAACCGGGGGCTGGCCTTATGCCTTTATAGTCTTCGGCTATCAGCGATTCTTTGCTGAGATTTTCTTCCTTGTCATAAGCCCAATACTCACGGCGTACCTTTTTATGCAGAAGTTCAGCAAAAGCCTCTGCCAGACGATCTGCCAGGGACTTCAAAAGGATAGCGCTGTAATCGTCGTGTTGCGACTCAAAGACCTTTACTTTTTCATCCAAACCAATTCCGGTGGTAAGCGCGAATGCGCCAAGGTAATCTCGTTGTGCAGGCTTGCCATTCCCGTTCAGATGAGGCCGCACAAAATCGGAAAGCGCCAGATTGGCCTGGCCTGCTGGTTTTCGGGTTTGCTGGCGAATGCTGTGAAAACGGCAGATGGCTTTACCAGTCTCATCATAAAGTTCGATATCATCCTCGGCATTGGAATTGGCGGGGAAAATGCCAATCACCGCATTGGCTTTCAGCCAGTTTTCAGCAATGATCTTCTTAAGCATTTCCTGAGCATCGTTATACAATTTAGTCGCTTCAGCCCCCGCTTCAGGATGCTCCAGAATGCGGGGAAAACTGCCTTTGAGCTCCCAGCTGTGAAAAAAGGGTGTCCAGTCTATGTATTCTGAAATTTCAGACAGTGAATAGTCATGAAACACCTTAATGCCAGTGAATGATGGCTTCAACGGAGCGCTGTCTTTCCAATTCAACTGGAGTTTGTTTTCGCGGGCCTCGAACAAGCTGATGAATTTATTCTGAGAACGCGCATTCAGGTTCAGTTCGCGAACACGCTCATAATCCGTCTTCAGCTCTTTCATGAATGCCGGACGCAAATCGTCAGAAATGAGACTGCTTACCACCGGAACAGATTTACTGGCGTCGTTCACATGAACCACAGGCCCTGAATAATGCGGTGCTATCTTCACCGCGGTGTGTACGCGCGATGTGGTGGCTCCACCGATGAGCAGGGGCAAGCCGAATTTCAGGCGCTCCATTTCTTTGGCCACATGCACCATCTCATCCAGCGAAGGTGTGATGAGGCCGCTCAGCCCAACAGCGTTTACCTGATGCTTACGGGCTTCATCCAGAATTTTCTCGCAGGAAACCATTACACCGAGATCGATGATCTCGTAATTGTTGCAGGCCAGCACTACACCCACAATGTTTTTACCAATATCGTGTACATCGCCTTTAACTGTGGCGAGCAGGATCTTTCCCGCGTTTTTTCTGTCCTGACTTTCAAGGCCGGCCTTCACGTTGGCCTCTTTTTCAGCTTGAAGGAAAGGTTCCAGGTAAGCGACCGCCTTCTTCATTACGCGGGCGCTTTTCACAACCTGGGGCAGAAACATTTTACCGCTTCCAAACAGATCACCAACCACATTCATGCCATCCATCAGTGGGCCTTCTATCACATGCAAAGGGCGCCCCAGCTTTTGACGGGCTTCCTCGGTGTCGATCTCAATGTATTCAACAATACCTTTCACCAGGGCATGGCTAAGGCGTTCTTCCACAGGGGCTTTGCGCCAGGCCTCATCCTTCTCGGTTTTTTCACGACTTATACCTTTCAGTGATTCAGCAAATTCAACCAGGCGTTCGGTTGCGTCGTCGCGGCGGTTCAGCAAAACATCCTCCACCCGTTCAAGCAGAGCCTTGTCAATTTCGTCGTACACAACCAATTGAGAGGGGTTTACTATTCCCATATCCATACCAGCCCTAACTGCATGAAACAGGAATGCCGAGTGTATGGCTTCGCGCACCAGGTCATTGCCCCGGAAAGAGAACGACACATTGCTTACGCCTCCGCTTACCTTGGCGTGAGGAAGATTCTCCTTGATCCATCGGGTGGCATTAAAGAAGTCGAGGGCATTGAGCCTGTGTTCTTCCATGCCTGTGGCCACGGGAAAAATATTAGGATCAAAAATGATATCCTGAGGCGGGAAATCCACCTTGTGCACCAGAATATCGTATGCTCTTTTGCAGATGTCGATCCTTCGCTGCAGGGTGTCGGCTTGTCCGGTTTCGTCGAATGCCATCACGATCACTGCCGCACCGTACTGACGAATTTTGTGCGCGTATTCAATAAATTTCTCTTCTCCCTCTTTTAACGAAATGGAATTTACAATGGCCTTACCCTGTACACATTTTAGCCCGGCTTCAATTACCGACCATTTCGATGAATCAATCATAATGGGCACCCTTGAAATGTCGGGTTCAGATGCGATCAGGTTCAGGAAACGCGTCATGGCTGCTTCACTGTCGAGCATACCCTCGTCCATGTTCACATCGATCACCTGTGCGCCGCCTTCTACCTGTTCCCTTGCAATGGAAAGCGCTTCGTCATAATTCCCATCCTTGATCAGGCGCAGGAATTTTTTTGAGCCTGTCACATTGGTGCGCTCGCCAACGTTCATAAAATTGCTTTCAGGACGAAGCGTAAGCGGTTCAAGGCCACTCAGGTGAAGGAGTGAGTCATGACCTGGCTTTTTGCGCGGTTTGGATTTTTTAGCGAGTTCAGCTATTCGTTTGATGTGCGAAGGTGTTGTGCCGCAGCAACCCCCTACAATATTGAGGAATCCTGATTTGAGAAAGTCCTCTATCTGGTGACCCATTTCATGGGCGTCCTGATCATATTCCCCGAATTGGTTCGGCAGACCGGCATTGGGATAAGCACTCACATAGAAGGGCGCTTTTTCAGAGAGCTCTTCCAGATAAGGCCTCATATCTTTTGCGCCCAGCGCGCAATTGAGACCAACGCTCAGGAGATGGGCGTGTGAAACCGAATTGAGGAAAGCTTCTGTGGTTTGACCGGAAAGGGTGCGTCCGCTGGCGTCGGTAATGGTTCCTGAAACCATCAACGGCAATTGTCGTCCGGTTTTTTCACAATAATCCTGAATGGCGAAAAGAGCGGCCTTGGCATTGAGCGTGTCAAAAATTGTTTCGACCAGGAGCAGATCTACTCCGCCTTCCACTAGTCCTTTCACCTGCTCTTTATAGGCTTCTGCCAGCTCGTCAAAAGAGATGGCCCTGAAGCCAGGGTCGTTTACGTTTGGTGAAAGGGAGAGTGTACGGTTGGTTGGACCGATTGCGCCTGCTACAAACGCACCTGAGCGGCCTTTACCCTCTGAGGATGCCAGAAATTCATCAATGGCTTCACGGGCAATTTTGGCTGAATTGTAGTTGAGTTCATACACAAGACTTTGCATATCATAGTCAGCCATGGCCACGGAAGTGGAATTAAAGGTGTTGGTTTCTATGATATCGGCACCGGCCTTAAGATATTCCTTATGGATGGCTTTGATGATCTGTGGTTGTGTAATGGACAAGAGATCGTTGTTTCCTTTCAGGTCTTTAGGCCAGTTGGCAAATCGTTTCCCCCTGTAATCTTTTTCTTCCAGCTTATATTGCTGGATCATGGTGCCCATAGCGCCATCAATTACCAATACGCGTTGTTCGAGTTCCTGCTCTATCGTGTTCATGTGTTCCTTTCTGTATGTGTTCAAAAAAAATCCCTTCCTGCTTTTGGCCGGAAGGGATTAGTATAAATGGGTGAATAAATTAACTAATGGTTCCGACTTATTTTCCCCGGCCGAGCCGGGACGAATTCCCACCTTCTTCCGGTTGGTGATCAGGCAAGGTTGTGCATAAACGACATGCATATAACCATTGTTTGAAACCTGAATCCGGAATGGGTTGGTAAAGCTTCACTGGGCGTTTCCCTCAGCTTTTCTGAATAAGTGATCAAAAGAACGTGCCGTAAAGGTAGGCAATTTGATTAATTTTAAAGACATGAAACAGTATTTTTTTGGTTTGATCCTTTTTTCTCTTTGCGTCACCACATTTCCGACACGGGCGCAAGCCCTAAAGGAAGTTGCGGACAATATGAAAAAGCAGGAAGAAGCCTGGAACCGCGGGGATGTGGACGGATTCATGGCATACTACCTGAACAGCGACAGCCTTATGTTCATAGGAAAGAAAGGATTAAAGAAGGGATGGAAAACCACCCGGGAGAATTATCTGAAAAGCTATCCTGACAAGGTGAGCATGGGCATCCTGCGCTTCAGTCTTGTGAAGACAGAGCAGGTGAACAGTGATTGTGTTTTTGTGATCGGGCATTGGGAACTTCTGAAGGAGAGCCCGGTAGAAGGGTATTTTACATTGCTATGGAAAAAAACACCGGCGGGATGGAAAATATTTTACGACCACACCAGTTAATGGAAGAGCGTATTTGAAGCCGGCCTGTTAAAAATGTAAAATCCGGACGTACAGGGACTGCAATTTGACCCTTTTCTTATCTTTGCCCATCTGGCAAAAATGGACAGCAAACAAGCCATAAACCCTCATAATATTCCCCGGCACGTGGCCATAATCATGGATGGAAACGGCCGCTGGGCGAAAAAACAGGGCGAGGACCGCATATTCGGGCATCACGAGGGCGTGAATTCTGTGCGTGAGATCGTTGAAGCCTGCGGGGAGATTGGTGTGAAATACCTGACCTTGTATGCATTCAGTACCGAGAACTGGAACAGACCCAAGGAAGAGGTGGATGCACTGATGGAGCTTCTTGTTTCCACCATCAGCCTCGAAACAAACAATCTCAACAGCAAAGGTGTACGACTTGAAGTGATTGGTGATATAAAGTCATTGCCTGGCACGTGCCAGCAGGAACTTGAGGAATCCATGCAGGTTACACGCAACAATACAAGGGTTACGCTTATACTGGCACTGAGTTATTCAAGTAAATGGGAGATCACACATGCCGTTCAAAAGATCGCGGCGATGGTGGAGGAGGGAAAGCTGAAAGCTTCACAAATCAGCAGCAGCCTGATCGAACAGAATCTCAACACCAGTAAGTGGCCCGACCCTGAACTGATGATACGCACAAGCGGGGAGCACCGCATCAGTAATTTTATGCTTTGGCAACTGGCCTACGCTGAATTTTATTTTACCGATGTGTTGTGGCCCGATTTCAGGAAGGAAGAATTTTTTCAGGCCATACTTTCATACCAGAACAGGGAACGCCGTTTCGGTCAAACCAGCGAACAATTATCCCAAAGCTGAGCATGTTGAAACGGATTGTAGTCTTCATGCTGTTACTTTGCCTTGGTAAAGTTGCAAGCGCACAGGAAAACGACAGCCTGTTTGTAGATGCGCTCCGCCACCCGAAAACATACCGTTTGGCACCAATACAGATTCAGGGCGCTGAATTTTCCGACAAAAACGTAATCGCCCTGCTCTCGGGATTATCAGCAGGTGATGAGATCAAGGTACCAGGGGATAAAATATCCGACGCTATTCGCAAGCTCTGGAAACAAGGTATGTTTGAAGACATTCAGATCATACAGGATAAGGTGATCGGAAATGATCTTTTTCTGATCATCAAAGTGGTGGAAAGGCCGAGGCTTACCAAGTTTAAATTCAAGGGGGATGTGAAGAAGAACGATGCCGACGACATCAGGGCAAGAATCAAGATCATGCAGGAACGCGTGGTGACGGATTACCTGGTAGGAAACATCAAAAACACCGTAAAGGAATTCTACCTGAACAAAGGTTATTACCATGCCCAGGTCAACATCACCTCAGTGCCTGATACCACAGCTAAAACCCCGCATGTGGTATTGAGTATAGATGTACGAAAAGGAAAAACAGTTCGGATACAAAATGTATTCATCAAAGGTAATTCTGTGATCCCCTCGGCAAAACTGCGCCGTAAGCTAGAGGAGAGCAAGGCCTTCCGCTGGTACTTCCCTTTCAATTCGGGCAAGTACCTTGAAGAGAACCTGCAGAAAGACCTGCCCGCCATGATCGAAAAATATACCTCCAGAGGGTATCGCGATGCCCGCGTAATCAAAGACTCGGTTTATTTTGTGAGCCCTGACCGTGTCGAAATCGTGATCACGGTGGAAGAAGGACACAAATATCATTTCGGCACCTTTAAATGGTTCGGTAACACCAAATACAGAAGCGGACAACTCGACACCATATTGAGTATTCCCAAAGGCACGGTGTACGACCAGAGCAAGCTCGAACAAAAACTATTCATGAACCCGAACGGTTACGACATATCGAGTCTTTACCTCGACGACGGGTATCTCTTTTTTCAGGTGAATCCCCAGGAGAGCAACATTCACAACGACACAATTGACTTTGATATTCTCATGTATGAAGGCAAGCAGGCGACCATTAACAAGATCACCATTAAAGGAAATGATAAAACAAACGATCATGTGATCTACAGGGAGATCAGAACAAGGCCCGGGCAACTCTTTCGTCGCACCGACATCATGCGAACCAACCGCGAACTTGCGCAGCTGGGGTATTTTGATCCGGAAAAACTCAATGTAATACCAACACCCAACCCTGCAGACGGAACGGTTGACATTGAGTACATTGTGGAAGAAAAACCCAGCGACCAGATTGAGCTGAGCGGGGGCTGGGGAGGCCGCACGGTGAGCAACGGGTATACCAATGGCCTGGGCATTATTGGTACCCTTGGGGTTTCGTTCACTAATTTTTCTACACGCAATATCTTGAAAAAGGAGGCCTGGCAGCCTCTTCCTAGCGGAGACGGGCAAAAATTAAGCCTCAGGGCACAAACCAATGGCCCCACATACCAATCGTATAATTTCTCCTTTACAGAACCATGGTTGGGTGGCAAAAAACCAAATTCGCTCACCTTTACCGTGTTTCATTCTGTGTTCAGTAACGGCGCCAAAAAATATTATAAAACCGATCTGGGAGACAAGGTGGATAATCCGGCACGCAAACACATGCTGGTTACCGGTGTTACACTGGGATTCGGGCGCAGGCTGAAATGGCCCGACAATTATTTCAGCATGTACAACCACGTGAGTTATAACCATTATGACCTCAAAAACTGGAGCTCATTCATTTTCCAGAACGGTACGGCCAACGACCTGAACTTTGGCATGAACATTTCGCGAAATTCAGTTGATGCGCCCATCTATCCAAAGTCAGGATCCAATTTTGTATTCAGCGCACAGCTTACGCCGCCCTATTCCCTTTTCAACGGGAAAGATTACTCCAAGTTGGAGCCTTCTGAGCGATATAAATTCATTGAATATCAGAAATACAAGTTCACAGCCGAATGGTTCACCCAACTAACAAATAAAAAGGCGGCGGAAGGCAAAGAAGCCCGAAACCTGGTACTTAGAACCAAAGTAGGCTATGGTTTTCTGGGGATGTATAATAAAGAGGTGGGTGTTTCCCCGTTCGAACGCTTTTACATGGGAGGTAGCGGTATCAGTGGTTTTCAAAACTTTGTAGCAAGAGAGATCATAGGTTTAAGAGGATACCCGGACAACAGCATTTCCCGTCCTGTTGGTGATCCTATTGTTGCCCGCTATACCATGGAAGTGCGTTATCCGGTGAGTTTGAATCCTCAAGCCACCATATTTATCCTTGGTTTTGCTGAAGCAGGCAATACCTGGTCGAACTTCAGATCATTTAATCCCTTTGATGTGAAACGGAGTGCAGGCGTAGGTTTACGTGTGTTTTTGCCCATGTTCGGATTACTGGGCATTGACTATGGCTGGGGCTTTGATCCAGTTCCTGGTTACCCCGGCGCTGGCAATGGCAAAGGACAGTTTCACTTTACGATCGGGGGAACGCTGGGCGAGCTCTGATAAATTTTGTTAAGCTTAAACAGAGCAATAAAATGGCACATTATATGTTTAACCCAAAATTCAACACCATGAAACGCGTACTGTTCTTCGGCATTTGCCTCCTCAGCCTAAACGGACTAGCACAAACTGCAGCTAAGTTCGGGTATGTAGACAGTGATTACATTCTGAGTCAGATACCCGAATACAAAGCGGCCCAGAATGAACTGGATAAAACCAGCGCACAATGGCAAAAAGAAATTGAACTGAAATTCGCGGAAGTAGAAAAGCTCAGTAAAGCCTACCAGGCAGATGCCATACTGCTTACAGACGACATGAAGAAAAAACGCGAACAGGAAATAGCGACCCGTGAAAAGGAGGCAAAAGACCTGCAAAAACAAAGGTTTGGTGTGGACGGTGAATTGTACAAAAAGCGCCAGGAATTGGTGAAACCTATACAAGATAAGGTGTACAATGCCATAAAAGCTGTGGCTGAAAAAAACGGACTTGGCTTTATCATGGATAAAAGCGGACAGGTTACCCTGCTATATGCCAATTCCAAATACGATAAAAGCGATGATGTTTTGGAATTACTTGGCTACAAAAAATAAATTATCTTAACTTCGCACCCTAAATTACAAACAATGAATCGATTAACTATCCGTAAAGCAGCCTTGTTGCTGGTGGCAATTGCCGCTTTTCAAACAGCCGGCGCCCAGAAAATCGCTCATCTGAGCCTTGATTCTCTGGTAAGTCTGATGCCAGAAACCAAAACAGCCACAGAGGCCGCTCAGGAATACCTGAAGGGACTGAATGAAGAAAGCGTTGCCATGCAAACCGAATTCGAAAGCAAATACAAGGATTATCTGGAAAAAGAAGCCGGGATGAGCGATCTGCTGAAAAAAAACAAGCAGGAAGATCTTCAACAGCTTCAAAACCGGATCCAGGAATTCCAACGCCAGGCCGAGCAGGACTACAGAAGAAAACAAGCTGAACTGACCGCCCCAATACTTGAAAAAGCGAAAAAAGGCATAGAGGCGGTTGCCAAAGAAAACGGATACAAATATGTACTCGACACAAGCACTCAAAACACCACTGTGTTGTATTGTGAGCCAGGAGATGACATTCTGAACGCCGTAAAAAAGAAACTGGATGGCATGCCTCTGGCTACAATTCCGGGTCTGGCCCCTCCGGGCACAGGCGGAATCAAAACGCCACCGGCGCCCAACAAAGGCAACCCACCAAAAGGCAAATAATTAATAAGCCACCCGATGGGTGGCTTTTTTCTTGGCTCTTCTTACCCTGTTGGCAAAAGTGTAGGCTTTAGTGTGGCCGGTTGCTTCCTTGCCTTTCAGATAATTCCTAATTTTAGACCTTTCCATGCAAAAACTTGTTCTATATAATACGCTTAGCCGGAAAAAGGAGCAATTTGTTCCCCTTCACCCTCCCCTGGTTGGATTGTATGTCTGCGGACCTACTGTGTATAGTGATGTACATCTGGGGAATTGCCGCACTTTTATTTCATTTGACCTCGTTTACCGATACCTCATGCATCTGGGATATAAAGTGCGCTATGTACGCAACATTACCGATGCTGGCCATCTGGAGGGAGACAGGGATGAGGGTGAGGATAAATTCGCCAAAAAAGCAAAGCTCGAACAGCTCGAGCCTATGGAAATTGTGCAGAAATACACACTGGGTTTTCATGATGTGATGCGCGCTTTCAATAATCTTCCGCCGAGTATTGAACCCACAGCCACAGGTCATATCAGCGAACAGATTCTGATGATACAGGAGATCATGCAAAATGGATTCGCTTATGAAATAAACGGCAGCGTGTATTTTGACGTGGAAAAGTACAGCCAGTCGTTTAACTACGGCCAATTGACCAACCGAAAGCTGGAAGAACTGCTGGAAGGGACACGCGAATTAAGCGGACAAGACGAGAAAAAGGGGCGTCTGGATTTTGCGCTCTGGATCAAAGCCAAACCCGAAACCATTATGCGCTGGCCCTCACCATGGGGTTGGGGTTTTCCGGGATGGCATATTGAGTGTTCGGCCATGAGCAGCAAATACCTGGGAGAGGTGTTTGATATACACGGTGGCGGAATGGACCTTCAGGCCACGCATCATACCAACGAAATAGCCCAGTCTCAGGCCTGCAAACACCAGGCACCGGTGCGTTATTGGTTACACACGAATATGCTAACGGTTAACGGCGTACGCATGTCTAAATCAGCTGGAAATGGTTTTCTGCCGAACGAACTTTTCAGCGGATCACATCCTTTGCTAGAAAAAGGGTATGCTCCCATGGCTGTCCGCTTTTTTATGCTGCAGACACATTACGGCAGCACTCTCGACTTTTCAAATGAGGCGCTTCAGGCCAGTGAAAAAGGCTACGAGCGGTTGATGGAAGGATACAAAACGCTTCAGGGGCTAAAACCGGTCGCTTCATCTTCCGAAGATCTCAGGTCTTTGGAACAAAAGTGTTACGATGCAATGAACGACGATTTTAACTCCCCGGTATTGATCGCGCATTTGTTTGAGGCGCTCCGTATCATCAATTCGGCGAATGATTCAAAACTCAAGCTGAGTCAGGAAGACATTGATACCCTGAACCGAATCTACAGACATTTTGTGTTTGATATTCTTGGTTTGAAAGAAGAATACGAAAACACAAAAAGCAATGAGGCTTTGAATAAGGTCATGGACATGATACTTGAAATAAGGGCCAAAGCCAAAACAGAACGGAACTTCACCCTGAGCGATTCCATACGCGATCAGCTGATGGCAGCGGGTATTCAGCTTAAGGATGGAAAAGAAGGCAGCACATGGAAATTATGAAACATAAACAATACACCATAGGATTTTCTTTCTTGGTCAGCTGCCTTTTGTTTCTGTCGTGCAGTGATGAAAACAGGACCAAAGAAAGTGCCCCTGTCGAAAATGAAAGTCAGAAAAAAGCGGAAACGCCGCGCTTGAATTATACTCTAGTGGCAAAGTATCCGCATGACTCCACCTGCTACACCCAGGGTTTTCTGTTCCATGAAGGCCAATTACTTGAAAGCACGGGAGCACCGGATAACATTCCTTACACCCGCTCTCTCATCGGGATTGTTGACCTCAACAAGGGCAAAATGACAATTAAGGCAGAGATAGACCGGAACAGGTATTTTGGAGAAGGCATAGCTGTGTTAAACGGCAAGCTGTTTCAGCTTACCTATAAAAATCAAGTGGGATTTATATACGATGCCAAAACGTTTCAAAACAAAGGACAATTCGGATATATCAACCGCGAAGGATGGGGCTTAACCACGGATGGCAAACATCTTATTATGAGCGACGGCACCAACGCGCTTACCTTTCTCGACCCTGAAACGCTGAGCCCGGTTAGAACACTTCTGGTTTCAGAGCATGGCTTTGCCGTGGATTACCTCAATGAACTGGAGTACATCAGAGGGTATATTTATGCCAATATTTACACCAAACACACCATAGTGAAGATCGATCCTGAGAGCGGAAATGTTGTGGCAAAACTGGACATAGAAGAATTGTTCAACATGTCCAGTAAACGATACGAACGTAGCGCTGAAACAAATGGAATAGCGTATGATCCCGATACGGACAAGATTTATGTCACCGGAAAACTTTGGCCTTATATTTTTGAGATCGCATTCCCGCATTGAACGGCGTTCGTGAAGCGATTGAGAGGCAAAAATCAAATTTCATCCCGCCAAAAACTTTTTAAAGCCGCAAAATAATGCGTTCTTTATACCAAATTCTGAGACAAATGTGGAGAGTATTTAGCCTGGCCCTGGTGTTGCTGATGTATACCTATTCCCCTGCGCAAACTTATTATGAAAAGGGTTATCTGGTAAATGAAAAGGGCGATACCATTCGCGGAGAGGTGAAACTGAATCAAAAAAAACCGGTTGAGATTTACAACAAACTTACATTCCGCGACGAAAAAGGGGTGCAAAAAAACTATAAACCTGAAAAAGTCCTGTCCTATGGTTTCAGCGGAAGGCATTTCATAAAACTGGATTACGGTGGAGAGGAAATGTATTATGAAGTGCTTTGCAGAGGGCCTATTAATTTCTACAAACTGGTGTTCGAGGCGATGTACACCAAAGAGGTGAGTCTTGAGCCTGAATATTACCTGAACCGCATTGGCAGCAAAAAAGTGGTGGTGGTGAAAACAAACAAGTTTAAAAAACAGCTTAGCGACTGGATGGAAGACAACCCTGAGTTTATCAATGGCTACGTGGAAGAAAAAGAATTCAGTGAAGCAAAGGCCAGGGAAGTAATAGAACAATACAATACCTGGAAAGTCACGCATTGATGTTCCGATGATAACAAGGGACACGCCAAAAAAACTATTTCTGCTCGATGCCTTTGCGCTGATATACCGCTCGTATTTCGCGTTCAGCTCCAACCCAAGGATCAACTCCAAGGGGTTTAATACCTCAGCTATATTTGGCTTCACCAATACCCTTCTCGAAATCCTGAACAAGGAAAAGCCAAGCCATATTGCTGTGGTATTTGATAAGGAGGGACCTACATTACGCCACGATGACTTTGCCGATTACAAGGCAAACCGTGAAGAAATGCCCGAGGACCTTCGGGCATCGCTTCCGTTTATACTGGATCTCATTAAAGGGTTCAACATCGAAATACTCGGTATAGAAGGGTATGAGGCCGATGACGTCATAGGAACCCTTGCAACAAAAGCAGAACAGGCAGGGTTCACCACTTACATGATGACACCAGACAAAGACTATGGTCAGCTGGTGGACAACAACACCTTTATTTACAAACCTGCCAGACTTGGAAACGGAGCTGAAATTCTGGGCCCCGAGGAGATTTGTAAAAAGTGGGAGATCCGGCGTGTATCTGAATTGATTGACATACTTGGCCTGATGGGCGACAAAGTGGATAACATTCCCGGTATTCCGGGCGTTGGCGAAAAAACAGCTATTCAGCTTATCAGAGATTTTGGAAGTATTGAAAAATTGATTGAAAGCACAGATAAGCTCAAAGGCAAACTCAAGGAAAAGGTTGAGACACACAAAGCACTTGCCATTCAGTCGAAACGCCTCGCCACCATCATAACCAATTGCCCTCTGGAACTGGATGAACAGGCTTTATCACTTAAATCACCAAACAAACAGGCTTTGCTTGAGTTGTTCAAGGAACTTGAATTTAAAGCCATCGCACAAAAAGTGCTTGGAGAAGAGATCGGGGGAAAAGAAAAGACACAGGCAACCTCAGTCAATTCACTTGTAAGTGCTACCAACCAGCAAGTCAGCCTGTTTGAATCCGGTGAGGTGAGTGAAGAAACAGAAGCCGGGCAAACTGAACAAAGGGTTTACAAAACCATTCAGGATGTAAAACATAGTTATCATCTCGCGAATAACGATGAAAGTATTCAGCACCTGATCTCGGTATTAAACTCACACACTTCTTTTTGTTATGACAGCGAAACCACTTCGCTGAATAGCATTGAAGCGGAGCTCGTGGGTTTGTCATTTTCGGTGAAAGCCCATGAAGCCTGGTACGTGCCGATTTCAGAAAACCGTTCAGAAGCGCTTGAACAACTGAAAGTGTTTATTCCGGTTTTCGAAAACAAGACCAAAACCCTCATAGGGCAAAACATCAAATACGATTACCAGGTGCTCAGAAATTACGGTATTGTGATCAGGAATCAACTCTTCGATACCATGGTTGCCCATTTTTTGATTGCGCCCGATATGCGTCATAATATGGATGCGCTTTCGCATGCCTATCTGGGATATTCACCCGTGAGCATTGAAAGTCTTATCGGAAAAAAGGGCAAGGAACAACTCAGCATGCGAAGCGTGCAACTTGAAGCGATTAAAGAATATGCCGCTGAAGACGCCGATGTTACTTTGCAGCTGAGCGAAAAGCTCGAACCTCAGGTGAAGAAACAGAAACTTGAGAAGGTGCTGGATGAAATTGAATTACCACTTATACCGGTGCTGGCCGACATGGAGCGGGAAGGCATCAGGCTTGATGTGGGTGCTCTCAGGGAGTTCTCGGGACAGCTTCAGGATGATATCGTGAGTGTGGAAAAAGCCATACAGGATTTAGCCGGCACCAAATTTAATGTGTCTTCGCCCAGACAGGTAGGGGAAATACTGTTTGACTATCTTAAAATTGTTGCGAATCCTAGAAAAACAAAAACAGGCCAATATGCCACCAGTGAGGACGTATTGAGTAAACTCGAAAACACACATCCAATTGTGTCCAAAATACTTGACTACCGCGAGCTTGTTAAATTAAAAAGCACGTATGTTGACAGCCTGCCCGAATTGGTGAACCCCGGAACAGGCCGCATACACACCACATACAATCAGGTGGTGGCCGTAACAGGCAGGCTCAGCAGCGATAATCCGAATCTCCAGAATATTCCTATCCGAACAGAACGGGGGCGACAGATCAGAAAAGCGTTTATACCACGAGACCAGGATCACCTGCTATTTAGTGCGGACTATTCCCAGGTTGAACTTCGCATTGTAGCCAGCATCAGCGGTGATGAAGGCATGTGCAGTGCTTTTCGCCATGGCAAAGACATTCATACTGCTACTGCTGCGAAAGTTTTTGGTGTGGCTGAAGATCAGGTGAGCAAAGAGATGCGGCACAAAAGTAAAAGCGTGAACTTTGGAATTATATACGGACAGGGTGCATTTGGCCTTTCTGAGAACCTCAATATACCAAGAGCCGAAGCCAAAGAACTGATCGAAAATTATTTCCGGGAATACAGCGGCATCAAGGCGTATATGGACGGGCAAATTGAATTTGCCCGGAAGCATGGGTATGTGGAAACGCTCATGGGGCGTAAACGCTGGCTCAGAGATATAAATTCGGCTAACGCCACTGTACGCGGTTTTGCAGAGCGTAATGCCATCAATGCACCTATACAGGGCAGTGCTGCCGACATGATCAAACTAGCCATGATCCGCACCCACAACGATATTCAGAAGAGAAAACTGCGGTCGAGAATGCTTTTACAGGTACACGACGAATTGGTGTTCGACACGTTTAAACCAGAACTGGAAGAACTGAAAGCGCTGGTTGAAAAACACATGAAGGAAGCTCTTCCTCTTTCCGTTCCGATTGAAGTAGGCATGGGCTCAGGAAACAACTGGCTGGAAGCGCATTAAAACGATCCACCCTGGATTAATAACCCACTTCAGCGTAAATTCCTACCCCGATAGCGGATATTTTTTCCCAGGAGGCCTGACTGGTTTGCCTGTAACACATGCCTTCACCAACCAATTTCAGGGAGAAATATAAACTCTTCACATCACCCAGATCTTTGATCCATTCAAATGCGATATAAACATCTTCGTCGCAAAAGATAAAATAAGGCTTCAGATCCACTTCGATCAGCCCTGTTTTGTTCTTCGGTTCAACAATGATGTTTTGCCTCAGTATGTTCTCACCAGGAAGTCCATCCTGGTTTTTGCGGTAAACATTTATTCTGAAGATAGGATTCTCCCCAAGAGAATTTTCTACAACATTCAAGCATACTTTTCTTATCTGAGTGTTTTTGTGACTGATGTTCATTTTCACGGCCATTTCAGCGCCCAAACGGTTGTCTTTGAAACCACCTGTTACCATAGCGCTTCGGGTTGAGTTTCCAAGTGTTTTTATCTTCAATTTCCTGGGATTCACCACCACTTCCTGTAATTCAACTGAAACGGGGGCCAGAACAATCGTTGAGGCCTGCTTTATATCCGTAAGCGGTATGGAAAGGCTTCTGTAACCGATAATTGAAATTTTCAGAATCTCATTTTTTAGACTATCAGGCACAAGCAGGCTGAATTCGCCTTTTTCATTGCTTACCGTTCCTAAACCCTTACCCGGTAAGCCAACATTCACAAATTCCATAGGTTGATGGCTGAGGCTATCCATTATTCTTGCGCTCACAAGGGTTTGACCGGAAAGCGTGAATCCTTCAGGAAGAAACAGGATCAGAAAAATGACGCCTTGAATTGTCCTTAACATGACATTATGCAGGTAATTCATCAGTATTTCGAACCACTTGCGCCAATACGTTCAATGGGGTGCCAGGTTGTTTTGATTTCCTGCAAATCCATGATATAATAAGGATCTTGTTTTTCCTGCTCAAGCCAATCCTTGTCCCAGTGGAAAAATCGTTTGAGATTGGTAGAGCAATTTTCCTGGAGCTGTTTCATCACCTTATCATTTGGTCCGCAATACACCAGGGCATTTATCTCCATATGGGTTGACACAGGATGCTTCAGGTCCTCGGTGCTGCCTGTGATGATGTTCACGACGCCAGGAGGCAAATCAGAGTGGGCCAGCACTTCGGCAAATGTTACCGCGGCCATTGGTGTATCTTCGTGGGCAATCAGCACACAGGCGTTTGCGCCGGCAATCACCGGAGCAATTGTACTCACGGTACTGGCCAAACCGCCTCTGTTGGAGGCCATGATCGCCACAACCCCCATGGGTTCAGCTATAGAAAAATTGTAATGCGAGCTTGCAACAGGGTTTACCTGGCTGAACACTTGCTGATATTTATCGCACCAGCCGGCGTAATACACCAGCCGGTCAACACACAGATCCACTTCATCTTCGGCTTTTCCCTTGGGTACACCCTGAGCCTGCAGTTCCTCCACAAACTGACTGTGGCGACCTTCAAGCATTTCCGCAATCCGGTATAGCACCTGCCCTCTGTTGAACGCTGAACGCTCCTCCCATTCCTGCTGAGCTGTTTTGGCGGCACTCACGGCATTGCGAAGATCTTTTCTGGATGCCAGAGAAATGTTAGCGATGGTTCTGTCTTTACCATCAACAAGTTCATAATACCGCCCGCTCTCCCCGCGCGGAAACTGACCGCTGATGTAAAGCTTGTATGTTTTGAGAATCTTTAAACGGGCCATGCGGAGCGAAATTCAATAAGTATCAGAATGGTACAAAACTCAGACCTATCATGCAATGAAAGCGCATGCTGGGGTATTGATCCCAGCGGTAATAGCGCTGATTGGCAATGTTGTTGAATCGGGCGAAAAAACTCAGCATTTTGCTGTATCGGTATTCCGCTTCCAGATTCGCGTCGAAATAACCGTTGAGTTGTTTGTTCTCATAAACCAGAGCGGTGGAGTCGTATCGGGCCGAACGGCTCCATTGTTTTCCAACAAAAAAGAAATCGGCCTTGAGCAGGATCTTGCTGTCAAGATTATAAATACCCGTAAAAGTGAGGTCAAAATCCGGTTTATGATAAGCGTAATCCAGCGTTTCAGTGTTGTAGTGGTAATAATTGCCTTTCGCAATGAAATTATACTTTTCACTTAATTGGTATTTCAACTGAGCGCTCAGGTTAAGTAAACTGGTATTATCATATAGTATTTCGTAGCGGTTGTACAGTTTATTGGGATCATTGAAATTGATCACGTAATAAGGATTGTGTCCGAAATAAGAATAGGTGCCTTTCACCTCGTATGCGGTGTTGGCGCTGAGCTTGCCTTTTAAACCCAGAAAGGCATTAACCATATTATTGGTGTTGGTGAATAGGATTGTACTGTCAATATATGGATTCACTGCACTCAGGCTTCTGAAACTATTTTTGATCAGAGACCCGCCCGCACCTGCAAATGGGCTCAGCAGGTTATCGTAAAAATTGTATTGCAGGTATAGATCCGGATAAAAATAAAAGGCCGGCTTGTTTCTGAAACGGTCCATTGTAGCTGATACACCAATACGCCCTTGCCATTGTTTACCATTGGCCTCAAAATTGGGATTGATCGTCACAATCAGATCGTTTAGTGTATCGTACCTTTGTTTATGATTATAGTAGTCTGTTAGTAGATTCACGTTGAGCTTTTCGTTGTTCACAAACAGGCTTGTATAGGCATCGGCCTTAATCCTGTTCTCGGTTTCTTTTTGCAGGTTCTGTAAGTTGTAATACGACAACCGCACATCATGGTTTACGTGGTTGCTGTCGGTGTAATGACTGAGCAGACGCAACCTGGGTTCGATTAGGCTATACACCTGCTTGCTGAAATCGTATTTATCACTGTGGTAAAGTGAGGTGTCGTAACCGTAATAGTGCACCATGTTTCTCTGGTAATTAAAATCACCAAACAGACTGTGTTTCTTATAAAACTTTTTTCCATACAGGTTCAGGTCGTCGTCGGCAAAACCACCATAACCACATCCCTTTAAGTGGGGTGTACCAGAATAGTGCCTGGCATGAAAGCCGAAATTGCTTTCTCTTGACCTTGTGTTATTGACCCACAATTCACCATATGGCATATTGTAAATGGGGCCATAACCCACTTTCAGCAGGGCGTGATACAATTTGTTCAGGGGCTCGTTCTGAATTTTAGCGGCTTCAATACTCTGAACCTGGTACTTTGGAAAATATGGTTTACTTGTAATGCCGTATTTGATATTTCCAATTCTGCTTACACTGTCTTTTATTTCAGGCAAATCAGAAAATTTACGGGCATCACGGATGGTAGGACTGAAGGTACTGGGTGCTGTATAATTCAGGTTTTCCAAGCCCCCCTCTTGTGCCAGACCCACAAAAGAGCAAAGCCAGATGGGTAAAATGATAAACCAGTGGGCAAACTGTTTCCGTGTTTGATCCCACAGGGCAGTTCCAGACCCGGCAACTGCATTTGGTTCTATTGCGTTTAGCAGCATGTCCTTATTCCTGTTTGGGTTGAGATCCTGGAACCGCCCCCGATTCACTTTCCTGTTCTTTATTCAGGCTGTTGTATAGATCTTTGTCGTTCTCGTTCTCTTTCAGTTGAATTTTCAGATCTTCAGCAGGCTTGCCCGCTTCAATTGTTTTTTGTCCGGCTTTTTTAGCTTTTAATTCATCGAGCAATTTCAGGGCTTCCTCTTCAATTTCTTTTCTGGGTTTGTTTTCAAGCAGGCTTTGCAGGATCACTTCGGCGTCAGCGTCATCCGAGTTGGCCATGTATGCCTTAGCCATCAGCAACATGCCGGCTGAATTCATGTCATCGTTGCTGTATTCGTAAGCGATCAGTTTGGTGATGGTTTTTTCCACCTCTTTATATTCTTTTTTATGAAGGAAGACCTTGGCCATATACAGATAAGCCTCGGCTCCGCTGGCATTTTTTGCCGTTTTGGTAATGGTTTTAAATTCGAGAAGGGCATCGTCGTAACGGGCCGTTTCGTACAAGGACCTGGCTTTGATGAACCGGGCTTCACTGATTTGCTGAGGGCTCATCTTCTCAGCGTTGAGCACCTTAGCGGCTTCTACCACAGCGGTATCGTATAGTGCCAACTGGTAAGCACAACGCATGGCGCCCAGCTTGCCGCTGTTTTTGTTTGAAGGCGTTTCGGCTACCTCCTGAAGCTTCAGGAACAGAGGAAGTGCCTCGGCACAACGCTTGTCTTTACCAAGCAGGTATGATGCCTTCAAAAGAGCCTGTTCACTGTATAGGTTGCGGGTTTTGTTGCAAACATAAAGATATGATTCGAGGGCTTTTGCGAATTCGTCTTTGGAATACGCACACTCCGCGAAATTAAAATTGGCCTCGGTGATATATTTGCCGTTGGGGAATTTCTGCATATACTGTTCCCATTTGCCTTGCGCCACATCGCAATTCTTCTGGGTGTAAAATGCATCGTAAGCAGCCTGGTAACTTGCCTTTTCAAGCTGGTTTTCCGATAAAGGGCTGCCAATGGAAACAAAGTAAGCTTCCATTTCACTCACGTTGCCCCTGGCCTGGAAGATCTTTTTGATGATTTCAAGCACATCCTGCGCCCCCTCGCTCTTGCTGTCGGCTTTTACAAACAAATCAAAATATTCAAAGGCTCTATCATCCTGCTTACGTCCATAATATATGTTTCCCAGCTGAGCCAGGCAATGGTTGCTGAAACTCGAGTTTGGATAGTTTTTGAGTATACGATTGTAATAGAGAATGGCATTTTCCTCGTCCCTGAGGTTGCGGTAATAGGTGTCGGCCATCTGATTCAAAGCCGCGCCCATGTAATTGGACGCGGGATAATCTTTTTCTATGGTTTTCAGCGCGGCAATTTTGGCTTCGTAGTTCTTATTCAAACCGTCGCAGAGGGCTTTCTGATACAAGGCATAATCCACATCCAGTTTTTTATAGGCAATGGCCTTGTTGTAATACTCTGCAGCCTGAATAAAATCACGGTTCATAAAATAACAATCGGCTGCCCTGATGATGGCATCTACACGTTTCAGTTCAGGATATGGGTATTCACTCAATAAAAATTTCCGGAAGGAAATGTTGGCCTGGGTGTAGTCGTCTTTTTCTTTTCTCTGGAAATAGGCATATGCAATGGCGTAATTGCTCAGATCATATTCTGGCAATGAAGAAACCCCTGGCAGAACCTGAAATTTTTTCCAGCCATCGATGGCGGTGCTGTAATCCTGGCGCTGGTATGATATTTCAGATAACCAATAAGCTGACAGTGCATTCCATTTCAGGTCTGAATTCTGAGCCCGTGATTTCCGGAAATACGTTTCAGCCTTTTCAAGATCACTGTTATTAAAATACTCAACTCCTTTGAAGTATAATAGCTTCTGGTAAGTGACTTTGAGCATTGGATCGATCTGATCAAGGCTCTCTATACTTTGTATGGCCTGGCTGTAATTGCGCGTGGTGGAATATACATTAACCAAAAAGACCGTGCATTCTTCCCGGTGAGGTGAATCCGGAAACTCTTTCAGGAAACGACTGAATGCCCTAACCGCATCGTTGTAAGGGCTGAAGTCGAGTTCGTAACTCAGTTTGGCAAAAGCGTAAAGCGCATCTTCATTGATCTGAGGATTAAAATTCAACTGAAAAGCTTTGTAAAAGGCGATCTTGGCCTTCATTTTTTCATTCAGTCTGATGTGGCAATCTCCCTGGTGGTACCAGGCGCTTTGTGAAAGTGAATCCTCGTTTACGGTCACTTTTTCAAAATAGCTTAGCGCCTTGTCGTAGTTTTTTTGCTGGTAATAACAATACGCGAGGGCGTATGCCCCCTCTGGGTTGAGGTTAGAGAGCAGGTCGGTTTTCTGAAGATAAGTTAGGGCCTTGTCGTAAGCTTTGATATGAAAATAACTCTCGCCTATCATGCGGTTGATCTCGGCTTCTTTCTGGATATGAACGCTGTCGAGCAATAATCTGGGCGCTTCCTGCACCACCTCGCTGTACTTTCCCTGAATGAAATAGATCTGGGTTATATAGTAGGGCACCACAGAACCAAAGGTTTCGTCACCAACCAGTTGTTTAAAGCCCTGCAAGGCCAGCTCGTAATTCTTTTCCCGGTATAGAATGTGGGCATAGTAATATCTGGCAGGGGCCTGATATTTATTTTCAAGATCCCGTATCTCTGAAAAGTCGGCTTTGGCCTTTTCCTGTTGGTTTATCTGCAGGTAACTGTATCCCCTTTTAAAATAAAGCTCTGCCAGATCTTCATTGCCAAGCTGGTACGCATCCACCTGGTTCAGAAACGTAATGCATTCCTCGTATTTCTTTTTCCGGTAATTGGATTTGGCCAGATAAAACAGGGCATTGTTCACTTTACTCTCGCCCTTGTTCTTTTCAATGAACTGTTTCATCATCCATTCACCATCGCGGTTAAACAGTTCAATGCCACAGGCCGCCAGATAGTACCAGGCATCGGCTTTAATCAGAGAAACCTGACTGCGTTCAATATACTGGCGGAAGGAGACCTGCGCCGCACCATATTGTTTTTTGTCGAACAGCTCAAGACCGTTTTTGTATTGCAGCTCCGGGTCGAGCAAGGAAAGGGTTTTTTGGGCCCCGGACGTATAGGTCAGCAGCAGAAGGCCCAGTAATATAAGTGGACGAAGGGATAAGGTCATTACAGGATGCAGCTTCTTTCTCAACTCAATAAATTTACTGGGATGCGCCCTGCGCCTGAGCCCCGGAGCAGCTCACTTATTAACCCTAAAATGTTCATATTGCTATAAACGGGAGAAGCGCCTGAAGTTACAAAGCCAGTACTTTAGAATCCTGTAACATGTCGGCCCTGGTTGAATTTCAGAACGCAGTAATTTTTCAGGATGATCGTCCTGTTGTAGGAAATCTCAATGTCACGGTTCAGGCTGGCGAGTTTGTGTATCTGCTCGGTAAAACAGGCAGCGGCAAAAGCAGTTTTTTACGAACCATCTATGCCGATCTTGCGCTTGGTGACGGAGAAGCTAAAGTCTGTGGATACAACCTTAAACAGATTAAGTCAAGGGAAATTCCTTACCTGAGGAGAAAACTGGGTATCGTTTTTCAGGATTTTCAGTTGCTGAACGACAGGACCGTTTTTCAGAACCTTAAATTTGTTATGAAAGCCACCGGATGGAAGGATGAAACAGCCATACGCGAACGCATCGCAGAGGTGCTGAAGGCCGTAAATCTGGAGGGTAAAGAAAATAAATTGCCACACGAACTTTCAGGCGGCGAGCAGCAAAGGGTTAGCATAGGCAGGGCGCTTGTGAACAAACCCGAATTGATACTGGCTGATGAACCCACCGGAAATTTGGATCCGGAGACTTCAGAGGAAATACTCAAGATATTTATGAAATTGAGTCAGGACGGTTGTTCTGTGCTCTTTGCCACGCACGACATGCTTGTGTACAGCAAATTCAAATCACGCACGCTTCTGTTTGAAAATGGATATGTGAAAGAAGTCTGACCTACTCGGGCTTTTAATATGTTCCGAAAAAAAAGCAGATTCTCTGAAAGTCCTTTTAGAATGTGGGTTTAAGGCCCTCAACTTATCCCAAAATCATTTTTTAACCGGTATGGTGAAATCGATTTGAATGCTGTCGGCTACTGCTTTTGAAAGACCTTTCACTTTGCCAACCTTAAAGTCACTTCGCCGAACTTTAAAACTGCCGAAAAACACATTCTTAACGAATGAAAAAGGTACCGTAATGTCTTTCTCAGTGCCTTTCATGCTGAGTTTTCCACTCACCAGATAACCTTTGGGTGCTTTTTCAAATTTACTGGAAACAAAACGGATCACCGGGTATGCTTTAACGTTGAACCACTTCGCTTTTTTGGCATGCCAGGTTTTGAGAGAATTGTTCAGGCTGATGGATTTGACATCCACTTCCAGCTTGACGCTTGAATTGGACAATTTATTCTCGTCGAAACGGATCTCACCTTTTAGCTTGTGAAAAAAACCATTCGCCTTTTTTCCGCTGAAACGAATGGAGTATTCTTCTGTCATTTGCCAGTCAGCCTCATGTATTACCGTGAAGGCTGACACGATGAAAAGAAGCAAAATGACTGATGGCAGTAAAAGACTTTTCATGGTATGAGATTAGAATTATGAATGTACAAAGAATAGCCCAGAACAAAAAGCCCTGTAATGGCCGGATTCCGGCGCAGGCTGATCTAACTTGAAAATTATTCGGGCGGAGAAAGAAAACCCGGCTATGTGCTAAGGAATCATTACTCCAGGTAAAACGTGATCAGGCTTTCCGCACAAACTCCGATTTCAGGCCCATGGCCCCAAACCCTTCTATTTTACAGCTGATATTATGGTCACCATCAACCAGACGAATGTTTTTTACTTTGGTACCGGCCTTCACAGATTTGGAGGAGCCCTTCACAGGCAGATCTTTGATCACTACCACAGTGTCCCCGTCTTGCAAAAGATTGCCGTTGGCGTCTTTAATGAGGTCCTCAACCGGCGCGGTTTCGGCTTGTTTTACTTCGGGATCCCATTCGTAAAAACACTCCGGGCATACCGCCAGGGATCCATTGGAATAGGTGTACACACATTGGCATTTCGGACAGGGCGGCAGCTCGTTCATTTCAGCATGATTTTAGGACAACGAAGGTAAGCGCTTTTATGCAGCCAGGCATATTTGCTTTTTGATCTCATACAAAAAATTTATGGCTGGGCTTTATCAGAGGAATTATGGCGTGACCCCTGCGAATCAAATTCCTTGTATACTCTTCCAAAGCATTTGCTTCGCAGGGGTCGGGCCCTCGCTAGTCGCTCTTTGAGGCACCCGAAACCTATATGTTCAGGAAAATTCAGGCGGATGATGTCCGGCCTCAAAGGAGCTCCAACAAGCCGCTCGGTCCCTCACGCAATCACTCCTCAGGCTCAACAGGCTCATCTATAAAACCTGAATCGTTTTCTTCAGCTTACTCAGGTCAAAACCTATGTGCAGCAAACGCTCACAAATGGCGTTGTAATCTGCTTCGGCCATGGCCGGCGTTCTGCATAGTATCCAAAGGTATTTTTTATTGGGATGACTCACCACAGCGTAACGGTAATCCGGGGCCAGGTCAATGATCCAATATTTTGCGCGAAAGGGCCAGAAAAACTGCACTTTGAGTTTCGCGTTGCCTGAGCCTTTTTCAACAAAGGCTTTTCCTTTGATGTAAGAGCGCTTTCCTTGCACGGAGTCCTTATTGCAGCGGTTTTCCACCACCACATACCCCTTGTCGCTTAAAGTATATTCAGCTGTGGTGCAATGACAGCCCTTTTGAAAAGTTTGGGGGTAAGAGGCGATCTCGTACCACTTGCCTGCGTATTTTTCCAGGTCTACAAAGGCCACAGTTTGCAATGTTTGGCCGTTTATTTGGTCTCTGCTCATAATCAAAGTGAGAATGAAAAATACAAGCGAATTTATTTTTGACATGATCATTACCCAGCATGAATTTCAGATCGCCTGTGATATATCTGGTTTGGTATGAAAGGTAGCTTTTGCATACCATTGCCTAAAAACAAACAATCCTTATATCCCCTCATACTCTTTTTTCACAAAGTCCATCAATTCCTTAATGTATTCGGGTGAAAAGTCAAACCTAATGCCAGCTGTTTCATATACCCTTGGAATAGACTCAGTGTACCCCAAAGCCAGGGCTGCCTTGTATTGCTCAAGGGCTTTTTTAGGATCTTTTTTGTAATTGCGCCATACCGCAATGGCGCCCAACTGGGCAAATCCATATTCAATGTAATAAAAAGGCACTTCATACAAATGCAATTGCACCTGCCAGCGCCTGGCCAGGTGCGCTTCGCAGCCCCTGTAATCAATTTCCGCTGAACCAAAATCCTTCATGATGCTGTTCCAGGCTTCGTAGCGGTCCTGTACACTGTGTTTCGGGTTGGTGTAAATCCAATGCTGAAACTTATCAATGGCCGCAATCCAGGGCAGTGCATCGATTACGCTTTCAAGTTGCTGGCGTTTGGCACGCTTAAGCTCTTCAGGGTTTTCAAAAAAAACATCCCAGTGTTCCATGCTCATGAGTTCCATGCTCATGCTGGCCAGCTCAGCCAACTCACTGGGTGGAGATTTAAACTCTGCCAGCTCAAGATCAAAATCCAGAAAGGAATGCACGGCGTGCCCACCTTCGTGTACCATAGTCACCAGATCGCGGTGCAGACCCACAGCATTCATAAAAATAAAAGGCACATTGGTTTCATATAAGGGGTACTGGTAGCCTCCCGGGGCTTTGCCCAGCCTGCTGTCCAGGTCCAGACGCTTCATGTCGCGCATGGTTTGTATGCAGGCGCCAAAAAAGGGATCGAGCCGGTTAAAACAACTGATGGTCTTATCGATCAACTCATCGGCCGTTTGAAAGGGTTTGAGGGGTGCCAATCCATCCTCATCCACCGAAGTATCCCAGGGCTTGTAAGTGTCGAGTTTAAGTTTGGTCTTGCGCCGCTTGTCATGTTCCACCATCATGGGCACCGCGTGTTGTTTAACCGATTCGTGAAAATTCAGACAATCCTGCACACTGTAATCAAAGCGCGCCAGTTGACGGTGTTTAAAGTCCCTGTAGTTTTCAAATCCGGTGTTCAGGGCCACCTGGTGACGCAGTCCTATCAACTGATCAAATAGATCGTTCAGGGCTTTTTCATCCTGGCCCCGACGACTTTGCACCAGGTCGTACACCGTTTTGCGAACCTCACGATTCAGGTCTTTCAAAAACAAGCCTGCTTTTTGAAGGGTCATGGTCTCGCCCAAGTATTCTATGCTTTGGGCGCCGTTGATCTCCCCGAATTTTTGTTCAAGCTCCTGCAAACGGGTGTTGAGCGGAATGTTTTCCGCTCTGAACAACGCTATGCTGTTCTGGATTCCGCGTAAATAAATGGGATACCCGCGGGTATTCAATTGCGCACGAAACGGACAGGCGATCAGCTTCTCATTCAAACGGTTTCCTATCGGCGCCATGTTGGGTTCAATATTCTGAACAAAATAGGTGTAACGCTCCCGCAGGGCAGCGTTGGCTGTGTCGCAGGTCATATTGATGTAGCGCCAGGCCATGTCCTCGTTCACCACACAGCCCAGTTCATTGTAATCTAGCAACCATTTGCGAAGTGCTTCAATAGAGCTGAGGGGGCGTTGCTCCAGTTCGTCGAAATAGGGTTTGAGATTTTCCCAGGTGCTGACTTCAAAGTCGGGTTTGACATAAGTTCTTTTCATATTCAGGATCTCTGTTATTTGTGTGAAGCCGCGGTGGGCTCTAACCTGGCCCAGGCACTGTTGTAATAAAGACGTTTTTGGCCGCTGTGAGTATTGTTGCAGTAAAGGGCAAGCTTTACGCTCTTCATTTGCAATTTGTATTTCCAATTGAGGTAACGGATCACCTGACGTTCGAGTATGTTGAAATTGGCATCTTCGCTTACAGGCCCATTCAAACCTTGTTGCTGGCTTGTGTTCTTTTCGAAGTAATGTATACTGTTGCACACCGAAAGCACAATGGCCTCGTATCCTTTAAACCGGTTTTCGCGATGCAGGCTGAGCAGCTCAAAAAGCAATTCCTGCTTTTCGGGGATGCCCGTGTTAAATTCCACAAACAGTTTGTAGTTTTCAACGGGCGCAGGCGCAAACAAACTCCAGTTCTGCAGAAAAAAGGGGTAGGCATAATATTCAGCCCTGTATTGCCACCGGGTTTTACTACCCTCCCTGGGAAGGGTATACAAGGCTACGAGACTGAAGTGCAGGACAAGGCCCAGAAGCCCCAGTGCAACCAGAATTATTTTGACCTGTTTAGTGATGCACTAAGGTAAACAAAAGCCCCGGCCTTTAAAAGCTTAGCGGGTTGACAGGCTTCAGGAAAGCAAGGTTCTGAAAAGCAGGAAAAGTCCGCCTGAAAGCACTATGGTAACCGGCAGGGTGAGCAACCAGGTGAGGGCAATTGTTTGAATGGTGCCTTTTTGCAGGTTCTTCAATCCTTTCTTAGCCACCATAGAGCCAGCCACACCAGATGAGAGCATATGCGTGGTGCTCACGGGAAGGCCTTTCCAGCTAGCAAGACCAATGCCCAGGGAAGCTACAAGCTCAGCGCTGGCGCCCTGGGCGTAACTCATGTGTTGTTTTCCAATTTTTTCACCAACGGTTTTTACAATGCGTTTCCAGCCCACCATGGTGCCCAAACCGAGACAAAGCGAAATCATGATTATAACCCAGGAAGGCACATACTCAAACAGTTTTTTGGTGGATTTGATGTCGGCCTTTAATACTTTGATTTCGTTACTGCTCAGGCTCAGGTTGCCTCCGCTGATTAGCTTTTCACAGCTTTTCGTCACTTTTATCAGGTCTTTCCTCAACTCAAAGCGTTCAGTCACTAAAATTTCAGAGGCCGAAAATTTACCTTTGGTTTGAAGTAAAAAATCATCGGCACATTTTAGCACATCGGCATGCATTTTTTTCTCTTTGGCTGCAAGTACTGCTGTATCTGCCTTGGCAATGTGAATTCTAATGTTTTCAATATTAGCACCAGTAGTTTGGAGGTTGATCGTAGAGTCAAGTGAAAAATATGCAGGCAGGATGGCAATTAGAATCATCATTACCAGTCCCACTCCCTTTTGTCCGTCGTTTTGTCCGTGGAAGAAGCTTACCAGACCACAAGTGGTCCACAGGATCATGCGCACCCAAATGGGAGGGCGTTTTCCCGGAATGGGTTCTTTGTAAATGACCTCGTTTTTAATAATGCGTTTGAAAATAAACATCACAATGATGGCTACCGAAAAACCGAGTAATGGTGAGAGTAAAAGCGCAAGCCCTGTATCTTTTGCTTTGTCCCAGTTCACAGCGGTTAATCCATAATCCCCCGGAAGGAAGTAGAATGCCATGCCAATACCAAGAATGGATCCGATCATGGTATGAGAACTGGATGATGGAATACCCAGGTACCATGTTCCGAAATTCCAGAGTATGGCACTCAGAAGCAGGGCCAGTATCATGGCCACGCCATGATAAGGATTGGAATCCACCAGCACATCCATGGGCAACAGATTGACAATACCCATGGCTACCGCAATACCGCCGAACATCACACCTGTGAAATTCAGCAGGCCGCTGTAAACCACCGCTACAGTGGGCTTTAAGGAATTGGTGTAAATAACGGTAGCCACCGCGTTGGCAGTATCGTGAAAGCCATTGATGAATTCAAAAAAACAAGCCAGCAAAAGGCAAATGATGAGCAATACGGTCAGGGAGGTTTCTAATCCAAACATAGGTTTAAAGTAAAAAGGTTAAAACTATCTCTTATTCTTGTCAGGGGTGTTAAGCCAATGTTATGAATTAAAACCTCACCTGCAGGCGGGCGGTGAAGATGTTATCGGGTAGATCTCTCGAAAAGCCGGCCAGTTTGGTGGAGGTTTCGTTTGTAACCATGTTGTAATAGAACATAAACTTACAGTTTTCATTCATATTAAAGTTATAACCCAGTCCAAGCGCGTGATACCGAATATCGGCTGCGGTGAATCCCTTGCCGGGATCGATCTGATTTCCGCTCACTTTGGAATTGGGGTCGTAAAACTCATATTTCACCACCAATTCGTGTTTGCTCTTTCCGATTTGCTGTATAAAAAAGACATAACTTGAATTAAATGGCCTGAAGTATGTTGCGCCTGTCGTGGGGACCTGCGGACTTTTTGAATCTGTAGCCGAACCCGGCTGGGTACCGAACACGTATTCCCCCCTCAGGGTTGTGGTGCCTGCCGGCCACTTGAATGAAAACAAGGCTTCGCCACCATAATAAACCCGTTTGGCATATTTGTCTTTATAACTTGTGGCGCTGGTGTCTGCTGCCTTGAATACCAGGTCATTGCCATTCACACTGCCAATGGAGTTGTAGTAAATGTTGTTGGCGATTCTTTCGTAACCATTATAATGCGAAAAGCCGAAACCATATTTGATGCGGTCGTTTTTGGTATGGCTGTAATAAGCAGCCCGGCCTATAAAATCTTTTTTCGAATCAATATCCGAAATGTTTACCGCTGGGATGGTTAAACCTGTACCGTTGAAAAACCCTGCCGTAACAGTTAATCCCCTCAGTTTTGACCCCACGGGTGCTTCTGCAATAATCTCCGCACCCATATCCCGTTCGTTAGGGGTAAGAACCTGGGTGTACCTGGCGCGTTCAGGACTTTCGCGATACTGTGAAGACATCTGAATGTCATAGCCAAATGGCCGGTTCGTCATTCCCACCTGAAGCGCAAGCCATTTGGTCCAGGGCTCGCTCACTTTTCCATAAAAATCGGCAATGTTCACGAAACGCTCAGTGGCATTAAGCTGGAACACATATTGCACAAGTCCGCTGGTGTAGGTGAATTTCACACGTGCCCGGCGCAGCATAAAACGGGAGTTCACATTCGCGGGGAAGTCACCTCCATCGTAGTTTTTTACTCCGGTGGTATCCGTGTATTGGTACTGGGCCTGTATCCAGCCGTTGATCTTGAGTTTTTTAGACTGGTCAACATCTTTTTTAACAAGCTGAAGAGATTTGAGAAGACTATCGTTTGACACATCACTTTTCTCCTGAGCAATTAACCCGGTGAATGTGATTAAAAATGCAGCAAGTAAAGCTAAATGTAGTTTCATATCAACATGTAGTAATTTGGCTGCAAAGCAAGCGTTAAGAAGTTAATCCAAACGCAAGACAATGTTACGAAAAGGTTAAGAAAGCCAAATGCCGTGTGTTGAGAGAATTGAATGATAGAAGTCAGGCCTTCAGCCTGAAACAGGGGAGCAGAATGAAGGCGCCGTGGTGAATTGCAAAAACCTCGTTTAGTTTTTGAGCTTATCCCGAATCTCCATCAGCAGCTTATCGGTACTGCTGGGTTCGGGAGCAGGGGTGGCTTGGGCCGCTTCTTTTTTCTGGGCTGCATTAACCCCTTTGATTACCAGAAAGAGCGCGAAGGCCACCAGAGCGAACGAGATGCAGGTTGACAGAAAATTGCCGTATTTAATGGCTGTGCCCGGAATGGCCAGGTCAGCCAGATTGGTAAGGTTGGCTGCCTTGAGGGCTGGGGTGAGCACTGCAGGTGTGATGATATCATCCACCATAGAGTTGATGATTTTGGTGAAAGCGCTGCCAATCACAACACCCACAGCCAAATCAATTACATTGCCCCGGATGGCAAAGGCTTTGAATTCTTGTATCATTCCCATAACCTAAGCTTTAAAAGTTTGGAGCAAGGTATTTTAAAAAGGGAAAATAAACAAGGCATCCTGTAAGCTCGGGGCTTAGGAATACTCAGGCACCCTTGAACCGGCACTTTAAGCTCCGGTTCGGGCTAAAAGGATCTCTATAATTCAAGTGCCCTTGTGATGATGCCCTAGTTTGCATCCAGCACTTTCAGCAGTTCGTCGAGTTTTGGGGTAAGAATGATTTCCGTACGTCTGTTTTTCTTTCTGGCTTCCGGTGTTTTTGCCGGATCGAGGGGGAAAAACTCGCCCCGCCCGGCGGCAGTAACCCTTTTTGGGTCAAGTTTTGCGCCCGACAGCATGATTTTGGTGACGGAAGTAGCGCGCATCACACTCAAATCCCAGTTGTCCCTTATTTCACCGCTGCCATTCATGGGCACATCGTCCGTGTGGCCTTCTACCATCACGTTGATGTCAGGGTTTTGCTCTAGTACTTTGGCCACTCGGCGCAGGGCTTCGGCGCCTTTGGCTTCCACATTGGTTTTACCACTGGCAAACAAGAGGCTTTCATCCATACTCACATATACCTTGCCATTTTTCTGGGTAATGGTAAGGCCTTTGTTTTCGAAATTGAAGAGGGCATCGCTGAGTTTTTTCCTGAGGTCGGCCGCTGCTTTATCTTTGTTTCTGAGCAGATCTTCCAGTTCACTTACCCTGGCTTCGCGTTTTTTCAGCTCGGTATTGAGGTTGTCGAGTTCCAGCCTTTGGGCATTTAGGCGGGTTTCTAGTGCTCTGAGGGAATCCTGCTTTCTGAGCAGGTCTTCGCGGGTAAGCTGCAGGTCGCCGCTTAATTTGGCATTATCGCGCTCATTGCCCATCATGATCTTATTCATGCGATCCATAAGCTGGTCATTGAGCAGGTTGAGTTTTTCGTATTTGGCACTCAGTGCCCTGTGGGCGCTTCCGTTTATGGCCGTGTCTCTTTTAAGGCCTTCAATGGTTTTTTGATCTTTCTGATTTTGCTCCTTAAGCTCCGCCAGCACAGCCGCATTATTCTCGGCATCTTTTTTCAGGGCGTCGCGCTCACCTTCGCAGGTGCGCAGTTTGGCTTTTGATTCTTCGAGAAAACGTTCCGGCACACAGGCTGTTACAAAGGCGACGGCCAGGGCCAGTGAAATGGCAAGTTTGTTCATGCCTTAAATGTATCAATTCAGCCCCCGGGCCATTTCAGGCCCTAAAATGTTTATCAACAAGGAAATTAACTAATGCCGGGCTTGAGTGACTTTTGTCACAGGCCATTGCAGGAAGCTTGCGTACCTTTGTGAAAAGATTCTGAAATGGACATGACGAAGCAAGCCCTGCATTCACTCAGCTATACAGATTACATGAAGCTGGTTGAAGATTATGCCGCGGCAGGTAAAACAAGCGGGCTCGATCAAACCGATCACCACAAGGAAACCACCAAGCTGAATGTGCACCGCATGCAGCGCTTGAATAAGACCGCCGAAATCCTTCCTGAGCTTCGCGAGGCCATGGGTAAACTTAAAAACACATATTCATGGTTGGTTTTGGCCGAAACCTGGTGTGGCGACGCGGCTCAATGTGTGCCCATCATACACCTAACCGCTGCGCTCAGCCAGAAGATCGAAATAAAGATATTGCTGCGCGATGAAAATCTGGATCTCATGGACCGGTATCTTACCAATGGTGCCCGCGCTATTCCAAAACTTATTTGCATTGAGAAATCAAGCGGAAAAGAACTCTTTCATTGGGGGCCCCGCCCCAAACCAGCACAGGACCTGGCTATAGCGCTCAAGGCACAAAACGCAAGCAAGGACGAAAAAGGTCTGGCCATTCAGAAATGGTATAACGCCGACAAAGGATTACATTTGCAGCAGGAGCTTCTGGCTCTGGTCAGGGCACACCTGAGTTAAGCTGCTATTAGTCTTTGTGTTTAAGCGTACCACGCATTTATACCGGAAATCTTTCAGCGGACTCTCCTGCGAGACCTGGCTGCTTTCTCTGGTGATGCTCATCAACAGAAGCGGCACCATGGTGTTGCCGTTCTTAACACTCTATATTACCGGACCACTTATTCAACGCGGATTGAGCGACGCGGGATTTGTGATGGCATTGTTTGGCATAGGTTCTGTTGCGGGATCTTATTTTGGCGGGAGGCTTTGCGACCGTGTTGGGTTTTATAAGGTACAGTTCTACAGCCTCATTCTGGGCGCCGTGTTTTTTATACTTCTTGGTCAGGTGCGCTCGTTCCCACTCCTTTGCGCGTTCACATTTCTGCTAAGCCTCTTTAATGAGGCCTTTCGACCTGCAAATTCTTCGGCCATTGCGGCATTCAGCACTAAGGAAAACCGTACAAGATCCTATTCCCTTAACCGTTTGTCGATAAATCTGGGCTGGGCTATTGGGGCTTCACTAGGTGGACTGGTGGCCTCTGTGAACTACAAGTATTTGTTCTGGATTGATGGGGCAACAAATTTAGCCGCAGCTATGCTTTTGCTTTTTTTCCTTGGACAAAACCCAGCACAAAACACATTGGAACAACCAACAGCCGAACAAGCAGAAAACCCGCGATCGGCTTACAAGGATAAAGTGTACCTGGCCTTTATTATGATCATGATCTTATTCGGGATTTGTTTCTTTCAACTGTTCACCACCGTACCCAATTTTATGCGCGACCAGTTAAACCTTGGCGAGATATTCATAGGCCTGGTGATGGCCCTGAACGGACTGATTATTGTGCTTTTTGAAATGGTGATCATCTATCATCTTGAACAAAAGAACAGAAACCTCCAGTTTATCATTTTTGGTTTGCTCATTTGTGCCCTGGCTTTTCAGGCTCTGATTGTACCTGGACCCACCAAAAGCATGTGCCTGCTCAGTATTGTCCTTGTTACCATCGGTGAGGTGATGACCATGCCATTTATGAATACTTACTGGACCCTGCGAAGCAACAGCAGAAACAGAGGACAGTATGCCGGGCTCTATGCCATGGCCTGGGGTATATCACAGGTGGTAGGCCCGTATTTCAGTACACTTCTGGTTGAATGGAAAGGTTATGTGGCCTTGTATTGCACCGTGGCATTTATATTAGTAGTTTGTGCAGTAGGATTTGTGGCTCTGGGGCGCGAGAAGAAAACGCAGACGCAACCTGCATAAACGCATCCCAAATCTCAACTCAACTGCTGCATTTTTCCATTCTTTTTCGTAATATTACTCTTCCGATCACACAAACATGAAAAGAAATTTAGCCCTGGTATTGGCCTTGTTTTATCTGCATGGATTTCGTGCCCAGACCTGGGTCGAAAAAATGCAGAAACCAAACGGAAATTTTTATGAAGTAAAGGCCGAATTTGAAGCCTATTGGCAAGACAAGGACGTTACTGAAAAAGGAAAAGGCTACAAGGTCTTTAAACGTTGGGAAAATTTTGTTGAGCGGAGGGTGTATCCCAGCGGAGATCTTGCCCAGCTTAGTTTAACAGCCAGAAATTATCAGGCCTTCCTGTCTACATATACCTTGCAGAATCAAGGTAGCGGAAAAGGTATGGGTGCTGCAAACCAGATTGCTTCTGCAACATTCACGGCCCTGGGTCCTTTTGGGCCCATAAGTGGAAACGCAGGGGGGCAATTGCTGAAAGCAGGCCGTATCAATTTTATTACCATCGACCCGAACAATTCCAATTTATGGGTAGGGGCGCCTGCCGGCGGACTCTGGAAAAGCACAAACGGAGGCAGCAGCTGGACCACCAACACCGATAACCTGGGCGTTATAGGCTGTTCGGATCTGGCAATTGACCCCACAAATTCAAGCATCATGTACCTTGCCACAGGCGATGGTGACGCAGGTGATACGCGCAGCATAGGGGTTTTGAAATCATCGGACGGCGGACTCACCTGGAACATTACAGGCTTTTCATATGCGGTTACTTCTGGAATGCTTATCCGAAGGATTATTATCCACCCGACGAACACACAAATCCTTTACATCGCCACCAACAATGGCATCTACCGCACAACAAACGCCGGAGGCACCTGGACCCAGGTGTCAGCTGGCTCAACGTACGATCTGGAATTCAAACCCGGTAACCCGAACACAGTTTACGCGGCCGGAACCACTTTCAAATTATCCACCAACAATGGACTGACATTTAACACCATCAGTGCCGGTACACCAACCACTGGGGTGAACCGTATGGCCATTGCCGTAACCACAGCAGACACAAACTATGTATATGTACTTGCCTCAAACAGCACCGGTTCGGGTTTTCAGGGGTTTTACCGTTCAATTAATGCCGGCGTTACGTTTTCACTGATGAGTTCTACTCCAAATTTGCTTGGCTGGGCCAGTAACGGAAGCGACGCGGGCGGACAAGGCTGGTACGATCTCTGTACAGCGGCTTCACCTTTGAACAAAGACGAAGTGGTTGTAGGAGGCGTGAACGTATGGAGAAGCACCAATGGCGGATCCACCTGGGGAATATATGGGCATTGGACAGGGTCGGGTGCCCCCTTTACACACGCCGACCATCATGACCTTGAATTTGATGCTGGCGGCACACTTTACAACACCAACGACGGCACGGTATACAAGCGCGTCGGTGCCACATGGGTTGAGATCAGTGGCACCATGAACATTTCACAGATCTACAAAATGGGCACGTCTAGTCAAACTGCCAACAAATGGATCAGCGGGCACCAGGATAACGGCACCAGCATCTGGACAGGAAGCAGTTACAATGCCGCACTTGGAGGTGACGGTATGGATTGCTTTATAGACCGAAACAGTGATTTGAACGTATTCGGGGAATATCAGAACGGGGCAATACAGCGATCAACAAACGGCGGCACCAGCTGGACAAATGCCACCACCGGACTCAGCGGTACAGCCCCCTGGGTTACAATCTGGAAACAGGATCCCCAAAGCGCCAGCACAATATACGTTGGGTATACTGACTTATTCCGATCAAACAATCTGGCCGTTACATGGTCGACATTAACCCCAATACCCGGCGCAGGAACAATAAGAGAATTTGCCATTGCCCCTTCCAACAACCAGATCATTTATGTGCTTAAAAGTTCCGGCATTTTCAAGACCCTTGATGGCGGAGTAAGCTGGAGCAATGCTACCGGTATTGTGCCCGTGGCCTCTGCCGCGCCTGAATTCATTTGCATCGACCCGGGAGATCCCAATAACGCCTGGGTGGTATTGAGCGGCTACTCAGCAGGCAACAAGGTCTTCGTGACCACCAATGGTGGTGCAAGCTGGACCAATTTCAGCGCAAATCTTCCCAACATCCCTGGTAATTGTCTCATATATCAACCTGGTACAAACGATAGAATCTATGTGGGAATGGACGTAGGCATTTATTACCGCGACAATGTCCAGGCAAACTGGACACTTTACAGCCTGGGTTTACCCAATGTGCCCGTTTCCGACTTTGAAATCAGCCCCATGAACCCGAGCATACTTTATGCGGCTACTTACGGTAGAGGTGTTTGGGCCGCCAGCCTTTATAATGCCAACCCTACCCCCAACAGTTCATTCACAGTCACATCAGCTGTGAAATGCGAAGACAACAGTATTCAGTTCACAGACCAATCCAATTATAATCCAACAGCCTGGAGCTGGAGTGTGACGCCGTCCGCTGGTGTAATTATCACGTCTCCCAACTCACAGAACCCCTTGATTACCTTTCCTAACGGGGGCAACTATACGGTTGGGGTACAAGCCAGCAATACAGTCGGAGCGGGAAGTACTTATACCCAGGTCGTGAATATCACAGCCTTGCCAGCGATCGTGATCAATAACGCGAACCAATCAGTGTGTATGGGCAACACAGTGAGTTTTTCGGCTTCTGGGGCGGCAACATTCACCTGGAGTCATGGCGGAGGCAATGGATCTAATGTGACGTATACACCAACTGCCAATACTCAGTATACCCTCAGTGGCACGGCTGGCGGATGCAGCTCGAGTACGGTGTGCTCCGTATTGCTTAATCCGCTTCCTACCATCAGCATCAATGCTCCGAACGCAATTTGTGTCGGCGCTTCTGCGGTGCTCATGGCAAACGGAGCAGCTACCTATTCCTGGAACAGTGGTGCAAGCGGCCAGATCATCACCGTTAATCCCAATCTCACAACTGTTTATACGGTTACAGGTACAACATCCGGTGGCTGTAAATCCGCAACAAGTACAACACTAACGGTTAATAATTTGCCGCAAGTAAGCATCGGCGGAGCAACGGCAGTTTGCCAGGGCAGCACTGCAATACTCACAGCCAATGGGGCATTTTCATATACCTGGAACACAGGTAACATATCGGGTAGCATTGCGGTAAACCCCATGGTCTCAACCCTATACACCTTAACCGGGATGGATGCGAACGGCTGTGTAAACAGTGCCAGCCTGATTTTGCAGGCAAATCCCCTCCCGATTATCCAGTTAAATCTGGCGCAGCTTACGATCTGTTCCGGTGAAATGGCAGTATTGAGCGCCAGCGGGGCCCAAACCTATACCTGGATGCCGGGATCGGTGACAGGCAGTCAGCTGAGTTTTACTGCCGGAACCAGCGGCGTCTATACTGTTACGGGCACCGATGCCAACGCCTGCAGCAACAGCAGCATGGTGAATGTATTGGTGGCCGAGTGCCTGAGCCTAGGGGACGTTAAGTCCGGCCCGGCAAATACCTTTCTGGTTTACCCGAATCCTAACCACGGATTCATCACAGTCGAACACAAAGAATCCGGAGCAATTACTGTGTTTGTTCAGGTGAACGATGCTATGGGAAGACAACTTATCGAAAAGCAGATTCAGTTTGGAAACAACGATAACAAAACCAATCTGGATTTGCTGAATTTGGCGCCTGGCGTGTATTTTATGACGCTGAAGGTAGGCGAACAGCAGGAAGTGATCAGGGTTGTTCGCTCCGAGTGATCATTGTCTTCTGTGCCCGGAACCGTGGCAGGTTCTGTGGCTGTCAGGCAATTTAACATTGAGCGTTAAACCGTAAAAGAAGTACCAGTCTTTCATGGTTGGATCACCGCGCATATACCCCTCACTTCCGGGAGCAGGACCTCCTTTGGACTGAGTTTCGGATGGACTGCCTCCGCCCGCAGGATAAGTGGCACTCACATTATCGAGGTAATCTGTGAAGGTTCGCCTGGGGCCCCATTCCAATGTAAGGCCAACACGCTTACCCAGGTTGGCTTTAATGCCGATTCCAAAAGGCACGGTAATTTGAAAAGGAGCAAGCGTTTTTCCTTCACTCGGGCCAATGCCGCCGCTGGCTTCGGTTTTGGCGTAAAGACCGGCTAGTCCCGCGAATATAAACAGGGTAAAACGGTGTTTGTCATTGCCGATCCGGTATTCGGTGAAATTAAATTCTGCGAGCGCGTGCCCTTCGTATAGGGTGCTGGTGAATGCCAGGTTTCTTTCCTGCTGGTAGGCAATGTTATGCTGGGTGTCGTAGGCGGAAAGTTTCCCGTAATTAAAACCGAAACGGAATGCCGTGCGGTAATTGTTACTCAGCCTGTAGAAAATGCCGAAAGCTGGCTGGGAGTATATAAAATGAGAGCGGTTATTGAGGTCGCCGATATAGTATGATCCGCCAAACAGAAATCCGAGTTCATTCTGTTTGAATGTCCTTTTTCGTGTTTGAGCCTGAGCACTGATGAAAAGCAGGCAAAAGGTATATACCAGAAATCGCTTCAAGAGCTGGATTATTTTAACGAACTTTCCCGGGCTTTATTGTGCAGAGAAGCTTGATTTTCAGAAGGTACAAATATACGCTATTCCTTATACCAGCGCTGTTCAGCATTCTTGGCATCCGTGCCCAGGTTGACAGCCTGATCAAAAAACTGCCAGAGATCCTTTTTAAATCATACAACATTGAGCAATTGAGAGGCACAGCTATCAGCCAGCGTATTGACAGTCTGCTGCACCCTGTGCTGCACATTGGTGGTTACGTGTCAACCTATTACGCCCACTATGATGCCCTCCCTGAAGACAATGGTTTTGTGCTTTTTCCCACACTGGCTCCCCGAAGTGATCAATTTAGCCTGAACATGGCCCTGATCAACTTTGACTACCGCAGCTCAAACATGAGGGCGGCTATCACCTTGCACTATGGAGATGTTCCGGAAAGCAGCTGGCCAGAAACATTTAACCTTATTCAGGAGGCCCGGGCCGGTTTCAAATTGCTCCCCGGCCTCTGGTTTGATGCTGGATTCTTCAAAACCCATATAGGCCTCGAAAGTTTTCAGCCAAGGGAGAACATAGCCTCAAGTATGTCTATTCCCAATTACTACGATCCGTATTATCTGAGCGGAGTCAAACTCACTTACCAGCTCAACCGAAAGTGGATGGTGCAGGTTGGTGCGTTTAACGGTTACAACGAATATCTCGACAATAACAAGAACAAAGCCTTTGACTTCTCCTGTAATTACAATCCTAACCGTTACTTGAGCATTACATACAATTTTCTTACCTGCGACGAAAGCCCCGACTCGGTGCGCACAAGTCATCAGCGTTATTATAACAACATGTATGGAAGTTATACAAGAGGGCTTTGGAAAATCGGAATAGACCTGAATTTCGGCCTTCAGGAAAACTCTCTGAAAAGCGATAAAAACAAAATGGCCTTACTGGGAGGCGCTGTTTTGGTGGCAGAATACCAGTTGCTCAAAAAACTTGCCGTTTACGGAAGAGGGGAATTGTTTTCGGATCCCAGTCAGGTACTCACTGGTAAACTCAACACCGGAAGAGGCATCAACGGTGTAACTTTGGGCACCGAGTTTAAACCTGTAAGCACAGCCGGCATAAGCCTTGAATGGAGATTACTTCAAGCCGGAGAGAATATCTTCAGGCAGGTAAACGGCAGAACAAACGTCCGAAATGAATTTATAATTTGCCTTGATTTATGGTTTTGAGCAATCACAGAAATGTATCGGGACCCATTGGTGTGTTCGACAGCGGCTATGGGGGATTAACTGTACTAAAAGAGCTTGTGAAGGAATTGCCGGAACACGACTTTTTATATCTGGGCGATAATGCCCGGGCGCCCTATGGCACAAGAAGTTTTGACACCGTTTATGCGTATACACTTCAATGTGTTAAGGCCCTCTTCAATAAGGGCTGTCACCTTGTTGTGCTGGCCTGCAACACAGCCTCAGCCAAAGCCCTGAGAACCATACAACAAAAAGACCTGCCCATTATTGCACCAAACCGCAGGGTTCTGGGTGTAATCCGTCCCACCACCGAAATCATAGGTCAGTATAGTTTGAGCAGGCATGTTGGCATTCTGGGCACGAGCGGCACGGTCAATTCAGAGTCGTATGTGGTGGAGATTAAAAATTTTTTTCCTGACCTCACCGTGCACCAGGAGGCTTGCCCCATGTGGGTTCCGCTAATAGAGAACCGGGAGATACATAATCCGGGTGCGGATTATTTTATTGAGAAACACGTGAAGGCCCTTCTCGCACAGAATAACACCATCGACGCCATCATCCTGGCCTGTACGCACTATCCCCTGATTGAAGACCGGATCAGAGCCTGTGTACCCCCGGGTGTGAAGTTGATCTCTCAAGGCCCGCTGGTTGCGAAAGGCTTAAAAGCCTATCTCCAGCGCCATCCGGAAATAGAGAAACATTGTAAAAAAAATGCAAGGGTTGAATTTCTGACCACAGAAACGCCGGAGAATTTTAACCAAACGGCATCATACTTTTATGGCAAAGAGCTGAGCGCGTCACATCTGACCATTTGATCAAGCGGTCCGGCGGATTTACAAAATCAAGCCCTTTCCGTTTTATCCTTGAAAAGCAGGGAAATTAAAGCACCAACAAGTGAAAACAAAATGGTGTTTCCGCTCACGTCAAGCGCTATTCCCATTGGGCCGCTGAAAAAAGTGGTCATAGAATAAAAACTAAGGTCGGTAGCCAGGCTCACCAGAAAACCCATCAAGGCTCCGGTGAGCAAACCTGATGCAAACCCCGTGCTTTGCCTCCAAATTAATATCAGGGTGAGCAAAAGGCCCCAGATTAGATTGGAGAGAATTAAAGGGCCGAAAAGCATTTGGTCCATTGGCCTGTTGATGGAGGCATTGGAGTTTCCCTGCATAAGGGGTGCTAACACAATACCGAAAAGTAACCAGCCAAGAAAGAAAAAACCTGAACCGCCCAGTAGGGTGCCGAGGAGAATTTTTTTTGTGTTCATGTGAAAACAGTTATTAAGGAAAGATACAATGTTCAGCTTAAGGATTCATATTTCAGAATATCTGTCTTGCGGGCCAATCATCTGAACACAAACAAGTCATCCAAACCCACGACTTTCAACTCAAGACTTTTGACTCTGGACTTTTGACTCAGAGACTCAGAACTATTGACTCTGGACCCAAGACCCATCCCCAAGCTATACCTCACTTCTTTGCTTCTGCTGCTTTCGCGTCAGCTTTTACTTTGGCATCGGCAAGAATTTTTTGGCACCGGGCCTCACTCTCATCAAGTATTTTCTGAGCCTTTTTATCAGCCTCTTTTTTGGCTACATCTGCAGCCTTTTTTGCGGCTACTTTTGTAAGCGGATTAGTGGCTTGTTCAACCAGTGCATCTGCCTGTGCATAGCCGTCGGTTTTGGTTTTCTCAACAATTACCGCCGTCTCGGCCCTGATCTTGTCAACCTGTGCCTGCGCGTCAGCCAGTATTTTTTGTGCCTCTTCGTTAGCTTTGTCAATTCCTGCATTCAGAGCCTGTGTTGTAACAGTCGCAACGGCACTCTTGCCTTCCTCCTTCAAGCTTGTTTTTACGGTGGGCTTGGTAACGGTACCGGCAAATAACACATTCACATTTATTTTTTCGCCAAGCGTCACTGAGGTTCCGGCAGCCGAATTAGCCTGACTCATAAGTCCCTGCAGGGCACTGTTAGCCTGTGAACCAAACATGGCTCTTGGAATCTCCATCTTCCACTTGTAATCAATGCTCTGGTCAAGGCCAGTGCTGCCTTCGATATTAGTACTCACCTGATTCACTTTGGTGTTGAATGGTTCGAGGTAAAGTCTGCCGTTCTTAATGGCGTAATTCAGGTTAAGATCTGTGAGGTCCATACTTTTTAATTGCTCAATTTTGAGGGCATCACCCAGTTTCATAAAGGGGGGAAAACCGCTCACGTTTACTTTTTTGGTTTTGAACACCCCCCTCGCAGCCACTGTATTCATGTCGGGTTCCATCTTGTCATTGAGGCCTACATTAAAGTCTTCAAGTGTTGCCGTAAACAGGCCCTTGGCATATTCACCGGCAGGGGCAAGTTTCTGAACTGTATTAAATGTTTTAAAGGTCTGCTGAATATCGAAATTCTCCACTTTCAGGTTCAGGGCAGTGGTGGGACGTTTGGGGTTATTGGTTTCGTAATAACCGTTCACCACAAGACTGCCACCCATGGTATTCATTTTCAGATTGCTCATGTCGATTTTACGGTTGCGTATCACCAGGTTACCCAGCATGTTCTCAAGAACCATATTCGAATAAAGCACTTTGTCAAATCGCGCGTTAAGATTAAAATCAATGTTGGCGGGTACTTCTATAACACCGCTGCTGGCGGAAGCGGCGGTATCTGCAGCTGCAGTTGCAGTGTCTTCGGGCCCCATGAGCTCATTCAGGTCAAGTAATTTGCTGTTTACACTGAAACTGCCTTTGATAAGATCATCTTTGAAAACGTACTGCATGAAGTTCTCGATTTTACCCTGTGCCTGAACATCCGACTTTCCGAGCATGGCATCAAAGGCGGCGAGTTCAACATACTGTGTAGTGAAATTGAGTTTCAGGGTGTTTAATAGAACCGGGTAAGTCAGACTGCTGCTTTTGTAATCCATCTTATCGATCTCGAGCGAACCTGAGGCCTTGAATTTATCATATTCTTTCTTGTCGATAGAACTCATGTGGCCGGCAAGTGAAATATCCGATTTAATTGTACCACTCAGGTTATCGCCTTTGTCAAGCGGAACAAATTCCTTCACGCTGCTCAGGTTGATAAGACCTTTCAGACTGGCTTCAATGCCCGGATCAGAAATGGGTGTTTGAATGTGTGCCCTGAGATCAACCGGATTCCCTGCCATTTCCACATGAAATGTATTGATGTCCACCAAAGTATGGTCTAGGTTCCCGTCAGGATTTTGCACTTTAACATCTACATTGATATTGTTCACCGCCTTTGGCAGGCTGGGGTACTTGAACATGGCCTTTTCAATACTTAAATTCAGGCCAAATGCCGGCATCTGAGCGGCATTGTAACGGCCTTTAACATGGCCATCGAGACTTAGCTTGCCGGAGGTTTTAATACCTGCAAAGTCCTTGCTGTATACCGAGGGAATTAAGGAAAGTATGGATTTGAATTCGGTTTGTTTGGCTTTAAAGGTGAGCGCCATGTCCATATTCGTATCGGGCATGGCCAGCCAGCCGTCCATCCCCAGGGCGAGATCATTCAATGCAAATTCGTTATCCTTAAACGTGAATTTGAATTTAGGCATATCCATTTCCATGTCGGCTTTGGCTGTGGTGTGCACGTTGCTGAGGTATGCAATGCCGTCCATCTTAAAGGTAAGTTTGGCAATATCGAGCAGGTTGTTCATAATAAACACATCCTGTGTGAAATCACCATTCATGCTATAGTTCATGTTCTCAATGCGTGCGTACATATTACCCTGCTTGTCGTCATACTCAATCAGGGATTCAGTAATATTAAATGCTTTCAGTTTCATGGCGAATTTGCTGGTGTCGGCGTTTTCAGCTTGTGGTGCAGCGCTGCTGTCGCTTTTTGCTATATCGTAATTGGCCTTGCCGTTCGGAAGAATTTTGGCAAAGATCCTGGCTTTATTAATCAGAATTGAATTGATCTGGTATTGTGAACCGCTTAGCACACTTTTCAGATTGATATCAGTGCGAAGCTGTTCAAGATAAAGAAGAGTGTCCTTATCGAACGCTCCAACCCCGATCACGGATACTTTATTGATTTCAAACCTGAAATCCGGAAAGGAAGAAATAAGACTCAGATCAAATTCCCCGAAGTCCACTTTGGCATTGAGGTTTGCATTGGCTTGCTCCTTTACCAGAGCAACAATTTTATCCTTGAATATAAATGGCGCGGCAATGAGCAGCAGCACAATAATCAGAAGGCTTATGCCGGTCCATTTGAATATGCGAAACAGAAGGGACGATTTCTTTTTTTCTGGATTAGCCATATGCTTTAAATTGAAGCCTAAAATTAAGAAAAAAAGCAAGCAGGCACCGGAGAATACAAGCAAAAACCCCTCCGCTTGCCGGAAGGGTTTTTAAGATGCTGTTTAACCAGATAAAAAAGTCCCTTAACCCAAATACACTCTCAGCAGGCGACTTCGCGATCCGTGTTTTAAACGGCGTACCGCTTTTTCCTTAATCTGACGCACCCGCTCTCGTGTAAGATCGAATTTCTCCCCGATCTCTTCAAGTGAATGCGGGTGTTTTCCTCCTAAACCAAAAAACAATTTAACTATGTCTGCCTCGCGTTCAGTAAGCGTGTTGAGCGCCCTGTATATCTCGAGCTGTAAACTTTCACCTAACAGGCTCTTATCAGGACTTGTGGAGCTTTCGTTTCGCAGGAGATCGTACAAGGTTCCGCCTTGTTCATCTTCTCCAATACTCGCGTCAAGACTAAGATGTCTTCCGTTATTACGGATGGTATCGGTGATATCCTGTGGCAACATATCCAGGGCTTCGCTGAGTTCAGCGTAACTCGGTTCTCTTTCCAAATTCTGCTCCAGTAAAGAAATTGTCTTGTTCACTTTGTTGATGGCGCCTATTTTATTTAAAGGCAGGCGCACAATGCGGCTCTGCTCGGCCAAGGCTTGAAGAATACTCTGACGGATCCACCATACTGCATAGGAAATAAATTTAAAACCACGTTTTTCGTCGAAACGCTGAGCCGCCTTAATGAGGCCCAGATTACCTTCATTGATCAGATCCGGCAAGCTTAAACCCTGATTCTGGTATTGTTTACTCACCGATACCACAAATCTGAGATTGGCTTTGACAAGTTTGTCCAGAGCCTCCTGATCGCCCATCCTGATTCGGGAAGCCAGAACAGCCTCTTCATCGGCACTGATCATTTCCACACGACCTATATCATGAAGGTACATGTCAAGTGAAGCGGTTTCGCGATTGGTGATCTGACGGGTAATTTTTAATTGGCGCATGCTATGGCTTTTTACACCTATACGCCCGCGTAACCTGAGGCGTTGGGTACATCAACAAGGATTTAACATTCAAGTGCCTAAGACATGGCCTGAGAAAAATGTTAAAACGCCAGGATTAGGTGAATAGGTGACCTGATAGCAGGCATAAAGAAGCCCGAAATATTAAAAAACAGACAATTTGTTAACAAGAAATATCGCCCTTCGGTTAAAGGCTCTTTTTGAGAAGGCTAAAAAAATCCGAACTTGGACCTGTGTTAAAACGCCTTGTCATACAAAACTTTGCTCTCATTGAGGAAATGGATGTGCGTTTCCCGGGGCAGTTAACCGTCATTACCGGGGAAACGGGTGCAGGAAAATCCATATTTCTGGAAGCCCTTGGCCTGGCCTTAGGCAAACGGGCGGATTTGAGCAGCCTTAGAAATAAATTGAAAAAATGCATAGTGGAGGCGGAATTTGATATCAAAGACCTGCAGCTACAGGATTTTTTCAGGAGCCAGTATCTGGACTATGAATCCGTTCTGGTCTTAAGGCGTGAAATATCGGCAGAAGGCAAATCGCGCTGCTTTCTGAACGAAGCACTTGTAAGTGTGAGCGTATTGAAAGAACTTGCCGAGCAGCTGGTGGATATTCATTCACAACACCAGACCCTCAACCTCAACAAGTCTGAATTTCAGTTCGATCTGCTTGATACTTTTGCAGGGTGCATGCCCCAAAGAATGGCCTGCACACAAGCTTACCTCGCTTTGCAGAAAAAGCGCAAGGTTCTTCATGAATTGGAAGAGGAAGAAAACAAGGCCAGAAAAGATCAGGACTATTATGACTTTCTTTTTAAGGAATTGAGTGAGGCTGAAATCAACCCCGGAACCTTAGCTGGACTAGAAGAACAAAGCGCGGTGCTTGAAAATGCCGGTACGCTGTCTGAACAGCTCAACCTCGCGGCTTATGCCATTCAGAATGGGGAGCAGAACCTGCTTTCGGGTGTCAGTTCCGTTCGACAAAACCTGCATCAAATAATAAAGTTCGGAGAAAAATACAGAGATTTTCATGAAAGACTGAATGCTGTATACATAGAGTTGAAAGAACTGGGCTCTGACATCGAGCATGCCGCTTCAGGTCTGAGGCTTGATCCGGCAAAACTGGACGAGCTGAATCAGAAAATGGATCAGCTGAACCGATTGCTTAAAAAGCATCAGGCTTCGAATGAAATAGAATTGCTTCGAATAAAAGCGGATATAGAGCAGAAACTCCAGGCCATAGGCTCATTGGAAGAGCAAATCAACGCTTGCCGGAAAGACATTCAGCTCATGGAGAAGGACCTGAACAGACGAGCGGATGAATTAAGCGCTATGCGCCGGAAAGCCCCGGATGGCATTTCAAAGCGTGTTCAGGCTATGCTGGTGCAATTGGGTATGGAACACGCGGTGTTCAGGGTGGAATTGAGTCAACTGGCTGAGGCTGGTCCGAAAGGGAAAGACGAACTGAAATTCCTGTTCTCAGCAAATAAAGGGGAAGCGCCGGGTGAGTTGCAGAAAATTGCAAGTGGCGGAGAATTATCGAGACTCATGTTAAGTTTAAAGGCTTTGCTGGCCGAACGAAAAAGTCTTCCCAGCATAGTTTTCGACGAAATTGATACAGGTGTGAGCGGAGAAGTGGCCGATCGTATTGGAAGCATCCTCTCAAAGATGGGTGAACACATGCAAGTGATCAGCATCACACATTTACCTCAGATCGCATGCAAAGGCAAACACCATTTGTTTGTTTACAAGAATCAAAACGAGGAAAAAACCATGTCCCACATCAGGGAACTCAAGCCTGAGGAACGAACAGTTGAGATCGCGAAAATGCTCAGCACGGGTAAACCAACTGAGTCGGCCATAAAAAACGCCAAGGAGCTGCTGAGGTCAAATTAAAGTCATAGCATTTGCACTATTGGCTTTTACTTATATTTGTCGCACTAACAAAACCTTTATGGCATACAATCTATTAAAAGGAAAGCGTGGTATCATTACTGGTGCCCTTGATGAAAATTCCATAGCCTGGAAAGTGGCCCAGCGCTGTCATGATGAGGGCGCCACCTTTACCCTCACCAATGCGCCCATAGCCATGCGCATGGGAGAGATTAACAAACTGGCTGATGCCACAAAATCTAAGATTATTCCGGCGGATGCCACCAATGTTGAAGACCTGACTAAACTTTACACGGAGTCCATGGATGTACTTGGGGGCAAAATCGATTTTGTTTTGCATTCCATTGGTATGAGTGTGAACATCCGCAAGAACATTCCTTACACCGAACTTAATTATGAATTTTTTAATAAAGGCATTGATGTATCTGCCTTGAGTCTTCACAAGATGCTGGCCACGGCACACAAACTCGATGCCCTGAATGAGCATGCTTCAGTAGTGGCACTGAGCTATATAGCGGCTCAAAGGGTTTATCCTTTCTACACCGATATGGCAGACATCAAATCCATGCTTGAAAGCATAGCCCGTACCTTTGGTTACCATTACGGCAAACAAAAGAAGGTAAGGATCAATACCGTATCGCAATCACCCACCCGCACCACAGCCGGAGGCGGCATAAAAGGCTTTAACGAATTTTTCGATTTTGCCGATATGCAGTCGCCGCTTGGCAATGCCAGTGCCGATGATTGTGCCAATTTCTGCGTTAGTCTTTTCAGTGATCTCACCAGAATGGTGACCATGCAAAACCTCTACCACGACGGGGGGTATTCATCAACCGGGGTAAGTTCTGAACAACTGAACGCCTTGGGCAAATAGATCAGAGCTGAAGTTTCAGCACTCCATCTATGCGCTTTCACCTGCCATGAATCTGCTTCAAAACACAAAAGAGAATACGGCCAAATGGTTGGTATATGGTATTACTTTCCTGATTTGTGGCCTGGTGGTTGTGTTGAATCAGAAATGGATGCCCCGCCCGGAAACAACACCTGTTTTTGTTTACAGCCTCCCTTTGTTAAATGCCATTCTGAACGGCACATGCAGCCTCTTGCTGGTGATGTCGCTCTGGGCTATCCGAAATAAAAAAACAGAGGTACACAAAACACTTAATCTCACGGCATTCGCGCTTAGCGCTCTGTTTTTGATCTCCTATGTAACAGCGCATTATTTTATTTCCGATACACGCTATGGTGATACAGATCATAACGGTTCGCTGGATGCCATTGAAAAAGCAGCTGTTTCAGGTAGCAAGCCCTTCTATCTGATTCTACTTATAACACACATTACGCTGGCCATTGTTGTACTTCCCATGGTGATGATGTCATTTTATTATGGTTTAAAAGGGCAAATCGAAAAACACCGCAAACTCACCCGGTTTTCATATCCCATCTGGCTCTATGTGACAATCAGTGGGGTGTTGGTGTACGTGTTCATTTCACCCTATTACCCCTTTTGAAGGCAAACGCGGAAATAATTCGCAAGCGCTCTCCTCATCTGTTCATTCTTATTTTTCTGGGTAGCCTGCAAGCATGTTCTCCTGAAAGAGCAAATCAAGCGGAGCAAAATGCCGAAACTGTAACATGGTCCGGACAAGTTGCGTCTTTGATCTACAGAGAATGTTCATCCTGTCACAGGCCGGGAGAAAGCGGTCCGTTTGCCCTCTTAAGTTATCATGATGCTGTTAAAAAGGCGGCGCGCATCCGGTTTGTCACCCAAACCGGGTATATGCCACCCTGGCCGGCCGATCCCTCATACCAGCACTTTACAGGTGAAAGAGTTTTGAGCAAGAAAGAACGTGTACTGATAAAACAGTGGGTTGATTCTGGTATGCCGAGAGGAGATAGCCTCAAAGAACCTCCACCACCCCAGTTTCAAGTCGGGTCGTATTTTGGAAAACCCGATCTGGTGATTTATGCAAATGAAGCGGTACGGATAAAGGGCAATGGTCAAGATGCTTTCCTGATCTGGAAATTTCCGTACAGCATTGAAAAAGACACACTTGTTGACCTCGTGGAGTTTGTACCCCATCAACGAAAACTGGTCCACCATGTGAACGGCCATTTGGTTTCTTATGATGCCAGGCGAAAATTCAACTACATGAAAGGAAAATCCGTTCACACGGATACGCGCAAAGATCTGTTCAAAGTATATGAAGAAATGAACATCCCTTATACCGATGGTAAAAGCCCTCAGTACCCCACTTTAACCCCAAACGCCGTTTATTACCTGCCGGGGTATACGCCGCCAAGCTATCCAGATGACGTGGGGGGTTACAGGCTTAAAAAGAACGGGCTCTTTCTGCTGAATAACATTCATTACGGTCCCAGCAGTACCGACCTTTGGGATAGCAGCCACATCAATGTGTTTTTCCGCAAAAAACCACTGCAAAGAACTGTGGTGGAAAGCCAGTTGGGTACATTTGGCCTGTCAGCTGTGGAGCCGGAGCTGAAAATTCCTGCAGGTAAAATACAAACGTTTCACACAAGGTACAGTTTGCCGAATACCATTTCAATGATTTCAATTAATCCACACATGCATCTGATCGGCAAGTCGTTTCTGGCTTATGCCATCCGCCCAAATGGAGATACCGTTAGACTCATTCACATTCCCAAATGGAATTTTCGTTGGCAGTATTATTATACTTTCAGGAACCCCATAAAACTGGAACGGGGAACCGTTATTCATGTGTACGGCACCTATGACAACACGGCTCAGAATCCCGACAATCCCAACCATCCTCCAAATGAGATTAATGAAGGAAATGGAATAGAAAGTATGAAGACAAGCGAAGAAATGTTTCAGTTCATTTATACCTACATGAGTTACAGGGAAGGCGATGAATTTATTGACCTCGAGCGAAAAACAGGAAAGACATCAGCCCGGCGTTAGGTCAAGGCGTTATAGGGCAGACTGAAAGGCACAGCCAAACTGCGTATTAACTCTTTTGATTTCGTCCTTTTGCAATGGCCGGAGCGGTCCAGGGATCATCGGGCCAGGCGTGTTTTGGATAGCGGCGCTTCAGTTCCTTTTTAACTTCAAAATACATGCTGTTCCAGAAACTTTTCAGATCAGAAGTGATCTGTACCGGTTTGTAACCCGGAGACAATAAATGCATGACCACTGCAATTTTACCTCCGTTTACCCGCGGTGTTTCAGCCAATCCGAAAATCTCCTGTAAGCGAACAGCCATAATGGGTGATCCGCCATTCGAATAGTATTGAAGGGGTATTCCAGAACCACTGGGCACCTGCAATTTGCCCGGCGCACGCACTTGAAGTTCTTGTTGCTGCTCCCAGCTCAGGTTAAGCAACAGGGCTTCGGCTAGATTAATCTTCTTCAGGTCCTCCGGTTTCTTCACCGAACCCAGGTATGGCTTCAGCCAGCTGACATCACGAAGTAAACCGGTTGTACTGGCATCAGGCCAGTTTTCTTCCGTATTCCAAAGTTTTAGGCTGAGAATTCTGTTCTGTAATTGCTCCATGGCACTGTTGAAGTCTAATAGCGAAGCGCCTTCTTTTTCAATTACCCTTGCCAGAAGTTCTGTACGCTTCGCTTCAGGAACATCGTTTATAGCTTTACGCCGGAGCACAAGGTTGCCAATACGGGTTTCCCGCTGGGCAATCAATCCGCCATTTCTGGTATCCCAACTCAGTACATCTTCCTCCTGAACCAGATGAATGAGATCCTGAGGGTTCAAAGGCGCAGCCAAAAAGATTTTGCCCACACCATCACGCACATCCACATTCGCAACTGCAAGCCAGGATTCACGTGCCAGACTATCCTGATGACTGAAACCGGCGATCCGGCCATTTGAAAGCTGAAACTGCGCGTTGTTACCTTGCCTTGCCGAGGCGATTCGCTCCGGGTAAGCATAGGCCAGAAGCAGTCCGCAATTGTAGGCATCGAAGAGACCGTTAGAAGGCCCTATACCGAGCATCTGATGATACATCGTGGAGGCCTTGGCTATCCTGGTGAATCGACCAGGCATTGTATTCCGGTTTCTGAATTGGCGTAAAGCCTCAACCCTCAGTGTGATATCAACACCGTCTTCACGCGAAAGCGGATCACGATCTTCCAGTATAGCAGCCAGGTCGCAGGCCAGTTGTTTTTCTTCCTCAGAAGCAGTCATGAGCAACATGTGTGCTATACGCGGGTGGCAAGCCAGCTTGTGCAAGGCCTTTCCATGCGGTGTTATTCTGTCATCCACGAGGGCGCCGATCTGATGCAGGAGTTCAGACGCCTGGGCGAGGGACGCTTTCGGCGGGGTATTTATCCAGAAGAGCTGCAGGGGGTCGTGTACACCCCATTGCGCCAAATCAAGCAGCATATCGCAAAGATCAGCTTCAAGTATTTCAGGTACGCGGTGAGCAGCAAGTCGCGATTGCGTTGCGGTGCTCCACATGCGGTAACACACGCCGCGGCTCATCCTCCCCGCGCGCCCTGCCCTTTGCTCTGCGGAGTCATTGCTGATGCGGAATGTTTCGAGTTTTGACATACCGCTTGAGGGATCAAATGTGGAACGCCTCGTGTACCCGCTGTCCACAACTATACGCACACCCTCAATGGTAAGACTGGTTTCTGCAATGGATGTGGCTATTACGATTTTGCGTTTGCCAAGGGGATGAGGCATGATGGCCTTGTACTGCTCTTGTGCTGGCAGCATGCCATACAAAGGATGGAGTGAATAGTGTTCATGCTGGTTTTTGAGTAAGTCTTCACAGCGCCTGATCTCTGCTTCACCAGGCAAAAAAATAAGCGCATCGCCAGGGTGCTGGCGCATAGCCTGAAGCACCGTTCTGGCCGCTAATTCCGGTAATGTGCTCAGATCCGCGTCCTGTGAATAATGCACATCTACTGGAAACATTCGGCCGCCGGCTATAATGGAAGGAGCCTGTAGCATCCGGCATAATTCTTCCGTGTTGAGGGTGGCAGACATAATAAGTATTCTCAGGTCAGGCCGCAGGACTGCTTGAACATCGCGGCAAAGTGCCAGGGCAAGGTCGGCATTCAAACTACGTTCGTGGAACTCATCAAATATCACAAGACCCACATCCTCTAGCGCATTATCATCCTGAAGCATGCGTGTCAGAATCCCTTCAGTCAGTACTTCAAGTTTGGTGTGTTTACCCACGTGGGTTTCAAAACGAATGCGGTAACCAACACCCTGTCCGATCTCCTCCTCCAGAAGCTTGGCCATCCGTAAGGCTACACTGCGCGCTGCCAAACGTCTCGGCTCTAGCATCAGAATCTTTTTTCCTTCCAGCCAGGGTTCATGGCGCAATGCAAGGGGTAGGAGAGTGCTTTTTCCGGCGCCTGGAGGGGCGCTCAACACAAGCGTGTTGTGAATGGCGAGTTTTGCACAGAGTTCCGGAATAATTTCGCGGACCGGCAGCTCTATCGAATACGGATCAAATGCCATGTTCAAGCCTGAGCCCGCAAATTTAGGTGAATGCGCGAAAACAGCGGACTATTGGCCAAAATAAAGCCGGGCGATGAGGCTGCATCATAAGCGTAAATTCCGCGAATATTCTGCCTATTTGACTAAATTTACAGACTTACAAACCCCAGCCACATGATAAAGCAGATTCTTGTAGTGTTGATTTCAACATTCGTATTCGGTTTAAACGCGCAAAACCCCGGAGATACCATTAAAATTTCTGCCTTCAAATATGGCAGCACCACACGCGACACATTGATCCAATTCCCGAACAACAACCTCAGCTTCGAGAAGATCATACTCAAGTACAACATGCGCTGCAAGAACGGCCTCATTTCAAACCAGACCTTTCCTAATCAGGGCTGCGGAGAATGGGATTATTCCTGCAATACATATATAGTGGATTCATCAAAAATTGAAAACGCACTGAACACAACGCCAAGCCATGTGATCTCCAATTTCAGCGGCACGGTGTTCCCCTATGTCACACAGCCTGTTTTCGACTATTACAACTTTACCCTCAGCAGCAGCAGCTATACCATCAATTCAGAGACCCAAAGCACCCTTGCAGTGGGCTCGGTAAGCGTACCCAACCTGCTGAAAAGCAATGAACGTTCTGGTCATTCACAAGTGCTCTACACCGCAGCTGAACTCCTTGCCGCAGGATTTACACCCGGAAACATTAACGGATTTATTTTAAGCGTGAGCAATTCGGGCGGAACCGTTAATTTTATGAAAGTAGGCATTCAGCACACCCAGGCCACTGCATTAAATGCCAGTACAGTAACACTCACAGGGTTCACCAATGTGTATAACAATAATTACACCTTTGTGTCCGGAAACAACCGCATTCAATTTCACACACCATTTGTATGGAATGGTACCGATAACATTCTGATTGATTTTTCATTCACCAACACACTTCCATCAAACCCTGTGGTGTTCAACGGAAGCAACGCAGCTGCCACCATGGCGCTTTATGCCAGGAATAATTATGCGCTTGATCTTTCGGCCAACGCGCACGTGATACTCAGCGCAAGCACCATGAGCGCCATCAGTACAGAGATCACCGTGTCCTTCTGGGCTTATGGAAATCCCAGCTACATGCCTTCCAACACCAGCCTCATTTATGGTTATGGCAGTTCAGCAAGTCAGCGGAATCTGAACCTGCACCTGCCATGGAGCGACAACAATATGTATTTTGATTGTGGCTATGGGGGAGGAGGTTATGACCGCATTAACAAAGTGGCCACTGCTTCAGAACAAGGCGGCCAGTGGAATCACTGGGCCTTCACCAAAAACACAGCAACAGGGGTGATGAACATTTACCTCAACGGCGCGCTCTGGCATACCGGTACGGCAAAAACAAAACCCATTTCCATTCTCAACCTGATCCTGGGCAAGGATAATAATCTGGCCAATAATTGGAGAGGACGCATCAACGAGCTCAGCATCTGGAACAAAGAGCTTTCCCTGACAGACATTCAAACCTGGATGAATAAAAATATTGATGCAACGCATCCCCAGTACGCCAATTTACTGGCGTATTATAAAATGGATGAAGGCAGCGGACTTCTGATTAATGATTCAAAATTCAATCTGAGCTCAACCGGGGTGAATATGCAATGGACCTATGACCGTGGCCACTCGCTCAACCGTAGTTTCTTCGAAACCGCCCTGAGGCCAAAACTTGTATTCCTGAAAGGCAACTATACGCTTGCCACAAACACCCTGGTGGTAAAGGATTCTGTACAAAGGAACCCCAACATTGTGCAGCAGTATTCAATCACATCAAACGCCACAGTGGTTCCGATGACCAATGATGCAATTGTTCTGGTTTCCACAAACAATTACTACAGCGCAAGCCCAAGTATTATTTACGATGGTGATACGGGCCTCCCCACAGGCAGCATTGCAATTGTGCCCCAGGGAACCATTACCATAAACAACCTGAATTATTACAAGCGTTACCCCTGGTACAACGAAATTATGTCGTTTGTAACACCTTACGGTAAAGGACTTGATATGGGCATCAAAGGAAAGTCATGGTTTTATGATGTCACCGATTTTACACCTGTTTTAAAAGGACCCAAGCGTCTTGTGATGACACTGGGTGGAGAAAACCAGGAACAGATGGACCTCGACTTCTGGTTCATTGTGGGAACACCTCCGCGTAACGTACTTGATTTTAACCAGCTTTGGCAGGGAGCAGCCAGAGCAGGCGGCGCAGCAATCGCAAGCATCAACAACGACAGTCGCTTTCCCATTATGAATGTACAGGCACTCAGTGCGGCACAGGACTTTAAGCTGCGTTCAACCATTACCGGCCATGGCGCCGAAGGTGAGTTTTCACAAAACGGTGGACTCATAACCCATTATTTTAATCTGAACGGTGGTCCGAATGAATTCAGCTGGCAGATCACTCAGGAATGTTCCTTCAATGTGGTTTATCCCCAGGGCGGAACCTGGGTTTACGACAGACAGGGCTGGTGCCCTGGGCAAACCTCGCTCACCAAAGAATACAACCTCAGCCCCTACATTACACCCGGTTCAACTGTAAGCCTGGATTACAACTGCTCTAACCCGCCTAATCCATCCGGAGACTACCGGTACCTCGTGGCCAACCAGCTCATCAGTTACGGTGGCGCCAACCATTCTCTTGATGCCGCTATCATAGATGTATTTTCTCCCAGCAATAAGGTACTATATTCGAGGAAAAACCCCATCTGCAACAACCCCGTGGTTATTGTGCGCAATACCGGATCCACACCTATTACCGACATCCAGTTCAATTATTGGGTGAACAATGCCAATGTGAAACAAGTGCACAGCTGGTCGGGCACATTGAACTATATGGATACCGTGAGCATCGTTCTGCCAAAAAACGATCTCTGGTTTTACGATATGATGGCGAACGGAAATGTATTTCATGCCGAAATCGTGAAGGTGAATTTCATGAGCGATCAATACAGTTTTAATAATCTCTATCATTCACCTTTTATCATACCCGAAATGCTTCCTGGACTTTTCACAGTGGAGTTCCGCACCAATAACCTGCCCACCCAAAACAATTACAAGATCTTTGATGAAAACGGAAATGTTGTTGGGCAGAGTAATTTTGTTGCAGCCAATACAACCTATACCGATAATTACGATCTGAACGGCTGTTATACCATGGTGGTTGAAGACCTGGGGCACGATGGTCTGAGCTGGTGGGCTAATACGGGTCAGGGCTCAGGCTATGTACGCATTAAAAACGCAAGTGGACAAATACTGAAGACCTTTAACGCGGATTTCGGCGGCGGATTTCAATACAGCTTCACAACCAATTCGGCCCTCAGCATAGGTCAGGAAGGACAACTGGCTTCTTCCATAAACATTTATCCTAATCCCGCCGGAGAAAAACTGATTTTACAGGGCGAACTGAATGAGGCTGTGGTGACTTGGACAGATGTTCTCGGCAGGTCTCTGCAACTTAGCGGGGTAATGCAGGCAAACAACATGGAGTTTAATACAAGCGGGCTTAAACCCGGGATATATTTTATCAACATCCAAAAAGGCGGGGAAAGAGCCGTGAAGAAGGTGGTGAAGGACTGATTTCGGTGTGCATCTTGTTCGGTCGCATGAAAATTTCCCCGAAATGAGCCTTTATGGTAGAATGTTTATCAGACTATATTCTCCATTGGACTTAGAAACATCAAGCCTGGACCCACAACCACTTTAGGAGGTCTGATATCAGGAAGCTTTGGACCCATTTGCCCCGTGCCCAAATGCCTGCGCCATTAAAGCCTGAATATACTGAAAAGGCAATTTCTTGCAATTCTGTGTACCGAATGGTGTTGGTATTAAACTGCTTATTTGCAAGTATTTACTATATTTGTGCCCCTTAAAAAGGAGATTTAAAGAGCAGTATGAAGCACATCCGGAACTTTTGTATCATAGCCCATATCGACCACGGAAAAAGCACCCTGGCCGACCGTTTACTCGAATATACTGGCACCATCAGCAAGCGCGAAATGCAGGATCAGGTGCTGGATGACATGGATCTTGAGAAGGAGCGCGGCATCACAATCAAAAGCCACGCCATTCAAATGAACTACCGCTATAAGGGCGAAGACTATGTACTAAACCTGATTGATACGCCGGGCCACGTTGATTTTTCCTATGAGGTTTCACGCTCCATTGCGGCCTGCGAAGGGGCCCTTCTGATTGTGGACGCCGCCCAGGGTATTCAGGCTCAAACCATCTCCAATTTATACCTGGCTCTTGAACATGATCTCACCATTATCCCTATTCTGAACAAAATGGATCTGCCCAGTGCGGAGCCTGAACTGGTCACAGATCAGATTGTGGATCTCACAGCCTGTTCGCGTGAAGATGTGATTCCGGCCAGTGGTAAATCAGGTATGGGCATTGAAGCTATTCTCGCCGCCATCATCGAACGCATACCGGCACCTGTTGGAGATCCTTCAGCGCCCCTGCAGGCCCTTATTTTTGATTCGGTGTTTAATTCATTCAGGGGCATCATAGCGTATTTTAAAATTGTAAACGGCACCATCAAAAAAGGAGAGAAAGTAATGTTCGTGAATACCGGCGCCACTTACAATGCTGATGAAATTGGCGTGCTAAAACTGAAGCAGGAGCCACGTAACGAAATGAGCTCAGGCGACGTAGGCTATATCATTTCAGGTATTAAAGAAGCCCGGGAAGTTAAGGTAGGAGATACAATAACCCATTTCGACAGGCCCTGTGACAAAGGCATTGAAGGTTTTGAAGATGTAAAACCTATGGTGTTCGCTGGAATATACCCTGTGGATACAGAAGACTTTGAGGAATTGCGTTATAGCATGGAAAAGCTTCGCCTGAACGACGCTTCACTCACCTGGGAACCTGAAAGTTCTGCGGCCCTGGGCTTTGGTTTCCGCTGCGGTTTTCTGGGTATGCTGCACATGGAGATTGTGCAGGAAAGGCTGGAACGAGAGTTTAACATGACCGTGATCACTACTGTGCCCAACGTGTCTTATCTGGCTCATAAAACCGACGGCACCTCTGTAGTGGTGAACAATCCAACAGATCTGCCCGATCCCGGCCGTATTGATTACATCGAAGAGCCATACATCAAGGCTAACATTATAACCAAATCGGAATACATTGGTCCGGTGATGAGCCTCTGCATAGAAAAACGGGGCCAGATCGTGAACCAACACTACCTGACCGCCGACCGTGTGGAGCTGATCTTTGAAATGCCCCTTGGAGAAGTGGTCTTTGACTTCTTTGACCGTCTGAAATCTATTTCGAGAGGCTATGCCAGCTTTGATTACCATCCCATTGGCAAGAAACAATCGGAACTGGTGAAGCTGGACATACTGCTGAACGGCGAACAGGTTGATGCCCTCTCGGCTCTGATACACCGCAGCAATGCCTATGAATTCGGAAAAAAGATTTGCGAAAAACTCAAGGAACTTATACCCCGTCAACAGTTCGAAATACCGATACAAGCCGCGATAGGTGCCAAAATAATCGCCCGGGAAACCATCCGGGCCATGCGAAAAGATGTTACAGCCAAATGCTATGGCGGAGATATCAGCCGGAAACGCAAGTTGCTTGAAAAACAAAAAGAAGGCAAGAAGCGCATGAAACAGGTTGGCAGTGTTGAAATCCCACAAAGTGCTTTCATGGCAGTGCTCAAGCTGAACGATTAATGGCATGAACAGAACCAGGATAGCCATTCTGCTGTTAACTCCGCTGCTCCTCAGTTTTATTCTGCACATTCCTTACCTTCAACTCGATCTAATTGGCATACATGTCTGGCGACAAACCCAAACGCAGACATTGGTTTACAATTTTGTGTTCAGGGAGCACAGCATTTTTTTTCCGCAACGCTTCGACCTTAGTAGCGGAACAAGTCTGTTGTTTTACGAATTTCCACTTTATCAGTGGCTGATTGCTCAGGTTGACCTCCTGTTTGGTTATTCCGTTTTGTATTCACGACTGTTTTCATTTCTGGTATTTGTGTTCTTATACCTTGGGTTTTACAAATGGATTCGCGTTTATTTGCGAATGGAATTGGCTCTGTTAAGCGCCGGATTTTTGTGTTTCTCGCCCATATTATTCTATTACTGCATCAATCCATTACCCGATATGCTGGCCCTCTGTTTTGGTGTCTGGTTCCTCTATTTCGCTACATGCTTCAAAAAAAGCCGAAGAAATTCACAGTTGATTTCAGCGGGCCTGCTGCTCAGTTTAGCTACCCTGGTTAAGCTTCCGTTTGTACTTTATGGACTTATATTGCTCCCAGACTTCATTACTCAGTTTAGGAAAAAAAAATTCGGACAAGCTTTGTCACAGTCGCTTTGGATCTTGCTGCTATTAATTCCCGCCCTGGTGTGGTATGTTAAGGCTATACCCACATGGAAACACAATGGCATTACGCGGGGAATGCTGGACAATGATAAACCTATTCCTGTGTTGCTGGATTATATGTGGTCTCATCTGGTTTCCAATTTTCCTGAACTGCTCACTAATTACGCAGCATTTCCTTTGGTTCTGGCCGGAATTTATTACATGATGAAAAACCGTGTTTTAAAATCGGTACAATATCGCCACTTGATTCTATTGACGGTGTTTCTTGTGTTCTATTATTTTTTTGAAATGAACATGATAGAAAAAACGCACGATTATTATCTTCTGCCCTTTATTCCCCTAATTTTCTGTGTGCTTGCTTATGGGCTGAAGAACCTTTGGAGCACAAGGTTTCGCACATGGATCCTTGTATTCATACTCATTGCACCGCTTACAGCCTGGCTGAGAATACATGAACGCTGGAACACGGAAGACCCCGGATTCAATAAAGCCTTCCTAACCGAACAAAAAAATTTGCAGGCGATTGTCCCCGAAAATGCTAAATGTATTGTGGATTTTGATGATTCCCGCTTCATTGCCTTGTATTACCTCAAACGTTTCGGCTATTCCCTATTCAAAAACGAGATCAATCCGGATAAACTTAGGTTTTGCTATAACAAGGGCGCTCGTTTTCTCATCACCCAAAATGCTAATTTTAAAACATCGGATTTTCCTGAATTTCAAATGCAAAAACGGTATTCAGGTCAATTGCAGGTGTATCAACTCGAAAAACCATGAACAAGAAAACACTATTTACAATGGCTCTGGCCCTCACTTCAGCCTGTGCGTATCCACAGCTGATGCTGAAACTCTCTAAAGACAGCTTGTACAATTACAGATACAGTGGTGGAGACGAATTCAACACTGGTAAACTCGACGAAAAGTACTGGACAAATGGATTGGGATGGACCAGAGTGCTCATGTCACAGGATCTCTCCTTTAATCCGAACAATGTAGTGCCTGGTAAAGATGTGATGAAATTCATAGCCGATAAAAAAGACAGCTTGTATACTTTAGGGGCTTTTGAAGTTGACAGCGCTATGCTGAAAAGCGGAAAAGTACGCCTTCAGGACAGCCGTTTTCTGACGCGGTACTCTGCAGGATGCATCATTAGTAAAAACAAAATGCATTATGGCTTGTATGAACTGCGGTTCAAAGTGGAGGAAGGTCAGGGCGTGTGGCCTGCCTTTTGGTTTTTCGGTGGAAAACTGAACGAAGAAATCGACGCCTTTGAGCTCAAAGGGGAGAATAAAAAACTTATTCATGTCGACACCCATTGTCCGCATGGTTGTGACAATGGATACACTTATAAATTTAGTTTCAGCAAAAACTGGGGAGGTTGGTTACCTGTAAACGAAAACATTCACAATGGGTTTAACCTCATGCAACTTGAATGGGCCCCTGATCATGTAACCTGGTATTTCAATGGGTATCCCCTGGCTTACTATCAAGGGCGTTTCGACAATCCCATGAACCTTTACCTGAACACCTCTGTAGCCAAAGATGGCGGACCGTTTAAACCAGGACCCAATGTGGACACCAAGTGGCCAAATACATATACGGTAGATTACATCAGGGTTTGGAAAAACACAGGAAGCGCTGACACAGTTGAACTCGGCTTTGAGCAGGAATTCAAAACCTCTTCGGCGTATGAATCCAACTACAAAAATGCACCCACCCGCAAAAGGGGTTTGTCTTACAGCAAACAAGAGCTGGAACCAGAAGGAGGATTTATTCTTCTGAATCTGGGGCCTGAACGCCAGCTCAACATTCGCTTTCACGGGGCTTTACGTTCAGCCAGAGCCAGCATCACAGGCCAGGTTATGCCAGAAACACCACTTGATCCTTTACAGGAATACCAGATCGCGATACCCGCTGATGAAAAACAACTTGTGCTCAGAATTTCAAACGGCAGAAAGAATTATATAAAGGTGATCCGTCTGAAATAAGGGTCTTGGCACCCAGTGCTATTCACGTCTATTTTGTTCACAAGTAGCTGTACCTTTTCCTTCTTTTACACTTATGCTGGGTAAATTTAAAGATGCGTTTTTGTTATTTACTCATTCTGGTTTACAGTATCAGTAACTTCAGAGCCCAGTTAAAAAAGGACTATTACGACGAGGGCCAAAGTAAGCTGAAATCCGAAACGGATTATTACAAGGGCATGCCCCATGGCCCCTATACCGAGTATTACCCTTCGGGAAAGGTGAGCACAAAAGGGTTCTTCAATTATGGAAAAGAAGACAGTACCTGGACCTTTTATTTTGAAGATGGAGGTAAAAAGGCTTGTGAACATTTTGTGAAGGGCCTGAAATGGGGCACAAACACATATTATTTCAAAAGCGGCAAACTCAGCCAGATCACCGTATACAGAAACAATCTGGCCGATAGTACCTGGACCTCATACTATGAAAACGGAAAAATTAAAAGCCGCGAAAATTTTGTGAATGGGAAAAAAGAAGGCGAATGGATCTATTATTTCGAAAACGGCAATTTGGAGAGCAAAGGCAATTTCGAGAAGGATAAACAGCATGGCACAGTTGAAACACGTTACCCAAACGGCAAGCCTATGCGCATTCAGAATTTCTGTATGGGAAATCCCTGCGACAGGTGGGAGGAATTTTATGAAAACGGCAATCCCAAATTCGTTAAGGAATACCGCGACACCACAACGCTTCTATGGGAGCTCTGGGACCCTAAAGAGCGTCACCTGATCTCTGGCGGAAACGGCAGCCTGAGCGCCAGTTATGATAACGGCGTGGTAAAAGCCATGGGATACTATAAAAACGGTTTGCAGGACAGCACCTGGCGATTTTTTCATGCTAATGGCGAACTCGATTACGAAGCCAATTATAGAAACGGGATGCTTAACGGGTATTACTCGTCTTATTACCCCAACCACAAGATAAAAAGCGAAGGCAATTTTACCGATAACCGTAAAGATGGCTTGTGGAAATTTTATACACCCGAAGGACAAATGGAGATGCAGGGCACTTTAAGGGGCGACAGCAGGGAAGATAAATGGATCTACTACTATAAAAACGGAAAAGTTGAATCAGAAGGACTTTTCTCTGCCAATCAGCAAAACGGCACATGGTCGTATTATTATTCAGGTGGAGAAAAGTGGCGTCAGGGCGATTACGCCAATGGCGTGAAAAGCGGCCTATGGACCACCTGGTTTGAGAATGGAAACAAAGTTCAGGAAGGACCTTATGTGAATGGTAAAGAAGATGGTCTCTGGAAGAGCTGGTGGGAGAATGGTAAACCAAAGGATGAGGGCAGCTTCAGTGCAGGTCAGCTCACCGGCCATTGGAAAGGATGGTACCCTGAAGGGGCGGAAAATTATGAAGGCTACTACAATGAGAAAGGCGCCAAAACAGGCGAGTGGAAATATTACTATGAAAACGGGAAACCCAGGGAAATATGCAATTATGTGAATGGCATCAAACACGGAGAGTACATACTTTGGTATGAAAAAGGCGGATTTGTGGACACCAAAGGCCAGTATAGTAAGGGACATCAGCACGGCGAATGGACTTATTATTTTGAAACGGGGGGAATCAGTCGTGTGCAGAATTTCAAAAACGGTAAACTCAGCGGAAAAAGCATCTCCTATTACCCCAATGCAAAAGTGCAAAGCATCTCCCACTACACCATTCTGAACGATACCCGCAAAGGCAAATCCCAGAGTGTTCCCGACGGAGTGTGGATTTATTTCGACAAAAACGGAAACGAGATCAGCCGCAGCACATACGTGAATGGGATAAGGAAGTAAGCAAATATTATTATCTTTGTTTTATACCATAGCATGAAGAAAATTTTATACAGCTTTGTTGTCATCGTCAGTGGTCTTTTATTTTATTCCTGCAGTGAAGGTGAAAAAACCGACGAACTCGTTGAAGAGGAATCTCAGACTACAGTGAATTCAAGTCAGGTGAATTTCAGTGCACAGAATGTGTTCAACACACTTCCGGATAAAAAACTGGTGCTCGAACTCATCGATAAGAATCACCTGGAATACAACCCTGATTTTTTGAATGATCCGAATTTCGTAACCAAGTACAACGTGGAATTCTTCAAGGCCGTGAATCTTGGGATCTATGGTTCTGACCTTACCATTTCCAGCACCTTCGACCAGACCCAGGAAAGCATGGTGTTTCTCAAATGCGTTAATGTTCTGGCCGGCAACCTTGGGGTGAATGCGGCATTTGACCAAAACATGTTTGACCGGATTCAAAGCAATGATAACAACAAGGACTCTGTTTTACAGATCATAACAGATTCTTTTCTGAAAGTGGATGAGATTCTGAAAAACAATCAAAGACCTGGAACTTCAGCCGTTATTCTGGCTGGTTGCTGGATAGAAGGGCTCTATGTGTCCTGTCAGATGGCCCAGGTGGTGAATTCCGAAAGCATCATTAAAACCATACTCTCCCAGAAAGAATCTCTGCGAAACCTCATCGCGCTCCTGGATGGGGTTACACTCAAGAACGACGAGAAGTTCCTCATCACTGAACTCAAGGAACTCTATAAACTATACGAAGTAGCCGAAACCACCACAGCTTACGATAAAGCGGCCATAGCTAGCATCACACAGAAGATAACCGGGCTGAGAAGCTCAGTGGTAAACGTCACCGCCTGAATTAACTTAATTTTTACTTCATTCTGATTCTGCCGGGGGACATATTCCTTAACTTAGTACATAGCCGCTGATCCGGCATCCAGAAAGTGAAAAGAGTATTCTTCATAACGCTTTTCTTTGTAATGCAAAGATCATTTGCGGCCTATCTTCTCATTCCAATGGACGAAAGTCAGAAGAATCACCTGAAGGCCTATGGTATCGCGTATTGGGCGCTTAAAGGTGAGTTAGAGATACAATGGCTGTTGAATTACAGAGGAGGAAGCTTTCTGATACCTCAGGTCAAAGCGGTATCCAACGAATGCCTCATCAGGGGCGTAAGTTTTGAAACCATCTCCGACGCCCAGGCCAATGCCATCCTCAACGACATTTCCAATCCTGAAGTGAACCAGGATGCAGTGAAACTTGAAAAAGCACCCCGGATTGCCGTGTATTCTCCCAAAGGCAAACAACCCTGGGATGACGCGGTGACACTTGTTCTGACCTATGCAGAAATACCTTACGATGTAATCTATGATGAAGAGGTGTTTCTGGATAAACTGAAGGACTACGATTGGTTGCACCTTCATCATGAAGATTTTACAGGCCAGTACGGTAAGTTTTATGGATCTTTTCACCAGGCAGCCTGGTATCAGAACGAGGTGCGGGAAAATGAAGCCATGGCCGCGAAACTGGGTTTCAGCAAAGTGTCACTCATGAAACTCCATTCAGCCAAAAAGATCAGAGATTACGTATTCAGCGGAGGTTTTCTTTTCGCCATGTGCAGTGCAACCGACAGCTACGACATTGCCCTTGCAGCCGAAGGCATAGACATTTGCGAAACCATGTTTGACCACGATCCGGCTGACCGGGACGCCAACTCAAGACTTGATTTTTCAAAAGGTTTCGCCTTCGAAAATTATAAGCTTGTTATGAATCCTTACGAGTATGAGTATTCTACAATCGACACCTACATGTCACGCAGGCAGTTCGGCCCTAACCAGAAAAACGACCAGTTCAGTCTTTTTGAATTTTCAGCAAAATGGGATCCGGTTCCCACCATGTTATGCCAGGACCATGAGAGTACGATCAAGGGATTCTGGGGACAGACCGCAGCCTTTGATAAAAAATACATCAAAAAAAGTGTACTTGTCATGGGTGAAACCAAGGCCTGGTCAGAAGCCCGTTACCTGCATGGTGAATTCGGCAAAGGCACCTGGACCTATTACAGCGGCCACGACCCTGAGGATTACGAACACCGTGTTGAAGAGCCTCCTACCGACTTGAGTCTTCATCCCAATTCTCCAGGATACAGGCTCATCCTGAATAACATTCTTTTTCCCGCAGCCAAAAAGAAAAAACAAAAAACCTGAGTCATTCGCTTTATCCTGAAAATACTTGTATCGGCTGCTGTAGTTTACCTGCTTTCGCTGATTATGCCGCATGTGCATGTTGACAGCAATCTTTCCGCATTATGGGTTGCTCTCGCACTGGCCTTTCTTAACAGTATAGTAAAACCTTTACTTACACTGCTTACCATACCAATCACCATCTTCACATTCGGATTTTTTCTACTGATCATCAATGCACTCATCATAGGCATAGCCGATACGATGGTAAGTGGTTTTGCTGTGGACGGATTTTGGTGGGCCCTCTTATTCAGCATAGTGCTTTCGCTTTGCACAGGTTTTCTCAATTCTGTGCTTGGTCTCGATCAATCCGGATATCAGGAGGAAGAATAAAAGCATAGGTTTCCGTTCAAGAGAATTGAAACCGAAAAGAGATCACACACCCTTGGCTCGGGTAAACTTAAAATTTGGTATACCCGGCTGGAATCTGAAGGCTTTCATCGCTGGGCGCCTTGAGGTCAATTTTTGTGGCTTCCAATTTGGTGAGCATTTTACCATCGCTTAACTGCCTCTCCTCGCTCAAAAGTGGCATGCTTCCTTTCGACAAACCGCTGATTTGCCCAAAATAAATACTCTGCTTGTCTTTGCGATTCCAGAGTTTAATCAGAGGTGCGAAAAACTCAAACTTGTCCGAGGTAATCCAATAGGTGATGACCACATTTTCCTCCGCGTTACGTACAATATACTCCTGACACTTATAACCCAGGATTTTTTTGGTGCTGGCGCCCTTGGTTACAATACACTGTCCCCTGATGATCTGGGGCGTTTCGCTTTTCTGCAATACCCATGTTTTGCGTTTAGGGTTCACGGCCTTGATCTCATTGCTTTTCAGGTCAAAAATGAAACTGCCTTCCACAGCATTGCTTTTTTTTCCATACTGATCTAGCCTCACAATATTGTCTTTCACCAGATACACATTGGTGTTGGTATCGATCTGTGTCAGGTATCTGAACTCTATGGTGCCGTTAAATGGCTGAGAATTAGCTTCGAAAGCCAAAATAAGTATACTGAGAAGGATCAGCGATTTTTTCATAGACGTGGTTTTGTAATACGAATTTATGTATTTTAGTCATATATAAGGGGGGGATGGAAAATAATTCGACTAAGCAGGGTCGTGAAGGGGAGCGGATAGCAAAAGCATTTCTCGAGCAAAAAGGGTATAGTGTACTTGAAAGCAACTGGCGCTTTAAGCACCTTGAGCTTGATCTCATTGCCTTGCACAGTAAAACCCTGGTATTTGTTGAAGTGAAATTCAGAAAGAACGATGATTACGGTGAACCTGAACTCTTCGTTAACCCCAAAAAACAAAAACACCTGATCAGGGCGGCAAATGAGTATATGCGTCAGAATTATTCCGACCTTGAGGCCCGTTTCGACATCGTCAGCATTACCGGTCACATGAACCAAATAACTCACCTGGAAGGGGCCTTTTTCCCCACCATATAAACCGAACCCATGAACAAAAGAAGACCAGGACAAAAACCCCAAGCCCGCTCTGCAAGAAAAGAACAGGGACGCGGAGCTCCAAAAAGACCATTTGAAAAATTCACCAAAAGCAAGGGCGAATCCAGGTCAAGAGAGGAAAGACGCAAGTCCGGAACCGGGCCTAAACGTTCACATGAAGGCGTAGATGAATTCAAACGAGGTTCAGGAAGATTCAAAACCGAATTCAGAAGGCGGGATGACAAACCAGGTGAAGAAAAAGGTATCCGAAGCAAGCGGGCATTTGGTGAAAGGAAAGAGGGTGAGGGTTTCAAACGGGGAACCAGGAAATTTGGTTCCGGTCAAGGTAGAAGCGATAAACGGGACGAAAGAAAGCCCTTCGGCGATAAGCGGCCATTCACCGAAAGGAAGGAAGCAGGCGGATTTAAACGCAAATCAGGGAAATTCAGTTCTGAACGTGGATACAAAGATGATAAGCCAGGGGATGATAAAGTGTTTAAAAGCAAAAGAAGGTTTGATGACAGAGATGAACATGTTCGTACAGAGGACCGGAAAAGAGTATCAGACACTGAAACCAAACCTTCTGAGCGCTCAGACATTAGAGATAAAGGCCAGCGTAGGTTCAAAGCTTCATACAAAGAAGGAGATCACAAGGCCCTGCGATTTAAAAAGGATGATTTTGTAAGTGGCAAAAGCCTAGAAAAAAGAGAATTCAGCTCAAGACCAAAACCTGGGCCCAAATCCGGTCCGCAAAAGCCGGCCTCTGAAGATGGCTTGATTCGCCTGAACAAATACCTTTCCAATGCCGGTATAGCTTCCAGGAGAGAAGCCGACACACTCATCCAGAGCGGCGCAGTGAAGGTGAACGGGGTGGTGGTGGACCAGCTTGGCTACAAAATAAAACCGGGGGATAAAGTAAGTTATGGCGACGAAGCTGTTAAAGGCGAAAAGAAGGTTTATCTCCTCCTTAATAAGCCCAAAGATTATATCACTACTATGGATGACCCTCAGGAACGCAAAACCGTAATGCAACTGATAGCCGGGGCATGCAGGGAAAGGGTCTATCCGGTAGGCCGGCTCGATCGCAACACCACAGGTCTCCTGTTGTTCACCAATGATGGTGAGCTTGCCGCCAAACTCACCCATCCGCGTCACAACATCAAAAAAGTGTATCACGTAAGCCTGAACAAGGGTTTAAAACCGGATGATTTTAAGGCCATCATTGAGGGCGTGCAACTGGAAGACGGCCCTGTAAAAGCCGATGACCTCGCTTTTGTAGGTGAAGGCAAGAAAGAGATTGGGATAGAGATACACAGCGGGAGAAACCGGGTGGTCCGGAGAATGTTCGAACACCTGGGATACGACGTGATTAAGCTCGATCGGGTGGTTTTTGCCGGACTCACCAAAAAAGATCTTCCCAGGGGTAAATACCGGTTTATTACGCCCAAAGAGCTTGCCTACCTGCAAATGATTGGCTAAAAAAATGTACTTTTAAACTGGAGTTTCAGTACCATTTGATCTCTTCATTTTATGTGTGGAATTGTTGCCTACATAGGCCAGAAAGAGGCCTATCCCATTCTTATTAAGGGCCTTCAGCGCCTTGAATACCGCGGTTACGACAGTGCCGGCGTAGCCATGATTGACAGTAAAGGAGAGCTCAATGTGTTTAAACGCAAGGGCAAGGTAAGCGAACTTCATGAGTTTATAAAGGGTAAAAACGCTGGCGGAAATATTGGCATTGGTCACACGCGCTGGGCCACACACGGTGAACCCAATGATGTGAATTCTCATCCTCATTATTCCCAGTCCGGCAACCTGGTGATGATCCATAACGGGATCATTGAAAACTACTCGTCAATTAAGGAAGGTCTGAAGAAAAGAGGCAACACATTTCAGTCACAAACCGACACGGAGGTGTTGATTCACCTGATTGAGGACATTCAGCAGCACGAAGGCATGAAACTTAGTCAGGCCGTTCAATCTGCCCTGAACCAGGTCATAGGTGCATATGCCATTGTGGTGCTCGACAAAAACGATCCCAATACAATTGTGGCTGCTAAGAAGGGTAGTCCAATGGTGATTGGTATTGGACATGATGATTTTTTTGTGGCCTCTGATGCCTCCCCTATCATTGAATACACCAAAAACGTGGTTTACCTCGAAGACGAACAGGTGGCAGTGCTGAGAAGGGGCCATGAACTCATGATCCGCAATCTCAAGGACAAGGAAATTACGCCCTACGTGCAGAAACTTACACTCGAACTCGAATCAATCGAAAAAGGCGGCTACGATCATTTTATGCTCAAAGAGATCTATGAACAGCCTCGGTCTGTTCGTGACAGCATGCGCGGTCGCCTCAGAGCGAATGAAGGCGAGATAAGGATGGGCGGTGTGACTGATCATGAAAAGAAATTCGAGAAAGCCAAGCGCATTATTTTCGTGGCTTGTGGTACCTCCTGGCACGCATGCCTTGTAGGTGAGTACCTCTTTGAAGAGTTTGCCCGTGTACCCGTGGAAGTGGAATACGCTTCTGAATTCCGCTACAGGAATCCGGTAATTTACCAGGATGATATTGTGATTGCGGTTTCCCAAAGCGGCGAAACAGCCGACACACTTGCCGCAGTAGAACTGGCTAAATCCAAAGGAGCCACTGTTCTCGGTGTTTGCAATGTGGTTGGCTCATCCATCGCGCGCGCAACACATGGCGGCAGTTACACACACGCAGGTCCCGAAATCGGCGTGGCGTCCACAAAAGCTTTCACGGCTCAGGTGACCGTCCTTACTTTAATGGCCCTTCATATGGCCAAGGTCAGGGGAACCATGTCAGAAAGCAGGTACAGGCAATTGTGTTATGAACTGGATGCCATACCTTCAAAAATCGAACTGGTGCTTACACTCAACGAAAAACTGCGTGAGATAGCCTATGCCAACAAAGACAGCTCAAACGCCCTTTACCTCGGCAGAGGGGTTTCTTTCCCTGTTGCCCTGGAAGGTGCGCTTAAACTGAAGGAAATATCCTATATCCATGCCGAAGGTTATCCTGCCGCCGAAATGAAACACGGCCCCATTGCGTTGATAGACGAAGAAATGCCTGTAATCGTTATCGCTACCAAGGGCGCCAATTACGAAAAGGTGCTGAGCAATATCCAGGAAGTAAAAGCCCGCAAAGGAAAAATCATCTCAGTGCTCACCTCCGGTGACAAGGAAGTAAGGGAGATGTCAGATTATTCTGTGGAAATTCCCGAAACCGATGAATTCCTTGTACCCTTAATTTCGGTGGTCCCTCTTCAGTTGCTTTCTTACCACATTGCCGTCATGAGAGGTTGCAATGTGGATCAGCCCCGCAATCTGGCCAAGAGTGTTACCGTGGAATAAAATCAAGGGGCTTTACCTTGCCATTTTCCTTCTTCCGTTTGGATGCTTAAGCGTACCGGCACAGGTTCTGCATTACAGCAAGGCATTTCCTGCTTTACCGAGAAACCTTCCCCTCGCCCTCATCAACAGGCATGACGGATACTTTTATGTACTGAGGTACAACCGCCTGGCCCACGACCTTACACTTGAAAAAAGGGCTAAACCTTCGGCTGAGATTCTGAATTTCACGGCGCTTAGAATGGATAGTTTTAATGCATCCTGGTTTGATTACCGGAACCTCGACATGAAACTCAGCGAATTCAACGATAAGCTGTGTCTTGTTTTCAAAAAGGAAGTGAACAACAAAAAAAGCCTTTACTTCATTCGGGTTGACAGTTTAGGCAAGTCTTCGGCCTTTACCGAAATGGTGAGCGTTGAAAGAGAAAACAGCTTCACCGGTTTTGACATCGATTACACCATGGTTGGTCCTGATAAAGTTCTGATTGTGATCAGCAGGACGTATTTTAATCAAAGCACACGCAAAACCGTGCTTTTATATGATCTCCTGTCGGCTCAAAAATTATGGTTCAGAAATCTGCCAACAGAGAACTATATGACGGGCTACAGCAATGCATTTATCTGCGATGGGTCAAGTGGGGTATATTATGTGATGGCCAGACCCCAATTGATGCGTTACAACAGGAAGTATGCAAGACACGCCCAGGTTTTGAGCCCGGTCTGGATGATCGACACCCTGAAATTGATGTATTCAGCCAATTCACATGAACTTCCTGTAGAGATTGAGCTTTTTCATCAGGTGAACCGGATACATGGCATTGCGTTGCACACCGACAGCACTTCGGTGTATGTTCAGGCCCTGACTTCCGTGTCGGAAGAAGAAACAGGTAAACCCGGATTCAGCATTTACACTTTCGCATGTAGTAAAAACCTTCAGCAGTTCTATTATCGCATCAACACAGGTTTACAAAGCAGCATATGTGAACGTTTGCGTTATTTCGACGGTACCGATTCAGAACAGTGCTGGGACAAGGAATTTAATCTGATGGGCGCTGTGTACAACGATTCAAAGGCCAGACTTTTGTTCGAAAGAAGAGAATACGACGAATACAAAGAACTGCTGAGCTGGCAATGTGATCTGAAAAGCGGACGCGTGCTCAGCCAGGAACTGGTGCCCCGGCGCCTACTTTACTCAGAGGCCTGGTCCAGATACACAAACATCGGAGAGGCTTGTTTCTCCTCTGATCAGGCTGGTTTCAGAATTGCATTGGCCGAAGCCGCGGCCAATCTGGACAGCGATCCGGCCAGCGTGAAATTCCCTGAGCTGAAAAAAAGAAACTCGCTAAGGGTTTGTAACCTGGTGCTCTTCACCCTAAATCCTGGTCAGGCTCCCGTAAAAAAACTTCTCCACCACAATGGTGACTTTGATTATCTGCCTGTCAGAAATTACTCTTCCGGCACAAACGACCTCGTGTTTTACCTGAACAGCGGCAGGCAGGAAAAGTTTGCTATCTGTGAACTGAATCCGCACTGAGCGCCTGGCTTTCTGCCTGAAGGGCCCCTAAGCGGTCGAGTACGCCCTCATATATGTGTTTGTATTCAGGAATGTGCCTTGCGAAATAAGCCAGGGTAGAATCGTATTGAGATTGTCTGATTCCTCTTTGTTTGAGGGGATTAAACGCATAAGCTGAATCGTATTTGTTGTTCGCGGCATGGCTCACATTTATACTGGAGGCGCCTTCGGCTATTGAAAAGTCAAGTAAAATCGCTTCAAACACTGAGTCGGAAAGGATGTTATCTGGTCTTGCAATGTCCATGTCAGCTTGCCTGCAGGAAACCTGAGTCAGAAGTATGAAAAATGAAAAGATCGTCTTAAAACGGAAAATCATACACCAGCAATTACAATATGTCAAACTTACGAAATTAAGCCAGCCTTTGAACATGGCATGTTTGATAAGAAAACGGGCGGGGGCGGTGAATCGGGCATTTAGGATGGTAAATTAGCCCGGATGAAAACCTTTCTGAATCTGATCCGCAACAAATATCTCATGAGTGTGCTGGCTATGCTGGCATGGCTGATCTTTTTTGACAAAAACGATGTCTTCACCCAGGTTGACCTGATTCACAAATGCAATAAACTTAAGCTTGAAAAGGAATATTACCAGCAGGAAATCAGAAATAACCGCGAAGGGCTGGAGGACCTCAGACAAAATGCCAATACACTTGAAAAGTTCGCCAGGGAAAAATACCTGATGAAGAAAGACAACGAAGACTTATTCGTATTTGTGGTCCGTTGATCAGTTTTTGGACTCAGCGTCCAGTTCAGGTCCAGCAGCGGCAAGACTTTCAAGGTCGCGGTCAAAAAAGTAAAGCCCACCTTTATCATCGCCAATCAGTTTAAGTTTGTCAACAATCTGACGGGCCAGTGCCTCTTCTTCAATTTGTTCGCTGACGTACCATTGCAGAAAATTGTGGGTGGTATAGTCCTTTTCTTTCAGGGTGGCATCAACCAAACCATTAATCTCGTTGGTAACTTTGATTTCGTGCTTCAGGATCTCTTCAAAGACCATCTTTACCGATTTGAAGGTCACCGGCGGTTGTTTCAGGGCCGGAACCTGGCCATGCCCTCCGCGCTCATTCACGAACTTAATGAGCTTGAGCATATGCAGACGCTCTTCATCGGCATGTTTATAAAGGAAAGCACTCACCCCGTTTAAACCCTGGGTTTCTGCCCAACTGGCCATGGCCAGATAGTATTGGGAAGAGAAACCTTCCAGTTCAATTTGTTTGTTGAGCGCTTTACTGACGTTAGGTGATAACATGTTTTTTCGCAAATATAATTAATATTCCGCCTTTGAACTTTAAGCAAATTCGGGTTCAATTGCTGTTTTTGGATCTATATGTTTCGAGACCCTTGTCGAGCCAATGCAGGTATTTTTTAATGTCGGGATCATAGCTGCTGGAATCACTCAATCTCTTCTCATCGCTGTCAATGATCCAGTATTGAGGCTGGGTACTGGAAAGGTACTGTGTATTCTGCAGATAACTCCAGCGATTGCCAACAGTAATCAATTTGCGTTTTGAGCCATTCCACAACACTTCTGTTTTTTGTTCTTCGGGTAAATGCTTCTTATCGTCCACGTAGAGCGAAACCAATACAAAATCATCGCTTAACTTCCTTTTCACATCGGGATCACTCCATACCTGTCCTTCCATTTTACGGCAATTCACACAAGCCCATCCGGTGAAATCAATCATAAGCGGTTTTTTCACTTTTTTCGCATAATCCAGCGCAAGGTAATAGTCGTCGAAGGCCGGGATACCATTAGGTCCGCGGTGCGCATGTTCCGGCAACTCGCTCACAGAACCTGAGTTCTGTTCGGATTTTCTTCCCCCGAAACCATCAGGCGCTTCACTGTAAAAATCAGGAGGCGGAAAACCGCTGATGAGTTTAAGCGGCGCGCCCCACAAGCCCGGGATGAGGTAAATGGTGAAAGAGAAAGTAAGAATGGCCATCATCAAACGTGTCACGGAGAGGTGTTTTACATCACTGTCGTGCGATAATTTGAACCACCCCATGAGGTAAGCGCCAAGCAGCGCGAATATGACAATCCAGAGCACGATGAACACTTCCCGGGTAAGCAATCCGGCCTGGACAACCAGATCAGCATTCGACAGAAACTTGAGGGCCAAAGCCAGTTCCAGGAAACCCAGAGTCACTTTCACCGAATTGAGCCAGCCACCTGATTTGGGCAGGGTGTTCATCCAGCCCGGGAATGCAGCGAACAATCCAAAGGGCAATGCAAGCGCGAGTGAAAATCCGAACATACCGAAAAAGGGCCCGGCAAGTGCCCCGGTGGTAGCGGCGGTGACCAGCAGGGTGCCGATAATTGGCCCGGTACATGAAAATGAAACCAAACCAAGTGTAAAGGCCATAAAAAATATCCCCATCAGACCACCCTGATCAGAGCGGGCATCCATTTTATTCACAAAACCGGAAGGTAGTGTGATCTCAAAAGCACCCAGGAATGAAATCGCGAATACCACAAGCAATAGAAAAAAGGCCAGGTTAAACCATACGTTGGTAGCAAGGTTGTTCATAGCGTCAGCACCAAAAATCAGCGTTACACCTAGTCCGAGACTTATGTAAATCACAATAATGGAGATGGAATAAATAAGGGCATTCCGGATCCCCGCGGCTTTGGATTTGCTTTGCTTGGTAAAAAAACTCACCGTCATGGGGATCATGGGAAAAACACATGGGGTGAGCAGGGCGAATAAACCACCGGCAAACCCCTCAAAGAACAAAAGCCAGAAAGGCACATTGGCCTTTGGTGCGGGTGCGGCCTTGACTTCAGTTGGCAATACCTTTGAAATGACTTTTTTTGGAACCGAAGCCATTGCTGTATCGCTGGCTTTTGGGCTCGTAACACTTGATGTTACAGGAGGCACGCTCTCATTGGAAAGCAAGGTGCTTCCCTCGCATTCAAAATCAAAATCCACAGGTGGAGAAAACTTCTGACACTGCGATTCATTGCAAGCCATGCCATCAATAAAGCCTTTCACATGTATGCGGTTCCGGCTCAGGACCCTTATCCTTTGTTTGAAAACAACCGAGTTCTCGAAAGAACGTACCACCTGGTTCTCAAACATGGGATCCACCACCTCGTTGGGTTTGGGTTCAATGGTTTTGCCAAGTAACTTAAAATCAGGCGAGGCTTCAAACTCAAAATAGGTTGGGAGGGGTCCGTCAGGTGTTTCAATTTGTGAATACAAGTGCCAGCCTTTCTCTATACTGGCTTTGAACTGCAGTTCGATTTCATCGGGTCCGATTTTTTTCTGGGAAAAGGACCAGGTTACATAATTTTTTGGCTGCGCAATACCAAGCAGGCTGAAAGCCGGAATGATAAGCGCTGCAAGAAAATGCTTCATCCTAATAGCGGTCATAATAATCAGTTAAAAGTACTATTATTTTTCAGGGCGCGGTCAGGGTCAGTTCTGTGATTCTGGGAGGCAAACACATCATCTCATTGCAGGTGGTATACTCAAGCCTGATGCCAAACCTCGCCTTGTTTTTCTTTTTCAATTTTATCTTCTGGATGAAATCTGCTGAATTATGAAAAAGATAGAGTTTCGCCTCAAATGCCTTGTCAAACTCTTCGGTTGCTCCTTTTTCTTCCACTGGTCCCACCCGTTCGTAATCCGCAGAAGGCGTAAAACTGAAAGAAGTGGATATGGGTCCCGCGTCGCTGCTTCGCTGCGAGTAAATGTGCCAGCCAGGCTGAATGCTGGCATGGACTATTAAACGGCCTTCGTCCCCGTTAAGGGGTTCAAAACTTACCGACCAGCTGACAGGTTCCTGTTGCTGGGCAAAATTAACAAAGGGCAGAAAGGCAATAAATAAAACCAGGAGACGCTTCATTTTGAAAAAGTAAAATCAATTAAAGTTGCCTGAATATCGCCGCATTCCAAAACGGCTAAACAAAGTTTAACATTCAGCTGTCGAGTTTGCGAAGGCAATGGAACACAATCCTGAGATCGTTTTCACTCTGGTAATCCTTGGAATAATTGAGAAATACTCTGTTGGTTTGTTCTTCATCAGGAGCCGTGCTCAGAATATCGGCGGGCGTGAGAACAGAAGGCCTGATCTCTGGCAGATCGCTTCGTTTGGATTTGCCATACCCCACCCAGGAATACATGCCGAACAACACCAGAAAACAATTCCGGATGAACCGAAGCTTGTCTTTTTGAAACCACAGCAGGATCCACGAGAAAAAGAGCATCACAAAACTGATCAGTATATCAAGCAAACGTTTTTTTCTCCTGTTCTCCGAGCGTCCCACGTTGTTGATGTCTATTACGTAAAGATCACCGGCAGTATCAATACTATTGCTTCCAATGATTGAAAGACTTTCCGGAGGGGCAATTTTGAATTCCACCCCCCGTGTTACCAGCTTGATCATCTTTTCAATAATATCCCGGGAGGAAATGTCGCGGGCACAAAAAATGATCTCCTTGATATCATAAAACTGTATGGTTTCATCCAGCTGATCGAAATTCCCGATGTAATGCTGATTTTTTACACCGTTTTGCTCGTTGCTAATGAATCCTATAAAACCTGCTTTGATTTTGGTATTTTCCAGAAGACCTTTCACCCGCATGAACTCCGTCTCACTACCGATAATGGCAATACGCGTATTGGCTTTGTGAGCAGCCTGTTTAAAACGGCTGATGTTAAGCAAGCCGTAAAACACTCGTGTGGTGATATAAAGCAACAAGGCATATGCAGTGCCTATAAGTATGAGTGCCCTGGAAAAACGATAATTTTCAGGGAGTAGGGAATACAGAATCAGAATAACACCTGTACCTGCCAGTATACCCCGCACGATTCGCCGGTATTTCAAAGGACTGTCGTATCCTCCGCTGAGGTAAACAAAAAACATCCAGATCAGGGTATACGCGGGAAAAAACAAGGAGATCAGATCCCGGGAATACAGATTGGGATATAATTTGTAATAGATCTCATAAAGGTTTTTGCAGAGATAGAGGCCAGAAAGCAAGAGCGCGAAATCGAGAACCGGGAAAAACAACTGACTGATTAGGCGGGAAAGTATAGCTGAGCCGGCTCTCAGGTAAATGGCCAGATAGATCAGGAGATTGAATACACGCGCATTGTTTTGTGTGAAATGTTTGCGCGCAAAAATAGCCATAGCCTTGTAAAAGATGATCACATAATTTACACTGCTTTTTCTTGTGCTTTCGCCTTTGTAGTGTATGATGCTGGACTCAGAAAAATAATAATTCCTGTAGCCCGCCTGCGTGATTCGGTATGACAGATCAATGTCCTCGCCGTACATAAAAAACGTTTCGTCAAGGAGTCCGATTTTATCCAGTGTTTCACGGCGGATCAGCATATATGCACCGCTGAGCACATCAACCTGGTGGTTACTGTTTTTATCGAGATAGGTCAGATGGTATTGACCAAATTTTTTTGATCCGGGAAAAAGCTTGGCCAGGCCAAAGATCTTGTAAAAAGCCACCTCTGGCTTGGGTAAACCCCGTTTGCTTTCCGGCAGAAAGTTACCCTTTCCGTCGAGCATCTTAATGCCTAAACCGCCTGCATCGGGGTGGGATTCCATAAAAGCAAGTGATTTGATAAAGGTATCTTCCTGCACAACGGTATCAGGGTTTAACAGCAGAACATATTTGCCTTTTGCCTGCCGGATGGCCTGGTTATTAGCTGCAGAAAAGCCCTTGTTGTTTTTATTCGCGATCAGTGTAACCTCAGGAAACCGTTCCCTGATCAGTCTCAGTGATCCGTCAACCGAATTGTTATCAACTACAAATACTTCAGAAGGAATGGATTTAAGCGCCTTGAAAACAGAATAAAGGCATTGCTCAAGGAAGTGTTTAACGTTGTAATTGACTATGATGACCGAGAGCTCCAGAACCTTTGAACGCTGATTACGCCGCTTAAGTATGATTGTTTAAATAATTTCTTTTGCTAAATTTGCGGTCTCTTTTTTCCCCTCGGTCCCATAGCTCAGCTGGATAGAGCACAGGTTTTCTAAACCTGCGGCCCTTGGTTCGAATCCAAGTGGGACTACTTCTTATTCAGCCCCTTTAAGGGGCTTTTTTCTGCCCTTTAGAAGATCCAGATACCTTGACGATCAGACTACAATCTCATCCATCTCTTTGTTGTAGAATTTATAGTCCATAAGACCTAGGCTCGAAATTGCCTGCACTTTCACCCACTGTTTGTATTCAAAGTACCATTTCCACTGATGGCTGCGAAACAGCCCGCCTTTACGGATAAAAGCCTCAATGTAAGGATGAACAGAAAGTGTGATGTTTTTGTGATTTTGTTCTTTAATGATGTACCTCAGGGTATTATCCACCTGATCCACAAATAAAATACTGGGCTGCACTTTGCCTGTACCTCCGCAACCCGGGCAGGTTTCAAGCACTTCAATATTCACCTCAGGGCGAAGGCGCTGGCGTGTAATCTGAATGAGGCCGAATTTACTGGGAGGCAGTATGTTGTGCTTGGCTCTGTCGCGCTTCATTTCCTCCTTTAAACGGTCGTAAAGCAATTTGCGGTTTTCGGCCTGATGCATGTCAATAAAATCCACCACAATGATACCGCCCATATCCCTAAGGCGAAGCTGCCGCGCCACTTCGGTAGCGGCTTCCAGGTTTACATCTAGTGCATTTTGCTCCTGGCTGCTTTCACTTTTGGCACGGTTGCCGCTGTTCACATCAAACACGTGAAGCGCTTCAGTGTGTTCAATAACCAGATAAGCGCCGCTTTTCATATGAACCGTTTTGCCAAACAGGCTTTTGATCTGTTTGTCCACTCCAAAGGCATCAAACAAAGGAATTTTACCTGCATAAAGTTTCAGAATGTCGACTTTATCCGGAGAAATGGTTTTGATGTAGGATCTGAGGTCTTCGTAAACGCGTGAGTCATTCACATGTATAGCATTAAAGCTGGCGTTGAGAAAATCTCTCAGTATAACATTGGTGCGATCGGCTTCACCCAGCACCCTGCTGGGCGGTTGAGCTGTTTTGAGTGCACGGAAACACTCATCCCAGCGTTTCACCAGTTCATTCAAATCATTCTCCAGGTCCGATACGGGTTTGTTTTCGGCCACAGTGCGCACTATCACCCCGAAATTCCGGGGCTTAATGGACTGCATGAGATCTTTCAGGCGGTTTTTTTCCTCAATATTCCTGATCTTGGATGAAACGGAGATTTTATCTGCAAAGGGAATCAAGACAAGATACCGACCGGCCAAACTGATTTCAGTGGTGATCCGGGGTCCTTTTGCTGAGATGGGTTCTTTGGCGATCTGCACAAGCATGTGCTGACCTGATTTTACGACCTCATTGATCTTCCCCTCCTTCCGGATCTCGTTTTCATTTTTGAAATACATGAGATTACTCACGCTTTGTTTGCCGGTTTTTACACCTTCAACAAATTTCATGAGCGATAAAGCCTGGGGTCCCAGGTCGAGGTAATGCAGAAAAGCATCCTTCTCGTAGCCTACATCCACAAAGGCTGCATTGAGCCCGGTCATCACCTTTTTGGCCTTGCCCAAATAAATGTCGCCTACCGAAAATCGGGAATTGTTCTTTTCACGGTGAAGCTCTATCAAACGTTTATCGTTCAACAAAGCGATCACAACTTCGTTAGGCGTGGAATTGATAATTAGCTCTTGGTTCACACGCTGAGTATTTAACTTCCACCCAACACCTGCTGCAGAACGACCAGAAATGGCCATGGCAACGGATGCGTCGGGCAAGAAGGGTTATTACAGATTTACATAGAGGCAAGTCCTGAGTTTTTTCTTCAGAAAAAACTCAGAGCCCCTTCCAACAAGATTATTTCTTCTTGTGACGGTTCTTTCTCAAACGCTTTTTGCGTTTGTGGGTAGCCATTTTATGTCTTTTTCTTTTTTTACCGCTTGGCATAATCTTTCGTTTTTAGTTAATTACTATTTTTTAATTGCTCAATATATTTTCCAATCTCAATTTTCGCAGTGGGGTCATCAGTTCTCATTCTGTAGTCTTGGAGCATTCTGATGGTATTCTCTTTATCACCAAGTTTCTCATAAGTGTCTGCCAGATGGAGATAAGCCTCAAGATAAGCACTATCGATCCTTAGTACGTTCTGAAAGCGTCTTAGGGCCTTGTCAAGTTGTCCGCTTTTAACAGAAAAGTATCCGAAGGTCATTTGCAGCTTCACATTGTTGCTGTCCTGTTTTTCAGCCTCTTTCAACAAGTTGATGCCGCGCATGGGGTCTTCGCTGCTTTCCACATAGCAGGCAGCTAGCATGATCTTGGCGTCCAGAAGTGTTTTATCTTTCGCAAGCGCATTATCAAAGCACTGCATGGCCCTGTGGTAAAGCAAGGGCATTTCAGTCTGGTCCTTCACAAAGGGAACGGCATAATAATACCGGTTGCCTGCGTCGTTCCAAACCAATGCGCTGTCTGTTTTCAGGGCATGGCTTTCAAAATAAAATGAAGCCAAATCGGGTCGTTTCAGGCGATCCCAGAACAACACCAGGCTGTCAGTTTTTCCTTTGCTTTCCAGTTCTGCGTGTTTTTTAGCCAAATCCGGACGCAGGGTTTTAAGGGCCTGATTCAGGTAAATTTTCAGGACCGATCGATCCTCCCTGGGTATACTGGTCTTGCCTTTTTTGACCAGGGCATCAGACGATAAAGGGTCTGTAGCCTGGCTGTGTGGAGAAATAAATAAAAGAACGAGGAGGAACAGGGCTCCGGCGATCAGAAACAAAGGCGTCTTACGGAGGCCCATCCCGGATTAATCTTCATTTTTTGGCATGGGTTCGGCCGACTTCACATTGCGCTTCACGCGCTCAGCAAAGGTTTTAGCGGCTTTGAATGCCGGAATATAATGTTCAGGAATTACCACGGTGGTATTCTTCGAAATGTTGCGACCAATCTTCTCAGCGCGCTTCTTCACCACAAAGGTTCCAAAACCCCTGAGGTATACGTTCTTGCCTTCCACCATGGAATTGCGTATGGTTTTCATAAAGGCTTCCACTGTGGCTTGTACAGCCATTTTCTCGATGCCGGTCTTTTCTGAAATCTCGTTAACTATATCTGCCTTGGTCATTTTACAAAATGTTTAGAATCAGTAATTTGTGTTTTTAAACGGGCAGCAAAGTTACTACTATTCTCAACAAATGAAAATATTTTTTCGAATTCACATACAAAGTTTCCTGTGGTAATATCCTGTGACTCAGAATACTGGAGCTCAAATTTGGGAAGTAGTCTGCAGAATTCATGAAAAAACAGGTAAAATTGATCAAAAAATGGTCAATTTTACCTGATTTCCAATAAAAATACCCTGATTTAACATGGAAAAGTGGTTTTCAGAAATATTGCTGAAATGGTATGGTATCCATAAAAGGGATTTGCCCTGGAGACACGTGAAAGACCCCTACAAGATCTGGCTTTCTGAGGTGATTCTTCAGCAAACCCAGGTTGTTCAGGGGCATGATTATTATCTGAAATTCCTGAAACGTTTTCCCGGGGTTCGACAGTTGGCTTCTGCCAATGAAGATGAGGTGCTTAAACTCTGGCAGGGCCTTGGATACTATTCCAGGGCGCGGAATCTTCTCAAGGCAGCTCAGCAAATCATGCGTGAACACAAAGGCAAATTCCCGGAGTCTTATCTGCAAATCAGGGCTCTGCCAGGAATTGGAGAGTATACAGCTGCTGCGATAAGCAGTTTTAGCTTCAACCAGGCTTATGCAGTGCTCGACGGCAACGTGTACCGCGTGCTGAGCAGGATCTTCGGAATTGACCTGCCTATTGATACACCTGATGGCAAACGCCTTTTTCGTGATCTCGCAGCACGCTTACTTGATCAGAAACGCCCTGCAGAATACAACCAGGCCATCATGGAATTCGGCTCGCAGCACTGCAGGCCCAAACAAGCCTTGTGTCAGGGCTGTCCGTTTTCATCCCGTTGCAGCGCCTTCCTCAGCAATAATGTATACACATTACCCAAAAAGGCAGGGCGCCCCAAAATAAGGCACAGGTATCTGAATTATATTGTCTTGCTTGATCACACCGGACAGGTGGCTATCCGGCGGAGAGACAAAAAAGACATCTGGCAAGGATTGTATGAATTTATCCTACTTGAAACAGACAAAGCCTGCAATTTATCCGATATTCTCAGCGCTTCCATACCCGGCGTGAAAACACTGCACCTGGCCAAGCATCTTCATACCTCTTCCCTCTATAAACATCAGCTTACGCACCAGCTACTGGAAGCCCGTTTTTATGTGTTCAGGATAAAAAAACTGAATCCAAAAACGACACAAATTGTGCAGATCAACAAAATCGGAAAATTCGCGTTTCCCCGATTGCTGGATAAGTTCCTGCAGGATTGCGAATTAAAAGAATTCATCTAAATTTGATAAAAAATAAATTATGAAAAGAAGCGTATTCTTGTTCACACTGATTTCAATTCTGTGCATACGCCTTGACGCACAGATTTATATGGCGAAAGAGGGCAGCACCTCTATAAGTTTTTTCTCCAGTGCACCGCTTGAAGATATAGAAGCCCTTAACAAAGGAGCCGTAATTGTTTACAATGCCACAAGCGGCAACATTCAGATAAGGGTGAGTATTCAGAATTTTAAATTTAAGAATGCCCTGATGGAGGAACATTTTAACGAGAATTACCTTGAAAGCAGCAAATACCCCAACGCTGAGTTCAGAGGCAAAATCAACGAAACACCTGACCTGAGTAAAGACGGTGAAAATAACGTTACTGTAAGCGGAACCATGGATATGCATGGTGTGAAAAAAGATGTGGTGCTTAAGGGCGTGCTCACAAAAGCAGGAAACCTCCTGAAGATCTCCAGCAAATTCAAAATCAAAATAGCGGATTACAATATTGAAGTGCCTTCCATGTATGTTAAAAACATTGCGGAGGAAGTTGAAGTGACCATAAACAGTACCCTGGAACCCTATCAGAAAAAATAAAAGGTTATCCCATGTCCATTCAGCGTTCGACTGTATTCATGCTGGCCTTCTTCAGCCTGCTTTATCGCCCGGTCTTATCGCGTGCCCAGGAAGATCTCCTGAGCCTGGTCACCGAAGAAGACAATGGCCCGAAAAAGGTCTATGCCACGTTTAAAACCATGCGCATTGCCAACGCGCAAACCATTGAAACCGTCAAAAAGAACCATCTTGACTTCAGGATACTTCACCGGTTCGGTAACATTTACGATGCCACAGTTGCAAATCCAATCAACAACACCTTTCAAACCTTTTTTGGATTCGACCAGATTTCCGACATCCGTTTCAGCTTTGATTATGGATTGACCGACAACCTTTGCATAGGTGTTGGCCGTAGCAAAATGAACAAGCTTTTTGATGGTAATCTGAAATGGAGGATACTGGAACAAACCAGCGATTTCAGCATGCCGGTTTCGCTGGCCTTCTATGAAAGCGTAGGTTATTCTTTCGCGCCAAGCTCTGAACTTTACGCGGGTGTTGTGAAGGATTTTGAAACCAATGAATTGCATCGTTTCAGTTATTGCAGCCAGCTCATTATCGCGAGCAAGCTTAACGACTGGCTTTCACTTGAGCTCCTGCCTACCTATATGTACCGGAATTTCATCAGGGAATCTGTCAATACCAGCAATGGCGAAAAAGATGTAAACGGGTTTTTCTCCCTTGGCTTCGGCGGTCGGGTTAAACTAACCAAACGGTTTAGTGTGATAGGTGATTATTTCTATAATTTCAGCCCTTATTACCACAACAACCCTTCTGTTACCCTACCACTTGCGTTGGGCTTTGAAATTGAAACAGGGGGACATGTATTCAGTTTGCTATTCACAAATGCCTCTGGTATCATCGAAAACAACTACCTCCCATATACCACAGACAGCTGTGAAGACGGGCAGGGAAAATTTGGTTTCTGTGTTTCGCGCACTTTTG